>NZ_CP009323.1:3600000-4200000 GCF_000959725.1 Burkholderia gladioli
GCCAAGGGTTTCGCCTCGCTCGGCCTCGACGTGGCGAGCTGGAAGTACTGGCTCGCGGGCCCGAACGCGGCCGCGCTGTCGGCGCCGGCCAGCCACGACGTGACCACCGTGATGGACATCGGCATCATCCTCGGCGCGATGGCCGCCGCCGCGCTGGCCGGCCGCTACGCGCCGGTCTGGCGCATCCCGCGGCGCTCGCTGCTGGCGGCCGTGGTGGGCGGCCTGCTGCTCGGCTACGGCGCGCGCCTGGCCTATGGCTGCAACATCGGCGCCTACTTCAGCGGGATCGTCTCGGGCAGCCTGCACGGCTGGTTGTGGCTGGTCTGCGCGTTCGCCGGCAACGTGCTCGGCACGCGCCTGCGCCCCTGGTTCGGGCTCGAGGTCGAGCGGGTGAGGAATACCGGCTGCTGAACCGGCGCGGCGCGGGCCGCGCCGCCGTTTCCCGGTCGCCTCGTCGAAACGCGCGACATGCCCCACGGCATGTCGCGCGTTTCGTTTTCTGCTTGCTCGCGCAACGGGTTCGCGGGCGCCGGCGCGTGGTCATGGATGTCTTGTCCTTCTGATACATTACGCGTCGCGCCGCATGCCGCTGGACGCCGGCGCGTAGAACAACAACCCCGACGCTGAGAGAACAAGCATGCTTGCAAAGAGAATCCGACTCGTCTCGGCCGGCGCGATGCTGGCCGCTTCCCTGGCGATGGCGCTGCCCGTCGCGCACGCCGCCCCTGTCGTCAAGAAGGTGCGCCTGATCGAGCTGTACTCGCGTTACGCGAAGAACGACAACATGGTGTCGGGCCTGCCCGAGTTCGGCGACGACAAGCGGATCCGCTTCAGCGCGGTGGTGGTCGAGCATTCGCAGGCGCTGGTGGGCGGCAATATCCTGTCGGCGGGCGACCCGTCCCAGCCCGACGAGGAACTCGCGCGCCTGAGCGGCTTCGACGACGCCGAGGCGCGCAAGCTCGACGCGCTGCCGGTGGGGGCGAAATTCAATGCGATCTGCTCGATCGGCTACACCCTGCACACCGATTACCTGTCGCTGACCGATTGCGTGGTGAAATGATGGGCGCGTCGATCAAGCCGCGCCTGGCCGCGCTGCTGGCCGGCATCGCGCTGGCCCAGGGCCTGGCCGCGCCGGTGCATGCCGCCACGGCCACCGGGGTCACCACGGCCGCCGATTCGCGCAAGCTGCTCGGCGAGATCGTGCAGTGCCGCGTCTCCTTCGATCGGCTGGCCGCCTTCAACGAGCAGGTCGACCGGCACGCGGTCGGCCTGCCTTCGGCGACGACGCTCGGCGGCGCGCCCGGCGTGGCGTGGAAGGTGGACCCGGCGCTGAGCACGCTCGGCGTGAGCTCGGACACGGTGCTGCTGAACAGCCGCAGCGCGGTGTTCCTGGTGGTGGCCTCGGCGCATCCGGTCGAGGACCTGCTGGCGATGGTGCCGCGCGAGGGGCTACGCGTCGAGCTGCGGATGGGTCAGGACGCGATCGTGCGCAAGGACCTCGACGCGGATCACGCCTTGCGGGCCTTCACGATCGACGAAGGCCATTACGCGGCCGGATGCGTGTATGACGAACAGGCCTTCCTGAAGGCACGCGCGGCGCGCGAGAACGCGACGCCCGCGCGCCGCGCCGAGAAAAAGGCCCTGCAGGATGCCTTGAAGGATTGAAGCGGAATCGACGAGGGCGGCGGGTTCAGTCGGGACGTTCGAAGTCGCGCGCGATCCAGCGCGTCGCGCTGGCCTTGTCGAGGCGGAAGCCGGCTTGCACGGTGGCCTGGCCCAACTGCTCGCCGCTCTCGTCGAAGGCCTTCAGGATGGCGTAGGGCTGGTCCTCGTCGGGCACGATGTCGAGCGTGACGGACACGCTGCGCTCGTCGGTCCACACCGTGACTTCCTTGTGCAGCATCGCCTCGCGCTGCTGCTCGTGGCGGCGCAGGACTTCCGAGGCGGTCTTGACCAGGGTGCGGAACGCATTGGCGTCGAGCGGCTTCGGATTCTTCTTGTCGCGGCCCATGGTCCAGGGGCCGACCAGCGCCGGCTCGGCCTCGCCGTCCTTGATCATCTCCACCGCCCAGCCGTCGTCGTCCTCGTTCTTGATCACGCGGGCGGTCCAGCCGTTGTCGCGCCAGAGGGTGTCTTCGTGGAGGGGCGGGAGATCGTCGGTGAGGTCGGCAGTGGTCATGAAGCGCGTGCGAGGTGAGGTCAGGCAGGGGTCGTATTGTAAACGTTTTGACGCACGGGCCGGCAGCGGCCCGGCCGAACGGGAGAGCAGGAGAACCATCCAGTGAAGCGCATCTTCATCGTCCTCGCCGCGGCCCTGGCCCTGGCGGGCAGCACGGCCGCCCGCGCCGGCGGCGAACCGCGCGCCGGCATCTACGCGTTGCGCAGCCTGCCCGGCGCGCAGCTCGACTATCGCAGCCTGCGGCTCGCGGTCGACCACGGCCTCGTGACGGGCTGGTTCGACAATCCTTCCACCGCGCCGGCGGCCAGCAATCCCGATCGCGACCCGACCTGCCGTTTCCTGATGACGGGCCGGCCGGACGAACATGGCCGCCTCGATTTCGCCACCGGCTTCGCGGGCGAGCGCGGCGGCCACATCGTGATGCAGCGGGACGCGCGGGGCGCATGGACGGTGCAGGCGCTCGGCGATCTGCCGAACTGCGACGTGCCCACCATCGCCGTGGGCGATACCTTGAGCCTGGGCGAGGCGCGCGACTGGCGCGGCTTCGTCACGGTCGCGAGCCCGCGCGCGCCACTCTATTCGGCGCCGGGCATGCAGGCCGTCACGCGTGCCTGGCTGGTGAAGGGCGACGTCGCCGCCGTGCTCGCGCGCGAGGGCGACTGGCTGAGGATCGACTACTTCTCGGGCGGCGGCGAGCTGCTGCGCTGGATTCGCCGCGCCGACCTGCGGGCCGACCTCCGCGCCGATTGACGGCGCGATACATCTTGCAACACAAGGGCCCGGGCCGCCGGTTTCGCGCCGCCTGGGCCCTCCATTACAATGCGCCCTTTTTTCCCGAAAAAAGACGCACATGAAATGGTTCGCCGCGCTCTGCGCGTTGTCGATCTCCGCGACGGCATTCGCTTCGTCGTGTCCGCAATTCTCTCCCGCCGGCCTGGAGCCCGAACTCACCAACCCGAAGATGGTCCGGCAGGCCCGGCTGATCTGCTATTCGGACTTCGCCGTGCTGCACTCGGGCATCACCCACACGCCGCTGTGGTCGGCCGAGCACCTGAGCGCCGCGCACCTGGCCGAAGCGAAGGACGAGGTCCGCACCAATCGCTTCTTCGCCGAGCGGCGCCTGCCGGCCGGCGAGGGCGCGACGCTGGCCGACTATCGCCGCAGCGGTTTCGACCGCGGCCACATGAGCCCGGCCGGCGACCGCTGGAACCCGCAGGCGATGGCCGAGTCCTTCTCGCTGGCGAACATGATCCCGCAGAATCCGCAGAACAACCGCCGGCTGTGGGCGCGCGTCGAGCAGGCGGTGCGCGCGATGGCGGTGCGCGACGGCGAGGCCTATGTGGTGACGGGCCCGATGTTCCATGGCAGCGAACTGCAGACCATCGGCGAGAGCCGCGTGATCGTGCCGACCGAGATCTTCAAGCTGGTCTACCTGCCGTCGCGGAACATGGCCTTCGCGATCGTGGTGAAGAACAGCGACGCGAAACGGTACGATATCGTGACCGTGCATCAACTGGAGGCCGCCAGCGGGTTGCGTTTCCCCGGCGTGCCGGAACGTTTGAAGGATAACAAGCCAGGAGGGTTGTCCGGTGTCTAAAGCGAATTTCACCGCATTTGCCGACGACAGCACCGTCGTCACCATCGCCGGCGACGCGCTGACGGTCAGCAACGATCCGTCGCGCATCCAGATCAGCGGCGATCTCGAGATCGCGCGCGACCAGGAAGGGCTCAAGCGGGCGCAGGCGCTGCTGGCCGCGCTGGCCAGCATCGTCGATACGCTCAAGGCCGTACCCGACCTGCCGGCCAAATTGGCCGACGAGCCGCCGGCGCCCACCGGCAAGATCGCCAACCCGTTCTGAGACGGGGCGCCGCCCGAGTCCGCCGTCGCCCGGCGGCGGCTTGGCCGGGCGCCCGAAGCTAGCGTGCCAGCAGCCAGCGCACGCGCGGCACCACCTGCTCGGCGAAGTCGCGCATGTCGGCCTCGAAGGGCTGGAACTGCAGCATGAACAGTTCGATGCCGGCGCGATGGAAGGCCACGATGCGCTCGGCCACCTGGTCGTGGCTGCCCACCAGCCCCGCGGCGGTGCCGCCGTTCGAGCCGACGCGCGCCGATTGCGCGAAGGTGCGGAACATCACCGCGTTCGGGTCGATGTTGGCCTTCTGTTGCTCGCGCAAGGGTTTGTCGCGCTCGGCGAGCGCGAACAGATGCGCGAGGTGCGCCTCGGCCCGCGCCGCGCTATCGCGCGCGATCACGAAGGCGGACAGCCCGAAGCGCAGCGGCGCCGCCGCGCCCGGGCGCGAGCGCGCCCCCACGTCGGCGATCAGCGCCTCGACGGCTTCCAGCGGCTGGCCGTTGATGAACCAGACATCGCCCTTGTCGGCCACCAGCGCGCGCGCCGGCTCCGATTCCCCGCCCACGTAGATGCGCGGCCGCGCCCGATAGGGATCGGTCGGCCGCAGCGCGTAGTCGTCGATGCGGAAATGCTCGCCGGCGAAGCGCACGGTTTCGCCGCGCAGCAGCGCCTCGACCACGGTGATCCATTCACGGCCATAGGCGTAACGCGCATCGTGCTCGGCGAAGCCGATGCCGGCGCGCTCCAGCTCCGGCCGGTTCCAGGCATTGACCAGGTTGATGGCGAAGCGCCCGCCGCTGATCAGCTCGATCTGCTGCGCCATCTTGGCCAGCACCACCGGGTGATAGAGGTAGGGCTTGATGGCCGCGATGATCTCGATGCGCTCGGTGAGCGCCGCGAGCGCGGCCGAGGCGGTCCAGGCCTCGAGCTGGTCGAGCGAGGGCTGGTGCGGGTTGACGGTGTGCTGGGCGACCAGCACCGAGTCGTAGCCGAGCCGTTCGGCCTCGAGCACCAGCGCCTTGTTGCGTGCCCAGGAGGCGTCATAGGGTTCGTCGGGGTCCTGCAGCGCCGCGCGCGAGCCGTGCACGAGCGCCCAGACGCCGAAGCGGGGCAGGGGGGCGGTCATCCGTGTTCCTTGATCCGATATGAAGCAACCCGATATGGTCGCGGCCGCGCGCCGGCGATCCAACCAAGTTTTTCAGCTAAGGATGTTCCGTTCCAGCGGTATCGCGGCCGCGCGGCTGCGCTTCGCACGGCCGAAGCGCTTTGCCACGGCCATGTCTTGAATCGTGTATAAATACATCTTTCATGACATCGACGCCGGGAGACGGCCATGCATCGAATCGGGTACCTGCTCTGCGACGGCTTCCAGATGATGGCGCTGGCCACCCAGACCATCTTCGAGGTGGCCAACCAGGCCGCCGGCGAGCCTTTCTACGCGGTCGACAACTATTCGATCGAGGGCGGCCCGCAACGCTCCTCGCTGGGCATGCAGGTGGAAACGCGCGCGGTGTCGCCGCGCGCGGGCGTCGACACCTGGATCGTGGCCGGCGTGATCGATCCGCTGGCGGTGCCGGCGCCCGGGCCGCTGCTGGCCTTCCTGCGCCGCTCCGGCCTGCGCGCGCGGCGCGTGGCCGGAATCTGCACCGGCGGCTTCATGCTGGCCGAGGCGGGGCTGCTCGACGGCCGGCGCGCCACCACGCACTGGGCCTATGCGCGCGCACTGGGGCAGCAGCATCCGGCGGTACAGGTCGAGGACGATCGCATCTACATCGTCGACGGCCCGGTCTGGACCTCGGCGGGCATGACGGCCGGCCTCGACCTGGCGCTGGCGATGGTCGAGCACGATCTCGGCGCCGAGGTGGCGCGCAGCGTCGCGCACAAGCTGGTGATGCACCAGCGCCGCTCGGGCGGCCAGTCGCAGCATTCGGAGATGCTCGAGCTCGCACCCAAGTCCGATCGCATCCAGAACGCGCTCAACTACGCGCGGCAGCATCTCGATCGCGCCGTCTCGGTGGATGAGCTGGCCGCCGCGGCGAACCTGAGTCCGCGCCAGTTCAGCCGCGTGTTCACCAGCGAGACGGGGCAGTCGCCGGCCAAGGCGATCGAGGGCCTGCGCCTGGAGGCGGCGCGCCTGATGATCGAGCGCGGCACGCATTCGCTGGAGGTGATCGCGCGCGAGACCGGCTTTCGCGACCGGCGCCATCTGCGCGAGGCCTTCGTGCGCGGCTTCGGGGTGCCGCCGCAGGCTGTGCGGCGCGAGGCGAGGGCGGGCTGAGGCGAGGGCGGGCTGAGGCGAGGGCGGCCTGAGGCGAGGGCGGCCTGAGGCCGATTCGTTCGGTCTGCCGAGCGTTCGGCACGCCGGGCGCGCATCCGAAGTTCGCGTCTGGCCGGATGCGCCGCACGGGGAGAAGGCGGTTGGCTACCCGCTTCGGCGATGGGCCGGCGCACCGTCCGTCGCGTCGTCTTCCGATCTCAATCGCGTCGCGATATGACCATGTAGTAGCCGCAGGGCTCGTCGGTCTGGTTGACGAAGGCATGATCGACGTTCGCCTGGAAGAACAGCGAATCGCCGGGGCCGAGGTACTCCCTGGCGTCGAAGAAGTCGACCACGAGATGGCCGATCGTCACCACGATCTGCTTTTCGGTTCCTTCGGGATAGGCGGGAAGGCGGTCGGTGGACACGCCGGGCGGGAGATGGTGATAGACGAGTTCGACACGTCCACCGCCAGTGGCCGGCGACACGATATGCCGCTCGAAACCGTTTTCGGGATCCCGGAAGATCGGACGGGCGGCCCTGCGCATCAACACCGTGGCGCCTTTCGAGGCGCTTCCCCCCACCAGTTCCGTCAGCGAGGTGCGCAGGCTCTGGGCGATGCGGGTCGCGATGCCGATGGTCGGGCTCTTTTCTCCGCGTTCGACCTTGGACAGCATGGCGCGGCTCACGCCTGAACGATCCGACAACTGCTCCAGGGTCATCCCGGCGGCGGCACGGAGCTTGCGCACCCGGGCGCCGAAGGCTTCGGAGAGTTCGTCCGCTTCGCTCGATGCATCGGCATTCGCGTTAGGGACGGATGAGCGATCGTTTTTCAAGGCCATCGTGTCAGTCTACAGGGCCGATCATTATCTTCCACTATGGGAGAAAGTTTCAATTGAGCGCCGGCCAGGTCGATCCGGAACAAGACGAATCCGGTCCGATCATGTCCCCTTGATAATTCTCCTATCGTAGATATAATCCACCAAAGGAGAGTGGCGGCGCGCCGGGCGGTTTCGAGAAATCCCCATGCGTCGTCATGCGGCTCCCCATTCATCGCACTTGTTCGAGGATTGCACATGGGTATCGCTGGAAATGGCGCCAAGGTCGGCGCGCTCGACCTGAGGCTGGCCAATCTGCGTGTCGACGGCGCGTTGGCGCTCGGCGCGGAGATCGACGGCAGGATCGTGAACATCACGCGCGCGGGCCGCGAGCTGAACCTGCCGGCGCCCGCGGATATGGACGACCTGCTCCAGAATGGCCTGGCGGACCAGGTTCGCGCGATCGTCGAGCGGGTCCGCTCCGAAGGGGACCACGCAGGCCTGGAGGCGGCCGATGTCGTGTTTGCACCGCTCGTCACCCGGCCTCGAAAAATCGTCTGCGTGGGCTTCAACTACCAGGCGCATGCCGCCGAGACAGGCACGCCGGTTCCCAAGGCGCCGCCGCTGTTCGCCAAGTACGCGAACGCCCTCAATCACCATCGGGGCGAGGTGATGCTGCCCACGCGAATGGATCGCGAATTCGACTACGAGACAGAGCTGGTGCTGATCTTCGGCGAGCGATGCCGCGACGTACCCGAGGCTGATGCCCTTTCCGTGCTTGCCGGCTATGCGATCGGCAATGACATCAGCGCGCGCGGGCTGCAGAACATCACCTCGCAGTTCATGGCGGGCAAGATGTCCGACGGTTTTGCCCCGCTCGGTCCGTGGCTGGTGACGCGTGACCGGGTGCCGGACCCGAACGCGCTGCGGCTGCGCACCTGGATGAACGGCGAACTGGTGCAGGACGGCAATACCGCCGACATGATTTTCGATTGCCGGAAGATCGTCAGCTACGTGACCAGCATCATGAGCATCGAGCCGGGCGACATCGTGTTCACGGGTACGCCGCCGGGCGTGATCTGGGGGCAAAAGGGTCCGCGCGAACAGCGTCGGTGGCTCGCGGCCGGAGACGAGGTGGTGTCGTCGATCGAGGGGCTGGGCGAGCTGTCCGTGAGATTTGCCTGATATCGGGAGGTGTTCGATGGAAAGCAGGGCATCGGTCGAACGCATCTATATTCTCGACGGCGGTACCGCTCGGGTCGAGGATGCGTCGATCTACTCGCCGGGTTTCAATATCGGAAAGCCGATGACGCTGAGCTGCAACGCGTATCTGATCCGGCATCGGGATCAATGGATGCTGTGGGATACCGGGACGCAGGACGACCTGATCGAGGAGCCGGCAGGAAGAGTCATCGCGCACGGGATTCATGGCAGCGTGAACCGGACCATCGAGTCCCAGCTTGCCGAGATCGGCGTGGATCCGGACGACATCGCGATACTCGCCATTTCCCACGCGCACTACGATCACGTGGGCAATTGCAGGCAGTTTCGCCGGGCAAGATGGATCGCGCAGAAAGCCGAATACGAGGCGATGTTCGGCCCCGATCCCGGTGCGTTCGGATTCAAGCCCGAGCTCTATGCATCGCTGCTGGGCAACGACACGGAGATCGTCGAGGGCGATCACGACGTGTTCGGCGACGGCGCCGTTCGCATCATCTCGACGCCCGGTCATACTCCCGGCCATTGTTCGCTGATGGTGAACCTGCCGGACAGCGGCGTGGTGCTGCTCAGCGGCGACGTGGCCCACAACCGCCGCAATTTCCAGTGCAGATGCGTTCCCGCCTTCAACGCGGATGCCTTGGGATCGATCGCCTCGATGAATCGGGTCGACGAAATCCTCGAGCGGGAAGGGGCCACCCTGTGGGTCAACCACGACCTGGCACAAAACATGACCCTGGCTCACGCACCGCGATCCATTTCCTGAGCGCGCAGCTCAGTCGTTCAGCCGCGCGGCGGCTCCGGCACCTCGATGGCCAGCAGCACCGAGCCGACCGACTTGCCATGCGCGTCGAGCGCGAGCGAACGCGTCACGCCGCCGCCCAGCGCCTCGCCGAGCACGAAGTTGAAGGCCGCCAGCATCGGCAGCTCGTGGCGTACCACCTCGCCCAGCACGAAGGCGCCGAGCCAGTCCTTCACGCGCTCGGCGCTCAGGTGTTCGCGCAGGTGCGCATAGTCCCGCGCGTCGCGGCAGATCACCGAGACGTTCAGCGTATTGCCCTTGTCGCCGGTGCGCGAATGCGCCAGTTCACGCAGTTGCATCGTCCACCTCCAGCATCGTGAATACGGGCCGCACTTGCTCGCGCGGCAGCAGCACCGACTGCACCGCCAGCACCTCGCGCACCGCCTTGGTCGCGCCGCCGCCGCCGGCCGGCCCGTTGGTATAGAGCGTCTCGACCTCGTTACCGATGCGCGCCGCCTCGGCGGCCGTCGCGCACCGGCCGGCCACGCGCAGCCGCAGCTCGGCCGGCTCGCCGCGCGCGTCGTGTGCCTCGCGTTCGTCGATGCCAGTCGCGCCGTAGAGCGAATCGACGCCGATCAGGTCGATGCGTAATTCGCTGGTCGCCACGCCGGTCAGCTTCAGCCGCTCGCGCACGATCTCGCCGGCCAGCCGCGCGCGCGCCAGCGCGCCCGGGCCGCCGTAGGAGATCTGGCCTTCGCCGATATGGCCGTCGGCATAGGCCACCGACACCTTCAGCGTATCGGGCCGCGCGCGGCCGGCACCGCCCGTCACGCGCACCCGGTCCGGGCCTTCCTCGCTCACCGTCACGCGGCTGAAATCGGCCGTCACGTCGGGCTGCAGGTAGCGCGCCGGATCGTGGATCTCGTAGATCAGTTGCTGCTTGCAGGTCTCGGCGCTGACGCGCCCGCCCGAGCGGGCCAGCTTGGTGATCGTCACCGCGCCGTCCTCGGCCACCTCGCCGATCGGGAAGCCGAGCCGCGCCAGGTCCGGCACGTCCAGCCAGCCCGGGTCGGCGAAGTAGCCGCCCGTCACCTGGCCCGCGCATTCGAGCAGATGGCCGACCACGGTGGCCTGGCCGAGCCGGGCCCAGTCGTCCATGCGCCAGCCGAATTCGTGGATCAGCGGCGCGGCGAACAAGGCGGGGTCGGCCACGCGCCCGGTCAGCACGATATCGGCGCCGGCGGCCAGCGCCGCGACGATCGGCTCGGCGCCGAGGTAGGCATTGGCCGAGACGATGCGCTCGCGATAGTCGGCCACCGCCTCGCCCGATTCGACGAAACGCAAGCCGCCGCGCAGCACCGGCTCGAGCACGTCGTCGCCGCTGACGGCGGCGATCCTGAGCCCGGCGATGCCGAGCCCGGCGGCAATCCGCGCGGTCTCGCGCGCGGCCGCCAGCGGATTGGCCGCGCCCATGTTGGAGATGATCTTCACGCCGCGCGCGGCCGCCGCCGGCAGCACCGCGCGCATGCGCGCGCCGAGCAGCGGGTCGTAGCCGAGCGCGGGCACGGCGCGCCGCGCCTGCTGCGCGATCGCGATGGTGCGCTCGGCCAGGCATTCGAACACCAGGTAGTCGAGCGCGCCGTGCTCGGCCAGCTCGACGGCGGGCTCGATGCGGTCGCCGGAGTAGCCGGCGCCGGCGCCGAGCCGGACGCGCCGGCCGGCCGGGGCGGAGGGGGCGGAGGTAGACGCGGATGCGGAAGCTGTCATGACGGGAATTCCGGTCGCTTGCGCGACTTGGTTGGACGGTATCGGCCGGCTGCCACGGCCATCGCGGCGCGCCTCACAGGGCGAACACGCCGAACAGGACGCAGGCCAGCGTCATCACCACCGAGGCGCCGAACAGCAGCGGGAAGGTGAATTTCTGGTGCTCGGCCAGCTCGATGCCGCACAGCCCGACCACCAGGAAGGTGGCCGGTGTGAGCGGGCTGACCGGGAAGCCGGTGGTCATCTGGCCGAGCAGGGCGGCCTGGCCGACATGCAGGGCCGGCACGCCGAGCTGGCCGGCCACCTCGGCGATCACCGGCAGCACGCCGAAGTAGAAGGAATCGGGATCGAACAGCAGGCTCAGCGGCATCGACAGCAGGCCCAGCGCGACGGGGATATGGCCCGCCATCGAGGGCGGCACGAAACCGACCGCGGCGGCGGCCATCGCCTTGAGCATGCCGCTGCCCTGCATGATGCCGGTGAACACGCCGGCGGCCAGCAGGATGCCGGCCATCATCAGCGCGGCGCGCGCATGCGCGTCGATGCGCCGGCGCTGCATCTCGACATCGGGATAGTTCACCAGCAGCGCGATGCAGAAGCCGACCATGAACATCAGCGCGGGCGGGATCTTCTCGCCCATCACCACCATCGTGCCGAGCACGATCACCGTCAGCACCAGGTTGAACCAGAACAGCCGCGGGCGGCGCAGCGCCTGCTCGTCGGCCGTCAGCACGCGCTCGGGCATCGGGATCGCGCCGCCGCCGGCCAGGCCCGCGCCGAGCCGCCGCTGTTCGCGCCGGCCGAGCCACCAGGCCGCGCCGAACACGAAGGCCAGGCCGACCGCCTGCACCGGGATCAGCGGATTGAACAGCGCCGAGATCGGCAGGTGCAGCGAGGCCGAGGCGCGGATCATCGGGCCGGTCCAGGGCAGGAAGTTGATGCCGGCAGCCATCGAGACGGCCGCCGCCAGCACCCGGCGGTCCATGCCGAGCCGGTCGTAGAGCGGCAGCATGGCCGGGATCGTCACCAGGAAGCAGACCGCGCCCGAGCCGTCCAGGTGGATCAGCAGGGCCAGCAGGGTGGTGCCCATCACGATGCGGGTGGGGCGCGTGCCGACCGCGCGCAGGATCCGGTCGATGATCGGGTCGAGCGTGCCGGCGTCGGTGATCACGCCGAAGTAGAGGATCGCGAACACGAACATGCCCACCACCGGCGCCAGGCTCTTCAGCCCGTTGATCACGAAGCCGCTGGTCTGCAGGCCGAAGCCGCCGAGCAGGGCCGCCGCGATCGGCACCAGGATCAGCGCGACCAGCGGCGACATGCGTTTCGAGAGGATCGCGCCGAGCAGCACGACGATGGTGGCGAGCCCCAGTAACGGCAGCATCATGGTGTCTCCGATCTTGTCTTTTGGTGAGGGCGAGCGTAAGTTTTGGAGCGCGATAAGACAATTGAAATGATTTGATTGCAGCAATCACGAACCGTTATGGATCTGAATCTTCGCGAATTGCGCGCCTTCGTCACCGTCGCCCAGGCCGGCAACTTCACGCGCGCGGCTGCGCGGCTGAGCCTCTCGCAGCCGGCGCTGACGGTGCAGATCCGGCGCCTGGAGGAGACCGTCGGCGCGCGCCTGTTCGACCGCAACAGCCGCAGCGTGGCGCTGACCCAGACCGGCCGCGCGCTGCTGCCGCTCTTGCAGCGCTCGCTCGACGACATGGAACGGGTGCTGCGCGACGCGCGCGCGCTCGGCGACGGCACCGCCGGCACGGTGCGCCTGGCCTGCCTGCCGACCTTCGCCGCCAGCGCCTTGCCGGAGCTGATCCGCGACTTCCGCCGGCAGGTGCCGCAGGCGCGCTTCGAGATCCGCGACGGGGTGGCCAGCAGCGTGGAGGCGCTGGTGCGCGGCGAGGAGGTGGACCTGGGCCTGACCGGCGGCGCGGCGGCCGATCCGACGCTGGAGGTGCTGCATGCCGGCGAGGACCGGCTGGTGGTGATCTGCCCGCGCACTCACGCGCTGGCCAGGCGCCGCCGGGTGAGCGCCGCCGAGGTGGCGGCCGAGCCGCTGGTGCTGACCGCGCGCGGCACCAGCGTGCGCGCCGTGGTGGACGCGGCGCTGGCCGGCGCGGGTTGCACGCCCGAGCTGGCCTGCGAGCCCACCTACATGATGACGGCGGTGGCGATGGTGCGCGGCGGGCTGGGCCTGACCATCCTGCCGGCCTCGGCGCGCGAGGTGCTGGCCGAACCCGAGCTGGTGGCGCGGCCGATCGAGGATGCCGCCTTCGTGCGGCCGGTGGCGCTGGTCAAGCGGCGCGGCCGGACCTTGCCGCGTGTGGCCGAGGCCTTCGCCGAGCGCGTGATCGCGCGCGGGTTGCAATGAGCGGTGCAACCGGGCCGGCGCGTGCCGCGCGCGGCGCGTCGGCCGCTCGGGCAACAGTATCGAGCTTTGTTCAGTTGACTAGATGACTTGCCCCAGCTTGGCGAACATGCCTCGCCAAGGCGAAATCCTGCACCGGAATCGACCACGCGAATTCGTCTGAAAGCCATATTGGACAAGCTTCTCCGGGTATGCCCTAGGTCCCCGCCGGTTTTCTCGAAATTGCTTGCCAAGGTGATTTTGTTGACTCATGCTTGTCTATACAAGATCGCTCGTTAAGCTTAGGCAGGTAGTTCCAAACCCATGGGGAATGTCGACATGAAGAGTAAGCACAGCCGTCTCGTTTCGCTGCTGGTCGGCGCGGTTCTCGGATCCGCGATGATGGCAGGCGCCGCGCAGGCGAAGGACTGGAAGACGGTGACGATCGCGCTCGACGGCAGCTATGCGCCGTGGAACCTGACGCTGCCCGGCGGCAAGCTGGGCGGCTTCGAGCCCGAGCTGGTCGAGAATCTCTGCGCGCACGCGCAACTCAAGTGCAATCTCGTCACCCAGGACTGGGACGGCATGATCCCGGGCCTGCAGGCCGGCAAGTTCGATGTCCTGATGGATGCGATCTCGATCACGCCGGACCGCGAGAAGATCCTCGCGCTCTCGCAGCCCTATGCGGCCACCCCGGCCACCTTCGCGGTGGCGGACACCAAGATCCTGCCGAAGTCGGCCCCCAACGTGGCGGCGCTGCGCCTGGACAACGACGCGCGCAGCAACGCGCCGGCCGTCGAGGACCTGCGCCGCGCCCTGAAGGGCAAGACCATCGGCCTGCAGTCGGGCACCATCTACACGGCCTTCGTCAACAACAACTTCAAGGACGTCGCCTCGATCCGCGTCTACAAGAGCGCGCCCGAGCGCGACCTGGATCTCGCCAACGGCCGCATCGACGCCTCCTTCGACGACATCACCTACTACACGGCCAACCAGGGCAAGACCAAGGTGGTGCCCGCCGGCCCGGTGGTGGCCGGCCCGATCTGGGGCCCGGGCGAGGGCCTGGCGTTCCGCAAGACGGATACCGACCTGAAGGCGAAGTTCGATTCGGCGATCACCGCGGCCAAGGCCGACGGCACCATCAAGAAGCTCGCGCTGAAGTGGTTCAAGACCGACGTGACGCCGTAAGCCTCGCGCGCTCTCGCGGCATCGCGCGCCTGGCCGCCGGCGGCGCGCGCGATGCCACTCCGATGTCGCTGCGCGCGCCTGCCGCGTAGCCTGCTTTGCCTGGGGTAGTCGCCATGTCCTCTCTCATCTCCACGCTCGGTTTCGGATCGGAAGGCTGGGGCAGCGTGCTGCTGCTCGGCGCGCTGATGACGATCGTGCTGACCTTGTCCGCCTTGCTGATCGGCTCCGTGTTCGGCGGCCTGGTGGCGGCCGCCAAGCTCTCGCGCTTTCGCCTGCTGCGCGTGCTCGGCGACTGCTACACCACGGTGTTCCGCGGCGTGCCCGAGCTGCTCGTGATCTACCTGTTCTATTTCGGCGGTTCGAGCCTGGTCACCACCATCGGCCAGTGGTTCGGCGCCGACGGCTTCGTCGGCGTACCGCCGTTCGCGATCGGCGCGGTGGCGGTGGGCATGATCTCCGGCGCCTACCAGGCCGAGGTCTACCGCGCCGCGGTGCTGGCCGTCTCGCGCGGCGAGCTGGAGGCCGCGCGCGCGATCGGCATGCCGCGCCTGACCGCCGCGCGCCGCATCCTGATCCCGCAGGTGCTGCGCTTCGCGCTGCCGGGCCTGGGCAACGTCTGGCAACTGAGCCTGAAGGATTCCGCGCTGATCTCGGTGACGGGCCTGGCCGAGCTGCTGCGCGCCACCCAGGTGGCGGCCGGTTCCACCCACGAATACTTCCTGTTCTTCGTCGCCGGCGGCGTGCTGTACCTGCTGATGACGGGCGCCTCGAACCGCATCTTCGGCAAGGCCGAGGCGCACGTGGGCCGCTCCTTCAAGCGCAACTTCGCCCGCAACTGACCCAGGACGGCTCCCATCATGCATATCGATTTCCCGTTCCTGCTCGACACCCTGCGGCAGTTGATCGCCGCCGTGCCGACCACGCTGGGCCTGTTCTTCCTGTCGCTGGTGATCGGCGGGCTGCTGTCCCTGGTGATCGTGGCGATGCGCGTGTCGCGCCACTGGCTGCCGAACCGTTTCGCGCGCGCCTACATCCTGGTGTTCCGCGGCTCGCCGCTGCTGATCCAGATGTTCCTGGTCTATTACGGGCTCGGCGAGTTCGGCGTGATCCGCGAAAGCTTCCTGTGGCCGGTGCTGCGCGAGCCCTATGTGTGCGCGGTGCTCTCGCTCGCGCTCTGCACCGCCGGCTACACCGCCGAGATCATCCGCGGCGGGCTGATGGCGGTGCCGGTCGGGCAGATCGAGGCCGGTTACGCGATCGGCCTGTCGGGCTTCTCGCTGCTGCGCCGGGTGATCGGCCCGATCGCGCTGCGCCAGTGCCTGCCGGCCTATTCGACCGAGGCCGTGCTGCTGGTCAAGTCCACCGCGCTGGCCAGCCTGGTGACGGTCTGGGAAGTGACCGGCGTCGCGCAGCAGATCATCCAGCAGACCTATCGCACCACCGAGGTATTCGTCTGCGCCGCGCTGATCTACCTGTTCCTGAACTTCGTCGTGGTGCGCCTGCTCGGTTTCCTCGAGACGCGCCTGTCACGCCACCTGCGCACCGCGCCCGCCGTGGTGTCGCGGCCCGTCGCCTCGCTCGAGACGCGGCGCGCCGCGCCCTGAACGCCTGCCTGATCCTGGAGAAACGCATGCAATCCGCTAAGCCGGTGGCGCTGTCCGCCCACAACATCCACAAGTCGTTCGGCGATCACCACGTGCTCAAGGGCATCTCGCTCGACGCGCACGAGGGCGACGTGATCTCGATCCTCGGCGCGAGCGGCTCCGGCAAGAGCACCTTCCTGCGCTGCCTGAACCTGCTGGAGATTCCCGACGACGGCTCGGTCACGCTGGGCGGCGAGGAACTGAAGATGAAGCGCCGCCGCGACGGCACGCTGCAGCCGGGCGACCGCCGCCAGGTCGACCGGGTGCGCTCGCAGCTCGGCATGGTGTTCCAGAACTTCAACCTCTGGTCGCACATGACGGTGCTCGAGAACGTGATCGAGGGGCCGATGCGCGTGCTCAAGCGCAGCCGCGCGCAAGCCGTCGAGGAGGCCGAGGCGCTGCTGGCCAAGGTCGGGCTCGGCGAGCGGCGCGGCCATTATCCGGCGCATCTGTCGGGCGGCCAGCAGCAGCGCGTGGCGATCGCCCGCGCGCTGGCCATGCATCCCAAGGTGATGCTGTTCGACGAGCCGACCTCGGCGCTCGACCCGGAACTGGTGGGCGAGGTGCTGCGCGTGATGCGCTCGCTGGCCGACGAAGGCCGCACCATGCTGGTGGTGACGCACGAGATGGGTTTCGCGCGCCACGTGTCGAACCGCGTGATGTTCCTGCACCAGGGGCAGGTCGATTCCGACGGCACGCCCGACGAGGTGTTCGGCGAGCAGAAGTCGGAACGCTTCCGCCGCTTCGTGTCGGGCCACGAGGACCGCAACGCGAACTGAGCCCCGAGCGGGGGCCGCCCTTTCACCCACATCGTTTTTCGTCTGATCCGCAGGACACCGCCATGGCCGTCATCCGTACCGATCGCCCGCTGGACTGGCGCGATATCGCCGCCGTCGCCGCCGGGGAACCGCTGCACCTGTCCGGCGAGGCGCGCGAGCGCATCGCCGCCGCCCGCCACCTGGTCGAGCAGATCGTGGCGCGCGGGATCCGCGCCTACGGCGTGAACACCGGCGTGGGCGCGCTCTGCGACGTGGTGGTGTCGCCGGCCGACCAGCACGATCTCTCGCACAACATCCTGATGAGCCACGCGGTGGGCGTGGGCGCGCCGCTCGGGCGCGAGGAGACGCGCGCGATCATGGCGGCCGCGATCAACAATTTCGCGCATGGTCATTCGGGCGTGCGCGCCGAGGTGGTCGAGCGGCTGGAGGCGCTGCTCGATGCCGACTGCCTGCCCGAGGTGCCCGCCATGGGCTCGGTCGGCTACCTGAGCCACATGGCGCATATCGCGCTGGTGTGCGTGGGCGCGGGACAGGTGCGCTGGCGCGGCGAGCGCCTGGGCGGTGCCGAGGCGCTGCAACGGCTCGGCCTCGCGCCGCTCTCGCTGGAGGCCAAGGAAGGCCTGAGCCTGGTCAACGGCACGCCCTGCGTGACGGGGCTGGCCGCGCTGGCCCTGCGGCGCGCCGAGCGCCTGCTCGACTGGGCCGACGCGGTTGCCTCGATGAGCTTCGAGAACCTCGGCGGGCAGATGGCCGCCTTCGATGCCGATTCGCTGGCGTTGCGCGTCTCGCCGGGCCTGGCCCGCGTGGGCGAGCGCATGCGCGCGGCCCTGGACGGCAGCGGCCTGCTGGCCGCGGCGTTGGGGCGGCATACCCAGGATCCGCTCAGCATGCGCACCATTCCGCACGTGCACGGCGCCGCGCGCGACGTGCTGGCGGCCACCGCCGAGGTGGTCAATCGCGAGCTGGCCTCGACCACCGACAACCCGATCGTCACCGGCACGCCCGAGGCGCCGCGCGTCTATTCGCAGGCGCACGCGGTGGGCGCCTCGATCGCGCTGGCGATGGACAGCCTGACGATCGCCGTCGCCCAGGTGGCGGCGATGGCCGAGCGGCGCGTCGACCGGCTCGTCAATCCGCTGGTCAGCGGCCTGCCGGCCTTTCTCGCGCAGGCCAGCGGCACGCGCTCGGGCTTCATGATCGCGCAGTACACGGCGGCCGCGCTGGTCGCGCAGAACCGTCGCGAGGCCGCGCCCGCCAGCCTCGACGGCGGCGTCACCTCGGGCCTGCAGGAGGACCATCTCTGTCACGCCACGCCGGCCGCGCTCAAGGCGCTGGCGGTGATCGAAAATAGCTGCCGGATACTTGGGATAGAATTGCTCGCCGCCGCCCAGGCCTACGACCTGCAGCCGGTCGAGGCGCCGCGCGCGGCCTATACGGACCGGCTCTACGCACGCATCCGCCACGACGTCGCGTTCTATCGCGACGACCGCCCGCTGGCCGACGACATCACGCTGGCCTTCGGCCTGATCGCCCATGGCGAGCCGCCGCCGCTGCCCGATCCGGTCAAGGTGCGGCCCGTGGACGGCACCCTGGTGGCCGATGCGGCGCCGCCTTCGGCGGGCGGCCCGCTGGCCTCGGCCAACGACGTGCTGCCGGCCGCGATCGGCGGCTGACGCAGCCGAGCGCGCGGGGCCGGGCCGATAGCCCCTCACGAAGGAAGTCGAGAATAACGATGACGACAAACGCAGTGGACGACGCGACGCAGCCCCGGGCCGCGCGCAAGCTGGCACCCGCCTACGAACAGATCAAGCGCTATGTGATCGGCCATATCGCGGACGGCACCTGGAAGCCCGGCGATATGATCCCCTCCGAGACCGAACTCGTGAAGGAATTCGGCGTGGCACGCATGACCGTGTCGCGCGCGCTGCGCGAGCTGACCAGCGAGCGCGTGCTCAAGCGCGTGCAGGGCTCGGGCACCTTCGTGGCGCCGCGCGACGTCGAGTCGACCGTGCTCGACATCCGCAACATCGCCGACGAGATCGTCTCGCGCGGGCATCGTCATACCGCCAAGGTGCTCGCGCTCGACACCAGCCTGGACCCGGAGGCGCTGGCCGCGCTGAACCTGTCGAAGGGGCCGGTGTTCCACTCGCTGATCGTGCATTACGAGGAGGGCGAGCCGATCCAGTACGAGGATCGCTACGTGAACCCGCTGGTGTTTCCGCATTACCTCGAGCAGGACTTCACGGCCGAGACGCCGAACCGCTACATGGTGAAGCTCGCGCCGATCCAGCGCGCCGATTTCCGCATCTACGCCAACAAGCCCGACGCGCCGATCCGCCGCCATCTCGCGATGGAGATCGGCGAGCCCTGCCTGATGATGTGGCGGCGCACCTGGGTCGGCGAATCGGTGGCCACCTCGGTGCAGCTGTGGCACCCGGCCTCGCGTTTTCATCTGGCCGGCAGCGTCTGAGCACGGGTTTTCCACACTGCTTTTTTCGCATCCTTCCCCGCGTTTCCCTGCCGTTTCATCGCGCGCCCGCCGGTGGCGCGCTTCGTTTTTTCCTCCTCGATTTGTCTAGACAAGTTGGCCGCGCGACTGTGCTCGTGCGGTGAATTGGCGTTTGTGTCCTTGCGGGGTTTCGAGCCTGATTTTGCGGCATCGGGATAAATACCGAGTTCTGCCGTGAAGCATCGTTTTTTATTGAAAACGAGTTGTCTAGACAACATTGGCCGGATAGACTCGTGCCTGTCCGGTTGCGCTGCAGCCGATCGTGCCGATCCGGCTTTATTCCTTTCGAGGGCTGTCATGAATCATCCCAAGCACATCGATCCGCGTCTCGATCCGACGCGGGTGATCCGCGCGCCGCGCGGCAGCGAGAAAACCTGCAAGACCTGGCTCGCCGAGGCGGCGTACCGGATGATCCAGAACAATCTCGATCCCGAGGTGGCCGAGCATCCGCATGCGCTGGTGGTCTATGGCGGCATCGGGCGCGCGGCACGCAACTGGGACTGCTTCGACCAGATCCTCGCCTCGCTGAAGGACCTGGAGGACAACGAAACGCTGCTGATCCAGTCGGGCAAGCCGGTGGGCGTGTTCCGCACCCACGCCGACGCGCCGCGCGTGCTGCTGGCGAATTCGAACCTGGTGCCGCATTGGGCCAACTGGGATCACTTCAACGAGCTCGACCGCAAGGGCTTGATGATGTACGGCCAGATGACGGCCGGCAGCTGGATCTATATCGGCAGCCAGGGCATCGTGCAGGGCACCTACGAGACCTTCTTCTCGGTGGCCAACCAGCATTTCAACGGCGATCCTTCCGGCCGCTGGATCCTCACGGGCGGCCTGGGCGGGATGGGCGGCGCGCAGCCGCTGGCCGCCACCATGGCCGGCTTCTCGATGATCGCCGTGGAATGCGACGAGTCGCGCATCGATTTCCGCCTGAAGACGCGCTACGTCGACAAGAAGGCCAAGACGCTCGACGAGGCGCTGGCGATGCTGGAAGAGGCCAAGGCGAACGGCAAGCCGGTCTCGATCGGGCTGCTCGGCAACGCGGCCGACCTGTTCGCCGAGATCGTCGCGCGCGGCATCACGCCGGACTGCGTGACCGACCAGACCAGCGCGCACGACCCGGTGAACGGCTACCTGCCGCAAGGCTGGAGCGTCGAACAATGGCACGAGGCGCGCAAGGTCGATCCGCAGAGCATCGTGAAGCCGGCCAAGCAGTCGATGGCCAGGCAGGTGCAGGCGATGCTGACGCTGCAGGAACGCGGCGCGGCCACGCTCGACTACGGCAACAACATCCGCCAGATGGCGCTGGAGATGGGCGTGCACAACGCCTTCGACTTCCCGGGTTTCGTGCCGGCCTATATCCGCCCGCTGTTCTGCGAGGGCAAGGGGCCGTTCCGCTGGGTGGCGCTGTCGGGCGATCCCGAGGATATCTACAAGACCGATGCGAAGGTGAAGGAGCTGATCCCCGACGATCCGCACCTGCACAACTGGCTCGACATGGCGCGCGAGCGGATCGCCTTCCAGGGGCTGCCGGCGCGGATCTGCTGGGTGGGCGTGAAGGATCGCTATCGCCTGGGGCAGGCCTTCAACGAGATGGTCCGCAAGGGCGAGCTGAAGGCGCCGATCGTGATCGGGCGCGACCACCTCGACACGGGCTCGGTGGCGAGCCCGAACCGCGAGACGGAAGCGATGAAGGACGGCTCGGACGCGGTCAGCGACTGGCCGCTGCTCAATGCGCTGCTGAACACGGCAGGCGGGGCGTCGTGGGTGTCGCTGCACCATGGCGGCGGGGTCGGCATGGGCTTCTCGCAGCACTCGGGCGTGGTGATCGTGGCCGACGGCACGGATGCGGCGAAGGAGCGCCTGGGCCGCGTGCTGTTCAATGATCCGGCCACGGGCGTGATGCGTCACGCCGATGCCGGCTACGAACTCGCGCAGGAAACCGCGCGCGAGGCCGGCCTCAAGCTGCCGATGCTGGGACGCTGATCAAGCGAAAGCCGCCCGTGGGCGGCTTCGCGATGGCCGGCAGGATCGCCTTGCGCGGTCCTGCCGGCCTTTTTCATGGTGGCGAGGCGAGGGCGCCGACAGCGTCCCGCGCACTCGGCCGGATCAGTCCCAGTGACCGCCGACCCACACCCAACCCGGGCCGCGCTCGACCCAGTGGCCGCGCACCCAATGATGGCCGACGCGCACCACTTCCCAGTGGCCCGGCTCCCATTCGTAGGCGCCATGCACCCAGCGCCAGTGGCCGCCTTCCCAGGCATAACCGACGCGCGGCTCGGGCACCACCTCGACGCGCGGCGGCGGCGGCGCGGTGCGCACGACCACCGGCTGGGCGGGTTCGACCACGCAGGCGGCCAGGCTCAGGCTCGACAATATCGCCGCGGCGATCGCGAGGATCGGAGCGTGGCGGGTGGGTGAGTTTCGCTTCATGTTTCCTTCCATGATTCCTTCAGTTATCCTACGCGGCCGAATGATATTGAAATCCCGGTTTCCGCCTTCCTGGCAGGCCCAGGCCGGCACCGGCGCGACATGATAAGCGAAGCCGCGGCCGGTTTTGTCGAAACGGTTTCGCGGTCGATAACAACGAATCGAGAGGGCCATGACATACACCGCTTCTTCCAGGCGTCACGATCATCACGCATCGGTTGCCACGCTGATCGACGGCATGCGCAGCAAGAACGCCTATTTCCCGTGCCGCATCGGCGGCGCGATGCGTGTGAGCAGCCTGGGCGGGCAGCTCGTGATCGATAGCGGCCTGCGCTCCGATACCTTCAATCTCGTGATCGGCGATGCAACGGGTTTTGCGCGAGCGGAAACGGTCGAGACCATCGCGCGCGGATTCAACGAGGCGCGCCGGCCTGCTGCCTGGTGGTTCGTCGAGAGCGCGGGCAGCGCGGGGATCGCCGGCATGCTCGATGCCAATGGTTTCCGCTACGACGAGACCAGCGTCGGCATGCTGGCCGAGCTCGATACGCTGCCGACGCCGGTCTATCCCGAGGATTTCGTGTTGCGCGCGATAAGCGGTAGGGACGATATCGCGCGTTTCGCCGGCTTGATCGGTGCGCTGTTCGTGCCGCCGGATCCCTGCATCGAGACTTTCTATGCGCGGATCGCCGCGCTCGGGCTCGACGGCAGCGAGCCCTTGAAGCTTTATCTCGGCGAAGTCGAGGGGCGCGCGGTCTGCACGGCGGCGCTCTATATCGACGATGACGTGGCGCATGTGTTCGATGTCAGTACCGCGTCGGACCAGCGTCGACGTGGCCTGGCGTCGGCCGCGATGCACGCGGCGCTGACGCTGGCGCGCGAGCGGGACGGCGTGCGACGGGCTGCGCTGCAAGCTTCGCCCGATGGGCTCGGCGTGTATCGGCGGCTCGGGTTCGGCGAGGTCTGCCGTTTCCATGTGCATTCGAATCGCGAGGCCGTCTCGTCGATCTAGATGATGAAGGAGGCGAAAAAGCCCCGCCTGACTTCATGGTCGGCGCGGGGCTTTTGTTTCCAGCAGGTGGGGCAGGCCGCCCGCTGGTTCAGCGGCACTTACGCCGGATCCGCATACTTCAGCGTCCAGCTCAGCGTCTTGCTCTGACCGGTCCCCAGCGTGAACGCTTGCGTCGTGCAGGCGAACTTCGAATGCAACTGCCCGATCGGCGTGGTCGAGAGCGGGTTGGTGGTGCCGTTCGCGGTGCTGAAGTCCGACAACGCGCAGTTGTCGAAGCCGGTGGTCGCGTAGTGGGTCGCCGCGCCGTTCGAGTAGGACACCGACACGCCATCGGCATTCGCCGTGCTGTTCGAGAAGTCGTTGAACGCCGTGTAGTCGGTCTCCACCGACAGGTTGCCGGTCAGCGTGCCCGAGCTCAGCGTATCGGTGCGCGAGATCGTGCCATGGCTGAAGGTCACCACCGTATGCGTCTGCAGGTCGAGATCGGTGGACGCGGCCGCGTTCTTCGAGGCGACCCGGAACTTGGCCGTGTCGAAGGACACGACCACCTGGCCGTTGCTCTCCTGCACGTTCAGGTTCTTGTAGTAAGTCACCGGCTGGTAGGTCTTGCCGTTGTAGCTGACCTGCGGGATCAGCAGCGCATAGGCGAGGTCGGTCGTGCCGTAGATCAGCTTGTCCGAGAACGGCACCGGATAATACGGCGTGAACGAGTTGTAGTCGGGCGCCTGGCTCAGGTTCAGGTTGATCACGCGCTTGCCGTCGCGCACCGTCACCAGCGCCGCGCTATAGGGATGCGCGGTGTCGGTCGGCTGGTTGTACCAGGTCAGCTTGTAATGCGGCTGGGTGGTATCGAGCCACGACTGGAACTGCGTGTCGGTGAGCGGCGCGGTGCTGCCGAAGCCGAGCTTGTTCCACCAGGCGTTCACATACATGTATTGGTGCAGCAGGCTGAAGTTCTCCCCCATCACGCGCGGCTTGCCGCGATAGGTATCGGTGCCGCGTCCCTTGACCCACATGTTGACCGAGGGCGTCGGCAGCGTCGGGTCGTACCAGAAGTTCTCGAAGCGCAGCGCCGCGCGATAGATGAAGGCATAGGCGACCTTCTTCTCGTCGTCGGTCAGCACGCCCGCGTTGGCCGCCGCCGTCAGCACCTCCATGAAGGCCGAATCGCCGTAAGGGCCGATCGAGCGGCCATAGTTGAAGCCCTGGCCGTCGGTGTTCAACTGCGGCAGGATCAGGTCGACCGACTTGCGCAGATAGCCCTTCAACTCGGGCGTGAGATTCGCCTCGTTGCCCATCTCGAAGGTGCGCTCGGTCACCTCGCCGATCAGCAGCGTGCTGTAGCGGTCGAAACGCGCCTGGTCGTAATAGGTCTTGCTGGTGTTCGAGGCCTCGTCGGAGAAGCCGCCGGAGGAGTCGTTGCGGATGTGGTTGGTCAGCGTGTAGAGCAGGGCGTCGCGCGCATTCATGGTGGCCACCGTCGCGTCCGTCTTCGACGAGAAGCCCGGGCTGCTCCAGCCGAGCTTCTGGCGCAGGCCGGCGATGCCATAGGACACCGCGTAGTAGTTCTGCGCCGTGTTCAGCGAGGCGATGTCGATCGGCGTGCCGGCCGCCGGGCAGGTATTGGTCTTGCCGCTCGCGTCCGGCCCGAACATGTCGCAGAACAGCAGGCGCTGCTGCAGCGTGGCCAGCATCGAATCGCTGAACACCTCATTGAGCATGCCGTGCGCCTGGAAGTTGTTGAGTGCAACCAGGTAGTAATACTCGCCCCACGACGTGTTCGCATACAGGTAATCCGTACCGTGCGTGCCCTGGATCATCGCCGACGTTACCTTCTGGTAGGTCGCGAGATAGTCCGCGTACTGCGGATCGTTCTTCGACTTCATGTCGATCAGGATCCACGACAGGCCCAGCGCGAGCTTGCCCGGCAGGAACTTGTCGCCGGTGTTGGTATCGAGCACGTGCACCGGGTTGCCGTCGCCGAGGTCCATCACCACCTGCGTGAAATCGGGCGCCGCCTTGATCTTGTCGAACAACGCGCGCATCTGGCCCATCATCGTGATCGGGATGTTCGCGCCGCTCGGCACCGCCGTGGTGGCGGTGCCGTAGACGATGCCCTGCAAGGAGCTGGCCAGCGTCGACGGCGTGCCGGGATTGCCCGGCGTGCCCGGCGAGCCGGCGCTGGGCGGGGTGCTGGTTTCCCCGCCGCAGGCGGCGAGCAAGAGGGCGGCGAGGGCAGTGCTGACGGCGAGGGCGGATCGTGTTTGTTTTATCGAAAACATGGTGTCTCCATTGGAATGATCAGGACAGCGAGGCAGCGGGAAGCGGGGCGAATCGTCAGTGCATCGAGGCATCTCCTTTTCATCGGCCAGTCGGCTGGTCGGCCGGTCGGCCGGTCGGCCGGCGCGAGCGAGGCCGCGCGACGACGTCCGGAGGACGGTCACGGCGTGCTCGCGGCCGCATCCGGACACCGCGGGCGGCGCAGGCGACAGGCGTGTCGTCGCGCGCGCGGCCGTAGCGGAAACGGGCACGTCAGCAGGCTTGTGGCTTAAATCATCTGTCGTCAGACAACATGGAGTGAAATCGATGCCGCCACGCGGCGCGGCGCGCGTATCGATCCGCCTCCCCCTCGAGTCTGGGAACTCTTCATTCTGATACTTCTTACCCACAGGGCATTTCACCGCGATGGTCTCGCGGGATGCGCCAGTCGCCGTCCATCCGGGCACCGTTACGGACGGCTGACTGTCGGCTTGCCGTTTTGTTGTCGGATATCCTATCTCGTTACGGAGATAGCGCCAGTCGGGGATAACCATACCCCGGCCGGGAAGCCGGACACTTCAGCGAGTTTGGCGGGCAGGACCCGTTCGGGGCTTTGCGCAAGCCCATTCGATGCGATCGAGTGGCGGAGAACCGGGGGGAGGGTGAGGTCGACGAGGCGGTCGTGATGTCGGCGGCATCGGGATACGCGTGCATCACGCGACCGACAACGCTTTGGAATGCGAATGACGAAGGGAGGGATGCCGGCGCACGTCCGTCCTTGCTGCAATGACGGGCGCGCGCCGGCGGGTGAGCCGCGGGTGCGACACGCCTGGGCGCGCCGCACTGGGCTCGGGATGCTTACTGCGTGCGCTGGCGAGCGGCGAACTTGCCGTGGAAGCGAACCACCGGCTGGCTCTCGCGAACCACCGATTCCGTGGCCGGCAACTGACGCAGCATGATCGCGGCCGGCGGGCTGATCGCCGTCAGCGAGGCGCTGCGCGAAGCCGGCGCGAGCCCGTTGTTGACGAGCAGGGTCGTGTCGTTGCGCAGGTTGGCCAGCAGCACCGGATCGGTGGTGCGTGCCAGTTGCGGTTGCAGCGCGCTCCAGGCGGTGTCGCTGTAGTTCGTCACGTAGTAGTCGAAGCCGCTCGGATTCGCCAGCACCGGGGTACAGCCTTGCAGGCGGACCTGGGTCTGCGTGCCGCCGAAGGACAGCGTGGTGCGCTTGATCAGGCCGTCACCGTAGGCGAGCGTCACCGGGATGGTCCACTGCGTGCCCGGATAGGCGTTCTTGTTCGGGAACGGCGACTGTTTCAGCGTCACGATGTTCTCGTTCTTGGTCAGGTCGCACTGCGTGTCGAGCGAGAGCAGCGGCACGCCGGTCTGGCGCACGAAGCTGTCGCCGATCGGGCCCACCTTCTGGCCGCTCGCATCCGACAACGCATCCCACAGCCGCTGCGGCGTGCTATTGCCGAGCGCGTACTTGTTCAAGTACTCCTGCAGACCCTTGCGCATCACCTCGTCGCCGAGATAACCCTCGAGCATCTTCAGCACATGGCCGCCCTTGTTGTAGACGAAGGTGCCGGCATTGATCACGAAGTCGTTCGAGCCGAAGGCATTGAAGTTCGGCTGCACCGGGAAGGCCTTCGGTCCGATGTCGGAGCGAATCACGCGGGCCTTGTCGTTGATGTCCTGCACCCAGTTGAAGACCTCGGGATGGAACTGGATCTTGGTACGCGTCTCGAAGTAGGTTGCGAAGGACTCGTTGAGCCAGACGTCATCCCACCAGTCGAGCGTGACCAGGTCGCCGAACCATTGGTGCGCGGCCTCGTGCGTCAGCACCGTCAGGCCGTAGTTCGACATCGGCGTGCCGGGCTTGGGCAGGATGTCGTCGGCGAATTCCAGAATCGAGCCCCAGTTCTCCATGCCGCCGAAGTTCAGGTCCTTCTGATCCTTGAACTTGTCGTTGGCAGCCACTGTGTCGAACTTCGTCAGCGGCAGCGGAATGCCGGTGTAGCGGTAGTAGTAGTCGAGCGCCTGCTTGGTTTCCTGCATCGCCGGCTTGGCCCACTCGCTCATGCCCGGCGGCGTGAAGATCCGCAGGTGCATGCCGCGGCCGTCGGGCAGCGGGCTGGTGAAGTCGTCCTCGAGCGTGTCGAACTTGCCGCCGCCGAAGAACACCAGGTAGGACGGCATCGGCGGGGTCTTCTCGAAGGAGACCAGCTTGTAGCCGGCGCCGATGTTGGCCGCGGGCTTCTCCGCCGCGTTCGACACCACCTTCCAGGATTGCGGCACCTCGGCCGACAGCTCGTAGGTCGGACGGAACGCCGGCTCGTCCCAGCCCGGGAACCATTGGCGCGACAGGTCCGATTCGCCCTGCGTGAGTACCGCGCCGCTGGTGGTGCCGTCGGTGGCGACCAGGTCGACGCGGAACATGCCTTCGGCCGCCGAGCAGCCCGGATAAGGATCGTTGTCGCAACTGCCGACCGTGCCCTGGGCCGGATCGCCGTGCGAGTCGAAGTTGATGATGCCCTGCCACTCCATGTGCAGCGAGTAGCTGCCGCGCGCGATGGTGCCGCTCGCCGGGCGCAGCTGCACGTAGTCACCCTGGCCCTGCGGCGTGGCGATCAGCGGGATGTTGCCCGGCTGCAGCGTGATCTTGCCGTTGGTGAACTGCAGGCGGTGCGCGGCCACCACGATCGCGTTGACCGGCTTCAGCACGTTGATCTCCACGTCGGCGCGGCCCTGGAACTGGTTCAGGGCATCGTTCGGGCGGAACCAGAGCTTGTAGTTGACCGGCACCACCGTATCGGGCATTTCGACAGGCTTGGTGCTGCGATCCACGGCCGGTGCCGGCGCGGCATTGCTGGTCTGGTTGTTCGCGGCGCCGAACGAGACGGGCGAGCCGGAGCCGCCGTCGTCGCCGCCACAGGCGGCGAGTGCCAGCGCGACGGCGCTGACGAGCGGCAGATACCGGAATTGACGCAGTGTGATCCTCATGCCGATTCCTTCGAGGGTGAAATAAACGGTTAATCGCGCGTCGAAATCGGTGGGCAATAGTAGACCCTCGCCGATTTTTCGCAGCGAAATGAAATGGCTGGCGGTTTTGAATGAATTACCGGAAAGGCTTGCGCGGAATTATGTGAAGGCGTGCATGTTAGAAGGCCCTGTTGTTTATAAACGAATGGGAAACAAACCATGCTCTGCGGCATGGGTTGGTACGCGCTTGCTCAACCTGGCCACGTGCTGCGCCGCGCAAATACTGGACTTGCGCGCGATTCTCGACGTTGGCCTTTTTCATGGCCCGGGGTTCGAACGATTACCCGGGTGGTACAAATCCGGACAGTTTGCCGACGTTCTCGATACCGGAACCTGACAAGCAATCCGCGAGTGAATATACAACGTAATTTTTTGTAATGGAACAAGAGGTTTGTTGAAAAATCTGTAGGCGAATTTATTGCCGTTTCGATTTACTCGAATGAAAAATATGCCGATCGAAAATCGGCATGAGGCGATGCCGGGCCGGCTGCGGGTTAGCCCCGATGGCGCTGGCGAGACAAGTCGTCGAAGGTCGCGTGATTGGCTGGACCATTGGTCCGATGTCGTCGGTGTGTACAAGCAGCCGCGACGCTCGGGATGGCGCCGGGCCAGGCAAGCACGGAAAGTTGTGAGTGCAACCAAATTTGAACAGGCAAAGGAAACCGCTCGATGAGTTCGAGAATCGACGCCCACCAGCATTACTGGCTCATGGCCGCGCGCGAGGGCGAATGGCCGCCGCCGAGCCTCGCCGCGATTCATCGCGATTTCGGCCCCGAGGATCTCGCGCCGCATCTGCGCGCGACGGAGATCGACGGCACCGTGCTCGTGCAGTCGCTGCCCACGCTCGACGACACGCGCTACCTGCTCGCGCTCGCAAACGCGACGCCGAGCGTGAAGGCGGTGGTGGGCTGGGTGGACATGAAGGCAGCCGACGCGCCGCAGCGGATCGCGGCGTTCGCGGCCGAGCCGAAATTCCGCGGCGTGCGGCCGATGCTGCAGGCGCTGGACGATCGCTGGATCGACGACGAGGCGCTCGCGCCCGCGGTTGATGCGCTGCGCGAGCACGCGCTCGTGTTCGATGCGCTGGTGCTGCCGCCGCAGCTCGATGCGCTGCATGCCTTCGCCACGCGTCACGCGACGCTGCCGATCGTGATCGACCACGCCGCGAAGCCGCCGATCGCCAGCGGCGGGCTGGAGCCGTGGCGTAGCGCGATGGCGCGCCTGGCGGCGCTGCCCAATGTGAGCTGCAAGCTTTCGGGCCTGTGGACCGAGGCCGGCGAGGGCAGCGACGACAGCGGCGTGGCGCCTTACATCGAGGCCGTGGCGACGCTGTTCGGGCCGCGCCGCCTGATGTGGGGCAGCGACTGGCCGGTGCTGCGCCTGGCGGCCTCGTATGGCGGCTACGAGGACTGGTTCGCCGCCTGCGAGCGGGCCTGCACGCGCTGGTTCGGCGCCGAGGCGCTGGCCGACGTGTTCGGCGGCAATGCGCGTCGTTTCTACCGCATCGACTGAAGACCGGGGCAGGCGGCGCGGGCCGGCACGATGCCGGCCCGTCATCGGGAAAACCCGGAGGCGTCACGGCGTGACGAGGCTGGCCGAAGCTCGTATCATTGAGACCAATTGGTTGGACCATTGATCCTTTGAGCCAATGACGCCAAGCTCATCCGCCACTCGAATCACGATTCACGACATACGACCATGACGATCATTCGTTCGATGCGCGTCCTCGACGTGCGTTTTCCGACCTCGCAGAAGCTCGACGGTTCCGATGCGATGAACCCCGATCCCGATTACTCGGCTGCCTACGTGATCCTCGAAACCGATCGCGACGGCCTGGAAGGGCACGGGCTGACCTTCACGATCGGCCGCGGCAACGAGATCTGCTGCGCGGCGATCGAGGCGATGCGCCACCTGGTGGTGGGCCTCGACCTGGACTGGATCCGCGAGGACATGGGCCGCTTCTGGCGCCACGTGACCTCCGACAGCCAGTTGCGCTGGATCGGCCCGGACAAAGGGGCGATCCACCTGGCCACCGGCGCGGTGGTCAACGCCGCCTGGGACCTGTGGGCCAAGGCCGAAGGCAAGCCCTTGTGGCGCCTGGTGGCCGACATGACGCCCGAACAATTGGTGCGCACCATCGACTTCCGCTATCTCGGCGACTGCCTGAGCGAGTCGGAGGCGCTGGCACTGCTGCGCGAGCAGGCGCCCGGCAAGGCCGAGCGGATCGCCACGCTCGAACGAGAGGGCTATCCCTGCTACACCACCTCGGCCGGCTGGCTCGGCTACAGCGACGACAAGCTGCGCCGGCTCTGCCGCGAGGCGATCGACGCCGGCTTCGATCACGTGAAGCTGAAGGTGGGCGCGAACCTGGAGGACGACATCCGCCGCGTGAGCATTGCGCGCGAGGTGATCGGCCCGGATCGCAAGCTGATGATCGACGCGAACCAGGTTTGGGAAGTGGACGAGGCGATCGACTGGGTGCGCGAACTGGCCTTTGCCAAGCCCTGGTTCATCGAGGAACCCACCAGCCCCGACGACGTGGAAGGCCATCGCAAGATCCGCGAGGCGATCGGCCCGGTGCAGGTGGCCACCGGCGAGATGTGCCAGAACCGCGTGCTGTTCAAGCAGTTCATCATGCGCGGCGCGATCGACGTGGTGCAGATCGACGCCTGCCGCCTCGGCGGCGTCAACGAGATCCTGGCCGTGATGCTGATGGCCGCGAAATACGGCTTGCCGGTGTGCCCGCACGCGGGCGGCGTGGGCCTGTGCGAATACGTGCAGCATCTGTCGATGATCGATTACGTCTGCATCGCCGGCACGCGCGAGGGCCGCGTGATCGAGTACGTCGACCATCTTCACGAGCATTTCGTCGAGCCCTGCGTGGTGCGCGACGCGGCCTACATGCCGCCGAGCGCGCCCGGTTTCTCGATCGAGATGAAACCGGAATCGCTGGAGCGTTATCGCTTTCGCGGCGAGACGGCCAGGTCGGGCGAATCGGTCGATCCCGCCGCCGCCGTGGCCCATGCAGCCGCCTGAGCGGCAGGGCTCGAACGCGAACGGAGAATCCTGATGAACCTCGATCTGCAAGACAAGGTGGTGCTGGTCACGGGCGGCGCGGCCGGCATCGGCGGCGCGATCACGCGCGCATTGGCGGCCGAAGGCGCGATTCCGGTGGTGCTCGACCGCAATGCGCCCGACGATGCCTTCGCCTCGCAACTGCGCGACCAGCAGCCCCGCACGCGCTTCCTGCGCACCGACCTGCTCGACGACGCGCAATGCCAGGCCGCCGTCGATGCCGCGATCGCCGAATTCGGCCGCATCGACGGCCTGGTCAACAACGCCGGCGTCAACGACGGCGTCGGCCTGGGCGCGGGCCGCGCGGCCTTCGTCGCCTCGCTCGAACGCAATCTGCTGCACTACTACGCGATGGCGCATTACTGTGAGCCGCACCTGAAGGCCAGCCGCGGCGCGATCGTCAACGTCTCGTCGAAGACGGCGCTGACCGGGCAGGGCGGCACCAGCGGCTATTGCGCCGCGAAAGGCGCGGTGCTGTCGCTCACGCGCGAATGGGCCGCCTCGCTGGCCGGCGACGGCGTGCGCGTGAACGCCGTGATCCCGGCCGAGGTGATGACGCCGCTCTACGAATCCTGGCTCGCCAGCTTCGACGATCCCGAGGCGAAACTGGCCGCGATCACGCAGCGCATCCCCTTCGGCAAGCGCATGACCACGCCCGAGGAGATCGCCTCGACGGCCGTGTTCCTGCTGTCGGAGCTCGCCTCGCACACGACCGGCCAATGGCTGTTCGTCGACGGCGGCTACACGCACCTGGACCGCGCGCTGGGCTGAGGCCCGCGCGCCGATCGACCCTCGAAAGAACACAACGGAGACACGACGATGCGGCAATGCCTGGCGCTGGACCTGAGAGACGACCCCGAATCGATCGCGCGCTACGAGGCGCATCACGAGCGCATCTGGCCGGAGATTGCCGCGCACTTGCGTGGGCAGGGCGTGACCTCGATGGAGATCTGGCGGATCGGCAACCGCCTCACGATGGTGATGGAAACGGACGACGCGCGCTTCGACGCCGCGCGCATGGCGGCGACGAGCCTGGCCGATCCGAAGGTGGTGGAGTGGGAAACGCTGATGAGCACCTTCCAGCAGCCCACGCCATGGACGCCGGCCGGGGTGAAGTGGGCGCCGATGGCGCGCATCTTCGATCTCGACGAGCAGTGAGCAGGGCCGGCGACGGCAACCGGAAACAGAAACAGACGAGCCCGTGACCGGGACGGAAGGAGACAGGATTCATGCAACAGGTATCGGAAGCCGGCGTCACGCCGGTCGGCACGGCGCAACGCTCGCGCGACTGGCGCACCGCGTTCATTCTGGTGACCAGCCTCTTTTTCATGTGGGGGCTCTCATACGGCTTGCTCGACGTGCTGAACAAGCATTTCCAGGACGTGCTGCACGTCAGCAAGGCGCAATCGGGCCTGCTGCAGGGCGCCTATTTCGGGGCTTATTTCGTGATGGCGATCCCGGCCGCGCTGCTGATGGAGCGCTTCGGCTACAAGCGCGGCATCCTGCTGGGGCTCACGCTCTACGCGATCGGCGCGCTGCTGTTCATCCCGGCCTCGGGCGTGGCGAGCTTCCCGTTCTTCCTGTTCGCGCTGTTCGTGATCGCCTCCGGCCTCGGCTGCCTGGAAACCGCCGCGAATCCCTACGTGACCGAACTCGGCACGCCCGAGACGGCCGAGCGGCGCCTGAACCTCTCGCAATCCTTCAATGGCCTGGGCAGCTTCCTCGGGCCGCTGATCGGCGGCGCCTTCTTCTTCCCCTCGGGCGCGGCCAGCCAGGCCGCCGCCGAGGGGCTCGGCTCGGTGCGCATCACCTACGTGGCGATCGCCGGCGTGGTGGTGCTGCTCGCGCTGCTGATCGCGCGCACGCCGATGCCCGACATCCGCCGCCCGGCCTCGGCCGCGCAGCGTGCCGCCGGCGAGTCGATCTGGTCGCGTCCGCACTTCGTGGGCGGCATCGTCGCGCAGTTCTTCTACGTGGCCGCGCAGGTGGGCGTGGGCGCCTTCTTCATCAACTACGCGATCGTGCACTGGCCCGAGCTGAGCGCGCAGCGCGCCTCCTTCATGCTGTCGATCGCGCTGCTGCTGTTCATGGCCGGGCGCTTCGTGAGTACCGCCGCGATGGGCAAGGTCTCGCCGGCCCGGCTGCTGACGCTCTACGCGCTCGCCAACATCGCGCTCTGCGCCATCGTGCTGGCCGGCATCCCGGTGCTGTCGGTGCTCGCGCTGATCGGCGTGTTCTTCTTCATGTCGATCATGTTCCCGACCATCTTCGCGCTCGGCGTCAAGGATCTCGGCCCGCAGACCAAGCGCGGCGCCTCGTTCCAGGTGATGTCGATCGTCGGCGGGGCGATCATGCCCTACGCGATGGGGCGCGTCGCCGACGGCTCGGGCGTGAGCATCGCCTACGCGCTGCCGCTCGCCTGTTTCGCCGTGGTGGCCTGGTACGGCTGGCGCGGCAGCCGCATCGCCTGAGCCATGATCCGGCTGCGCGCGGGCCGCTGGCCGGCGCCCGGCAGGCGTGCGCGCGCGCAGGCCGGAAAGCGCGCGCGTCGGCCGATCGACGCATACGTATTAGAATCGCCGTCTGGTTCGCGTGTGCCGCCCGAGGGGCGGCGGCCGCGAACGCCCACGATCCCGACGCGACTCGCCAGCGAACGTATGCCGATCCAACCTATCCAGAATCGCCGTCTCTACCAGCAAATCGCCGATCAATTGCGCGCGATGATCGAATCCGGCAGCTTCCCGCCCGGCAGCTACCTGCCGCCCGAGCGCGAGCTGGCCGTGCAGTTCGGCGTGTCGCGCACCTCGGTGCGCGAGGCGCTGATCGCGCTGGAGGTGGTCGGGCTGGTTTCCGTGCGTGTCGGCGACGGCGTTTCGGTGCGGCAGCGCGAGCAGCCGCCCGCCGAGGCCGCGCCGGCGTCGCATTCGAACCTGCTCGAGGTCGATCCCGAGCTGGGCATCGAATTCGACCTCAATGCCGAGATTCCGCCGTTTTCCCTGTTGCAGGCGCGCAAGCTGATCGAGCCCGAGGCGGCCGAGCTGGCCGCGCTCAATGCTTCCGACGCGCAGCTCGCGGCGATCCGCGAAGCCTTCCTGCGCAATCAGCAGGACAATCGCAGCGGTTCGACCACGCATCCGGGCGACCGGCTGTTCCATATCCGCATCGCCGAGGCCAGCGGCAACGACGCCTACGCGATGATGATCAAGCAGATGCTCGCGCATCGTTACGATCCGCTGTTCCAGCGGCTGCAGAAGCTGTATACGCCGCGTGACATGCCGCATCGCTCCGAGGTCGAGCACCGCGCGATCCTCGACGCGCTGGAGGCGCGCGATGCCAAGGGCGCGCGGCGTGCGATGCTGACTCACCTGAATTCGGTGATCCGGATTTTTTCGCGGCAGTCGGTGTAGGGGCGCAGCGGAGAAGGGCCGGTTCAGGCTCGGAGGGTTTCGCGCAGGGCGGCGAGAAAGCGGCTGCGCTCGGCAGCGCAGGCGAGCGGGAAGCGCTCGAAGGCCTCGCCTCGGCGCAGGTCGGCGAACAGGCCGGCCGGGTCGGTATGGAAATGCAGGAAGGCGCGCGACTGGCGGTAGAACACGCCGCGTGCGCGTTCCTTCAGGCTCGTGCCGGCCAGTTGGCGGATTTCCGCGAGCAGCGGTTCGAGTCGATCTAGGGCGGCGCTGTCGGCGTGTTTCATCGGAGGTTTCCGTCTGGCGAGGCGCTGGCATAGGTGACGAAGGCGTGAGCGACGGCACCGTCGATCTCGATCCGATCGACGGCCGTGAAGCGCGCCGGCAGCGTTGGGAAGAACGTGTCGCCAGGCACCTGCAGATCGATTTCGGTCAGATGGACGACATCGGCGAAAGGCAGGAAGCGCTCGTATATCTGTTGGCCGCCGCCGATGAGTACCCGCTCGCGAGGGTCGTCGCGGATGATGTCCACCAGCGCTTCGAAGCATGCCGCGCGCCGTGCGCCTGCCAGGGCCTCGTCGCGCGAACTGAGCACCACCACGTCCCGGCCAGGCAGGGGCCTGCCGATCGACTCGAAGGTCAGTCTCCCCATCACCAGCAACTGTCCCATCGTCAGTTCGCGGAAGCGCTTCTGCTCGCCGGGGATCGTCCAGGGAATGTCCTTGCCGAAACCGATGACGCGATTCGCCGCCATCGCGGCCACCATGACGATCTGTTTTCCCGCCAGCATGAAGGCCTCTCGATGTCGCTTTAATGCGGCATTCTAACGGGAGCGCCGCGTCTCATGCGGACTTCGCCGCGCACGGCAAATAAAATCGCCGATCACGGCCTCGGCGAAATGTTTGTCTTATCTCTCGCTATTACTCCAGCGCTGGAGATATAATCCGAAACCCGCTGATTTTTTCGGGTTAATGGCATCCGAGTGGTTGTTGCAGGGAGACGGGGGTCTCGTTGCAACAGGTCCAGGTCCAACAAACAAGACAGCCGCTCGATGACCAGGATGAGGCAATAGGATTTTCTATTTTTATTAAAAACAAACGATAAATTCATGAAGAAGAACAGAATTTCGATGGTGGCTGCCATTTGTGCGGCCGGCGCACTTCTCTCCGGATGCGAGACGACCAACTCGATTCCCTACAAGGCTTCCCCGGCCAATATCATTGCCATCCAGCAGAGCCTGCAATCGAAGAAGGTCAGTGTAGGCGATATCGGCATGGCGCCCGGACTGGACGAGAGTCTCCTGTGCCGCCTCATGGGCCCGGTGAAGGTGGCTCCGGGGAAAACCTTGTCGCAATACATCAAGGATGCTTTCCAGGAAGAGCTGTTGACGGCTCAGGCTTATGACGTGAAGGGCGTGCCTATCGAAGGTCGCATCGAAGCGCTGAGCTTCAGCTCGGTCTCGCCGGCATATTGGCAAATCACCATGAGCGTGAAGTCGCCCGCCGATAGCGGATACACGGTGTCGATCAAGTATCCGTTCGACACGAGCTTTACCGCCATGGGGGCTTGCAAGAACGTAGCCGATGCGTTTGGTCCCGCGGTGCAGGAACTGATCAGGCAGGTTGTGACCAATCCGAAATTTCCCGCACTTTCCGGTCAGTAAATGCCTTGATGGGCAATGCCTGCCGTTTCTTCCCGGGGCGGGTAGAAACGGCTCAAGGCGTTTCGCTACCGCCGGCGTGATTCCGGCCGACCGGGGCCGGCGCTCCATGAACGGGTTGCCGCTCTCGCGCGGCAACCCTGTTCAAGCCGGCCCACGCCCCAGCAACACCACCGTCAACGACCTCACCCCCTGCGCCCCCTGGATCAGCACGCCCTCGATATCGGCCGTGGCCGAGGGTCCCGTCACCAGCGCCGCGTAGCTCGCCTCGCGGAAATCGGCGATCCGATACAGATCCTGCAAGCCATCGACGATATCGGCCGGATCGAGCAGCACCACCAGATGCTGGACCAGGTAACCCAGCGCATTGACGCGATACTCCGCCTCGGAAAGCCAGACCGATCCGGTTTCGGCCACGCCATGGCGCGCACGCACCACGCCCACCTCCACCTCATGCAGCGAAGCCGGCACCCGTGCCGCATCGAGCAACTCGACGCCCGGCACCTCGTCCGTGGCCGACAGCGGCACATGCCCCGGAAATCGCTCGGCGAACCATCCCGGCAGTTCCTCACGCGAGGCCGGCGTGACGCACTTGCCGCCCATCGTCGCCAGGCTCGCGCGGAAACGTTCGAGCCGATCGCCCGCGGGCGTCTCGAACACCGGCAGCACCGGCAACGGATGCGGATCGTCGCCGCCGATCGCCGCGAAGCCGCCGTTACCGCCATCCTCGCGCACGGCCACACGCTGCGCCGCGCGCACGCGCATCAGGAATTCCTCGCGAGACACGCTCATGATGTCGACTCCTCGTCCTTGTCCTTATCCGGGCCCGCCTGGGCGCCGTCCTTGCCCCGATTCGCCTCGTACCAATCGCGGAACGTCTGCCTCGGCGCCTCGGGCAGCGCGCGCCCCTTGCCCCAGGTATTGAGCGGGTTGTAGAGCACCAGGTTCGGCAGCCGATGCAGGGCGGTCTGCATCGAACGCACCGAGGCGCGATACAGCGAGGGATTGGCCAGCAGCTTGCCCGCCACCTTGATCAGCCCGCGCTTGACGCGCGGCAGCTCGCCTTCCTCGGCGACGATCTGGCGCCAGCGATACAACTGCTCGTGGATATTGATCTTGACCGGGCAGACATTGCTGCAACTGCCGTTCATGGTCGAGGCGAAGGGCAGGGTGCTGAAGCGCTTGAGGTCGTAGGCGGGGTTGAGGATCGCGCCGATCGGCCCGGCATAGGTGCTGCCATACGACAGCCCGCTGCTGCGTCGATAGACCGGGCAGGTGTTCATGCAGGCGCCGCAGCGGATGCACTTCAGCGAGTACCAGAAATCGTCCATCGCCAGGCGCGCCGAGCGGCCGTTGTCGACGATCACGAAATGCATCTCGGTGCCGGGGCGCGGCTTGCGGAAGTGCGAGGTGTACTGCGTGATCGGCGAGCCGAGCGCGCTGCGCGAGAGCAGCCGCACGAACACGCCGAGGTCGGCGATGCGCGGGATCAGCTTCTCGATGCCGATCGAAACGATATGCACCGGCGGCACGTTGGCCGACAGGTCGGCATTACCCTCGTTGGTGCAGACCACCACGGTGCCGGTCTCGGCCACCGCGAAGTTGCAGCCCGTCATGCCGGCGCCGGCTTCCAGGAAGGCCGGGCGGGTGGTCACGCGCTGGCTCTCGGCCAGGTAGTGGATGTCGTCGTTGGCGGGATCGGTGCCGAGCGTGCGGCCGAACAATTCGGCCACGTCGCCGCGCAGCTTGTGCACGGCCGGCACCACCACATGCGAGGGCGGCTGCTGGTCGAGCTGCTGGATCCGCTCGCCCAAATCGGTCTCCATCACCTCGATGCCGCGCGGCCCGAGGTATTCGCGCAGCTCGCATTCGTCGGTCAGCATCGACTTGCTCTTGACCAGCGTCTTCACGCCATGCGATTCGAGGATGCGGTAGACGGTTTCGTTGTGCGCGGCCGCGTCGAGCGCCCAGTGCACCTTCACGCCGTTGGCCTCGGCGTTCGAGGCGAACTGCTCCAGGTAGTCGGCCAGGCGCGACAGCGTGTGTTCCTTGATCTGCGAGGCCAGCGTGCGCAGCGTCTCCCATTCCTCGATCGAGGCGGCCTGGGCGTCGCGCTTCTTGCGCAGGTCCCACAGGCGGCGGTCGTGGAAGGCCACATGCTCGGTCTTGGCGAGGAAGGCCTCGGCGGCGCCGGCGTGATCGACGGGTTTGGCGCGGCTCATGCCTGCACCTCCACGCGGCCGGGGCCGGCCAGCGCGGCCGTATCGATGCCGTTGAGCACCTGGGCGATGTGCAGGAAGCGCATCGGGATCCGCTCGCGCGCGGCGCAGCCCTGCTGGTGCATCAGGCAGGACATGTCGGCCGAGACCATGAACTCGGCGCCGGCCTGCCGGTGGTCGCGCACCTTGTCCTGGCCCATGCGCACCGAGACGGCCGCCTCCGATACCGAGAAGGTGCCGCCGAAGCCGCAGCATTCGTCGGGCCGGGCGGGCGCGGCGAAGCGGATCCCGGCCACGCCCTCCAGCAGCGTGCGCGCCTTCGACCAGGGCTCGCCCTGGATCTCGCTCATCGAGGCCGCGTGCAGGTGGCGGATCGCGCTGCAACTGTTGTGCAGCCCGACCGTGTGCTCGAAGCGCGCCCAGGGGAACGCGCGCACGCCGAGCACGTCGTGCAGGAACTCGGTCAATTCGTAGGTATTGGCACGCACCGCCGCGATCCGCGGCGATTCGCCGGCCGCCGTCAGGTGCTGGCGCACATGGTGGACGCAGCTCGAGGAGGGCGCCACCACGTAGTCGTAGCCGGCGAAGTTGTCGACGAACAGCGCTTCGGCGCCGGCCGCGTCGGCCTCGCAGCCGTTGTTGGCGAGCGGCTGGCCGCAGCAGGTCTGGCGGCGCGGATAGTCGACGTCGAGGCCGAGCTTCTCGAGCAGCTCCAGCGTCGCGATGCCGACCTCGGGGTAGAGCGCATCGATGAAACAAGGCACGAACAGAGCCACCTTCATGGAATTCTCCTGCTGGGGGATGTGGCGCCGCCTCGGGGCGGCGCCTGTCTGGTCCGATCGCCGGGCGGGGCTGGCCTGGCATCGGTGGTCGCCATGATCGACAGCCCGCCCGGCTTCCGGCAAACTGGTACGACCAGTTTACGGTTTGTCGGCCGGGCCGCGCCTTCCCGATCTCCCCGATCTTCCGCCATCCCTCGATTCGATCCACCCATCCACGCCAGCCCAGCCTCCCGATGAAAACCCCCAGCCAGACCGAGCGCATCCTGCGCGAGATCGAGACGCAACTGATCGAGGGCGTGTGGGCGCCCGGCGAACGGATCCCGGGAGAGCGCAAGCTGGCCGAGTCGATGGGCGCGGCGCGCTCGACGGTGCGCACGGCGCTGCAGCGGCTGGTGGCGCGCGGGCTGCTGACGAGCCGCCCGATGTCGGGCTTCTACGTTTCCGACCGCCTGCAGACGGGCCTGATCTCGCCGTGGCGGCAACTGGTCGGCGACCATCCCGAGCTGCGCCCCGACATGCTGGAATTCCGCCTGATGCTGGAGGCCACCACGGCCTACCTGGCTGCGATGCGCGCCACCGAGGAGGACCTCGCGCGGATCGGCAACGTGATGGCGGCGATGGTCGAGGCGCATCGCGAGGGCGACCACGCGCGCGAATCGCGGCTCGACGGCGATTTCCACGCGGCGCTGGCCGGCGCCTCGCACAACGCGATGCTGCGCCACCTGCAGGGCAGCCTGGCCAAGATGCTGCACACCCATATCTCGCTCAACAACACCAACCTGTTCGAGCTGCGCGAGCAGGCCGGCGAGCACATCCTGGCCCAGCACCTGCGGCTGTGGGAGGCGATCCGCGCGCGCCAGCCCGAGGAGGCGCGGCGCCTGATGGTCGAGCATATCGGCTTCGTCTGGCGCAAGCTCGAACCCGACCTGCCGGTTACCGCGATGTGAGCCGGCGACATGAACCGCGCGCGCCATCCCGTTGCGCATGCAACGACCCGCCCGACACCGACCTTTTCCCGCTTCTCCAATGACGACGACCTCCCTGCTGATTCGTGACATCCGCACCCTGGACGGCGCGCGCGCCGACATCCTCATCATTGGTTCGCGGATCGCCGCGATCGGCCCCGCGCTGGCGCCGCCGCCCGGCTGCGTGATCGAGGACGGCGCGCGCCGGCTGGCGCTGCCGGGCCTGGTCGAGGGCCACACGCATCTCGACAAGACGCACTGGGGCCTGCCCTGGTTTCGCAACGAGGTCGGCCCGCGCCTGGTCGATCGCATCGAGTTCGAGCGACGCTGGCGCGCCGAGCAGGGGCACCACGCGGGCCGGCAGTCGCTGGCCCTGGCGCGCGCCTTCCTGGCGGCCGGCACCACGCGGCTGCGCACCCATGTCGACATCGATACCGAGGCGGGCCTGAAGCACATGGAAGGCGTGCTCGCCACGCGCGAGGCGATGCGCGGCCGGCAGGAAATCCAGATCGTCGCCTTCCCGCAATCGGGCGTGCTGGCGCGGCCCGGCACCGAGGCGCTGCTCGACGCGGCGCTGGGCGCCGGCGCGGACCTGGTCGGCGGGCTCGATCCCTGCGCGATCGAGGGCGACCCGGTGGCGGCCGTCGACCTGATGTTCCGGCTCGCCGAGCGGCACGGCAGCGGCATCGACCTGCATCTGCACGAGCGCGGCGAGATGGGCGCGGCCTCGCTGGGGCTGGTCCTCGATCGCACTGCCGCGCTCGGCATGCGCGGCCGGGTGGCGATCAGCCATGGTTTCTGCCTGGGCGGGGTGGAGCCGCGCGTGCGCGACGCGTTGCTGGCGCGCATGGCCGCGCTGGACGTGCCGATCGTCACCAGCGCGCCGCCCGATATCGAGGTGCCGTCGGTGGCGGCCTGCCGCGCGGCGGGCGTGACGGTGGTGGGCGGCAACGACGGGATCCGCGATACCTGGACGCCCTATGGCCGCCCCGACATGCTCGAACGCGCGATGCTGATCGGCATGCGCAACAACTTCCGCCGCGACGACGAGCTGGCCGTCGCGCTCGACTGCGTGACGGATTCGGCCGCGCGCGGCTGCGGTTTCGGCGATTACGGCCTGGCGCCGGGCGCGCGCGCCGACCTGGTGCTGGTGGAGGCGGCCGGCGCGGCCGAGGCGGTGGTCGCGCGCCCGCCGCGGCGGCTGGTGATGGCCTCGGGCGCGATCGTCGCGCGCGACGGCGTGCTGGTGGCGGGTTGAGGCAGGCACCGCGCGGGTGCATCGGCGGACGACGATCCGATCTGTCGTCGGCCGGCGCGAAGCGCGCCGCGCCGGCGATCGGCCGGCTTCGCATGCGGCCCGCGCGGTTCGCCCGCCACGGCCGCGCCGCGAAAAACGATCGTCCAGAATGCGCTCCCATAAGGCGCCGGCAAGCGGCCGGCGCGACCGGAGCCCTCATCATGAAAAGCAGCCTCACCGGCGTGTCGGCATCGCACGATGCCGGCATCCCCGTCGCCGACAGCCACGCGACGCAACCCGAACCCGATCACGGCGCGCCTTCGACGAACGCGAACACCGGCCTGCTGTCCGGCCTCGGCGCCTTGCGTCGCACCTTCGCCGGCGGCTCGGGCGCCAAGCCCGCGACGGCCGACGCCACCGGCAATACCGAGCAGCGCGCGCGCGTGCCGGCCGAGCTGCTGCACCAGATCGCCGCCTCGGGCGGCGCCGAGACGCGTCGCGCGATGCGCCCGGTCAGCCGGCAATTCCACGCGATCGCCGAGGACCAGACCACGCAGCGCCGCCTCACCAGCAGCACGCATCTGCGCAAGGTGGCCCAGGCGATCGACCAGGGACGATATCCGAAGCTCTCGCATCTCGATGCCAGCGGCCTCGAGCTGCGCGCGCCGAGCTCGCGCCGCTCGCTGGCCGCGCCGTTCGGCGAGGCGCCGCTGCCGGCACTCGGCAAGCTGGAGAAGCTCGATCTCCAGGAGAACGGTAACCTCGGCAGCCAGGGTTTGATCCAGTTGATCGGTGACGGCGCGCAATTGCGCGAACTGAACGCCGCGGGCACCGGGGCGGGCGACGCCGGCGCGCAGCACCTCGCGAACCTGCCGCAACTGCGCAAGCTCGGCTACGGGGACATGCGCCTGACGATCGCCGGCGTGCGCGCGCTGGCGGCGCATCCCGGCCTCGAATCGCTGGCGCTGGGCAACAGCCCCGGCGTCGGCCACGAGGGGGCGCAAGTGCTGGCCGGCAACGGCCGGCTGCGCGAGCTGACGCTCGACAACTGCGCGATCGGCAATCGCGGCGCCGAGGCGCTGGCGGGCATGACGGGCCTGCAACGGCTGCGCCTGCCCGACAACGACATCGGCGATCGCGGCGCGCTCGCTCTGGCCGCGAACCCGCGGCTGCTCCATCTGGACCTGCGCGGCAATTCGGGCATCAGCCAGCCGGTACGGCAGCAGCTCGCCGAGCAGGCGCGCGCGACGGGCCGCGTGATCCTGGTCTGAGATCGCGCGCCGCCGCCGGTCACGGCGCGCCCGCCGTCTTATTCGTCCCGCCGTCTTATTCGTCCCGTTGTCTTATTCGGTCCGCCGCCTCACTCGGTCCGCAGCGGCTCGATCGTGAGGCGCGCCCAGGCGCGGTAATGCGCGGCCATGGCCGGATCCTCGGCACGTTCCTCGACGCGCGCCAGCTCGTCGAGCACCCAGGTGGTATTGGGCGCCTCGTCGAGGCACTTGAGCAGGAAGCGCCGGCATTCGGCGAGCTTGCCCGCGCGCAACTGGCTGGCCGCCAGGGTGCGCTTGAACAGGTCGCGCTGCGCGTTGCTGCCGCCGATCCGGTGCAGGGCCGGCAGCACGGCGCCCAGCATCTCGCAGGCGGCCGCGTCGTCGCCGTCGCCATAGGCGGCCAGCGCCGCGCACACGGGCGCCGTGACCTGCCGGCGGATCTGGTCCAGCTCGCTGGCGCCGCCCGCCAGCGCGGGCTGGTCGAAACCGGCCAGGAAGCGCCGCAGCTCGTCGCCGCGGCGCGCGCCGGCGAAGGCCATCGCGATATGCACGTCGAGGAAGCCGTTGCCGTGCCGCTCGGCATGGCCCAGCCACTTGTCGGCCAGCAACTGCCAGCGCTCGCCCACGTCCTGCCCGGCCAGTTCCAGCCGCCACAGCAGCGAGGTGCCGTCGGTCAGCCGGAACGCGCTGGCCGCGTCGACGCTGGCCAGGTGCGCGTCGTGGATCGCCAGCGCCTCGTCGTAGCGGCGCGCCGCCACGTAGCGCAGGGCCAGGTGCCACCAGATATGCGCCAGCAGCAGCGGCTGCTCGCTCCAGCGCGGCTTGAGCGCGTCGAGCAGCGCCAGGCAGGCGTCGTGGCGGTTCTGCATCTCGTGGACGTGGATCAGCGCGTGCAGCGCCCAGCAATCGTCGCGCTCGCGTTCCAGCGCCAGCAGGGCCGGGCCCTCGGCCGCCGCGTAATGGCCGTTCTCTTCCAGCGCGAAGGCGTACTGGCCGAGCACGAAGCCGTAGCCGGGCTGGTCCGGGCGCCAGTCGCGCATTGCGCGTCGCATCGAATCGAGCATGCGCGCGGCGTCGCCGACCAGGAAGTGCGCCTCGTGCGCGAGCTTCATCGCCAGCAGGTCTCCCGGCTCGCGTTCGAGCACCGCCTGCCAATGCTCGGTGGCGCGCGTGATCTCGCCCTCGGCGCAGGCCTGCACGGCGCGGATATGGCCTTGCTCCTGCTCGGTGGCGTCTGGAAAACGCTCGGCCAGGCGCCGCAGGCGCGGCGCGATGCGCGGCGAGGTCTTCGGCTCGCCGTCGAACAGCAGCATGCTCAGCGCGAACACGTCGCCCATCACGAAGGCGGCGTCGTTCGACAGCGCCAGCGCGTCGCCCACGGGATTGCCGCGGAACGTGAAGTAGTCGCGGATCGCGCGGTTCCAGCGTTCCAGGGTGGCGGGATCGTCGGCATGCCAATGCTGCCCGAAGGTGTCGGCGAGGGCGGGTTTCATGGTGGGGTGTTCGGCTGGGGCGGGCGGGAATCGGAAACGGGATGTCGAAAGCACGGGCGAAAGCGGCGGATCGGTGCTCGCCCGGTACGGCCGGGCGGCTGATCAGGAGCGGGATCCGCGACTCGACATGATACGGCCTGGCGCTTCGTTTCACAGTCGAGGGCAGGCTGGGCGCGAGGATTGGCTTCGGCTCGCCGGGCAGCGCTGCGGATCGCCTGCCGCCGAGACCGATCCGTCTTCCATGCCTGGGCATGGCGAAGCCGCCGCGACAAGGAAAACGGGGCGACCGCCCGGCATCTCGTCGGCGATCGCCCCGTGTGGCCTGCCCGGCGAGGCCGGGTTTGCCGGATTTGCCGGCTTCAGGCCCGGGCGGCGCCTTCGGCCAGCGCCTTGGCCTGCTTCAGGCCTATTTCGTAGAGCCCCGAATACTGCGCGATGAGCTTGGCTTCGTCGGCGCCGGCGTTCGGCGTGAAGCGGCTGCTCCAGGTCGCCTTGGCGCCGTTTTCGCCGCTGCGCTCGACCGCGATGGTCGCGACGTAGTCGACCACCGGATCCGGGCCTTCGAGGATCGAGTAGCTGTAGCGGCGATCGGCGTCGCTGTGCTCGAGCAACTGCTCGACGATGCGCGTATCGGTGCCGATCTCGAGATGACGCGTCTTGCCGTCGTCGGACAGGCGCGAGGTGCGCACCGGGGCGAGCCAGGCCGGCAGGCCGTTGAATCCGCCGACGATGGCCCAGACGCGATCGGCCGGCGCGGCGATCTCGACGGAAATGCTGACATTCGACATGCTTGCTGCCTCCTGTTGGGGTTCAGTGCCGCGGGACCGGCGCCTGGGCGGTGATCAGGCCTTCGGCCTTCAGCTCGTTCCACAGTGCCGGCGCGATCCGCGCGTCGGCGAGGCGCCGGTTCTCGGCGATCCGCCCGGGCCGGCTGGCGCCGGGAATCACCCCCGCCACCGCGGGGTGCGCGAGCGAGAACTGTAGCGCAACGGCGCGAATGTCGGCGCCATGACGCGCGCAGATCGCCTTGATGCGCTCGACGCGCGCGATCATCTCGGGCGTGGCGGGCTGGTATTCGTAATGCGTGCCGCCGGCCAGCAGCCCGGAGTTGTAGGGGCCGCCCACCACGATGCCGAGCCCGCGCTGCTGCGCCTTCGGCATCAGCGTGGCGAGCGCCTCGGCGTGGTCGAGCAGGGTGTAGCGGCCGGCCAGCAGGAAACCGTCCGGATCGGCGCGATCGAGCGCGAGCACGCAGGGCTCGACGCGGTTCACGCCCAGCCCCCAGCTGCCGATCACGCCTTGCTCGCGCAGCCGCGTGAGCGCCACCGCCGCCCCCGACATCGCGGCGTCGAACACCTCGCGCCAGGCCGCGCCGTGGAAGTCGACGGCCGGATCGTGGATCCACACCGTGTCGAGCCGGTCGGTGCGCAGGCGCTTCAGGCTGTCCTCGATCGCGCGCAGCGTGCCCGCCTCGCTGTAGTCGTAGACGATCCGGTTCGGCAGGCCGTGTTCGAACAGGCCGCCTTTCTCGCCGAGGTCGCGCTCGGCGGCGCTTTCGTGCTCGTCGAGGATCAGCCGGCCGACCTTGGTGCCGAGCCGGTAGGCCTCGCGCGGGTAGGCCGCCAGCGCTTCGCCCAGGCGCAGCTCGGCCAGGCCCGCGCCGTAGAGCGGGGCGGTGTCGAAATAGCGGATGCCGCTGTCCCAGGCGGCCGCGACGGTCGCCAGTGCTTCGTCATGGGGGATGTCGCGGTACATGTTGCCGAGCGGCGCGGTACCGAAACCGATCTGGTCGGGAATCTCGATTCGCATGATGTGCTGTCGTGTGGGGGCGCCGGGCGACCTCGTGTCGATGTCGCCCCGCCCCGGTGTCAAAGGGAAGGTGCATCGAGTGTGAGGGCGCACGGGCTCGGCAACAACCCGTGCGCGAGTCAGATTGTCTTGAGCGGCAGTCAAGAATGCGGCGCGGGCGGTCCGCTTGCACGCGTCAGCGGCGGCCGGCGGCGCGGCCGATCGGCTCCAGGTGCCCGGCGCGGACGCCGGGCCTCCCGATACCCGGCTCGCGCCCGCCGCCTACAGCAATTCCACCGCCACCGCCGTGGCTTCGCCGCCGCCGATGCACAGGCTCGCCACGCCGCGTTTGGCACCCTGGGCGCGCAGCACGCCCAGCAGCGTGACGACGATGCGCGCGCCCGAGGCGCCGATCGGATGGCCGATCGCGCAGGCACCGCCATGCGCGTTCATGCGTTCGCGCGGAATGTCGAAATCGTGCATCACCGCCATCGGCACCACCGCGAAGGCTTCGTTGACCTCGTAGTAGTCGACCTCGTGCGGCTGCCAGCCGGTGCGCGCGAACAGCTTCTTCAAGGCACCGATCGGCGCCGTGGTGAACCATTCGGGGTCCTGCGCATGGGCGCAGTGCGCGTGGATGCGCGCGATCGGCTGCCGGCCCAGCTGCCGCGCCACCGATTCGCGCGTCAGCACCAGCGCGGCGGCACCGTCCGACAGCGGACTGGAGCTGGCCGGCGTGATGGTGCCGGTCGGGCTGAACGAGGGCTTGAGCTTGGGGATCTTGGCCGGATCGACGCTTTGCGGCTGCTCGTCGGCCGCGATCGACACGCTGCCCTGTCTGGTGCTCAGCTCGACCGGCGCGATCTCCCAGTCGAAGCGGCCCTCGGCCTGCGAGCGCTGCGCACGCAGCAGCGATTCCGTCGCGAACGCGTCCTGCAGCTCGCGCGTGAAGGCGTAATGCGAGGCGCATTGCTCGCCGAATTCGCCCATCGGCCGGCCGCGCTCGTAGGCGTCCTCCAGCCCGTCGAGCGCGACGTGATCGTAGAAGCTGCCATGGCCCGAGCGATAGCCGCCGCGCGCCTTCAGCGCCAGGTAGGGTGCATTGCTCATGCTTTCCATGCCGCCCGCCACCACCAGCGAGGCGCTGTCGTTGGACAGCGCGTCGAAGGCGTAACGGATCGCCTGCATGCCGGAGCCGCAGACCTTGTTGACCGTCACCGAGGCCACCGAACGCGGCAGCCCCGCCCCGAGCGCGGCCTGGCGAGCCGGCGCCTGGCCGAGCCCGGCCGGCAACACGCAGCCGATATAGGCCTCGTCGACGCTCGACGGTTCGATGCCGGCACGCTCGACCGCCGCGCGGATCGCGGTCGAGCCGAGCTCGACGGCGCTCTTTGGCGAGAGATTGCCGAGGTAACGGCCCACCGGCGTGCGCGCGGCGGAGAGAATCACGATCGGATCACTAGACATCGCAGGCTCCATTGAAATGAAAAGGAAAGCTCGAATATGTATGCATATGCATACTTAACCGCTATGGAAACGGAAAGCTAGTCGGACAAGCGCCATGAGGCCTTCACGCCGGCTTCCAGCAGGCGCCGCGAGAGGCCGGGGTCGTCCACCGCGCGCGACAGGATCAGCGAGCCGATGGCCAGCGCCACGGCCGCCAGCCCGGCTTCCTGCCGCTGCGCTTGCGAGTCGGCCAGGGCGGGGGCGTCGTGGCCACCCTCGCCGGCGTCGTCCGCCGGCGCGCGCGCGCAATCGACCAGCGATTCGAGGTGTTCGGTAAACACGCGCCGCACGGCATCGCTGCCCCGGCCGATCTCGACGGCCAGGGTGGCCGCGGCGCAGCCGGTTTCGGGATGATCGCGGTGCCGCTCGTTGAGGTAGGCGCCCATGAAGGCGACCGCGCGCGGCAATGCGGGATGGCTCGCCATGCGCTCGCGCAGCCGCTCGGTGGTCTGGCCGAAGCCGATCGCGATCGCCGCGGCGATCAGGGCGTCCTTCGACTTGAAATGCGCGTAGAAGCCGCCGTGCGTGAGGCCCGCCGTCTCCATCAGGCTGGCCACGCCGACCGCGTCGATGCCTTCCCGGCGAAAGCGCGCCGAGGCCACCGCCTCGATGCGCGCGCGCGTCCTGGCCTTGTGCTCCGGATCGTATCGCATCGCCTCACCGTCTCCCCGGGGACGGGCCGGCCGCGCGATCCGGCGCGCGTGCGCCGCTCAGCCGGCCAGTGCCTCCGTCAATTGATAGACCTCGTTGCTGAATGCCTGCAGGTCGCCCTTGCCGCCATGGCGCGCCAGCTCGCGCTGGGCCGCTTCCCAGTCGGGCAGGCAGGTTTCGTAGAGCTTTTCGCCGGTGCGCGTGAGGCACCACAGATGCACGCGCTTGTCGTCCCGATCCGGCAGCGAGCGCACCAGCTTGCGCGAGCGCAGCGTGGCCAGGGTGCGGCTGAGGGTGGTCTGGTCGAGCAGCAGGGCGGCCGACAGGCCGCGCATCGAGGCCGCCTCGGCGCCATACAGGGCCATCAGGATGGTGAACTGTGTGATGCGGATTCCGTGCGGCGCGAGCCGGGCGTCGTACATCGCCGTGACCGCGCGCGCGGCCTGTCGCAAGGTGCCGCAATGACACGGCAATTTCAGCGGACCCTGGCTCATGACTTGCTCTCCTCGTCGGATGGGGAAATGCGGAATACGTTGCCCGTATTCTATGACAAGGAAAAATCGCCACCATCGCGGTTTTGACAGGCTGCGCGTGCTTTTTCATGGGGCCGGGGGATCCTGGCGCGAGCTGGCGGCCCATGCCGCCGGGGCGGTTTCCGGCAGCGTCCAGCCGCCGCCCAGCGAGCGGAAGGTGGCCACCGCGGCGCGCGCGTAGTCGGCGTTCAGGCGCGCCTGCTCGCCGCGCGCCGAGAGCCATTGCTGATCCTCCACCAGCACCTCGACCAGGCTCGCGTCGCCCTGCGCATAGGCATCGCGCGCCGCGCGCTGGGCCAGCGCCTCGGCTTCCACCTGGCGCGCGAGCTCGTCGCGCTGCGCGCCGATCTGCGCCCAGTCGGTCACCGCGTTCTCCACATCCTCGGCCGCGCGCAGCACGGCCTGGCGGTAGACGGCGAGCGCCTCGGCATGGCGCCCCCTGGCCTGCGCCACCTCGGCATCGACGCGGCCGAAGTCGAACAGGCGCCAGCGCAGCCCGGCCAGCGCGCCGGGCTGGAACGCGGCCGACTTGAACAGCGGGCCGTCGAGCGCCTCGAAGCCGAGGATCCCCGACAGCGACAGCTTCGGGTAGTACTCTGCCAGCGCCGCGCCGATGCCCGCGTTGCTCGCCGCCAGCCGCCGCTCGGCCGCCACCACGTCGGGGCGGCGGCGCAGCAGCGTGTCCGGGCCGATTGCGGCCGGCAGGCCCGGCACCGCCGGGTCCGCGGCCGGCGTGCCCAGCTGCGCCGTGTAGGTGCCGGGCGCGGCGCCCATCAGGATGTCCAGCCGGTTGGCTTGGCGCGCGCGTTCGGCCAGCAAGGGTGGACGCTGAGAGCGCGTCTGCGCGAGCCGCGCCTCGGCCTCGGCCTGTTCGCGCCGCGTCGCCACGCCGTTGCCGACGCGATCGCGGACCAGCGAGACCAGGTGGCGATCGGCCTCGATCTGCTGCTCGACGATGGCGATGCGCGCCTGCAGGCCGCGCAGCCGGAAATAGGCATCGGCCGCGTCGGCCGCCACCGAGACGCGCGAACCGGCATGCAGGGCCTCGGCCGCCTCGGCCTCGGCGCTGGCGGCCTGGGCCTGGCGGCGCAGGCCGCCGGCCAGGTCGAGCTCCCAGCTCGCGCCCAGGCCAAGCTGGGTATAGCCCTGGTTGCGATCGTAGCCGGGCAGGGCCGAGCCGATCCGGCCCAGCGGCGATTCCAGCGACTGCCGCTGGCGCGCCGCCGTGCCCTCGGCATCGAGCCTGGGCAGCCGCTGCGCGCCGGCATCGGCGGCCGCCGCGCGCGCTTGCGCCACGCGCGCCTCGGCGGCGGCCAGGTCGAGGTTCTGCGCCAGCGCGCGCTCGATCAGCTGCGTGAGCACCGGATCGTGGAAGCCGAGCCACCAGGCATCGAGCGCGACCGGTTCGGCCGCGGGCCGCGCCTGCAGCGTGCGCAGCGCATCCTGGCTGGCATAGTTCGGCGCGAGCGGCGAATCGGCCGGCCGGTAGTCGGGGCCGACCGTGCAGCCGCCCAGGAGCGATGCGGCCAGCGCGGCGGCGGCCATTGCCGCCGGCCGCGCGAGAGCCGGGCGGCCCGGCCGGCACGGCCGCGCAAACGAATGATCAGGAGTTCGTGACATTGGGAGGCGCCTCAGTGAGCGTTCTTCGACGAATCGGGGGGCGGCGGCGGCACCACCTTGCGCATCAGCGGCACGATCAGGGTGGCGAACATGAAGCCGATCATGATGGTGGTGAGCGCGTCGCCATAGGCCATGGTCTGCGCCTCGCGCAACGCGATGTCGTGCAGCTCGCGCAGCGAGGCGGCCGCGCCGGCCTGGGCGGAGCCGAGCGCCGGGCCGAGCTGGGCCTCCAGCGTGCCGAGCATCTTGTTCATCGGCTGGTTGGCGGCCGTCAGGCGCGAGGCGATATCGGTGAAATGCAGGTTGGTGCGATTGTTGAGGATCGCGCCGACGATCGCGATGCCCACCGCGCCGCCCAGGTTGCGCATCATGTTGAACAGGCCGCTGGCGTATTTGAGCCGCTCGGGCGGCAGGCTGCCCAGGCCGAGCGTGACCGCCGGCGCGATCGCGAACACCTGGGGGAAGCCGCGGATCAGCTGCGGCCAGAGCAACTGCTGGTTGCCCCAGTCGTGGGTGATGAAGCGGAAGTCCCACATCGACAGGCCGAACATCGCCATGCCGAACATCATCAGCCAGCGCAGGTCGGTCTTGCGCGCGAACATCACGTAGACCGGCACGCCCACCAGCGCGGCGATGCCGGTCGGCATCATCGCCACGCCGGTCTGCCAGGCGTCGTAGCCGCGCACGTAGCCGAGGAACAGCGGCGTCAGGTAGATCGACGAGAAGGCGCCCACGCCGGTCAGGAAGGACAGGATGCAGCCGATCGTGAAGTTGCGGTTGCCGAAGGCGCGCAGGTCGACGATCGGGTTGTCGATGCTCAGGCAGCGCGCCACGAACACGCTGCCCGCGCAGGCCGAGATCACCGCGCAGCGGCGGATGATGGGGTCGTCGAGCCAGTTCCAGCGCGCGCCTTCCTCCAGCACGTATTCGAGCGTGCCGAGGAATACCGCCATCAGCGCGATGCCCACGTAGTCGGCGCCCTTGAGCAGGGAGTGATCGGGCCGGTCGATGTCGGCCGCCAGCGAGACGCCCAGCGCCACCAGCAGCCCCGGCACCAGGTTCACGTAGAACAGCCAGCGCCAGTTGGCGGTATCGGTGATGAAGCCGCCGACGATCGGCCCGAGCGCCGGCGCGAGCGACGCGATGGTGCCGATCACGGCGGCCGCGATCACGCGCCGCTTGCCGTCGAAGTAGTGGAACGAGGAGGTGAACACGGTGGGGATCATCGAGGCGCCCAGCACGCCCTGGATCGCGCGGAACACGATCATGCTCTCGATGTTCCAGGCGAAGCCGCACAGCAGGCTGGCGGCCGTGAAGCCGAGCGCCGAGCCGGCGAACAGGCGGCGCGTGGAGAACACGCGCGTGAGCCAGCCCGACATCGGGATCACGGTGATCTCGGCGATCAGGTAGGCGGTCTGCACCCAGCCGATCTGGTCCTGCGCCGCGCTCAGGCCGCCGCCGATCTCCTGCAGCGAGGAGGCCACGATCTGGATGTCGAGCAGCGCGATGAACATGCCCACGCACATCACCGCGAACGGCCAGGCGGGCGGATGCGCGGCGGCCGGCGGCGGGCCGGAAGCAGCGCCGGCACCGGCCGCGCCGGGCGTGCCCTCGGCCGGCACGCCGGCGGGGCGCTTGGCGAGCTCGCTCATCAGGAGGCTCCGTGGGTGTCGACCGTCACGGTGGTGGACAGGCCCGGGCGCAGCACGCCCAGCACGCCGTCGGCCGCCTCGAAGCTGATCCGCACCGGCACGCGCTGCACGATGCGCGTGAAGTTGCCGGTGGCGTTCTGCGGCGGGATCACGCTGAACACCGCGCCGGTGGCCGGCGCCAGCAGGTGCACGCGGCCCTCGAAGCAGCGCGAGGACTGCACGTCGGCGCAGATCCTGGCGCGCTGGCCGGCCTGCATGTGGCGCAGCTGGTCCTCCTTGTAGTTCGCGTCGACCCACAGGCCCCTGGCGGCCACCACCGACATCAGTTGGGTGCCGGGCGTCACGTAGCTGCCCACGTGGATCGCGCGATTGCCCACGTAGCCGTCGATCGGCGCGCGCAGCTCGGTGTAGCCGACGTTCAGTTCGGCGGTGCGCTGGGCCGCGCCGGCCTGCAGGATCGCGGCATCGGCGCCGGCGATCTGGCTGTCGAGCACGCCCACCTGCTGGCGCGCCTCGCGCAGCTTCGCCGAGGCCGAATCGAGCTGCGCCTGGGCCTGCTTGAGCGCGGCGCTGGAGCGTTCCTCGCTCTGGCGCGTGCCCGCCGCGGTGCTGAGCAGATTGCGGTAGCGCGCCGCGTCGGTCCGGGCGAAGGACAGCGCGGCCGATTTCTCCGCGACTTCGGCGCCGGCCTGGTCGATCAGGGTCTGCTGCAGCGTGCGGCGCGCCAGCAGTTGCGCGCGCGAGGCGCGCATGGCCGCCTCGTTGGCCTTGGCGGCATCCAGCGCGGCGGCGAAATCGCCGGGCTGCAGGCGCAGCAGCGGCTGGCCGGCGCGCACGCGCTGGTTGTCCTCCACCAGCAGCTCCGACACGTAGCCCGCCACGTGCGGCGAGATCACCGTGATGTTGCCGCCCACGTAGGCGTCGTCGGTGGTCTCGTAGAAGCGCCCGTGCAGCCACCAGTAGATCGCGTAGCCGGCGAGCAGCACCAGCAGCACGATCAGCACCGGCAGCACCAGCTTGCGCTTGCGTTTCGGTTTTCCGTCGGCGGCGCCCGGCAGTGCCGTCGCGCCCGTTTGGTTCTCGCTCAAGTTGAGGTTCTCCTTCGCCTGGCTTGCTTGGCCGTCCTCGCCGGGATCATGCGTTGCATGCGCAACGATCGCGGCGATTCATGCCGGTTTCAGATGGTCATCGTCATATGAAGAGGCCGAATTCCGGCATGCCCGAACGCCGGGCATGCCGGAGCCTGGCGCGGCGCGACGGCCCGCGCGGCCCTGCCTTGCGTGCAGCAATCACGGCGCCTCGCTCACGCGGCGCGCCGCGTGTCCTACCAGGTGCCGAGCAGCGAATCGACGCCGCGCAGCGCGTTGTTGCGGCGATAGGGCAGCGCGTCGAGATTGGTCAGGTGCAGGTTCGGCAGGCGCGTGTAGACCACCTCCAGCGCGGCCGCGATCTCCAGCAGCGCGAGCCGCGCGCCCAGGCAGTAGTGCAGGCCGCCGCCGAACGAGAGCGGGCGCACGTTCTCGCGGTCGATGTCGAGCCGGTCCGGGTTCTCGAACTTCTCCGGATCGCGATTGCCGCCGCCGAGGAACACGCAGATCAGGTCGCCGCGCTGGATCGTCTGGTCTTCCAGCTCGACTTCCTCGAGCGCCACGCGCTGGGCGATCTGCACCGAGCTGTCGTAGCGCAGCGCCTCGGTCACCACCCGGGGCATGATCGAGAGGTCGGCCTTGACGCGCTCGCGTTGCTCCGGGTGGCGCTGCAGCGCGATCAGCGTGTTGCCGATCATGTTCTCGGTGGTCTCGTGGCCGGCCACGAACAGGAAGCAGAGGTTGGCGACGATCTCGTCGTCGGTCAGGCGCTGGCCGTCTTCCTCGGCCAGGATCATCTGCGAGATCAGGTCGTCGCCCGGCTCCTTGCGGCGCTCGGCCAGCACCTTGGCGAAGTAGGTTTCGAGTTCGATCGCCGACTTGCGCGATTCCTCGAGCTGCTCGGCGTTGAGCGGCGTGACGTTGAGCGCGCCGGCCGCGCGGTCGGCGGCGCGCTTGAACATCGCGCCGTCCGACAGCGGCACGCCGAGGATGGTGCACATGGTCTGCATCGGCAGCAGGAAGGCGAAGCCGGTCACCAGGTCGCCCTGCGGCTCCTTCACCAGCCGGTCGATCAACTGGTTCGAGATGGTGTAGGAGGCCTCGCGGAACTTCTCGACCTGGCGCGCGTTGAAGGACTTCATCAGCAGCGCGCGCAGGTTGGTGTGCTTGGGCGGGTTCAGGCCCGGCAGCATCGAGCGGAAGGTGCGGAACGGCGGCTGGTCGATCACGCCCTCGCCATAGCGCGCCTTGACCGCCTCGACGATGCCCTTGCCGAAGCGGCGGTCGAGCAGCAGCTTCTCGCCGAAGCCGTAGTGCGAGGTCGCGTAGAGCTTGGGCGCGAGCTTGACCAGTTGGCCCTCGGCGCGCATCGCGTCGAACACGGGGTAGGGGTTCTTCAGGAAATCGGGTGTCGCCAGGTCGCTGTATTGCATGGTGGGGAGTCCTTGGTGTCTTGGGAAATGGCGCTCGGGCAGCCGGGCCTCAGATCGAGACCATCTCGAAGTCGAGCTTGGGCACGTCGCATTCGGGGCAGCGCCAGTCGTCGGGAATGTCCTCCCAGCGCGTGCCGGCGGCGATCCCGGCGTTCGGGTCGCCGCTTCGTTCGTCATAGAGGTAACCGCAGATCAGGCACATCCAGGTGCGGTATTCGACGGTGAGTTCGGACATCGTGAGCGTTCTCCGGATCAGTGCTGCAGGGCAGGCTCGGCGGCGGCCGCGCCCGCGCTCGCGCCTTCCAGGTTCTGGTGCAGCTGCTTGCGCAGCTTGTGGAGGTCCTTGACGTTGAGCAGCGGACGGTCCAGCAGGATCGACAGGTTGTGCAGGATGCGGTCGGCCACGCGGTTCTCCCAGTCTCGGTCGAAGCGGATCTGCGTGTCGAGCCAGCGGCCCAGCCATTCGGGATCGGGCAGGCGGCTCTGCACCGTGTCGTTGGGGAACAGCGTGCGATTCACGTGCAGGTTGGTCGGGTGGATCGCCTTGGCCGCGCGGTTGGCGCTGGCCATCAGCGTGCCGATCTTGGCGAAGGCCAGGCGCGCCGCGTCGCCGTGCCGGTCCAGCGCGCGGCGCATGTACTTCAGGTAGGCGGCCGCGTGGCGCGCCTCGTCGCGCGAGATCAGCTCGTAGATCTGCCGGATCACCGGCTCGGTGTGCCAGTGCGCGGCGCAGCGATACCAGTGGTTGAGGCGGATCTCGCCGCCGAAGTGCAGGGTCAGTGTCTCCAGCGCCGGGGCCGGGTCGAACGGGAAGCGCACCGCGTGCAGCTCGTCCTCGGTGGGCGCGAGCTCGGGACGGAAGCGCCGCAGGTACTCGATCAGCACCAGCGAGTGCTTCTGTTCCTCGTAGAACCAGATCGACATGAAGGCCGAGAAATCGCTGTCGTCGACGTTGTCGCGCAGGAACATCTCGGTGGCCGGCAGCGCCGCCCATTCCGTGATCGCGTTCATCTTGATCGACAGCGCCTGCTCGTCGGACAGCAGCGAGGCGTCGAAGCGGTCCCAGTCGACGTCGTGCTGCATGTCCCAGCGCGCGCGTTCCAGGCTTCGGTACAGTTCGGGATAGAGCATGGTGGTCCCCTCGGCTCAGCCCGTGACCGGCGCCAGCGACGGCGCGTTCGCCGCCGGCTCGCCGCCGATCGCGAGGAACTGGGTGGCGCGCTCGATCACGCGCGCGTCCGACAGGATCCGCACGTGGCCGACCTTCTCGACGCGCTCGAAGCGCACGTGCGGCAAGGCCGCGGCGATGTTCTCCGACTCGCAGATCGGCACGATCTTGTCGTTCGGGCCATGCATCACGAAGATCCGCGTGCGCAGGCCCCGGCCCAGCGCGCCGATGTCCCAGTGCTGGGGCGGCACGCCGTTGCGGCGATGCAGCTCGGCATACATCGCCGCCATCACGCTGGGCGCGAGGCGCAGGAAGTCGCCCGACCAGCGGTCGATCACCGCCGGCAGCGTGCAGGGCGGCGCCAGCATCACGATGCCGTCCACGCTGTCGGGCCCGAGCTCGGCCATCGCGCCGGTCGAGGCGATGCTGCCCAGCGAATGCGAGACGATGCCGTGCACGCCGCCGAGCGATTCGATCGCGCCCTTCACGGCGTTCTTGAAGGCCGTCATGGTGGTGACCGTGCCGGGCGAGACGCCGTGCGCCGGCGCGTCGAAGGCGGCCACGCGAAACCCCGCCTTCTGCAGCTTGGGCACGAAGGAGAACATGGTGGCGCTGTCGGCGCCCCAGCCGTGCACCAGCAGCACGGTGCGCTCGCCCTTGCCCCACAGATGGCCGTGGGTGACGCCGTCCACGCCGCGGATCTCGAAGCGGCGCGCGCCGAGCGGCGACATATCCTTGGGCGGCGTCTTGCGGAAGGTGCGCGTATAGCCGAACAGGTCGGTGGCGCGCCGCGCGGCGGCCGCCGGCGAGACCGCGCCGAGCGCGCCGACGTAGCCCTTGAGCACGCGCTTGCCGAACGACATCGCGGGGCTCGCCGCGGGTGCCGGCGAAGGCGCCGACGCGGCGGCGGCCGCCGCGCCGTGCGGGAGGGATGACTCGGAAGTATTGGACATCGTCCTTCTCCTGCCAGAGTGGCCTGATGAATCCGGGTAGTGGGCTCAGATAGTGGGCTCGGGTGGTGGGCTCAGATCGCCGAGTCGGCGCGCGGCGGGGTGGCCGCGGGCGGCGTGGCGACCGCCTCGAACGAGCGGTAGTAGCCGTGCACCGGGTCATAGAGATGGCAGGCGCGGATCACCTTCCAGACCTCGCCGAGCGTGAACGGCTTCTGCCGGATCGAGCCGGGATAGGCGCGCTTGAGTGCCTCGCGTGCCTTGGGCAGGTTGTAGAAGGGGATCACCGGCACCACGTGGTGGGCGGCATGCACCGAGATGTTGTGGGTGAAGAAGTGCAGCCACTTCGGGTACTCGTAGTCGGTGGTCATCATCAGGCGGCTGCCGTTCAGGCTCCAGTGCTCGCGCGTCAGGAACGGCAGTTCGTCCGAGATGTGATGCATCATCGTGGTGGTGCTGAACCAGGCGTGGATGCCGAGCCAGGGGCCGAGGAAGTACAGCAGGAAACCCTGCCAGCCCGTGAACCAGACCAGGGTGGGCAGGTAGACGGCGGCGAACAGCACCGTGATCACCACCGAGCGGCGCACGTCGTTGCGGGCCTCGCGCTTGGGGAACATGCTGGGCTTGAAGCCCGAGTGGCGCTGGTAGTTGACCGTGCCCAGCCAGAACAGCCAGCTGCGCGTGCTGCGGTACACGAACTTCTCCCAGGCGCCCATGCGGCGGTATTGCTCCGGCAGCACCGGGCGCCAGTCGGTATCCATCTCCAGGCTGTTGGTGTTGGCGTGATGCAGGTTGTGCATGTGGCGCCAGCCGTGGAACGGGTAGAGCAGCGGGAACAGCGCGATCTGGCCGAGCGCGAAATTGAAGCGACGGCTCTTCGAGAAGGAGTTGTGCCCGCAATCGTGGGCGATGCAGAACAGGCCCCAGCCGCCCAGGCCGGCCAGCAGCCAGAGCGGGATCCAGAGCGACCAGTGCGGCGCGTAGTGCACGCCGATCACGGCGCCCACGTAGAGCGCGGTGCTGGCGAAGAAGCCCAGCAGGCCGCGCGCCAGGCGCGGTTCGTAGAGTTCGCGCGGAATCGCGTCGGCCAGGCGCTCGCCGTCCAGCGACTTGATCGACTGCACGAAGTCCCGAAAGCCCGGGGTCTGCTGCTGCGGTAGTTGGATGGTTGCCATCGGTTCGCTCCTTGGTGGGCCTCAGGCCTTGATCTCGCCGGTGGCGAGTTCGGCGGCGAGATAGCTCGCCAGGTCGTCGATGTTCTGGTGTTCGAACAGCAGCGCCGGCGACAGGCGCTGCTCGAGCAGCTTCTCGAGATCGCCCGCGACCTGCAGCGCGACCAGCGAGTCGAGCCCGTAGGACTCGAAGCTGCGCGCCGGATCGATCTGCGCGATCGGCACGTTGAGTTGCCTGGCCAGTCGCTCGACCAGCCATTGATGGATGCCCGCCTCGGTGAGCGGGGTCGAGGAACGTTTTTCCTCGATGAAGCCGATCTTGCTGAACAGGCTCGACATGAACGCCATGATGCGTACTCCTCAGGGTTGAAGAAGGCAAAGCAAAACAAAACGATCGGGATGCGGCGCGCTCAGGCGCCGCCGGGCTCGCGCTTGCGCACGCGCTCGATCACGTCGCGGCTGGGCGAGCGCAGCTCCTCGACGATGCCGAGCCATCCGAACAGCGCCAGCATCCAGCCCGACAGGTCCGGCTCCCACCAGTGCACGCCGTGCCGGTACCAGGCCGGGAAGGCGTGATGGTTGTTCTGCAGGCCCTCGCCGAAGGTCAGGAAGGCCACGATCCAGTTGTTGGTGCTGTGGTCGCGCGTGTCGAACGGGCGGCTGCCGTAGCGATGGCAGATCGAGCCGACGCACCAGGCGAACTGGTTGGCGATGAACATGCGCGCGAAGCCGCCGAACATCAGGCCGCACAGCGCGCCCATCCAGCTCGCGGTGATCAGCCCGCCGGCCACGGCCGGGATCGCGAGGCCGAGCAGGACCCAGTAGAAGTAGGTGCGATTGAAGAACAGCAGGCTGCGGTCCTTCAGGATGTCCTGCGCGAAGTAGCTCCAGCTCGACATCTCGGGCGACATCATCCAGGGCATGTGGGCATGCCACAGCCCGCGCAGGCGCTCGGCGCGGCTCTCGCCCAGCAGGTTGGGCGAATGCGGGTCGCCCGGGCGGTCGCTGTAGGCGTGGTGGCGCCGGTGTGTGGTGACCCAGAACAGGATCGGGCCTTGCGCGGCCATCGAACCGCAGATCAGGATCAGCGCGCGGAACAGCGGCGAGGTCTTGAAGGCGCGATGGGCCAGGAAGCGGTGGTAGCCGATCGAGACGCCGGCCATGTGCAGCACGTACATCGCGGCGAACAGCCAGGCGTCGACGCGCGTGGCGTAGCCGGCCCAGGCCAGCCAGGCCGCCGCCAGCGTGCCGGCCAACGGAATCGTCATCACGCCGAAGGCGGTCATCGCCTTGATGCGGGCGCCGCGCGCGTCGAGCACGCTGACGCCGCGCACCGGCTGGTCGTCGGGGAGGGTGGGCGCGGGGGTGAGATCGAGCTGGGTCATGAAGGAATCTCCGGAAGGCGGGCGCTCAGGGCTGGGTGGCGCGGCTGCGCTCGGGGGCCGGGCGGCGCACGTCCCACACCAGGCCGAACACCGCCAGCAGCTCGATCAGGCCGCCCGACAGGTCGAGCTGCCAGAAGCGCTGGCTGGTGCGTGCGAGAGCCGGGAAGGCGTGATGGTTGTTGTGCCAGCCGCCGCCCACCGCCGGCAGGGCCAGCCAGAACACGTTGCGGCTCTGGTCGCGGGTGCGGTTCGGGCGCGGGCCGAAGCTGTGCGCGAAGGAGTTGATCGCCCAGGTGGCCTGGTCGACCAGGAAGATGCGCAGCAGGCCGCCCCACAGGAAACCCGTCAGCGCCGCGTAGCCGGTGCCGCCGATCAGCCAGCCGGCCAGCGTCGGCAGCGCCAGGCCGAGCGCGATCCACAGGAAGTAGAGGCGGTTCAGGCGCACCACCCAGCGGTCGCGCAGCAGGTCGGGGGTGAACTGGCTCCAGTTCTGCCGGCGCAGCGTGAACAGCCAGCCGACGTGCGCGTGCCAGATGCCGCGCAGGCGCCCGCCGAGATGCTCGCCGTGCAGGCGCGGCGAATGCGGGTCGCCTTCCTGGTCGGTGAAGGCGTGGTGCATGCGGTGCGTGGCGGCCCAGAACAGGATCGGCCCCTGCGCGGCCATCGAGCCGGCGATCGCGAACAGCGCCGTCACCACCGGGCCGGCCTTGAAGGCCTGGTGAGAGAAGAAGCGATGCAGCCCCGCCTCGACGCCAAGCGCGGTGACCAGGTACATCACCGCGAGCAGGCCGATCTCGAGCCGGCCGATGCCGTGCACAATCGCCAGCGCCACGGCCGCGAGCGCGCCGACGGCCGGGATCCCGACCGTGAGCCAGGCCAGGCGCCGTTCGGTGGCGCCGGTGCGATCGGCGAGCGGCGCGGGCCGCGAGGGGGAGGTTTGGGTCTGGATGTCCATGATGTCCTTCGCGGGCTCAGGCGCGTGCATGGGGATAGCTCGCCAGCGATTGCGTCAGCAGCGCGTGGCGGGTGGCGTAGCGCTGGATCTTGCCGCTCGTGGTCAAGGGGATCGCGCCCATCGGCGCGAAATGGATCAGGTGCGGCGCGGCGCCGAGCTGCTGCGTGACGCGCTCGACGATCGCCTCGCGCAGCGTCTGCAGTTCGCCCTCGGCCACCTTCTCGCCGCGCCGGAGTTCGGCCACCACGGCGATCCGCTCGCCCTGGCCGTCGTCGATCGAGAAGGCCGCCACGCCGTTCGGCCGGATCCGCGCGTCGAGCTCCTCCACCAGCAGTTCGATATCCTGAGGATAGAGATTGCGGCCCGCGTGGATGATCAGATCCTTGATGCGGCCGGTGACGTACAGCTCGCCGGCGCGCAGGAAACCGAGGTCGCCGGTGCGCATGTAGCGTTGTGCCGAGCCTTCCAGGCGCGCGTGGAAGGTCTCCTCGCTGCGCTCGGGCTGGTTCCAGTAGCCGATGCCGATGTTCGGGCCGCCTACCCAGATTTCGCCGATCGCGCCGTCGGGCAGCGCGCGGCCGTCCGGGCCGACGATTCGCACGTCGTGGCCCGGCGCCGGCGCGCCGCAGGAGGCCAGCGCCTGGGCGCGCGGATGATCGGCCGCGATCTCGCGCACCTCGCCGCGCGCCAGGCCGTCCTGGTCGAGCTCGACGAAGGCGGGCGCGGCGCCGTCCACCTTGCCCGATACGAACACGGTGGCCTCGGCCAGTCCGTAGCAGGGGCCGAAGGCCTCGGCGCGGAAGCCGCAGCGCGCGAAGCGATCGGCGAAACGCTCGAAGGTGCGGCGCCGGACCGGCTCGGCGCCGCAGTAGATCGCCTCGACCGTGGAAAGGTCGAGCAGCGGCAGCACCTCGTCGCCGATCGAGTTGCAACAGAGGTCGAAGGCGAAGTTCGGCGCGATGGTGGTGGTGACGCGGTACTGCGAGAGCGCCGCCAGCCAGCGCAGCGGCTGCTGGACGAAGTGGCCGGGCGAGAGGATCACGGTCGGGAAACCCTCGTAGATCGGCTGCAGGATGCCGCCCATCAGGCCCATGTCGTGATAGGGCGGCAACCAGGTGCAACCGACGCGCTCGCGCGGCCCGCCCATCCAGCGGCTCGCGCCGTGGCAGTTGCTGAGCAGGTTGCCGTGGGTCAGCATCACGCCCTTCGGATCGGAGGTCGAGCCCGACGTGTACTGGAGCAGGGCAAGCGCCTCGCGATCGAGCACCGGCAAGGCCGGGCCGACATCGGTCGCGTTGTATGCATATGCATGAGTATCGGCGCGAAAAAGCGCATCGGCCTCGGTCCAGGCCTCCTCCGGGAAGCCGTCCGGCAGCAGCGCCAGCACGCGCTCGCGCAGCCGGGTGAAGCGCGAATCGGTCAGGATCAGCTCGGGCTGCGAGTCGCGCGCGATCGCGCCGAGCCGCCCCAGCGCCCGCGTGCCCACCGGCGGGAACGAGGGCACCGCCACCGCGCCGGCCATCCAGACGCCGAACAGCGCGGCGATGTAGTCGATGCCGGCCTCGAACAGCATCAGCACACGCTTGCCGGCCACGCCGCGCGCGGCGAGGTGGCGCGCGATCGCGCCGGCCTGCAGTTGCAGCTCGGCATAGCTCACGGTGCGAGTCTCGCCTTCGCCGTCCACCAGGTGGATGAAGGCGGTCTGCCCGGGCAGCGTCGCGGCGCGCAGGCGCAGCACGTCGGCCAGCGTGTCGAGGGCGTGCTCGGCCAGCGTCGCGGCGGCGCGATGGCGCGAATGGCTCGCGTCGAGCGCATCGAGCGCCGGGCTTGCGACTTCGAGATGTGTCATGTCGGCATCCTTTCCACGTAAAGCGTTGCATCGACATGCGCCACGCCAAATGCCACGGCGTCGCGCGTATCGGTCCGTTCCACTGAAAATCGAATTCCCGAATCCAACCGGAACAAAATACGCAGGCATTTTCCGATTTACGTAGGATTACGTAGACGGAAATACAAACTACGCTTGCGCTTAATAAAGCTATCCGGATTTTGAAATGGCTTCACAAACCGGTTAAGCGCGTTTTTTCATTCCGCGGGCAAAACTCATCCGTTCCGGCCGACACGTGTGGGGGACGGCGCGGCGATACAGGACGCTGGCGATCGGGGGATCGTCAGGTCCGCAGCACAGCGTGTTGTTTGACTTCGAGCTGCAACATCAGATGAGACACGTACTACGGGCCGCGCTCAAGCCGCTGGGCGCTATAACCGGTATCAGGCCGCATTCCTCGCATGGACGGGGAAACGGGGCACGCGCGAAGGAATGACGCCATCGCCTCGCATGCTCCGCTTCCCGCTCGGAACGGGTAGTGGAACGTACCGCTCAATCGTTACGGCCCTCGGCTGCTTTGTTTGCATGTATATGCATTAATGTTTATTCAAGAGAAAAACATTGTCAAGCGCCTTTCAATGATCCGATGAATATTTCCGATATCAAAAAGAAAGGGTTCGGCCGGTGTCCGGAAAATATTTGGAAATAAGGGAGAAGCGGCTTGTCATTGCCGCGTATTAATTGTCCAGCCCGGTACATACGGGAACCGGCTCGATAACTGGCTTGTTAATGGAACAGTTTTGACAGTGCCAGTTTGCGATGGAAGATTGGACGGGCGGCGCGATCGAATCGATCGGGATCGCGAAACACGCACGCGACATCACGACAGGGAAATATCGAGGCAGGGGAGGGAGGCGACGTATCGCGCCGTGTTCGCCCGGGCGGCGGGCAGGCGCGATCGTGTTTGATTCAGGACCTGCTCGCTCGCGGCGAGGCATCGCCGGGCGGCAGGTCCCGCATGGGGAAGATGGCCGGGCTCAGGCTTTCGCCGGCTGGATCAGGTCATGGCAGGTGGACGTTTGCGGATCGCCGGCCGGCAGCTTCCCGCACACGCCCTCGAACTGCTTCACCACCGACTTCACCGCGCCCTCGTGGCGGCCGTCCTTGTTCCATTGCACGAGCTGCGTCACCACCTTGCTCAGGGCGCGTCGATTCGCGCCGTAGAACGCATTGCGCGTCTGCCCGACCTGGTTCAGCACGCCGCTGGCGATGCCTTCGATGCGCGTGCTGTCCTCGGGCGCGAGCGTCACCGCGTTCGCCAGGTAGGTGGCGCCCCAGCGCAGCCGCGTGGCCGAGCCGCTGGTTGCTTCGTAGGCCTTGCGATACCACTCGAGCGCGGCCGCCTTGTCGCCGCGCGCCTTCGCGTTCGCCGCGAGGCCGGACATGAAGTAGTAGGGCGTCGACGAGCGCGGCAGCTCGGCCTCGAGCAGCGCATCCGAATCGTCGTAGAGGCCGGCGTCCGTGAGCGTGTCCGCGCCTTCGCTGACCACGGCCGCATGCTCGTAGGGATTGGTGGCCGCCTGCGTGGTGGCGCTCACCTGCTTGCGCACCGTGTCGAGCAGGGGCGCCGGCAGCGGCGTGCCCTTCGGCGCGACGAGCCGCGCCAGCGACACGCGCCCATGCAGGGCGATGGTGCGATCGATCGCCGACAGCGAGGCATCGGTCGACAGGCGCGTGAGCGCCGCGTCGTAGGCTTGGCTCAGGCGCGCGCGTTCGGTCGCGTCCTTGGCGAGCCAGTGCACCAGGTCCGCCGGCGCGGCAACCAGCACGTCGGATTGCTCGCGGCTCAGGCGCGGATCGTTCAGCGTCGCCTGTAGGGCCGCCAGGCCCGCGGCCTTGTCGAGTTCGCCCTGCTGGGCCGGCTCGCCATCGGCGGCCGTGACGGCCGCCTTCAGCGCGAAGCGCAGCGCCTCCTTCGGCGCGTGATCGGCACGCGCATGCGCGGCCAGTGTCTGCAGGGTCTGCGCGACACGTTCGCCCGGCACCGGCAGCCCGCCATCGGTATCCCAGGAGTAATCGGCCAGCATGCGCCATTCGTCAGGCTTGAGCGCGGCGCCGTCGCGCAGCGCGGCGGCCAGCGTCTGCTTGAAGGGATGGGTGGCGTTCATGCCGAGCGACAGCGCCTGCATGTAGCGGTCCAGGTCCGCCTCGCCCGGCAGGCGCGTGACTTCGGTGCCGTCGGGACGGAACAGGATCATGGTCGGGTAGCCGCGCACCTTGAAGCGCTCGCCGAGCTTCTGCGCGTTTTCCGCGTCGCCGTCGAGATAAACCGGCACGAAGAAGGACGAGCGGTCCTTGAACACCTGCTGGCTGAACACGGTCGCCTTCACCTGGTTGCAGGACGGGCACCACACGGCGCCCCAGTACAGCAGCAGCGGCTTGTTGCTGCGCTTGGCCCGGGCGAACGCGGCATCGATGTCGCCCTGCTGCCAGGCGATGCCGGGCGGCAGGTGGACCGCCGGGCTCGCCGGCTGGGTGGCGGCGAACGAGGAGGAAAAACAGGCGCTCGCGGCAGCGAGCAGCAGGCCCATCGAGGCCTTCTTCATCGAGGTTTTCATGAGGAGATCCGACTGGTTGCGGCGCGGCGAGTGCGGCCCGGCGTCGATATTGGTCTGAAGTATCGAGACACTGAAGCAGAATCGTCGCGCGCACAAGCCCGAAAAGCCGCTTTGCATTTCGTTTCGACGCGCATATCGATATTCCGCGCCGGCTTGCTGGGTGGTTGCGTAGGCAATCGACCGGATTGTTGAAGACGGCGAAATTCCGGGCTCGGAAATACGCCCGAATTCCTCACATCAATATGCGGAAATATCGTTTGTGACGGGCCGGGCGGGTCGATAAAGTCTCCCCCGGTCCTTGCCGGCGTGCCGCCGGTATTCAGGATGTCTTAGAAAAATCTCGCGTGCCATTGCGCGATGGCTTTCGCCTGGCGTCTCGTGATCCGGACGCGCGGCGAAGACGCGAATCAGAGGGGGCGGGCGGGCCCGGTGTCGTCACGAGCGGCACCGGGCCGGTCAGCCGAGGGTCGTTCGGCCGATAGACGAGATCAACATGAACTCGCATGACAAGATATCCCGCGTGACCGGGTGGGGCGCGGCTGCGCTCTGCCTGTCGATCTCGCTCGCCAGCGCCGCGCCGGCGCTGGCCCAGCAAACCGTGGCCGCGTCCGGGCCGGCCGTCGCCGATGCGCCGGCCGCGGCCAGCGCCGCTGCTGCCGCCGTCGCAACGCCAGCCGGCGCGGCGGCATCGCCATCCACGGCCGCCGCGCCGAAATCCACCTCGCTGAAGACCTTCGTGGTGACCGGCTCGCGCATCCCGCGCACGGAGAAGGAGGGTGCCACGCCGGTCACCGTCATCACCGGCAAGGATCTCGAAGCCAAGGGTTATCGCAACGTCTACGACGCGCTGCAATCGCAGACGCAGAACACCGGTTTCTCGCAGGGCGCCGACTACGGCAACACCTTCACGCCGGCCGCCAATGCCATCAACCTGCGCGGGCTCGGCGCCAACCACACGCTGGTGCTGGTCGACGGCCGGCGCGTGGCCGATTACCCGATCGCCTACGACGGCAACGTCAACTTCGTGAACCTCGCCAACATCCCTTCGGAGATGATCGACCGCATCGAGATCCTGAACGGCGCGGCCTCGGCGGTCTACGGCTCGGATGCGATCGCGGGCGTGGTCAACATCATCATGAAGAAGCACATCGACGGCATCGAGGTGAACCTGAAGGGCGGGCGCACCTGGGACGGCGGCGGCGGCAACGGCCGCCTGCAGGTATCGGGCGGCAAGGAATTCGGCGCGCTGAGCACGGTGTTCGGCCTGGAGATCAGCAAGACCAATCCGATCTGGTCGGGCCAGCGCGATTTCATGTCCTCGGCCTCGCTCGAAGGCGAGACGCCCACCACCATCTGGTCGCGCCGGAACCTCGACACGGGCGCCTACCTCGGCGGCGCCGGCGCTTGCGGCGCGCTGGGCGGCATCGGCGCGTTCGGCGGCGTCTCGACCGTCAATACCGCCAAGGGCGCGTATTGCGGCAGCGGCGGTGCCAAGCCGGCGTTCTGGACGACCCAGACCGACAACCTCAGCGAGAACCTCTACGGTGGCGTCGAGTACCGGCTCAGCGAGCTGGTCACGCTGTTCGGCTCGGTATCGACCGCCTGGAACCAGACCGAGAACAACACGCGCGGCCCGAGCTGGACCTCGGCGCTGGGCGGCACCGGCTACTTCTTCAACGATCTCACCCAGGCCAACGAAACCTGGACGCGGCGTTTCTCGCCGCAGGAGATCGGCGGTGCCTCGGTCTGGAACAAGCGCTGGGACGATTTCGCCGCCAATGTGATCACCGGCCTGCGCGGCAAGCTGCCCGACAGCAGTTGGAACTACGAGCTGACCTACAGCGCCTCGGGCTACCAGAGCCGCGCGACGGTGCCGCGCCTGCGCGCCGGCATCGACAGCTACTTTCTCGGCCCGCAACTGGGCACCGCGGCCGACGGCGCGCCGATCTACGCGCCCGACCCGACGCGCTTCTCGACACCGCTCACGCCAGCGCAATTCGGATCGCTCTATGGCGAATCCGCAAGCCAGAACAACACCTGGACGCAGACCTTCAGCCTGGCCACCAACGGCGACCTGTTCCGCCTGCCGGCCGGGCCGGTGCGCGCCGCCGGCGTGATCGAATACGGCACGCAGGGCTTCAGCAATTCGGTGGACCCGGCGCTGGCCCAGGGCAGCTACTACAACTCGGCCGGCATCTACGGCGCGAGCGGCAACCGCAAGCGCTACGCGGCCGCGCTCGAGCTGCGCGTGCCGATCTTCCGCCAGTTGAACGCCGATGTCGCGACGCGCTACGACGACTATTCCTTCGCCGGCACGCGCAACCACAAGTTCACCTACAACCTCGGCCTCGAATACCGGCCGCTGCGCGAGTTGCTGCTGCGCGGCAACTACGGCACCAGCTTTCGCGCGCCGGACATGAACTACATCTTCCAGAGCCCGACCAAGGGCTACTTCGAGTCGACCACCGACTATTTCCGCTGCAACCAGTCCGGCCAGTCGCTGGCCAACTGCGAATACGCGAACGTGGCGCCGGGCTCGAACTTCGTGCAGACCGGCAACGCGCAACTGAAGCCGGAAAACGGCAAGTCCTGGGGCGCGGGCTTCGTGCTCGCGCCCACGCCCGATATCGACCTGTCGGCCGACTACTACAACATCCGTATCGACAACCTGGTCACCAACATCGATCCCGACAACCTGCTGCGCACCGAGGCGGCCTGCCGCGAAGGACGCCTGAGCGCGGCCTCGCCCGATTGCGTGGATGCGCTGGCGCGCGTGGTTCGCAATCCGCTCACGGCCGTGCTCGATCCCGGTGCGATCAACACCATCCTGATCAACCCGATCAACGCGGCGATGGAGAAAACCACCGGCTTCGACCTGAGCGGCAAGTGGCGCTTCCGCCTGCACGGCATCGGCAATTTCCTGCTGGCGGCGAACTACACCAAGGTGCTGAGCCTGCGCTACCAGCAGTACGCCAACAGCCCCGTGCAGGACCTGCTGCATTCGCTGAACAACCCGACCGGCAACCCGGAATGGCCCGACAAGCTGATGCTGAGCCTGACCTGGTCGATCCCGAAGTGGACCTCGACGGTGCAGGTCGAGCGCTACGGCAAGGTGCCCAACGCCGCGCAGACCGCCTACCTCACGCCCACCACGCTGGCCAACCTGAGCCTGTCCTATCAGTTCACGCGCGATACCTCGCTGACCTTCGTGATGAACAACGTGTTCAACACCATCAAGCACGACGATTCGGCCGGCTGGCCGTATTACACGGTCGGCTACTACCTGCCTTACGGGCGCACGCTGTGGCTGGAGTTCAGCCATCGCTTCAGTTGAGCGGGCGGCGGGACGGCAGCAAACCGGCGAGCGCAATCCCGGTGCCGGAGCAGCCATGCGATGCTTCGGCACCGGGTGGCGCTCATCGTGCCGTCGCGCAGGCGCGGTTGCCGGCCACCACGGCCAGGCCGCTCGACCAGTTGGCGCCGGCCGGCAGCAGCACGCGCGCGCTGATGCGGTTCTCGGCCGGATCCAGGGAGAGCAGGCCGGTCTGCCCCGCGGCGGTATAGCTGGGATTGAACAGGATCCGGTAGCCGTCCTGCGCGACGCCGCTGTTGGTGAAGGAGAACACGTCGTCGGGCGCGGGCAGCGACCGGGTCACGGCCAGCGTCGCCACGTCGACCACGAACAGGCCGTTCTGGTGAGAAGGAAAGTCGGCCTGGCCGTTCGCCACGTACAACTGCTGGCCATCGGGCGAGATCGACAGGCTCGCGGGCCTCGGTCCGGCGCCGGGCAGGTCGATCAGCTTGACGATGGCGCGCGAGGCCGTATCGATCACGGCCAACTTGCCCGGCTCGGTGCCGTTGATGCCCTGCGCGAGGAACAGCTTGCTGCCGTCCGGCGTGACCGCCAGGCTCGCCGGATAACCGTTGTTGACGCTCGATGTGTCGATCGTCGCGAGCAGCGTATCGGTTTGCGCATCGATCACCGCGATCGAGCGGAAATTGACGTTGGCGGCATAGATGCGCGAGCCGTCCGGCGATGCCGCGATGGCGCCGCCCGGCCCGCTGCCGTTGCCCAGGGTGGCGATCACGATCTGCTTGAGCGGCTGCAGCGTGCCGGCATCGAGTACGTTGACCACCGCATCGCTCTGGTAGATGCCGCCGGTACCGGTCACGGGCGGCTGGTGCGTCTGGTTGCCGTTGGTATAGAGCTTGCCGGAGCCCACCGGCAGGGCGAAACCGCCCGTGGTGCTGTTGGCGCGGACCGCCGTGGCGGCGACCTGGTTGCTGGCGGTGTCGATTGCGAACAGCGTGGCGGTGGTGTTCGGCCCCGATGCATAGGCGACGCCGTAGACGCGCTGCCCCGAGGGCGAGGCCTGCAACTGGTAGGCGCCGGCCGCGCCAGCGCGCGGGATGGAGGCGATCTGCTTCAGGTTGACGGCGTTGAGCACCGTCACGCTGCCCTGGTTGCCGGCCAGGTAGACGGCGCCGCCGGGCGGCACCTGCGCGGCACCGATGCCGGCCCACAGAGCCAGCGTTCCCGCGACGAGGCACCGGCGTGCCGGTCCAGCGCTCGAAAATAAGCTTGTCATGTTGGATTCCCCGAAATCGAAACGACGTGAAGCGAAGCAGCCGCCTGGACGTGGTGAGGATGGCGGCTATTCAGCTTAGCGTAAGCCTGTTGAGAAACGTGGCCGGATATTTGGTTGCGCGCGCACGTAACGCGTGTTCCGCGCGTCACGTAACCGGAACGTCGCCCGGCGGCGGCTTGCATGGGGTCAGGCAATCTTCTGCGCGTTATTGCGACTTCGGCAACCGGGAATTCCAGCGTTGACGAAAACGGAGCAATCACCGAAATCGGGAACACTTCTTGCTGCATTGCAGCGTCGCCCGCGCGGCCTGAAGTGAAGCGCGCGGCGACGGTCTGGCAGCAGGACTGCAGACGCATCCGACGCGGGGTGGCCGGTGCGATGCAGCGCGATTGTCGTCCATGCCCGAGGTCCGGGCATGTCTCACCGAACACCGTACCGATCCAGACCTCCGTTGCGTGGAGGCCGGTGGTCGCCTGCGGTGGGTCGCAGCCGATCCGGCCTGTCTCGGGCGTGCCACCCCGAGGCGGCCGGCGCGGTTCGACGCGATGAGCGGGGGGACGACGTCGCCACGATCACACGTCAACGACAAGCGACAACAATGACCTACAAGAACCGTAAGACGAAGGCCAGGCATGGCCTGCGGATCGTCGCGCTGGGCGCGATCCAGGCGTTCGCGGGCAGCGCGGCGTCGGCCGCGCCGCCGGCGCTCTCGGCGCTCGGTCCCAGCGGCGGCCTGGTGATTCCCTATGGCTTCACCTTGCCGCAAGGGACTTTCGAAGGGCAGTACAACGACTACATCGATCCGCGCTTCGGCGGCACCGCCACCAAGGCCGACGTGGCCTGGGCGGGGATCGGCATCCTGCCGTATGTCGAGGCCACGGGCGGGCTGGTGAACTACACCGGCAACGTGCGGCCGGTGTTTCCCGGCGCCGAGTCGATCGTGGTGCGCCACCTGATGGCGAACCTGAAGGTGGCGGTGCCGAAGTGGTTCCGCTACCAGCCCGACATCGCCGTCGGCATCGACGACATCGGCGGCCAGACGCATTTCTTCCGCTCGACCTATGGCGTGGTCTCGCAGGTGCTCGGGCCGGCCACGCTGACGCTCGGCTACGGCAGCGGCGACCGGCTCGACGGCGTGTTCGGCGGCGCGGAGCTGGACGTGTTCCATACCGGCCTGTCGCTGCTGGTCGAGCACGATTCGAAGACGCCCTATGCGGGCATCCGCTATCAGTCGCCGTCGATCCGCTGGCTGGCCGATGCGAGCGTGGTGGCCAGCTTGATGCGTTCGCTGAAGAGCACCAACGGCGTGGCCGAGCGCACCGCGTTCTCGGTCGGCATCCAGATTCCGCTCGGCCGGCGTTTCGATGCCTCGCGCTGCGAGGGCGGTCCTTGCGAGGCGAGGCTCGCGCGGGATGCGGCCGGGCCGGCGGCTGCCGCGCAGGCCACGGCAGAGCTTGGCAAGGGCGAGGCGGGCGAGCTTGCCGTCGCATCAGCTCCTCGCCGTGATTCGGACCAGGCGAGTGCAAGCGTGGCGACGGCGTCATCGATGTCGCCGGCCGTTGCCTGGTCGGCGCTGGCCGCATCGGGCCGGGCGGCCGCGCCGCTCGCCATGCAGCGCATCGCCCTGGCCCCGGCCGCCGAGGCCGGACCCACCTCGCTCGACGCGATTGTCGACGCGCTCTCGGCGGCCGGCCTCGAACGCGGCCGCGCGGGCATCGTCGGCCGCGACCTGGTGGTCGAATACGAGAACCATCGCTACAACCAGAACGAGGCCGACGCGCTCGGCATCGCGCTGGGCGTCGCCGCGCGGCACGCGGGCAGCGAGATCGACACGATCCGCGTGGTGATCCGCAAGGCCGACCAGGCGATCGCGGAAGTCAGCGTCGATCGCGGCGCCTACGCGGCCTTCCTGGCCGGCGGCTCGCCCACCGCGGCCGACGCCTCGCTGACCATGCGCATGCGCCCGACCTACGCGGCCTCCGCCATCGACTGGTCCACGAAGACCGGCCGCCACAGCCTGGTGCGCTTCGAGATCGCGCCGGTCACCCGCTATCTGTACGGCACCGACTACGGCAACTTCGACTATTCGGTGGGCGCCGAACTGCGCGCCTTCGTGCCGCTCTGGCGCGGCGCCGAGTTCTACGCGAGCGCGATCGCGCCGATCGCCAACAGCCGCAACATGGACGACGGCCGCTTCTACAGCGCCTACCGCTTGCGCGGCGGCATCGCCGACGCGGCGCTGGCGCAGAGCTTCTGGATCGCGCCGCGCGTGTTCAACGTCACCTCGGTCGGCAAGTTCGACCTGCAGTATCTCGGCGTCGAGAACGAGACCACCGCCTTCGTGCCGGGCCGGCCCGACGTGGTGCGCCTGAAGCTGGCCTACCTGCGCCGCGAACCGGGCAAGGACGCGCTACCCGACGAGAAGAGCGCACTGCTCAGCTACCGCTGGGTGCAGCCTTCGTGGAAGCTCTGGATCGAGGCCGGCGTGGCGCGCTACGTGGGCGGCGACAAGGGCCCGCTGCTGGTGGCCACGCGCTGGTTCGACGACGTCGCCTTCAGCTTCCAGGCGCAGCACAGCGGCCGCGGCTCCTTCGTCGGCGCTTCGGCCAGCTTCCCGCTCACGCCGCGCCAGGGCATGAAGCCGGGCCTGGTCGAGATCGGCGGCACGGCGCAGTTCCCGCTCAATTTCCGCACGCGCGTGGGCTCGACCAACTACCTGTCGGCCGACGGTGGGGAGAACCTCGACTTCGCCTACGACGCGCAGCAGTTGCTGCTCAACCAGGGCCGCTTCAGCGCGGCCTACTTCGCCACCCAGCTCTACCGGATGCGCGACGCCTACCAGCGCTACGCGGCGCCCGAGGCGTCGAATCCGCGGCCGGCCTCGCCGACGGCCGCGCTCGATGCCGCCACGCCGCAGCCATGAATTCACGTGCCGCCGGCCGCGCAGGTTTCCGGATGCGCGCGGCCGGCGGCGTCTGGACGATTCACGAGATCACGGAGAACCACGATGAAGACGAATCACACGAAGCTGCGCGCCGCGCGGTGGATCGGCCTGGGTATCGTCGCGGCAGCCACGATGGCGGCCTGCGGCGGCGGCGGGGATAGCGGCGGAGGCGGCCCGGTCGGGCCGCAGACCGTCGCCTCGGGCAAGATCAGCGGCACGGCGGCGGTGGGCGCGGCGATGGCGAATGCCTCGATCACCATCGCCTGCGCGCAGGGCAACGGAGCCGGGACGGCCACCGCGAGCGGCGCCTACGCGCTGAGCTTCGCGTTCAGCGGGCCGTGCTCGATCACCGGCAGCACCGGCTCGGCCACGCTGCACTCGTTGGCGAACGGCAGCGGCACCTTCAACGTCACGCCGCTCACCGAGCTGATGCTGGTCTACCTGGCGGCCGAGCTCGGCACCGATCTCAACGGGCTGCTCGCCGGCCTCGGCACGAACACGGCCTACCAGGCCGCTGCGAGCAACAACGCGGATCTCGCCGCGGCGCAAGGCGGCGTGGCAGCGGTGCTGAAGAAGCTCTATGGCATCACGCTGTCCACCTCGGCCTTCCTGACCACCGCGTTCACGCCAGGCCAGCCCGGCGCCGACGCGGACCTCGACGCGCTGCAGGCCGCCGGCGCCTTTACCAGCAACGGCACGCCCTCGGCCACGCTGCTCTCGGCGGTGGCGGCGGCCGGCACCACGGCGAACAGCCCGACCGGCGGCACGGGCGGCAGCACCAGCGGCACGCCGTGATCGAGCGGTCCCGCGACTGACGGCGCGAGCTTTCGCCGGCATCGACGGCCGGGCACGCGCCGTCTCAAGTTGTCATTTCACGCAATCGTTTGCGTTAAATATATTAAGTTATCCGATCCAGTCGTCATTCATCTGCTTACCGCTCTCATCGTTACGTAACGCGTCTTTTTGCAGCGCGTAACGTAACGACGCGTTTCAGCATCGATACAGACGGTATCGCCGGGAACGAGCTTTTCGATAATCCAATAAAGCATTGATAAAAATGGATTTTCAAAAGATTCGGCGTCAGTTTTTCGAAATTCGATTCAATGGCATGTTTCATGCTTGATACACGCCGCGCCGATCGCTGCAGCGCACAACTGTCGTGACGTGCAAGCTTGTGCGATACCGGCGCGGGCGGCCGTGCCAGCCGCCTCGCCGTGCGCAGGTGTGATGCGGAAGCCCTGCATCACACCTCGAACAGTAGGAAAACGAAAGATTGTTTCGAATTGTCGAGCCGGCTTGCCGGCGGCATGCGCACGTGCCTCGACAGCTCGACAAAAAGCATCAAGGCATCGCGGCGGTACACAAGAAAACAATTCTGAAAGACCGAGAAACGCAAGACTTTTTGAACGGGGTGGGGTGATGAGAGGCCTGATCTGGCGCCTGGTCGACGGTACGTTGATCATTGTCGGCGCGCTATGCGCATTGCATTTCGAACTGATGCCGCCTTCGGCATCGGCCGCCTCCGGCTTCGACGGCCTGCTGGTGGCCTTCGCCGTCGCGCTCGCGCTGTCGGTGTTCCCGGCCTGCGATACCTACGGGCTGTCCGGCGTGCGCTCGGTGTTCAACCTGATCAGTCGCACCATCATCGCCTGGTTGTTCGTGCAGGCTTGCGGCTTCCTGCTGCTGTTCGTGCTGCATCGCCTGCACCTGGTCTCGCGCGTGTGGTTCCTCTACTGGACCATCACCAGCGGGCTCGGCATGCTGATCGCGCGCACCCTGGCGCTGACCGTGCTGAAGACGCTCTGGCGCTTCGGCGCACGCGCGCACGAGCTGGCGGCGCGCGCCGACATGCGCCTGGCCACGCACCTGGCGCGCCGCACCTTCAAGCGAGGGTTCGACACCGCGCTGGTGATCCCGATGCTGGTGGCGCTCTCGCCGCTGTTCCTGATCCTCGCGCTGCTGGTGCGCCGCGACGGCGGCCCGGCGATCTACGGCCACCTGCGCGTCGGCCGCGACGGCCGCGCCTTCCGCTGCCTCAAGTTCCGCACCATGGTGACCAACAGCGACGCCGTGCTGCGCGAGCTGCTGGCGCGCGATCCGCAGGCGCGCGCCGAATGGGAACGCGATTTCAAGCTCAAGCACGACGTGCGCGTCACGCGCGTCGGGCATTTCCTGCGCAGCACCAGCCTCGACGAACTGCCCCAGCTCTGGAACGTGCTGCGCGGCGAGATGAGCCTGGTCGGCCCGCGCCCGATCGTCGAGAAGGAGCTCGAGCGCTATGGCCTGGAGGTGCGCTACTACCTGATGGCCAAGCCCGGCATTACCGGGCTGTGGCAGGTGAGCGGGCGCAGCGATGTCGATTACGCGCGGCGTGTCTCGCTCGACGTGTCCTACGTGAAGCAGTGGTCGCCGATGCTCGACTTCGGAATCCTGCTGCGCACGGTGGGCGTAGTGATGCGGCGCGAGGGCGCCTACTGAACGGCGCGGGCCGCGATCTCAGCGCGCCGGCGCGCTGTTGTCGTAGACCGACGAGGCGCTCCAGCCGTCGTAGCGATAGGGGTTGGCCGCATCGTCGCTCGCCGCGGCGGCGGCGGCCGGCTTGGCGCGATAACGCGCCAGCTTCTGCCGGTTCGAATGCGTGGCGGTGTTGCCGGGCGTGAGGCCGGCGCGGCCCGGTGCGCGATAGGCGCGCGGCAGCGAGGCGCCCAGCGGCGCGGCGGCGCCCGTTGCCGAGGTGGCGGAGGCGGCGGAGGTGGGCGCGGGCAGCATCGCGCCGGTCTGGCTGGGTGGCACGTAGCGGTAGGACGGGGATGACGACGTGGACGGCTCGGCCCCGCCTTGGGCGAGGGCGGCGAGGCTCAGCGAGAGGCCGGCGGCGAGCGCGAGCAGGAGTCGTGGATTCATGCGGTAGCGAAGCAGCGCAGCAGGTTGGGCGGGTATGCCGAGACGCCATCGCAGCGTATCGGCCGAACCATGAACGAAAGGCGGAAGCGGGCCGCGAGCGAGCGGCTGCGATTGCGCGATGACAAGGACAGGCCAGACATCATGTTCGACACGGCAATGGGAACACGAACGATAGCACTGCTGGGCGGATTGGCGAAAGCGCTCCGGCGCGACGATCGACGCGGCACGCGACGAGGCGCGGCTCGCTCGGCACGACGGGCGGGCGCATCGTGCATGGCGGCGCTGGTGCTCGGCGCCACGCTGCTGGGCGGCTGCGCCTTCGCGCCCGGCATGACGTTCCGCGGCGGCTGCGCGGCCGACGGCAACGGCGCGCCGTCGCCCGCCTGCCAGCGCGCGGCGTCCGCGGCGCGCGCTTCCGGCACGGTCGGCGGCGAGCCCGGGGGAGCCGCCCAGGGCGCGGGCGATGCGCCGCCCACCGGCTCGCTGGTCGAGATCGACGGCCAGTTGATCACCAAGGTGCGGGCCGCCACCGATCCCTCGATTCCCGCCGACGTCAGCGCGCTGTTCGGCAAGCCGCGGCCCTACACGCTCGGCCCCGGCGACGTGCTGGCGATCGTGGTCTGGGATCATCCCGAGCTGAACATGCCGGTCACGCAGGGCGCCAGCACCGGTGTCGACAACACCGGCTCGAACGCGATCGTGTCGGGCTACACGGTCGATGCGACCGGCCGCGTGCAGTTCGCCTATATCGGCGCGGTGGAGGTGGCCGGGCTGACCGAGCTGGAGGCGCGCGAACGCGTGACGGCGCGCCTGGCGAAGTTCATCCGCGATCCGCAGGTGACCTTGCGGATCCAGGCCTATCGCAGCCGGCGCATCTACCTGGACGGCGAGGTGCGCCTGCCGGGCCTGCAGGTGATGAACGACCTGCCGATGACCCTGCCCGAGGCGATCAACCGCGCCGGCGGCCTGACCAGCGCGGGCGACCGCGCGCGCATCTCGGTCACGCGCGGCGATGCCACCGCGATCGTGAACCTGCCGAGGCTGGTGGCGCAGGGCATCAACCCCGATCGCATCCTGCTGCAGGACGGCGACCTGGTGCGCGTCTACCCCTTGAGCGACACCAAGGTGTTCGTGCTCGGCGAGGTGGGCCATACCACCACGCTCAACTTCAACAACGGGCGCCTGTCGCTGGGCGAGGCGCTCGGCTACGCGGGCGGCGTGAGCCAGTACTCGGCCGATGCCAGCCAGGTCTACGTGATCCGCAGCCAAACCGGCGCCTCGCCGACCATCTTCCACCTCGATGCCACTTCGCCGGTGTCGATGGCGCTGGCCAACGAGTTCCCGCTGCGCCCCGACGACGTGGTGTTCGTCGACGCCTCCTCGCTGGTGCGCTGGAGCCGCGTGGTGGGCATGTTCCTGCCGAGCGCGCAGACGCTCGCCACCGGCCGGAGCATCGCCTACTGATGGAGACCCTGCTCGTGATCTGTACCGCCAACCTCTGCCGCAGCCCGATGGCGGCGGCCCTGTTCGAGCGCGCGCTGCCGGGCTGGCGGGTCTGGTCGGCCGGCGTCGAGGCGATGCCGGGCCTGCCGCCCGATCCGCTCGCGGTCGAGTGCCTGCGCCGGCTCGGCCTCGAGATCGGCACGCACCGCTCGCAGGCGCTCGCGCAATGGATGCTGGAGGCCGCCTCGCTGGTGCTGACGATGAGCGAGCGGCAGCGCCGCGTGATCGCGCGGCGTTACCCGAGCGCCACCGGCCGCGTCTGGCGCCTGCTCGACGAAGACCTCGCCGATCCGTATCGCCGCGGCCCCGCCGCCTATCCCGTGGCGCTCGACCGGCTGCAGGCCGGCGTCGAGCGCTGGTCGTGGCGCATCGCGCGCGCCGCGCAACCGCCGCTCATTTCGCAGGATGCCGTGCATGAACCAGTTTGACGCCCCGTTCCCGTATCGCGAGCCCGACGAGGGCGCGCCGCCGTCCAGCTTCGGCAGCTACCTCGACGCGCTCTACGACAACCGCCGCCTGATCGCCGGCATTGCGGCGTCGATGCTGGTGCTCGGCACCGCCTACGCGATCCTCGCCGAGCCGGTCTATCGCGCCGACATCCTGGTGCAGGTCGAGGAGAACACCACATCGGCCAAGAGCATGCTCGGCGACATCTCCTCGATGTTCGACGTCAAGGCGCAGGCGTCCTCGGAGATGGAAGTGCTGCGCTCGCGGCTGGTTTCCGGGCGCGTGGTCGACGGCCTCCAGCTCTATATCGACGCGAAGCCGCGCTACCTGCCGCTGCTGGGCCGCTGGCTGGCAAGCCGCTCGGAAGTGCCCTCGCAGCCGCTGCCCTTCGGCTACGTCCATGGCGCCGAGCGCATCTCGGTGGCGGCCTTCTCGGTGCCCGACGCGCTGCACGGCAAGCCCTTCGTGCTGACGCGGCTGGCCGGCCCGCGCTACCGGCTCGAGATCGCCGGGCTCGTCGCCGAGGGCAGCATCGGCGTGCCGCTCACGATGCCCACGCGCCACGGCCCGGTGCAACTGACGGTGGCCGCCATCGAGGCCGAACCCGGCGCGGACTTCATCCTGCGCTGCAATTCGCAGCTCGCCACCACCGAGCGCCTGCGCGAGTCGCTGAAGATCGCCGAGAAGGGCAAGCAGTCGGACGTGATCGGCGTGACGCTCGACGGCGCCGATCCGCAGCGCACCGCCGCGATCCTCAACGCGATCGGCACCGAGTACGTGCGCCAGAACGTGCAGCGCAAGTCGGAGGAAGCCGAGCGTTCGATCCAGTTCCTCAATGCCCAGTTGCCCGAGCTGAAGACCCAGCTCGAGCGTGCCGAGAGCCGCTTCAATGCCTATCGCGCAAGGCAGGGCACGCTCAATCTCGACGAGGAAGCGACCGCGCTGCTGCAGCGCTCGGTCGACGCGCAGACGCGCATGACGGGCCTGCAGCAGAAGCGCGACGAGATGCTGGCGCGCTTCATGCCCGATCACCCGGCGGTGAAGGCGATCGACGCGCAGATCGCCACCGCCCAGGCCGAGCTGGCCGGGATCGACGGCAAGACGCGCGCGCTGCCGCCGATCGAGCAGGAGGTGCTGCGCCTGCAGCGCGACGTGCAGGTCGGCACCGAGCTCTACACCAACCTGCTCAACACCCAGGAGCAACTGCGCCTGGTCAAGGCCGGCAAGGTCGGCAACGTGCGGCTGGTCGATTCGGCGGCGGTGCCCGAGCTGCCGGTGCGCCCCAAGCGGCCGCTGGTGATCGGCGGCTCGCTGGTGCTGGGGCTGATGATCGGCATGGGCATCGCGTTCGGCCGGCGCCGCATGTTCGACTCGATCGAGGATCCGGGCGAGGTCGAGCGCTTCGCCGCGCTGCCGGTCTATGCCAGCATCCCGCACAGCCGCGAGGAGGTCTCGCTCACGCGGCTGCGGCGCGTGGCGGCCACGCCCTCGCGTGAGCTGATCCTCGCCAATCGCGCGGCCCTCGATCCGGCGCTGGAGAGCCTGCGCAGCTTTCGCACCGCGCTCGACTTCGCGATGGCCGACCTGCGCAACCGCGTGGTGTTCATCACCGGGCCCACGCCGGGCATCGGCAAGTCCTTCATCGCGCTGAACCTGGCAGCGGTGCTCGGCGGCGCCGGCAAGCGCGTGCTGCTGGTCGACACCGACCTGCGCCGCAGCGGCATGAACCGCATCATCCAGGCCGAACGCGGTGCCGGTTTCGTCGAGCTGCTGCGCGGCACCCACGAGCTCACCCAGGTGGTGCGCCCCGAGGTGCTCAAGGGCGTCGACTACATCTCGCCGGGCAGCCACGCCGAGAACGCCAGCGACGAGCTGTTCGACGCCGACCTGCGCGCGATCTTCGCGGCCATGAGCGCCGCCTACGACATCGTGATCTGCGACGGCGCGCCGATCCTGCCGGTGCCCGACGCGGTGCAACTGGCCGGTTACGCCGGCGTGAGCTTCGTGGTGGTGCGCCAGGGCGTGACCAAGCGCGGCGAGATCCGCGAATCGCTGCGGCGCCTGCGGCAGGTGGGGGTGGCCCCGCGCGGGCTGATCTTCAACGGCCTGCGCCCGCGTCCCGGCAACTATGCCTATGGTTATGGACAGTACCGTTATGCGCGCAGCAACTATTCCTACGACGAGCAGGCATGAGGCCGGCGTGCGCGGCCCGCGGGAGCCACGAGATGCATGAGCTGTCGTCGCCCCCCGAAGCCATGGCCGGGATCGAAGCCGTCGAGACGGCCGCGCCCGAGGCGTCGTCTATGGCGCCCGCGCGCGCCGCGGGGCGCCGCTTCGGCCGGGTGGCCGTGGTGCACGAATGGCTGACCACCTATGCGGGATCGGAGAAGGTGCTCGAGCAGATCCTGGCGATCTGGCCCGAGGCCGACCTGTACGCGGTGGTCGATTTCCTCTCCGACGAGGACCGCCGCAACCTGGGCGGCAAGCGGGCGAGGACCTCCTTCATCCAGCACCTGCCGCGCGCGCGTTCGCGCTATCGCGCCTACCTGCCGCTGATGCCGCTGGCCATCGAGCAGTTCGACATGTCCGGCTACGACCTGGTGATCTCGTCGAGCCATGCCGTCGCCAAGGGCATCCTGACCGGCCCGGACCAACTGCACGTCAGCTACGTGCATTCGCCGATCCGCTATGCCTGGGACCTGCAGCACCGCTACCTGGCCGAATCGGGCCTGACCTCGGGGCTCAAGGGCTGGCTGGCGCGCTCGCTGCTGCACTACATGCGGATCTGGGACCAGCGCACCGCGCACGGCGTGGACGCCTTCGTCGCCAACTCGGGCTTCATCGCGCGGCGCATCCGCAAGGCCTATGGCTACGCGGCGACGGTGGTCTATCCGCCGGTCGACATCGAGCGCTTCGGCCTGCATGCGCAGAAGGAGGCGTTTTACCTGACCGCCTCGCGGATGGTGCCGTACAAGCGCATGCCGCTCTTGATCGAGGCCTTCGCGCGCACGCCGTGGCGCCGGCTGGTGGTGATCGGCGACGGGCCCGACTTCGCGAAGGCCCAGGCGATCGAGGCGCCCAACGTGACCCTGCTCGGCTACCAGCCCAACGACGTGCTGGTCAGCTACATGCAGCGCGCCCGCGCCTTCGTGTTCGCCGCCGAGGAGGATTTCGGCATCGCGCCGGTCGAGGCGCAGGCCTGCGGCACGCCGGTGATCGCCTATGGACGCGGCGGCGCGCTGGAGACGGTGATCGAGTCCGAGGACAGGCAGCGGCGCACCGGCGTGTTCTTCCACCGCCAGACCGTCGAGGACGTGATCGACGCGGTGGAACGCTTCGAGGCGCTGGGGCCGTTCGACCCGGTGGCCTGCCGTGCCAATGCGCAGCGCTTCGCCGCCGAGCGTTTTCGCGAGGCCTTTGCCGAGGTGGTGGCGCGTGCCTCGGGCGGCAAGGCGCGAGGCGACTGAGATGCGCGCGGCGCGTGTTGTCTCGGCCCGCGGCTCAGGAAGCGGAGCGAACCGGCGCGAGCTTCGCCGCGGCGGGCGCCTGTGCGAGCGGGCCTGGGTCGTTCGCGCGCAGCGCGGCGGCGCCCAGCGCGCGGCTGGCGGCGACGCCGGCCTGGAACGCGCGCAATTGCGTCTCGACGCGGCAGTCCCGCCAGCCGCGCTCGATCAGGCGATGCAGCAGCGCCGGGTCCTCGTACAACTGGCGCATCCGCGCCGCGGCATCGGCGAGATCGGGCTCGGCCCAGGTGACGGTGCCGTACACGCCGCCTTCGTCCGGCCCGGTATGGAGCCGGTGGCGCACCAGCAGGCTGTTGTCCTCGCGCATGAATTCGAGGTTGCCGGACCAGCCGGTCGCGACGGTCGCGAGACCCAGGCCCATCGCCTCGAGCAGCGGCAGGCCGAAACCCTCGGCGCGATGCAGGGAGACGAACACGTGGGCGGCGCTGAACAGCGCATCGACCTCGTCGCGCGGCAGCGTCGCCGCGATCAGCTCGATGCGCGGATCGCCGCCGGCCGCCTCGCGCAGGCGCGCCAGCTCGCCGGGCCGGTCGTGCAGCTTGAGCTTCATGACCAGCCGCACGTCGGCCTCGCGCGGGAAGGCAGCGCGAAACGCGGCGATGGTGCCGAGCGGATTCTTGCGCGCCAGGCTCGAACGCGCGTCGGCCATGCCCAGGAAGCGCAGCGGGCCGGCCTCGCGATGCCAGCGGCGCGGCGTGCCGAGCGGATCGACCACGTGCGGGGCGACCAGCACCGGCGCCGCGAACACCGGCGCCAGCGCCTCGGCGGCGAAGCGGCTCGGGGTCCAGACCTCGTCGACCAGCGGCGCGGCCAGGCCCCAGCCGCGCGGCGGCAGCGCCGATTCCCAGGCGAAGTAGCCGATCGAGCGGCCGCTGGCCAGCACCTCGCGCAGCGGCCAGGCCAGCAGCGGCAGCTCGGGGCCGCCGCAGTGGAACACGAACAAGCCGCCCGGCGTAGCCTCGACGCGGCGCCACGGGCGCTTCACCGCCTCGGTCACGTCGATCGTCTCGACCTCGTAGCCGAGCCGCCGCAAGGTCCTGGCCTGGTAGCGCGCGCCGTTGACGATGCCGTTGGCCACGCCGAACTGGGCCACGATCTTGATCGTGCCGGGGCGCCGCGAGGCGAACTCGCGTCGGCGGCGGGCTGCCAGCACGAGGGCCTGCAGGCTGGCCAGCGCGACGGCCGCGCGGCGCTTGCCGAGGTTCGCGAAGGCGTGGATGGGGTTCGTCATCGTCGAATCGAAAAGGATGTGCACGCAAGCATCAAGCAACATGCGTGCCGTTCAAGAGGAAACCTAATCAAATGAGCGGGCCACCTCGTGACTTCGTCGCCGAGCGCCGCGAACCGCCCGGAATGGCGCCGATCTATTGCGATGCAATATCCGCAATCGTTTGCCGCGCGGGACGATACCGGCAGTCTGCCCCGGCGCGCCGGCGATCGTTACGTAACGCCTTGCCACAAGGGTTACGTAACGATCGGGTACATCGCTGCACGGCAGGTAGCGATCGCGCGGCGCATCCGGCCAAGCGCTTGAAAATACGCGTTTTTCATGCGATGCAACATGAGCTTCGGGCGGGGCTCGGCTTGGCACGATACCTGCTGTACAGGCCTGTCGTCGCGCAGGCCGGGGAAAGCCGGCGCGACGGCGTCGATCGCGGGGCCGGCGCCGGTGGGCCCGGCCCGCGTCGGCATCCACCGCACGGTATCCGTCACGCACGGCTCGCGAGCCGGCCTCGAAACGAACAGAGCAGGCAGACCAGCCGATGAGCATCTCGAACCAGCCAGGAAGAATCAGCGTGAACGGGAGGTTCCTGTTGCGGCCGGCCACCGGCGTGGACCGCTTCGCCTACGAGATCATGCGCAGCATCGACGAGCTGCTGGCCGAGGCGCATCCGGCGGTGGCGGGGCTGGCGGTCGAGCTGCTGGTGCCCGAGGGGCCGCGCCGGATCGTCAACCCGTTCGGCCGGATCGCCATGCGCACCGTGCCGGGCCGGCGCGGCCAGGCCTGGGAGCAATGGGCCTTGCCCGGCGCCGCGCGCGGCAGCCTGCTGCTCAATCTCTGCAACTCGGCGCCGCTGTTCCTGCGCAACCAGATCGCCGTGATCCACGATGCCGCGCCGGTGCGCGTGCCCGACAGCTACAGCCGCGCGTTCCGCTCCTGGTATCGACTGATGGCGCCCTGCGTGGGCCGCGCCGCCAAGCGCATCGTCACCGTGTCGCGCTTCTCGCGCGGCGAGCTGATCGATGCCTACCGGATCCCGGGCCGCAAGATCGGCGTGATCTCCGAGAGTGGCGAGCACATGCTGCGTCACGACGAGGACCAGGCGATCCTGGCGCGCCACGGCATCGGCGCGCGGCCGTTCGTGCTGGCCGTGAGCAGCCTGAACCGCCACAAGAACTTCCGGCTGGTGATCGACGCGCTGCGCCATCTCGGCCGGGCCGATTTCGACGTGGTGGTGGCGGGCGGCACCGATCCCGCCGTGTACGGCCACGGCGCGGCCGCGCTGCCCGACTACGTGAAGCATGTCGGCTTCGTCTCCGACGGCGAGCTCAAGGCGCTGTTCCGACGCGCGACGTGCTTCGTGCATCCGTCGCGCTACGAGGGTTTCGGCCTGCCGCCGGTGGAGGCCATGACGCTGGGATGCCCGATCGTGGTGGCCGACCTGCCGGCCGTGCGCGAGGCCTGCGGCGAGGCGGCCATCTATGTGTCGCCCGACGATCCCGCCGCGCTCGCGGCCGCGCTGCTGCGCGTGGCCGGCGACGCCGGCCAACGCGAGGCGATGCGCGCGCGCGGCCTGGCCCGCGCGCGCGAACTGACCTGGCGCGACAGCGCCATGCAACTGATCGGGGAGATCCGTCCATGCATCGCCTGAGGCGCACCATCCACACCGGGGCCACGACCGTCGCGCGGCGCGAGCAGGGTTTCGCTTTCGACCGGCAGGCGGGCTGAACATGGAGATCAGCGTATTCGGCGTGATCGTCGCGGTGCTGGGGCTCCTGAGCCTGGCGCTGCCGTTCCGATGGTCGGTGATCCTGATGGCCTGCTGCACCCTGTTCGGCGCCACCGAGGCGATCTCGATCGGCGGCACCGGCATCCTGCCCGCCAACCTGTTCCTGCTGTTCTTCGCCGGCCGCGCGCTGCTGCGCGAGGACCTGCCGGCCTTCCTGCGCGAGCTCACGCCCGCCTCGCCGGCGTTCTGGCTCGCGATGCTGGCCGTGCTCGGCTGCCTCGGCGCGCTGCTGTATCCGCGCATCCTGCAGGGCGATACCTTCGTGTTCGCGATCGACCGCGCCGACGCCTCGGGCGGCCGGCTCGCGCTCACGCCGCTCGCGCCGGTATCGGGCAACCTCTCGCAATCGGTCTACCTGGTGGGCGAGCTGGTGCTCTACCTGAGCGCCTCGATCTACCTGCGCCGGCGCGACGCCAGCCTGGTGTTCGCCGACGCGATGCTCGCGCTGGCCGCGCTGAACGTGGCCGCGGCGCTGATCGACCTCGGCTCGGGCCTGCTCGGGCTGGACATCCTGTCGAGCATCAAGACCGCGCAATACGCGATCATGGACGGCGCGCAGGTGGATGGCCTGCGCCGCATCAGCGGCACCTTCACCGAGACCTCGGCCTTCTCCGCGTTCTCGCTGCCGCTGTTCGCGTTCTCGCTGAGCCTCTGGCTGCTCGGCTATCGGCGCCTGCCGAGCGGCGCGCTCGCGCTGGCCAGCTTCGCGCTGCTGATGCTGTCGACCTCGACTACCGCCTACGCGGGGCTGGCCGGCTACCTGGTGGTGTTCGCGCTGAGCCGCAGCGGCGCGGTCGACCGGGCCAGCCCGCGCCGCAAGCTGTCGCTGATCGCGCTGGCGGCGGTGGGCATGGTGCTGCTGGCCGGCGTGCTGGCCGCGATCGATTCGCCCGTGATCCAGGCGGTGTCCGACCTGCTGTCCGGCGCGCTGTTCGACAAGCTCGACAGCGATTCGGGCGTCGAGCGCAGCGCCTGGAACCTGCAGGCACTGCTCAACTTCGTGGAGACCGACGGGATCGGCGTGGGCCTGGGCAGTTCGCGCGCCTCGAGCTTCCCGCTGGTGCTGCTCGGCAATCTCGGGCTGGCCGGGCTGGTGATCTACGCGGCCTTCCTGTATTGCACGGTGGCGCGCCGGCGCGGCGTGGCCACCACGCGCGGCGACGAGGTGGTGGGCTTCGCGGCCCGGCAGGCGATGTTCGCGAACCTGATCGGCGCGACCATCTCGGCGGCGGTGTTCGATCTCGGCCCGTGCTTCTACCTGTTCTCGGCGGTGGCGTTCGCCGCGCTCAACCGGCGCGCGCCGGCCATGCGCCGCGACCTGCCGCGGCAGGCGCGCACGGCGGGCGGCCTGCAACGGAGCTATCGCCGTGGGTGAGCCGCACGACATGCGCGACGTCCCTCGGCGCGCCGCGGGCCTGGTTGCCTTGCCGCCGGGATACCGGCCGCGCGCGGGAGGGCGCCCATGAACCGCATCAAGCCCACCCTGTCGAGCTTCGAGCTGCTGGCGGTCTACCTGTCCTACGTGGCGCGCTACGTCTACCCGCTGTTCCTGCTGCCGTATTACGGGCGCACGCTCGGTGCCGGCGGCTACGCGGTGATCCTGGCCGGCATGTCGCTGTCGAACTCGATCTGGCTGTTCGTCAACTACGGCTTCTCGACGGTCGGCGCGCGCGACGTGGTGCATACCGAGACCGACGCGCAGCGCGCGGCGATCCTGCGCCGCCAGTTCACGGCGCGCCTGGTGCTGTGTGTGCCGGGCGTGCTGATCGGCGCGGTGGCGGTGGCCAACTCGCCGATCTTCGCGCGCGTGCCCGGCATCGGCGTGCCGGTGGTGGCGATGGGGCTGGTGGCCGCCTTCAACCTCGGCTGGTATTTCGCCAGCACCGGGCGCGCCAGGAAGAGCGTGGCGATCGAGGTGATCGGCTTCATCCTGTCGCTGTCGCTGATCTTCTGCTTTATCCACCGGCCGGGCGACCTGCGCCATGTGTTCCCCTTGCTGCTGCTGTCGAGCAGCGTGCAGCTCGGGCTGGCCTACTGGGCCCTGCGCGGCGAATTCGACGGGCTGCTCGGCAAGCTGCGCGAGGCGCTCGAGCTGATCCGCAAGTCCACCATCATCTTCGTCTACGGCGGCACCTCGGTGCTGCTGATCGGCGCCTCCACCTACGTGCTCTCGCTGCTTGCGCCGGCCGGCGAGGTGGGCGCCTTCGGCATCGCCGAGCGCCTGATCGGCGCGGGCCTGAGCCTGATGGGGCCGGCCGCGCAGATCCTGGTGCCGAAGGTCACCTTCCTGGTCGGCGGCGACACGCATCGCGCCAACACGCTGGCACGGCGCATCTTCGCCTTCTTCTTCTGCGGCGCGGCGCTGGCCACGCTGGTCACCGTGTTCGCGGCCGGCTGGATCATCCCGCTGATCTTCGGCCAGGGTTTCGAGCACGCGGTGCCGGTGCTGAAGACGCTGGCCTTCGTGCTGCCGGTGAGCGTCTGCACCCAGGTGCTCGGCATGTACTTCCTGATCCCGCGCAAGCGCGAGGGCCTGCTGGCGCGCGGCGGGGTGATCGGCGCGCTGGTCAACCTGGCCTGCGCGGTGCCGCTGGCCACCCACTGGGGGGCGATCGGCATGGCCGTGGCGCGCCTGCTCGGCGAATCCACGCTGCTGGCGGTGCTGCTGCTGGGCGTCTGGCGCGCCGGCCTGATGGCGGAGTTCGTCGGCGGCCGGCCTTGCGCCGGCACGCCGGCACGCACATGAACCATGGCCGCCTCGATGTCGGGGCCGCCTCATCCAGCAACCAGGCAATCGATGACGAAGCGACGGGGAGCGTGACGCACATGCAGGCGGTGACGGAATCGGTGACGGTGGTGATCTGCAACTACAACTACGGCCGCTACATCGCGGAGGCGATCGACTCGGCCCTGGCGCAGACCCGCCGACCGGCGCGCGTGCTGGTGATCGACGACGGCTCGACCGACGATTCGGTCGAGGTGGTGCGCCGCTACGGCGCGGCGGTGGAGCTGCTGCGCAAGGAGAACGGCGGGCAGGTATCGGCCTACAACACGGCCGTCGAGCTGCTCGACACCGAGATCGTGATCTTCCTCGACGCCGACGATTTCCTCTATCACGAGGCGGTGGCCCAGGTGATGGCCTGCTTCGCCGATCCGCGGCTGGCCAAGGTGCAGTACCGGCTCGACATTTTCTCCAGCGGCGGCGACCCGACCGGCAGCCAGATCCCGAACTCGCGGCCGCCGCGCGACTGCGGCCCCTCGCTGCGCAAGGGCTGGCTGTATCCCTCGCCGCCGGCCTCGGGCAACGCCTATCGCGTCGCGAACCTGCGGCGCATCTACCCGATCCGGGAGCCGCTGCACAGCAAGTACGGCGCCGATTTCTACGCGATCTACGGCATCGCGCTGACGGGCGAGGTGGGCAGCATCGATCGCGCGCTGGGCGGCTATCGCACCCACGCGCCGAACCTGCGCGCCGACAAGGCGCGCGACATCTCCTTCGCGAACGCCGCGAAATGGAAGGAGACGCCGCAGGAGTTCCTGCGGCGCTGGACCCTGCTGTCGACGCTGGCCGCGAGCCGGCTCGGCATCGCGCTGCCGGCCGAGCTGAACGACTACTCGTACACCAAGTCGGTGTTCGTCGCCGAGTTGTACGGGCGGCCCTTCCTGCCGCGCGCGCGCTGGCTGCTGCGCGGCTCGCCGCGCTATTTCCGCTCGATCCTCACCAATCCCTACTGGGGCTGGCGCAAGAAGCTCGCGCTGGTGGCGATCAGCCTGTGCTGCTTCGTGCCGGGGCAGCGGCTGTCCGACGAGGTGGTGCGCTTCATCGCCAATCCGCTGTCGCGACGGCGTTTCCTGCCGGGCGGGCGGCCGGCGTCATGAAGCGGCAGGCGCGGGGTGGAGCAGGGCGCGGAGCGCAGGACGAGGGACGAGGCAGCGACATGAACGAATCGATGGGTGAGTGCAGATGAAAAAATACGTGATCGTGGCCACCAAGGGTCGGGCCGACGAGTGCCGCGAGTTGCTGTCCTTGCTGGCGGGGCAGAGCGCGCCGCTCGATGCCGTCTACGTGGTGGGCGCGGAGCCGCCCGACGTGGAGGGCCTGCAGGCGCATCCGCTGGCCTCGCGCACGCGGCTGACGGTCTGCCTCTCGCCGGCCCAGGGCCTCACGCGCCAGCGCAATCACGGCGTCGAGCGTCTGCTGGCCGACATCGATACGGATGCGCCCGGCGACCAGGACTGGTTCGTGGTGTTCTTCGACGACGACTACCGGCCCGCCGCCGACTGGGCCGCCTGCTGCGAGCAGGTGTTCGCCGAGAACCGCGAGATCGTCGCGCTGACCGGGCGCGTGCTGGCCGACGGCATCATGGGCGCGGGCCTCACCGAGCAGCAGGCGCGCGACTACCTGCGCGGCGCGATCCCGCCTGCCAGCCACTGGGCCTCGGGCGACACGCAGCGCGAGATGCAATCCGTCTACGGCTGCAACATGGCGATCGCCGGCCGCGCGATGCGCTCGTTCCGCTTCGACGAGAACCTGCCGCTTTACGCCTGGCAGGAGGACCGCGATTTCACCGGGCTGATCAAGCGGATCGGCAAGGTGGTCTACGACCCGCGCTGCGTCGGCGTGCACCTGGGCACCAAGCGCGGCCGCACCTCGGGGATCCGGATGGGCTATTCGCAGATCGCCAATCCGCTCTACCTGTACCGCAAGGGCACCATGAGCCGCCGCGTGGCGCTGCGCTTCATCGTGCGCAACGTGCTCGCCAACGTGCTCAAGAGCCTGCTGCGCATTCCTTTCGTCGACTATCCGGGCCGCCTGCACGGCAACGTGATCGGTTTCTGGGACGTGGTGCGCGGCAAGATCCATCCGCTGCGGGTCCTGCAGATCGGCGCGAAGTGAGCGTCCCGTCCCGCCATCCCTGACCTGATTCGCGGAGTGCCCGCCATGCCAGTCCAACCCGAGCTGATCGAGCTCGCCCCCGTTCCCGGCTGCCTGCCGGTCTCCATGCCGGCCCGCGAGGCGGCGCCCATCGCGCGCGCGCACGAGCGCGTGATGCAGATCTACGCGCACCTGGCGATCGACAAGGATGCCGAACGATGGCGGCGCAATCGCGAGTCGGGCAAGCTGGTCGGCCTGAACGACGCGACGCCCTATGGCTACGGACGCGCCGAGGCCATGCAGTGCCATGTGCGCTTCTCGGCGGCGGGCCGCGAAGGGCGCCTGGGCAAGCTGCTGCGCCTCGGCCTGCGCGCCGTGATCGGCTTCGACCTGCTGCATGCCTGGCGCAATCGCGATGCGATCCGCGTCGCCGACGTGGTCTGGACGCATACCGAATCGCAGTACCTGGCGGTGGCCGCGGTGGGTCTGCTGATCGGCAAGCGCGTCAGGCTGATCGGCCAGTCGGTCTGGCTGGTCGATCGCTGGCGCGGGCTGTGGTGGCCGCACAAGTGGCTGTTCCGGCGCCTGATCGCGCGGGTGGACGTGCTGAGCTTCCTGTCGCCCGAGAACGCGGCGCTGGCCCGGCAACTGTTCCCGCATGCGCGCGTCGAGTTCCTGCCCTTCGGGATTCCCGCCGAACGACGGCAGCCGCCGCGCTGCCGCGTCGACGGGCCGATCCGCGTGCTCGCGCTCGGCAACGACCGGCATCGCGACTGGGCCACCTTGATCGAGGCGGTGCGCGACGTGGCGGGCATCGAGCTGACGATCCTCTCCGGCACGGTGCCGGCCGGGCTCGCGAGCGGCGCGCGCAACGTCGAGATCCGCCTGGCGCGCAGCCACCAGGAACTGAGCGCGGCCTTCGAGGCGGCCACGCTGGTCTGCGTGCCGCTGCGCCGCAACCTGCACGCGAGCGGCATCACCGTGATCCAGGAGGCGGTGCTCTCGGGCCTGCCGGTGATCGCCACCGATATCGGCGGCTTGTCCGCCTACTTCTCGGCGGACGAGTTGCGTTACGTGCCGATGGGCGAGGCCGCCACGCTGCGCGAGGCGATCGTCGAGGTGGCGGGCGACCCGGCGGCGGCGCTGGCGCGCGCCACGCGAGCCCAGGCGCGCATGGGCGAGGGCGGCGAGCTGGGCGCGCAGCAGTATGTGCGCCATCACGTGCGGCTCAGCGCGCAACTGCTGGGGCGCGACGCATGACGGGCTCGCGGCGGGCACGGGCGTGCAGGCTGGCCGTCGCGGCGCTGCTCGGGCTGGCCATGATCGCCCAGGCGCGGGGGCAATCCGCCGAGACACTCGACTTGTGCGCCTATCGCCTGGTCTTCGACGAGGACTTTTCCGACTTCCGGGTCGCGCCGCGCCAGCTCGGCGACGCACGATGGATCGCCCACACGCCCTGGAACGGCGATTTCGGCGATGCCGCCTTCAGCGACCCGGGGCCGAACGGCCCGTTCTCGGTGAGCGGCCACACGCTGTCGATCACGGCGCGCAAGTCGGCCGACGGCCGCTGGCGCTCCGGCCTGATCGCGGCCGCCGACGGCAGCGGCAAGGGCAGCGGCGTGCGCTACGGCTATTTCGAGGCGAGCCTGCGCATGCCGCCGGGGCCGGGCACCTGGCCGGCGTTCTGGCTCGGCACCCTGAAGCCGGGCAGCGACAAGTCGCCGGGCATCGAGATCGACGTGATCGAGTATTACGGACATGCCGACGGCGGTTACCGCTCGGCCGTCCACGTCTGGTACGAGGGCAAGGACAAGCCGCTGTCGCGGCATCGTTCGCAATACGTGCCGGTGGAGCCGGGCTCGCTGGTGGCGGGCTTTCACAGCTACGGCGCGCGCGTGACGCCCGAGGACATCACGTTCTACCTCGACCGCCGCCCGGTATGGCGCACGCCGACGCCGCCCGAGCACCGCCTGCCGCTGTTTCCGCTGCTGAACCTAGCGCTCGGTTCGGGCTTCTCGATCAAGGACACGCCGAATCCCTCGGTGCTGCAGGTCGGCTGGGTGCGGATCTACGAAGCCGAGCCGGCGCGGGCGGCGCGCTGCCCGGCTGCCGCGCCTTGAACCTCGCTTGAACCATGTCGCCCTGATAGGGCGCCCCAATTAGCGCCTTAGGTAATCCCCATTTGACGCTCGGGGCGGCAAACCAGATGATTCAGCCAGCGCCCGGCATCCTCGGCCGACCCCCATCGAGGCACTGACAGAGGCGCCAGAATCAGGAGACACGCGCCATGCTGGATGCCCGCATCAAGGAGCAGTTGAAAGACAAGCTGCTTCGCTACCAGACGCAGGCGGTCGAGATTGCCGCCGCGTTCGACCCAGGCGCCGAGTCGGCGAAACTTCGCGAACTGCTCGATGAAATCGTTTCCGTGTCGGCGCGGCTGACGCTGGTCGAGTCGAGCGGGGACGAGATGGCGGCACCTTCGTTCTCGATCGGCGTGCCCGGCGAGGCGCCGCGCATCCGCTTCTGCGGTGTGCCCACCGGCAGCGAGTTCACCTCGGTGGTGCTGGCGATCCTGCAGGTGGGCGGCCACCGGCCGAAATTCGACGAGGCGCTGCTCGCGCGCATCGAAGCCCTGGGCGGCGACTACGCCTTCGACACCTTCGTTTCCCTGACCTGCCCCTATTGCCAGGAAGTGGTGCAGGCGCTCAACGGCATCGCGGCGCTGAACCCCGGCATCCGCCATCGCGTGATCGATATCGGCCTGTTCCCGGAGGAAGCCCGCGCGCGCGGCATCGAGGTGGTGCCCACCCTCCTGATGAACGAGGAATGGTTCGGCGAAGGCCGCACCACGGCCACGCAGATCACCGCGCGCCTGGCCGGGATCGAGGCCGACATGCGGGAAGCGCTGCGCGCGGCGGGCATCGAGCCCTGACACCGCGTTGGCTCAGCCCGCCGCCGACTGCGTCGTGAATAGGGCCAGTTGGGCGGCGAAGGCGCGCTGGTAGGCGGGCCGCCCCACGGCGCGCGCCGCGTAGGCCGCCAGCCTCGGGAATTCGTCCAGCAGCCCTGAAGGTTTCAGGCGCAACAACACCGCCACCATCATCAGATCGCCCACGCTGAATGCGCCGTCGAGCCAGTCGGCCGTGCCCAGGCGCTCGGACAATTTATCCAGCCGGGCCCGGATGCGATCCTCGACGATCGGCAGGCGCTGCGCGTACCAGGGCTGGTCGCGCTCCTGGAACCTGAGGTTCTGCAGATCGAGGATCGGCGGTTCGATCGTGTTGAGCGCGGCGAACAGCCAGGCGATCGCGCGCGCCCTGGCGTTCGGCTCGGCGCTCAGCAGGCCCGGATGGCGCTGCGCGACATGGAGCACGATCGCGCCCGATTCGAACAACACCAACTCGCCTTCCTCGTAGCTCGGAATCTGCCCGAAGGGATGGCGCGCGCGGTGCTCGGCCTGCTTCATCGCGGCGAACGACAGCAGCCGCACCGTGTAGGCCTGGCCCGCTTCCTCCAGCGCCCAGCGAACCCGCATGTCGCGCGCGAGCCCCTGGCCGCGATCGGGCGAGCGTTCGAACACCGTGACGATGGGAAGCTGGGTGGGGCTCATGGTGGTGTCTCCCTGGTTGTCGGTCGCGCATATCCGATCGACGTTCGCGATCAGGCTGGATCGACATCGCCTGGAAAATTATTTCAGTCAGTTCATTCCAAACAATCCCTCCCGCTGCTGTTCGCATCGAAACGGTCTGGATCGATTCTCCACACTCGCGGCCTTTGCTTTCCGTCGATTGCGTCAATCATGGAATCTGATTCGCCGATTGCCCACTCACTATTTCGCTGCGCGATCATATGCGCAAAAGCCAAACAAATACCTTTCAAAAACAATACGGCCTGTAATAGGATTGAGCGGTAGTCAGGTATTTGTAAACATAGATATTCGTTGAGAGAGAGGGCCGATCATGACCACGCTATACATCACGGCGGCGCCGATAGGCGCTGTTCCCAAGTTTCTCGATCCGCTTGAAGCGACCTTTATTCCCGCTTTCCTGCTGGAAGGATTTTTCGATGCCGGCCAGCGCGCCAAGATCCTGGCCGACCTGAAGGCGGACGGCTGGGAAGTGGTGCCGGCGGGCGGCCTTCTGCTGCAGTCCGGGCATGCCTTTCCGATCGCCGAAAGCCTGCTGCCAGGCGGCGCCCAGGGCGACTCGCTGCGCCAGGCGCTGAGCCAGGCGCACTGGTCGCCGCGCGATGGCGCCTGGCACCCCTCGCAGGCTTCGAATCAAAATGCCGCGCGAATCCCCAAGCAATGGCTGGCCGATGTTTCCAATAAACTGGCGCGGCGCATCGTATTGCAATTGACCACCTATGGCTGGATCGTTTCCGATCAGGGCGATTTGATCTGGGAACACGCGAGCCAGCACAATTACCTGCCGCCTTCATTAATCGAAATGATTCAAAAGGAATCGCCGGCATTATTGACGCATCTGGAAAATGCCGGTTGGACCCTATGTCCGGTCGGTTATTGGCAGGCCGGCAAGGCGCGCTCGCCTTATCTGCCGATTACGCCCGACGCGATTACCGAGGAAACCATTCGCTCGATGCAGGAAGGCGCGGCGGTGGTGCATCTGCATACGCGGGACCTGAGCGACCGCCGGCGCATCGAGATTCCGGGGCTGGGCGCGGTGACGGTCGGCTCGCAGCGCAACCAGATCGTGCTCGACGATTACGACGAGATCGTGCCGATGGTGAAGAAGCGCGAGCCGGGCGCGATCCTGAACCTGTCGACCAGCGTGCGCGGCGATCGTCACGGCGCCCGCAGCACGCTGCGCCGCGCCCACCTGAAGTTCTACGACGACGCGGGATCGATCCCCGAGGTGGCCTCGCTGAGCCCGGCCGCGGTGGTGTTCCAGGGCGGCGGCGGCTACGACAACGCACCGGATTTCCTCGACGCGCAGTTCGCCCATTTCGAGGAAGTCGGCACGCGTCCCGAAGTGGAGGTGTTCAACCACGCGATCGTCGACAACGCCACCTCGCTGTACCGCGACCGGCTGCTGCGCACCGGCAAGCCGGTGCTGTTCATGCTGGTGGCCGGCGTCGATCAGTACCGGCGCGATCCGATCAGCGGCGAGGTGGAGGACGATTCGCTGATCGCCTCGGCGGTGCGCGAGGAGATCGCCGGCCTGCTGGCCGCCGAGAATGCGCAATCGCACCAGCGCGCGGTCGAGCTGGCGGTCGAGCAGTTGCGCCCGGTGGTCGAGCGGCTGCGGGCCAGCTTCCCGGTCTCGAAGGTCTCGATCCTGCTGCCGGGGCCGATGCAGAACCTGCTGGTCGACGTGGCGCTGGCGCTCAAGCTCGACGGCATCCGCGTCGGCCTCGAGGACGGCCTGACCGTCAACGACGCGCGCGTGCCCGGCGGCGTGCGCAAGGCGCGCGGCACCTGGGAGCAGGTCAGCCTGCTGCGCGAGGAACTGCTCGGCAAGGGCGCGAAGATCCTCACGGCGGCCCAGGTGCGCGACATGTTCGGCCTTGGCCACAAGCCGGCCGTGCAGCGCGAGCGCCAGGCCGCGGCGGGCTGAGCGGGCCATGGCGATTTACCGACTTGGCGAGCGCGTGCCGTCGATCGACGACAGCGCCTTCGTGGCCGATACCGCGGCCGTGATCGGCGACGTGCGGCTCGCCGCCGATACCAGCGTCTGGTTCGGCGCCGTGCTGCGCGGCGATACCGAACCCATCGTGATCGGCGAGGGCACCAACGTGCAGGACGGCGCGGTGCTGCATACCGAGCGCGATCGTCCGCTGCGGGTGGCGGCCCATGTCACGATCGGCCACCAGGTGGTGCTGCACGGCTGCACGATCGGCGACTACAGCCTGATCGGCATCCAGGCGGTGGTGCTCGACGGCGCGGTGATCGGCCGCCAGTGCCTGGTGGGCGCGGGTGCGATCGTCACGGCCGGCACCGTGGTGCCGGATCGCTCGCTGGTGCTGGGCGCGCCGGCCAAGGTGGTGCGGGAGCTCTCGGAGGCGGAACTCACGCGCTTGCGCGGCAATATCGAGTTTTATGCCGATCAGCGGCGGCCGCAGTACCTGCGCGAGCTGGTGAGGCTGGATCGGTGAGCGGGCCGCTGCCTGTGTAAGGCATAAGGCCGGCTCAGGCCGGATCGACATCGGCGCGCGGCGGTTTCGCCGCGCGCCGATTTTTCATGATGGCTTATGCCGGCACGGGCCGGTCATTCCAGATGTTCCTGCCGGCGCGCCGCATGATCGAAACGCCGTTCGATGCGGCCGAGGCGCACCACGGTCACGCCGGGGCGCAACTGGCGCAGCGAGGGCATCACCAGCATGCAGTCGTCGTAAGGCGTGCGAACCGCTTCGCCATTCGACCAGCCGATCGTGGTGCCGGCCGTCTCGAAGCGCTCCAGCCCCGTGTAGGGCCCGGCGAAACGGAAATCCATGCTGCTCGCCACCACCGGCTCGGTCACGCGAACCACCGTCATCCGTGCCGGCAAGGGCCGCAGCCAGCCGGCCGGCAAATCGGCCGGCTCGATCACGCCGGCGCCGAGCAGGAAACGGGCGGTGCTGTCTCGCGCGACCTCGACGGCGCTCGCCTCCCAGTGCTGGCCGCATTCGATCAGCAACGCGTTGCGCTCGCTGGCGGGATCGCCGAACCCCGCGTAGTCGCGCAGGCGACGGCCTTCGGGATGGCCTTCGTCGCCAATCACCGTGGCCGGCGCGCCGAGCTGGACGGCCAGTTCGACGCCCTTGTCGAGCGGCCCGGCCACGATCAGCGGCGCGCTTTTCTCGTGCATCGAATGCAGGTCCAGCAGCAGGTCGACCGTGTCGATCACGGGGCGCATCGCGCGGGCCCGATCGAGCTCGGACGAGCGGCGCGCGACGTCGTCGAGCAGGGCCGCCGTCCAGACGCGGTTGAAGTCCTGGTCGACGAAGCGCGCGCGGTCGGGCTGCGCGGGATCGAAGCGTGCATAGGCCGCGACGTTGGCGAAGGCCAGCGTCAGGCGTCCGCGGCGCGGGCGCAGGCCGACGCGCAGCAGCGCGTCCACCACGATCGCGCCGCAGACCTCGTTGCCATGCGTGAGCGCGTTCACCATCACGTGCGGCCCCGGCGCGCCGGAATCGAAGCTGTGGACATGGGCGATGCCGGTGTTGCCCTCGGCATGCACGCCGATATCGGGGAACTCGACTTCGATCGGATAGGCAGCCTGGCTCATGCGAGGGCTCCGTGGCGCGGGTGATGGATCGGCAAGCGGATTCCGGGCCACGAGCCGGGCATGTTCGACAGGCGCGTCATCAGGCTTCCTCGACGGCGGACGTCAACGGCAGCCAGGCGACCTGGATGCCGTTCACATGGAAGGCCAGCCCCAGTTGACCGTGGATCTGCAGCAGGCTGCTGCCGGCCTGGACGGTGCCGGGCAGGGCGGCTCGCGACGCTACGCGGGCGGCACCCGCGGCCAGGCTTTGCGGGCGGGCGGCCCGCAGCGCGGCGACCAGCCCGGCCGGATCGCGCTGGCCGACCGCAAGACGGCACAGGGCGAGCCAGTCGGCACGCTCGTCATCCTGCGGGACGGATTCGCCGGGCGCCACGGGGCGCTCGCGCAGGCGGCCCAGCAGGCGGCGCAGGTGCTGGCGCGAGGCCGCCTCGCTGCGTCCCGTCAGCGGCCCCAGTTCAGCGTGATCGAAACCGAATACCTCGTGCAGCAGCACCACGGCGCCGTCCACGGCTGGCAGCACATGCGCGAGATGCTGCAAGGCGGCTTCCAGGCGCCGGGCCTGCTCGACCAGTTGCTCGGGATGCGCCGCGTCGAGGCCGGGGCTGCCGGTCTCTGCCTCGCGCGCCAGGATGCCCCGGTAACGTTCGCGGCGGCGCAGCACGTCGATGCACAGATGGCGCAGCACGGTGGCGAGCCAGGCCTCGTGGCCGGCCGCGGTGGGCGGCAGGTCGCCCGTGGCGGTTCGCAGGTAGGTGTCCTGGACCAGGTCCTCGGCTTCGCTGCCGTCGGCCAGCCAGCGGCGCGCCAGGGCCAGCAAGCGCCGGCGCAGGGCGCGGTCCTCGGCCAGGGGATGGGAGGCGTGGGTGGATGTCACGTTCATGGCGGCTCGTTCGTATACCGCGTTGAAACTAACACGACCAGGAGTTTTCAACCATGCTTGCCAACGACAAGGAACAGGACGGCGCGGCCCAGCCCGCGCCGGGACAGCCCGGCGCCTTCCTGGAGGAGAAGGCCTTTCGCGCGCGCACCGTGCTGGTGTTCGGCACCATCACCGACGCGCTCGCCTCGGAAACCGTGCGCCGCCTGCTGGCGCTCGATGCCGAATCCGCCGCGCCGATCGACATGATCGTGTCCTCGCCGGGCGGCCATCTCGAGTCGGGCGACGCAATCCACGACGTAGTCCGCTTCATCGACGCGCCGGTCAACATGATCGGCACCGGCTGGGTGGGCAGCGCCGCCACCCACCTGTACCTGGGCGCCGCGCGCGAGCGGCGCTTCTGCCTGCCGCAGACGCGCTTCCTGATCCACCAGCCGAGCGGCGGCGCCAGCGGCCAGGCCAGCGATATCGCGATCCAGGCGCAGGAGATCGTCAAGGCGCGCGAGCGCATCGCGGCGGTGATCGCCCGCGAATGCGGGCAGCCGCTGGCCCGCGTGCTGGAGGATATCGAGCGCGATCGGTGGATGCCGGCGCAGGAGGCGCTGCGATATGGGCTGGTGGCGCGCGTGGTGGAGCGGCGGGCCGAGCTGGCGGATCGCTAAAAGGCCAGTTCAAAAAGGACGCTCAGCTCGGCTGAAGCTGTTCCAGCAGGCGATCGAGCCGCTTGTTCGAGGAATGCTTCGAGAATGTCAGATCGGCGCTCGAAGCGAATGCGTAGACGACGGAATCCATGGAGCCACGACCGCTTCCACGCGATTGCTACGGCCCGTCGTCAAATTGGAATTTTATTCCTGGCCTTCCCCTGTAGACTCACTTCGCCACACGAAATCAGAGCGAAACTGAGTTTCCGGGAGCAAAAACGTGCAGGAAGAACAAGCCACGAATAAGAGTCCACACACGCATGCCTGGCAGGCCGTCAAAGAGCACTTTGGTGACGTTCCGACTGCCGAGCTTTCCTCCGCTTTGCGAGTGTTTCCGAGCTACATTCGGACGGAGGTCCAGGCAGCGTTGCTTGAATGCTTCAAGGCATATCGAACGCGCCTTCTCGGTATCAATCGAGCACACGAAAGCTTCATGCCTGCGCGCATCTCGGGTCTCTTTGTCGAACCGCGAGGCCCGGCGCCAGCGGACTTCGCTCTGACGCCAGTGCGCTATGAATCTATCGATGTCGGCGAAGATGAGCCGGTCGAAGGGTTGGATAACGCCCTCTGGCTGGTCCACGACCAGTCGAATCTTCGAGCAGCCGTTCTTTTCACGCGCTTCGAACCGCCGAGAGGGCCTCGCACCGTCAACGTGGAGATTGCGTTTTCCCCGTCACCGGATAGCGCGGCGTTCGTGACACGCACGTTCGAGACCATCGAACAGACGCTTTCGAAGACCAAACTCTATCGGGGGAAAGTACTCTCGTTTGAGGACAAAGAGGGCTATATCGGGCAGACCAAGGGCGTCACTGTGCATCGTCTGACCACGGTCACGCGCAACGAGGTGATTCTTTCAGCCGCCACGATGGAAGCGCTTGACCTCCACATCTTCCAGTTCGCGAAGAGCAGACCAGCGCTTGCAAAGCTTGGTCACTCCCAACAGAAGGGAATCCTGCTTTACGGGCCGCCTGGCACCGGGAAGACACACATCATTCGCTACCTTGCGTCCAATCTGGAGCATCACACGACGCTGCTCATCACGGCCGGACAGGTCGCGGCACTCGACGAATATGTCAACCTCGCCAAGCTCCTCCAGCCCTGCCTCATCGTTATCGAGGATGTGGATTTGATTGGCAGGGACAGGACGCAGATGAGGGAGACGAAAGAGGAGGCAATGCTCAATCGCCTCCTCAATGAAATGGACGGACTCAGTCCATCGGCACAGCTCTTCTTCATCCTCACCACCAACCGCCCTGACGACATCGAAGATGCCATCGCCGGTCGCCCCGGCCGTATCGACCAAGCCATCGAGATACCGGCTCCCGACGACGAATGTCGCCTGAGGCTGCTCGAGCTTTATGGAAGTGCCATGGAAATCCCGACCGATGTTGCCGAGGCTGCCGTGGCCAAGACAACAGGGGTTAGCGCTGCATTCATAAAAGAGCTCGTCCGCCGATTGGCGCAGCAGAGCATCATGCGAGGCAGCCCCGGCAAGGTGACCATGGGCGACCTGGACAATGTTTTCGCGGAGCTGGCACGCCACGATGGCAAGCTCGCGCGCACGCTTCTAGGTGGAACCGCCGCGTCGCCTCGGACTCAGCCGGCGCGAACGGCGGCCGACTAAGGAAGCTTTGCCATCCGAAGCAGCTCGGGTTCACCGGATTCGCTCGATGCGTGCGCCGATCGACATTGTCGAAGCGCTCCTCAAACCAGCCGGCTCAACCGCCTGCTGGAACAGCTTCAGCCGAGCCGAGCGTCTTTTTGAACTGGCCTTTTAGGAATCGACCGATAGATCGAGCCGGCGGATCGATGGAAGATCGGACGCAAAGGGATCGTCCATCGACCAGCCCATGGATCACGCCGGCCCACGCAGCAAGGGGCCGGTCGGCCGGCCATGATGGATCCGATATCTCACCCAGGCCATGTCGCGCAGCCGAACCGCTTGCCGAGGACATGGCCCGGAAATCGACGCTCCCGCAATACCCAATCGAAGATTGGAATCGGCATGGCAAGTCACGCTTGCCATGCTTTCTTGCCATCGAATCGGGATTTCACGCGGAGACAGTCTCATGTGCCGGACCTTGCAAGCCCTGAACACCATCAAGCACGCTACCCGCGCGCTGGGCGGCCTCGCCCTGCTGACATCGGTGCCCGTTCATGCTCAATCGAACATCACGCTATACGGCACCATCGACATATCACTGAGCCATGTCGGCCATGCCAGGGGCAAGGACAATCTCTGGCTGCTCGGCAACAGCAGCATGGGCAACCTGACCGGCAGCAGCTGGGGCTTGAAGGGCAGCGAGGACCTGGGCGGCGGGCTGAAGGCGATCTTCCAGCTCGAAAACGGCTTCGATCCCGGCAACGGCCAGCTTGCCGGCGGCCGCCTGTTCGGCAACCAGGCCTTCGTCGGCCTCGCCAGCGAGCGATATGGCACGCTCACGCTCGGCCGCCAGTACGATCCGCTGGTCGATCTCGTGCAGGGCATCACCGCCGGCAATGATTTCGGCAGCGCATTCGCGACGGCGGGCGATGTCGACAATTACGACAACAGCTTTCGCGTGAACAACGCGGTGAAATATGCTTCGCCGGCCTTATCCGGCTTGCGCTTCGAGGCGATGTACGCGTTCGGCGGCGTCGCGGGCCGGGTGGGCGCCGGGCAATCGTATTCGGCTGGCCTGGCCTACGAGCTGGGCCCGTTCAGCCTGGCCGGCGGCTATTTCCAGGCCGCCAACACGCCGGCGAAGGCGCGTTGGCGCGAGGACTGGGCCGGCACCTCGGACGGCACCTTCAACGGCCCGGTCAACACCGCGTATGCCAGCGCGCGCTCGATCGGCATCACGCGCGTGGCGGCCCGATACGTGCTGGGCGCATTCACCTTCGGAGCGGGTTATAGCCACGCTCGCTACGGCCGGGACGGCAGTTCGTCATTCCGGGCCGGCGAGCGATTCGACACCGGCCAGGGTTTCCTGACCTACCAGGCAAACGCGGCCTGGCTGATCGGCGCGGGTTACAGCTATACGAAATCGGGCGGAGACAGTTCGACGAGCTATCGACAGTTGTCGCTCGGCTCGGACTACATGCTCTCGAAGCGCACCGACCTGTATGTCACGGCGGCCTATCAGCATGCACGCGGCCGAACCGGCGGCGACGCCGGGAGCAAGCCGAAGGCGCAGGCCTCGATCGGCTCGTATGGTTATGCGGGCACGAGCGTGCAGACCCTGCTCAACCTCGGCGTGCGTCACCGCTTCTGAGACGGCGCGGCGGGATGCCGGGCTGGCCGGCATCCCGAACCCCAGGCGCTCAGTAATACAGATACACATTCCCCGGGCTGGTCGCCACGTTGTAGTTGCATTGCGGCGAGATCGACGAACCGGCACGGCCGGCCTGCCACGGCGGCGACAGCACGTTGCCATTGGTATCCCACACGGTCACGCCGTAGAACTGCGTCATCGCCTGTGGCGGCAACTGGTTGCAGTTGCTGATGCCATACACCTCGAGCACGCCGCCGAACACCCATTGCAGGTTGCCTTGCGGCGAGGTGTTGAGCGTGACGCTGCGCCCGCTGGTGGTGTCCTGCGTGACGATCGCCCAGGAGCCGCAGTTGTAGACGCCCACGCCGCACAGCGAATAGGTATCGCCGACGATCTCGTCGCCGGGCGCGACGTTCACGGGATCGGTGTGGGTGGTGGTGCCCGCCGTGCAGCAGTTCCAGCTCGCGATGGTCCAGGTATGGTCGCCGAAACCGTTCCAGCCCAGCACCGGTTGCAGGATCGATTGCACGGTCGGCAGTTGCTCCAGGCCGGGGAAGAAGAACACCGTCTGGTTCTGCGCATCGCCCGGCACCGAAGGTACCTTCCAGGTGGCACGCAGGCGGCCCACGTTGCTGCCGTTGTTGTAGTTGGCGCTTTCGATCCAGCCGGTATAGGTCGGCTCCACCGTGCCGGATGCGGATTGCGCCTGCACCGGGCCGTTGGCCGTGGCCGCGATGCTATGCCCGGCGCGGTCGAAGTGCGGGCGATCGCACTTGGCCGCCGAGCGCACCGCGCCGTTCTTCTGCAGGATGCTGCCGTCGGTGCGCAGGGTTTCGTTCTGGTGGATGACCTGCACGCAAGCGGGTGAGAAATAACCGTTGGGCGTCACCACGTAGTCGAGCGGCACGTTGGCCGGGCGCGCGGCCCGGTCCAGCGAGGCAACCGTGGTCAACTGGCGCGGCGCGGCGGCGGCCTCGTCGGCCTGCGCTGCCGGCGCGAAGGCCGTCAGCAGCAGGCAGGCGGACAGCAAACGCCAGAGTGGATAGGGCAGGACGCGGGACCGGCTGGGATTCTTGTTCATGGAACATCCTCTCGGAATGAATGGGTTTTAGTTGCCGTTACGAAACGTCTTTTTAATAAGTCACCCGAAGCGCCATTGGATGGTAATGGCTCGCGTCACGCTTTGGAATCTGGAGATAATTTTATTATTGGATATTCAATAATTGGATCGATAAATGAATCACGAAATCAGATTATTGATCGAGTTGTTTTTGATATGGGGCGGCGGCACGATCCAGGCCATTCCGGCGTGACCGGGCGGTCTGGGCACAGGTGATTTTATTTCGCTTTTATGATCGATCTCGCGCATTGCACGCGAGAATCTCGCTTGCCGCCGGCCAGCGAGGAATGGCACTAAACGAAGTCGTTAATATTTGCGAATCCGCGTCCGCCGGTTTTCAGGATTTTCCGGCAACGCGCTTGCCGGCCCGGGATGGAGCGGCGCGGCGGCGCGCCGTGGCCGGCATCGAATCGGTATCCAGTGCCGGTTTTTGCAAGGCGGCCAGCGCCTCCTCCAGCACCACCAGCCAGTTTTCCTCGTAACGGATGCCGACCTGCAGCACCAGCAGTTGCAAGGCCGTGCCGCGATCCCGCGGCTCGTCGGGGAAGTCCTTCTTCTCGATCTCGCGATACAGCGCGAGCTTCTCGCGGTGCCGCTCCATGCGGCGCGCGATCTCCTTTTCCAGCCCGGTGGGCCCGACCGCCGCCTCGGCACGCAGGCGCACCATGAACTCGTCGCGCAGCGCGGGCGGCTCCTCCTCCTCGGTGATCCAGCGCCGCAACTCGCCGCGTCCCGCCGCCAGGATGCGGTAGCCGCGCTTGCGGCCGCGCGTGGAGGTTTCGGGCAGCGCCTCGATGAAGCCGGCTTCCTCCAGGCGCGCCAGCTCGCGATAGATCTGCTGGTGGGTGGCATGCCAGAAATGGCCGATCGATCGATCGAAACGCGCGGCCAGCTCCGATCCGGAACAGGATCGTTCGACCAGCGCGGTGAGCAGGGCATGAGGCAGGGACATCGGATCTCGAACCGGAAAGAGCGCGGGGCGCGCCTAGTGGAAAGCATCCAGCGCCCGCGCTTGACTGTTAATGCAACTGGTTGCAGTATGCCCGAAACCCGAATGCAACTGGTTGCATAAAAATCATGATCCCCTACCCGAACCTGCTGCGTCCGCTCGACCTTGGCTTCACCACCCTGAGAAATCGCGTCCTGATGGGCTCGATGCATATCGGCCTCGAAGAGGCGCCGAACGGCTTCGAGCGCATGGCCGCCTTCTACGCCGAGCGCGCGCGCGGCGAGGTGGGCCTGATCGTGACGGGCGGCATCGCGCCGAACGAACGCGGGCGGCCGATGCGCGGCGGCGCGATGCTGAGCAAGGAGGCCGAGGCGGAACCGCATCGCCGCGTGACCGATGCGGTGCATGCCGAAGGCGGCAAGATCGCGATGCAGATCCTGCATTTCGGGCGCTATTCCTACCAGCCGAACCTGGTGGCGCCGAGCGCGATCCAGGCGCCGATCAATCCCTTCGTGCCGCACGAACTCAGCGACGAGGAAGTCGAGCAGACCATCGACGACTTCGTGCGCTGCGCGGCCCTGGCCCAGCATGCCGGTTACGACGGCGTGGAGATCATGGGTTCCGAGGGCTACCTCATCAACGAATTCATCGCGGCGCGCACCAATCACCGCAGCGATCGCTGGGGCGGGGACTACACGCAGCGCATCCGCTTCCCGGTCGAGATCGTGCGCCGCGTGCGCGAGCGCGTCGGGCCCCGTTTCATCCTGATCTACCGGCTGTCGATGCTCGACCTGGTGGAAGGCGGCTCGACGCTCGACGAGGTGATCCAGCTGGCCCGCGCGATCGAGCAGGCCGGCGCCACCATCATCAACACCGGCATCGGCTGGCACGAGGCGCGGGTGCCCACCATCGCCACCAAGGTGCCGCGCGCGGCCTATGCCTGGGTGACCCAGACGCTGATGGGGCAGGTGAGCGTGCCATTGGTGGCCACCAACCGCATCAACACGCCGGAGATGGCGGAAAGCCTGCTGGCCGATGGCGCTTGCGACATGGTGTCGATGGCGCGCCCGTTCCTGGCCGATGCGGATTTCGTGCGCAAGGCCCGCGAAGGACGCGGCGACGAGATCAACACCTGCATCGGCTGCAACCAGGCCTGCCTCGATCACACCTTCGCCGGCAAGGTCACCTCCTGCCTGGTCAATCCGCGCGCCTGCCACGAGACCGAGATCGTGATCGCGCCGGCCGGGCAACGCAAGCGCATCGCCGTGGTCGGCGCGGGGCCGGCGGGGCTGGCCTGCGCGGTCACCGCGGCCGAGCGCGGCCACGAGGTCACGCTGATCGAGGCGGCCGCCGAGATCGGCGGCCAGTTCAATCTCGCCAAGAAGGTGCCGGGCAAGGAGGAATTCCACGAGACGCTGCGCTACTTCCGCCGCCGCATCGAATCGACCGGCGTGACGCTGCGCCTGGGCGAGCGCGCCAGCGGCGAGGCACTGTTGCGGGAGCAGTTCGACGAGGTGGTGGTGGCCACCGGCATCGTGCCGCGCCGGCCGCCGATCGAGGGCCTGGACCATCCCAAGGTGCTCGCCTATCTGGAGGTGCTGCGCGACGACAAGCCGGTGGGTCGCAAGGTGGCCATCGTCGGCGCTGGCGGGATCGGCTTCGACGTGGCCGAGTACCTGGTGCACGAGGGCGAATCGGCCAGCCTGGACGCCGCGAAGTTCTTCGCCGAATGGGGCGTGGACACCGCCTATGCCGAGCGCGGCGGCCTGCGCCTGCCGCAGCCGGCCCGGGCCGCGCGCCAGGTCTACCTGCTGCAGCGCAAGGCGTCGAAGGTCGGCGACGGGCTCGGCAAGACCACCGGCTGGATCCATCGCGCGGCGCTCAAGGCGCGCGGCGTGAAGATGGTGCCGGCGGTGGAATACCGGCGCATCGACGACGAGGGCCTGCACCTGAGCATCGATGGCGAGCCGCAGGTGCTGCCGGTGGACAACGTGGTGATCTGCGCGGGGCAGGAGCCCTTGCGCGAGCTGGCCGACCAGCTCGAGGCGGCGGGCATGCGCGTGCATGTGATCGGCGGCGCGGCCGAAGCCGGCGAGCTCGACGCCAAGCGCGCGATCCACCAGGGCACCACGCTCGCCGCGAGGCTCTGAGCCCGCGCCCTTTCTCCTTCACCGAACCGAACCCAGCAAGCGGAGCCGCCATGGACCACGCAAGCCTGAACCTGAACCCCGCCGTGGCGCGCTCGCTGGCGAGCTGGCACGAGATGGTGGCCCGCCGCGATCTCGACGGCCTGGACGCCCTCGTCCATCCCGAAGCGCGCTTTCGCTCGCCGATGGCCTTCCATCCCTATGGCCCCGCGCCGGCCCTGCTGATGGCGCTGCGCACGGTGATCACGATCCTCGAGGACTTCAGCTACCACCGCGAGTTCGCCGGCGCCGACGGGCTCGACGTCGTGCTCGAGTTCAGCGCCACGGTGCAGGGCAGGCAGCTCAAGGGCATCGACATGATCCGCTTCGACGAACAGGGGCGGATTGTCGAGTTCGAGGTGATGATCCGCCCGCTCAATGCGCTGCAGTTGCTGGGCGCGGAAATGGGCGCCCGTCTCGGCGCCGTGCTGCCCGGCTTCAAGGCCGGCGCCTGACCTCATCCACCTTCCAGAGCAGAGAGTCTTCCGATGAGCAGCCATCATTTCCAGCTCGATATCGACAAGGGCATCGCGCATCTGCAACTGAGCCGCCCGGATCAATTCAATGTCATGGATCGCGCCTTCTTCACCGGCCTGCGCGATCACGTGCGCGCGCTGGACCAGGGCGGCGAGGTCCGCGCGCTGGTGATCAGCTCGACCGGCAAGCATTTTTCCGCCGGCATGGATTTCCAGGAGTTCGCCAGGATGATGGGCGACTTCGATACCGGCAGCCCGCGCCGGCGGCTCGGTTTCCAGCACGCGCTGGCGGGCCTGATGAACTGTTTCGACGTGCTCGACAAGGCGCGCTTCCCGGTGATCTGCGCGGTGCAGGGCGGCTGCATCGGCGGCGGGCTCGACCTGGCCGCCGCCTGCGATATCCGCCTGTGCTCGGCCGACGCCTTCTTCTGCCTGCAGGAAACCCAGATCGGCATGACGGCGGACCTGGGCGTGCTGCAGCGCCTGGGCCGGCTGATCCCCGCGGGCGCGGCCCGGCAGATGGCCTATACCAGCGAGCGCGTGGGCGCGGAGCGCGCCTTGGCGCTGGGCCTCGTCAATGCGGTGCTGCCCGATGCCGAGGCGCTGCTGCAGCGGGCCATGGAGCTCGCGCGCGAGATCGCCGCGAAATCGCCGCTGGCGGTGGCCGGCACCAAGCTCGCGATGAACTTCGCGCGCGACCACGGCACCGACGAATCGCTGCGCCAGATGGCGGTGCTGCAGAGCGCGATCTTCGATCCGGCCGACCTGCTCGCGGCGGTGCAGGCCTGGCAAACCCGGCGCGATCCCGACTTCGACGGCTTGCCGCCCTTGTTCGAGCTGGAGACGCTGCGCCCCGGCTGATGCTCTCGACTCGTCCCTGCCTCGAAGCCGGGGGCGGCCTGCGCGCTCCCTTACAAAATCATTTGTTAAGCGAACTTCGGCGAGGGCGGGGCAGCCCCGCCCGGGAAATTCCGCGCGTGCTGTAACCGAACGCGCCTGTCGAGCGATCTGGTGAAGACAGACGCCGCGCCTGCACTCCCGCAGCGCGACGCGACGGCCCGGCGCCCGCCGGGCGCCGGTTCACCACAGGATCCCGACATGACGCCAAGCTCCTCCTCGCCACGCACGCTGCTTCGGCTGTTCGACCCCGCCTGGCTGGTCGCGCGGCTGCAGGCCTACGCGCCGCTGCCGGTGCGGGCGATCGTCGGCTACGGCTTTCTCGCGCACGGCTACGCCAAGATCCTCAAGCAGCCCGAACATTTCGCGGCGATCCTGCACGGGATCGGCGTGCCGGCGCCGCACCTGATGGCCTGGGCGACCATCGCGATCGAGCTCGGCGGCGGCCTGGCGGTGCTGGCCGGTGCCTTCGTGCCGCTGGTGGCCTGGCCGATGCTGGCGGTGCTGCTGGTGGCGATGCTGGGCGTGCACCTGCCTTACGGCTTCACCTCGATCAAGCTGATGGACGTGATCGACGGCGTGCCGACATTCGGGCCGCCCGGCGTCGAGACCGATCTGCTCTATGTCGCCGGCCTGCTGACGCTGGCCTTCGGCGGCTCGGGCCCGTTCGCCGTCGATCGCCGGCTCGCGCCCTGGTACGCGCGGCTCGCCGGCGCGCCGCGCCGCGTGGCGGCTTGAGCGGGCCATCCACGTGCTTTCGCCGATGGCAAGCCCGTTCCTGAGCCTGGCAGGCGAGCCGGATTGGTCGCCCGATGCCGCGCCGGTCCGCGCCGCCGGGGGGCGCGCGGCACATCGCGGCGCGGCACCCCAGCCGGGCGACGCCGAGCAGCGGCTGACCGCGCTGCTGCTGCGCTCGATCGAGGGCGACAAGGCCGCCTATCGCGACTTCCTGGTCGAGCTGACGCGGTTGCTGCGCGCGCGCCTGCGCGCCAAGCTGCGCCGCAGCGACGAGGATCTCGAGGACCTGCTGCAGGAGGTGCTGATCGCGGTCCATCACGGGCTCGCCACCTTCCGGCCCGAGGTGCCGCTGACGGCCTGGATCAGCGCGATCGTGCGCTACAAGGTGGCCGACCATCATCGCGCGCGCTATCGCTGGGACGCGCTGCACACGCCGCTCGACGACGATGGCGAGCTGTTCGTCGAGGCGGCCGACGAGGCCGTCGACGCCCGGCGCGACGTGCGGCAACTGCTGGCGACGCTGCCGAAGGGCCAGCGCGTGCCGATCGAGCACACGCGCCTGCTCGGCATGTCGGTGGCGGAAACGGCCTCGGCCACGGGGCTTTCGGAATCGGCCGTGAAGGTGGGCGTGCATCGCGGGCTGAAGGCGCTGGCCGCGCGAATCCGGGGCAAGGGGACGAAAAACGCGGAAAGCGCGGGGAACGAACCATGAACACCGAGGAACTGATCGCGAACCTGGTGGAGGCGCCGCGCGCGCCGGGACGCGCGGCCGTGGCTCGCCGGCTGGGCTGGGCCGTGGCGGCCGGCCTGGCGGCGGCGCTGCTGTTGCTGCCGCTGATCTGGGGCAATACCGGCCGCATCGAGGCGGCGATCCTGCGGCCGATGTTCTGGGCCAAGGTGATGCTGCCGGCCTCGATGACGCTGGCGGCCTTGTGGACCGCCGCGCGGCTCTCGCAGCCCGGCGTGAAGGTCGGGCGGGCCTGGCTCGCGCTCGGCCTGCCGGTGGCGCTGGTGGCGGTCGCGGCAGCGCTGGTGCTGGCCACCGCGCCGCCTGACGCGCGCGCGGGCCTGCTGCTGGGTCATACCTGGCGCACCTGCTCGCTCTATATCGCGGGGCTGTCGATGCCGGCCCTGGCAGTGCTGCTGCACGCGATGCGCGGCCTGGCCGCCACCCGGCCCGTCGCGGCCGGCCGCGTGGCCGGGCTGCTGGCCGGCGCGATCGGCACCCTGGTGTATTGCCTGCGCTGCCCCGAGACGGCCGTGCCGTTCTGGGCGCTCTGGTACCTGGTGGGGATGGCGGTGCCGGCGCTGGCAGGCGGGCTGCTCGGGCGGCGCGTGCTGCGCTGGTAGCGCCGGCTTGCCTGGCGGCGGGCCGGGCGAACGCCGGAAAGCCGCTCGCGAGTATCCGGATTCCCGCCGGTATGCCGTGCCACGCAAGCCCGGCGGCCAAAAGTACAAGTCGCTGTCGCGGCGATGTCAAAACTACAAGGGCCAGGCAAGCCGGCTCCCGAGCGCCGGCGAATCCATGCCGCACCGCCGCATGACGCGACGCGGCCCCGCGCGTTTTTTTCCTCCATTCGACAGACCTGGCTTGGAGCTTGCTAAAGCCAGGGGGCGGCATGCCACGACATGCCAACGAAAGCCCGTCCATCACCTGTCCGAACTGGGAGTTACCTTGGCGCCAAATGTCCTGATGGTCGCCGCCGAAGCGGCGCCGCTTGCCAAGAGCGGCGGTCTCGGCGATATGGTCAGCGCCTGCGCGAGCGCGCTGCGTCAACGCGGAATCGACGTGTCGATCCTGCTGCCCGGCTATGAAAGTGCCTTCGACCAGGCGCTCGCGCCCACGCCGCTCGGCTACCTGCGCGATTTGCCCGGCGGCGACGCGCGATTGTGGCGCGCCGCGATGCCCGACACCGGCGTGCCGGTGCTGCTGCTGGAAATGAATCACCTGTATGGCCATCGCGGCAGCGGCCTCTACCAGGACGAGGGCGGCCGCGACTACCTCGACAACTTCGTGCGCTTCGCCTCGCTGTCGGCGGCCGCCGCGCGGATCGCCTCGGGCGTGCGCGGCGTGAAGCGCCCGCACATCGTCCACGCGCACGACTGGCACACCGGCCTCACGCCGCTCCTGATGAAGCTGGCGGGCGCGCCGGCGCGCAGCGTGTTCACGATCCACAACCTGGCCTTCCAGGGCAACTATCCGCCGGGCCTCGCGCCCTACGCGGGGATTCCGTCCGAGCTGCTGGCCGCCGCGCCGCACGAGCCGCACAGCATCGAGTTCTACGGCGCGCTGAGCTGCATGAAGGCGGCGATCGTCTATGCCGACCGCCTGTCGGCCGTCAGCGAGCGTTATGCGCGCGAGATCCTCACGCCGCGCTTCGGCAATCGCATGGAAGGCGTGCTGGAAGCGCATCGCGACAAGCTCTCGGGGATCGTCAACGGCATCGACGACACGCTCTGGGACCCGCGCCACGACAGCCTGATCGCGCAGGGCTACGGCGTCGACGACCTGGTCGGCAAGCATGCCTGCAAGCGTGCGCTGCAGCAGAGCTACGGACTGCCGACCGATCCGTTCGCGCCGCTGGTGGCGATCGGCAGTCGCCTGACCACGCAGAAGCTGGCCGACCGGCTGTGCGAGGCGATTCCGGCCGCGCTGGAGCGCTGGCCGCGCGCGCAGTTCGCCGTGCTGGGGCAGGGCGAGGCCAGCATCGAATACGAGCTGCGCCAGCTCGCGGCGCGCTGGCCGGGGCGGCTCGGCGTGCATATCGGCTACGACGAGCCGCGTGCGCACCGGCTGCATGCCGGCGCCGACATCCTGCTGCACGCGAGCCGCTTCGAACCCTGCGGGCTCACCCAGCTCTACGCGATGCGCTACGGCACGATCCCGGTCGCCTCGCGCGTGGGCGGGCTGGCCGATACGATCGTCGATCACCGCGCGGCCGACGCGGCACCGGACGAGCACGAGCGCGCCACGCTGGAGCAGGGCGCCACCGGCTTCCTGTTCGACGGCGAGCGCGCGGAGGACATCGTGCAGGCGCTCGAGCGCGCCTTCGATCTGTTCGGCCAGCCGCAGGCGTGGCGGGTCCTGCAACGCAATGCGATGCAGCGCGATTCGAGCTGGGCCGGGCCAACCAAGCGCTATCTCGAGTTGTACCGCTCGCTGGTCGACCTGCCGGCCCTGCGCGAGGAACGCAAGGCGGTGCAGCCGGCGCGTGCGCGCCCGGCAGCCACCGCGCCGCAGATCAGGCCGCAGCCGGCTGCCGAACGCTACGGCGGCGCCGGACTGGCGTCGCGTCGTGGTGGCAACGCCGCCGCTCAGCAGGCCAGCAGCGGGGCCTGAGCGAGGAAGGCAGGGGCATCGACGTATTCGGCTCGTCACGCTGGCGAGCCGCCGTGAATCCAGCGGATCTCACCCTGGCGTCTTGCGGCGCGCCCTCGGACAAGCCGCGCCGGCCTCGCTGCCGCTCACCTCGGCGACGCCAACCGGCGCGTGACTGCGCTCCAGGTAACCGCGCGCGCCGGCTTTCTCCCAGACCGGCAGGCGCGGGCACGAGGCGCGCCAGGCCTCCATCACCTCGCTGTAGGCCCCGCGCCAGAGCCGATCCATTCCAGCAGGTCGAGAATCAGGGCTTCGACGGCGTCGTCGCCCGGCGTTCGCGCGCGTGCCAGTACCTCGGGATTGACCACGTGGATCGGCTGCCCGCGGCGCAGGCGCTGTACGGCATGCTCCGGGAGCAGGCGACGCTGGCTTGAGCGCCGGCGCCAGTCACGGGACAATCCCGCCAACGCGAAACCGACCGGAGGCATCATGCCGATTCACCGAAGACTGGCCTTGTACAGCGATCAGGAAGCGCCAGGCAACGAGGCCATGAACGCGCGCCTGCTGCAACTGATCGGCCGCGAGCGCCCACGGATCGGCTATGTTCCCGCCGAGCCCGACCCACGGCTTCTCTATTTCCATCGTCAGGCCGATTACTATCGCTCGATCGGCGCGGAACTGGACGCGCGGGTGGATCCGCGCGATCCCGCGTCCGAGGCGGCATGGTCGGCGGTGCTGTCGTGCGATGCGATCCACCTGTCGGGCGGCAACACTTTTTCCTTCCTGTCCTGGCTGCGGCGCGGCGATGGGCTTTCACGCCTGGCCCGCTACGCGGCCGAGGGCGGCGTGCTGATCGGCGTCAGCGCGGGCGCGATCCTGATGACGCCGAGCATCGAATCGGCGCTGTTGTGCGGGGACATCCGGGATCCGGAATCGACCGACGATGCCGGGCTCGCCTTGGTCGACTTCCGCTTCTGGCCGCATTTCGATCCGGCGAACCTGATGGCCTGGCAGCGCAGCCTGTCGTCGACCCTGCCGAACCTGCATGCTTGCCCCGACGGCGCGGGCATGGTGGTCGATGGTGAGGATATCGAGCTATTCGGGCGAGTCCGTCGATACGATGGCGGGCAGGCGCATCCTGCTCGAAACGAGGATTGAAGACATCGCGCGCTTGTGTCATCGTCTCGCATCCCCTTGCCAGGAGCCATTCATGTTCGACCATGTCAAATTCGGCGTCAGCGATTACGCGGCAAGTAGACATTTCTTCCTCAAGGCACTCGAGCCGATCGGCGTCGCGGTGCTCGGCGAGGGCGTGCCGACCTACGGCATCGAAATGAGTCCCAAGGGCAAGGCCTCCCTGTGCCTGTACCAGACCGACGAGAGGCCCGCGCACCTGCACCTGGCCTTCACGGCGGATCATCGCGAGCAGGTCGATGCCTTCCATCGCGCGGCGCTGGCGGCCGGCGGCAAGGACAACGGCGCGCCCGGGCTGCGAGCGCATTACCACGCGAACTACTACGCGGCCTTCGTGATCGGCCCGGACGGGCACAACATCGAGATGGTGTGCCACAGCCCGGAGGCTTGAGCGACTTCATTGAAAGGGAGCAGGCGGTGCAACACCAGCCGCTAGACTTGTGCCCCGATACGAGCGCAAAAATCGTCGAACTGCGCATAGCTGCGGAATTGCACGATCGTGACCCCGCCTCGCGCCAAGCTTCACGCCGCCGGCGCCACCGACGCGCCGACGACGCCGTGCCGCGCTAGCGCCTCGGCGACGAAGCCCGAGGCCTTCATCGCCTCGACGAAGTCATGCAGGGCCCGCGCCGCGGCGGGGCCGCGGCGCTTGGGCAAGCCCATCGCCTGCCGGATCACCATGAAGCGCTCGTCGAGCAGGCGCAGGCCGGGCGTGGTGCTGGCATCGGCTTGCAGTTGCTGCCTGACACCCGCCGCCACCTCCAGCCCCTGTTCGAGGAAGGTCTCGACGACCGTCGGCGAGGTGGGCGCGCGCACGATTCGCGCATGCTTCAGGCTGCGCGTCAGGAACAGGTCGTAGGCGCTGCCCTGGCCGACCACCACGCGATGCCCGGCGGCATCCACGTCCTGGTTGCCGCGTATCGGCGAGGCATCGCGCACCAGGTAATAACCTTCGATCAGGACATAGGGCTCGGTGAAGGCGATGGTTTCGCCGCGCAGCGGATCGATGGCGAAGAAACCGAAATCGGCGCGTTCCTCGCCGACGGCCTGCACCGACTTGCCCGCCGCATCGAACACCACCAGTTCCAGTTCGACGCCGAGGCGCTCGGCGAGGGCGCGCGCGAGGTCGACCGACACGCCGGCCGGCTCGCCCGCGGCGTCCTTGCCGGCGAGGATCGGGTTGCCGAGGTTGATGGAGGCACGCAGCCTGCCTTCGGGGGCGAAGGCCTGAAGCAAGGACGGATCGAGTGTCATGGCGATGGAATCAAGTCGAGAGTGGAAGGGGGGATGTCGTCTATCGAGGCGTGACGCCGCCGCCGGGACGCCGATGCCAGTCCAGCACCTCGGCGAGCGCGAGCGCCGAATGCGGGCCGAGCATCAGGCAATGCGGCGCGTCGGCGAGCAGGCGATACGAGGCGCCGTAGAAGCGCGCGATCGCGGCGTCCTGGCCTTCGGGGTGGCGCGCCGGATCGTCGAGGCCGGCCGACACGACGTGCGTCTTGCGCGCGAGCGGCGCCGGATCGACGGCCAGGCCAAGCGTGTAGCGATCGTTCAGCGCGGCGGGGCTTTCCCGGCCCAGCAGGCGATACCAGTGCTCGCTCCATGCCCGGGCCTGGCCGCCGAGATAGCGTTGCAGCGCGAGCTCGTACGCAGGCGGCGCCACCGGTTCACCCGGCGCCACGCCGGCCACGCGAGCCGCGCCGGGCAGGTTGCCGGGCGGCGAGGGCGCGAGCAGCACGATGCCGGCGAACTCGATGCGTGCCGCCGCCCGCGCCACCGCCAGCGCGCCCAGGCTATGGCCGACCACGGTGAGGCCACGGCGCGGCAGCGAGGCGGCTTCGACGATCGCTTCCGCGTAATCGTCGAGGGTCGTGGTTAGCGGCAGGGCCTCGTTCGCGAGGAAACCATGCCCGGCCAGGTCTAGGGCCGCCGAGGCGATGCCGATCTCGTCCAGGCATTGCATCCATGCCCCGAAGCACCAGGCGCCGTGGAATGCGCCATGCACGAACAACAGGCGCGGCTCGCTCGCGCCCGCCACGTACAGCGCCCCCCCGGCGGCCAGCCGCCGTGCCGGCAGCGCGGCGACGAAATCCGGCGCGAAGCCTTCGCCGGGCATCGGCGGCAATGACGTGGATGATCGCATCATCGAAGCTCAGCCTGCCGCGCGCGCCGCATTCGCCTCGATCCCGGCCGCTGCGCCCGGGCGCAGCAGGACGGCCACGGCGAGCACGCTGGCCAGGGCGATCGCTCCCGCCAGCACGAAGGCACTGAAGAAGGTATGGCTTTCCTGCACCAGGAAACCCGTCACGGCCGGGCCGACGATGCCCGCGCAATTCGCGATCGAATGCACGCAGCCGCCGACGCTGCCGAGCTTCGGGCCGGGAATGGTGTCCTGGATCAGCGCCCAATAGGTGCTGCCGCTCAGATACAGCGCGAACACGCCGACCGCCATCAGCAGCAGCGCGCCGAGCGTGGTGGTCACCGCGCCGGCCAGCGCCACGCAGATGCCGGCCGTGCCGAGGCAGACGATCAGCACCCACTTGCGCGCGCGTAGCGCATTGCCGGTGCGCCGGAAGATCCAGTCCGACAGCAGCCCGCTCAGGCCGTAGCCGATGAAACCGAGCAGCCAGGGCAGCACCGTGGCCAGGCTCATGCTCTTCAGGCTCAGGTGCCGGTCCATGGTCAGGAAGCTCGGGAACCAGGTGAGGAAGAAGAACAGGATGTAGCTGTAGCCGAAGTAGGAGATCATCGCCGCGAGGATCGCCGGCTGCCGCAGGTAGGTGCCGAGCCGCTGCACGTCGGCCGGCGTCTCCGGCACGCTGCGATCCGATTCGATCAGCTCGCGCTCCTGCATCGAGACGCGCGGATGCTGCCGCGGCCGGTCGGTCGCCAGCCGATGCCAGAACAGCAGCCAGACCAGCCCGAAGCAGGCGATGCCGGCGAACGCGACGCGCCATCCGTAGGCGGCGGTCATCAGCCCGACCACTGGCCCCGCCACCGCGCCGCCCAGCGGCAGCCCGCAGTTGGCGAAGCCGAAGGCGGTGGCCGATTCCCTGTGCGGAAACCAGTTGTTGACGATCTTGTTGATGGTGGTGGCCAGCGGCCCCTCGGCCATGCCGAACAGGGTGCGCACCGCCAGCAGCGAGCCGAATCCGCTCGCCAGGCCGGTGGCGCCGCACAGCAGCGACCACAGCAGGATCGCGCCCGAGAACACGTTCTTGCCGCCCCAGCGGTCGGCCGCCCAGCCGCCGATGAAGTTGAAGGCCGCGTAGCCGACGAAGAAGGTCGAGAACACCAGCCCGAGATGCGCCGGCGAGATATGCAGCTCCTGCGCGACGGCGGGCGCCGCGACGGACAGCGCCGAGCGGTCCAGGTAGTTGATGAAGCCCGCGATGAACAGCAGCAAAACGATACGCCATCGGATCTTGGTCACATGCCGCTCCTTAGCTTGTCATGGAGGCGCGGGCCGGGCTCGATGCCGGCTGCGCCACCTGTCTCCCCTCGATGTGCCGCGGCCGGCTCAGGCCTCGCGGCGGATGCCGGCGGCGGCTTCCAGCATCGCGCGCTGCGCCTCGCCGATATCGATGCCGTCGCGCATCTGCCGCTCGAGGCGCGCCAGCTCGATCTCGCCGGGCACCACCACCGGCGCGGCCGGGTCGGCCGCCGCCGAGCCGTGCAGGATCGCCGCGTAGTCGCCCATGCGCTGCGCCAGCCAGTCGCCGCTGCCCAGCATCCGCGTGTCGATCAGGATGAAGAAGTGGCCGAGGTCCTGCGGCTGGTCGGGCTCGTCCTCCCAGGACTTCACGTGCGTGAGGTAGGCCGCGCCCGACAACAGCCCGGCGAGCAGGTCGACCACCAGCGCCAGGCCGTAGCCCTTGTGGCCGCCGATCGGCAGCAGGAAGCCGTCGAGCGCCGCCTTCGGGTCGGTGGTCGGGCGGCCTTGCGCGTCGGTGGCCCAGTCGCCGGGGATCGACTCGCCGCGCTTGAGCGCGTTGCGGATCTTGGCGCGCGCCGCGACGCTGATCGCCATGTCCAGCATGAAGGGGCGGCCGCCCGGATTGGGCACGCCGAAGCCCACCGGGCTGTTGCCGAGCCGGGCGTCGGTGCCGCCCCAGGGCGCGATGGTGGTGGTGGCATTGCTGCCGATGATGCTGGCGAAACCCTGCTCGGCGGCCAGGTAGCTGTAGGGCGAGACCGGGCCGAAATGATTGCTGCCGCGCACCAGCACGCAGGCGATGCCCTGTTCGCGCGCCGCCTTCATGCCGAGCTGCAGCGCGCGATAGCCGACCAGCGGGCCCACGCCGTTGTCGCCGTCGAGCCGGTGCAGCGCCGGGCCGACCTGTTCGGCGCGAATCTCGGGCCGGGCCTTGATGCCGCCGATGCGCAGGCGCGCGCCATAGGATTCGATGCGGCTGGTGCCGTGGGTGCGCAGCCCGAACAGGTCGGCCAGCACCAGGATGGTGGCGGCCTCGGCGGCATCGTCGCGCGCCAGGCCGAGCGCGCACAGCGCCTCGATCGTCAGGTCGGTCAGTTCGGCCTTGCCGAGGATGCCGCTGGAAGTGGTGGCTTGGGTCATGGAATGCGTCGTCTCCTGGATCTCGAATCGGAATGTCGGGCGGCGCCGCGATGGGCCGCTCCTGTTCCGTTCATGATGTGGCCGAGGCGATTACCGTGACAAACGCATTTTTTCGTTCGATTGATGCGTGAAACGCGCGAATCGAAGCCCGCCGCGCCGGCCCGCGCGGCGCTCGTTTCAGGCTGCCTGGCGGGGTTTGGCGCGGCGACGCGGCGCTTCGCGCGGATGCACCAGCATGTCGAAGAAGTGCTGCGCGGCCACCCCCAGCGGCCGGTTCTTGCGGCGGATCACGCCGAGCGTGCGAACCACGGCCGGCTCGGTCACCGGCACGCTGACCAGCGCGCGATGACGGTCGCGCGGCAGCGCCAGCCTGGGCACGATGCCGATGCCGAGCCCCGCCTCGATCATGCTCACCAGCGCCGGCACGTGCTGCACCTCGCAGAACCAGTTGGGCTGGCGCACCGAGCTGGCCAGGGCGTGGTCGATCAGGGTGCGGTTGCCGCTGCCTTGCGCGAGCAGCATGTAGTCCGGCTGCTCGGCCAGCTCGGCCCAGCTCACCGAACGCTTGCGCGCCAGCGGATGATCGCGCTGGCAGGCCAGCACGAACGGGTCCTGCAGGATCGGCGTGAACTCGATATCGGGCTCCTGGGTGCCGATGTAGGTGAGCCCGAAATCGGCCTCGCCGCGCGCCACCGAGAGAAACACCACCGAGGAGTTCTCGTCGATCAGCCGCACGCGGATGCCGGGGTAGGCGTGGTGATAGCGCTTGACCGTGTCGGGCAGGAAGAAGCTGACCGCGGACGGCACGCAGGCGATGGTGATCAGGCCGGTCAGGCGCCGCCCCAGGTCCTCCATGCCGAACAGCGAGCTCTCGAGCTCGGTCAGCACGTTGCGCGCCTTGTCGATGAAGGCGCGCCCCGCCACGGTCAGCTCCATCCGGCGCGTGGTGCGCTCGAACAGCTTCACGCCGAGCGCCGATTCGAGCTTCTCGACGCGCCGCGACAGGGCGGAAGGCGAGAGGTGCAGCGAATCGGCCGCGGCGCGGAAGCTGCCGAAATCGGCGGAGGCGACGAAGGCGCGGAGGTCGGAGAGGTCGAAGTTCATGGATGGGGCAGGCTGGGATCACGACGCGGCGCGCGCAGGGCGGGCGCGCCGGTTTCCCGTGCGCCGCGATCGCGCCGTCTCAGGCTTCCTTCGGCGAGGGGCTCGCGTGCAGCGCGGCCTTGGCGCGCCGGAGCTTCTCCAGCATCACCGAATCCTGGCGCAGCGACACGCCGATCGAGATCGCGTCGATCACGCACAGCTGCACGATCCGCGACACGCCCGGCGTGTTCGGGTCGACCGTGCCGGGCATGTGCAGGATCACCGGGATGTCGACCAGCGCGACCAGCGGGGCGCCCGCATTGGTGAGGGCGATGGTGGTGGCGCCGCGCTTGCGGGCGATCTTGATGCTGTCGTTGACTTCGGGGCTGCGCCCCGCATGCGAGATCGCGAACACCACGTCGCCCGGCTCGGCCAGCCCCGCGTGCAGGCGCTGCAGATGGCCGTCGGCGAAGGCGCTGGTCGGGATGTCCAGGCGCAGGAAGCGCAGCATGGCGTCCTGGATCGCCAGCCCGGAACCCGAGCCCACGCCGAGGAAGATCAGCCGCCGCGCGCTGGAGATGGCCCGGATCGCGGCCTCCAGCTCGACGGTCTGGATCGTGTCGCAGGCCTGCTGGATGCCCGAGATGGTGGTGTGGAAGATCTTCTCGACCAGGGTGGCGGTGGTGTCGTCGCGCTCGATCGAGGCCTGCGAATAGGACAGACCGCCCGACAGGCTCTGCGCCAGCTTCACCTTGAAATCGCGCAGCCCGTCGGTGCCGACCGCGCGGCAGAAGCGCGTGACCGACGGCTCCGATACGTTGGCGCGCTGGGCCAATTCCGTGATGCTGGCATGCAGCGCGAAATCGACATCGTCCAGCACCAGCTCGGCGACCTTTTGCTCGGCCGGGCGCAGCTCGCCGAGCAGTTTGCGGATGTGCGGAATCAGGTTGAGTTGTGACACGGTGTTCGCTGGGCGCGGTTCGTTACGGAACGGCGGGAAGCGGCGGGCCCGAGGTGAGGATCGAGCCGCCCGCCGCCTTGCGCATCGAACCGATGGATGGGCTGAAGCGGCAATTCTAAACCCAGTTCAAGTCCCGGCCCGCTGCCTGCTCCACCGGGCGGCGGCGGGCAGGCCGCCGGGCCGGTAGCGGGTCGAAACCATGGCTGGGCTGCCGGGCTAGTCGTTCAGGACATCGGCATGCGGCGCGGCCCAGACCTGGTTGACCTGGTTGGCGGTGCAGGCATACAGGTCGAGCGGCGTGCCGGGTTTGCCGAGCGTGCCGTCCACCACGCCGCGATAGATGTCGAGGCAGGTCCCGTCGGCGGCCGCCGCGAGCTGGCCATTGCGCCGGTAGCTGAATTGCTGCTTCGTGTCCTGCGCATTGCAACTGGCGAGCGTGGCCCACTGGCCGGCGGCGGCGCCGAGCGTGGCGCCGGGCGCCGTCGAGCTCAGGCACAGACCGGTGCCCGCCAGCTCCACGGTGCGATCGGCCTTGCGGCTCCAGCGCTGCTTCGGTCCCGCGTCGCAGTTGGCGAGGGCAAGCGCCGCGCCGGGCGCCGCGCTGCCGGCGGCGATGCACAACGGCGTCGCGCCCCAGTCGCCGACCGTCTCGATCTCGCCGGTCGGCGCCCAGCCGCCGCATGTGCCGCTCAGTTTCAGCATCGCGTTGTCATGGGCGCCGATCGTCAGGGGCACCTGCGCGGCGAGCTGCGAGCCAGAATGCGCCCACAGATCGCGCACCACCAGCGTGCAGGGCGTGCCGTCCGCGCCGTTGCGGTAGCCCAGGTTCGCGAACGACAGCGTCGGGCTGGCCGACGCGGCGCCCTTGTTGAGCACCACCACGGCCAGCGCATGGTCGGCGAGCGGTTTCGCTACCACCTCGATGCCGGCGCTGCTCGAGGGATCGTCGCGCGAGACGCGGTACCCACCGATGCCGAGCCGGTCCTGGTCGACCGCGACGACGTCGGCGTTGTTCAGCGTGGCGAGCGACTGCTGCCAGCGGGGATCGGCCGGATTGGCCGCGAACTTGCGAACGTCGGTGCTGAGGATGAGCGGCGCGGCCATCGCCGACCAGAGCGCCATCTGGCTGCGCTCCTCGGCCGGCGTGAGCCCGTTGTCGCCGATCAGGAGCTGGTCGGGATCGTTCCAGTTGCCCGGCGACACGTAGCGCGACAGCGCGATCGTCTCGTTGTAGCTCTGATAGACGCCTTCCTGGTAGGCATTGGCGTTGTAGTAGTCCCATGGATCGCTGGCCGCCTGGCCGCTCGCGGTCGTCGAAGTGGTCCGGATGTCCGGGCCGGTGCGCCACATCTGGCCGAGCGGCCGCACCCAGTCCAGCGTGGCGTACTTGGCGGACCCGGTGGGCCCGTAGCCGGCCGGCGCGGATTCGTTGAACAGGATCTTGCGCGCCGAACCGGCGCTGGCCTGGCCCAGCGCATCGGCCATCTGCTTGAAGAGCTGCTGCGGCGTGGCATTGTCGACCGCGCCGCAATTGTCGAGCTTTAGGGCATCCACGCCCCAGGCCACGTAGGTCTGCGCGTCCTGCAGCTGATGGCCCTGTTCGCCGGCCGCCACGCCCTGGCAGGTCTTCGCGCCGGAGGTGTTGTACAGGGCGGCCAGCATGCCCTTGGCATGGACCGCGCTCGCGTAGGCGCCCAGGTCGGAATCGAAGCCGGGCTGCTGGGAGCCGCCCCAGCGCGCGGCGCCCTGGATCTGCCCGCTGCCGCTGCGCGACATCCAGCAGTCGTCGACCCACAGCAGGGTATAGCCCGACGCGACCAGCCCCGTCGCGCGCATCGCCTCGGCCTGGTCGAGCATGAAATGCTGGAACGAATAATTGGCGCGCGCGCTGCCGTCGATGGGTGCCTGGGCCGTGCACTGGAAGCGGGCCCAGTTGTTGAAGCCCATCGGCGGGGTCGCCGCCAGCGGCGTGCTGGTATTGGCGGCCACGGTATCGGCATGGGCCGGCAGGTTCAGGCAGAGCGGCAGGGCGAGCAGCGCGCTCGATGCGAGGCGCGGGAAGCGGGTACGCATGCGATTCTCCTCGGGAACGGAGCGAGGCCGGCGCCAGGATTGGCCGTCACGCGCTCCGGTTGCACAGCGGAACGAAGGGGCAAGCTGTTGCCGAATTGCGGCTTCCCCCGGGATGGATGTGGATTCCTAATCAATCAATGCCGAAGCGGGATCCATGCTCCGGGTCGGGCCGCCGCCTGGAAATCGGCGGCCCGAACCCGTCAGTTGAGGCGCCGCCCGCTGTCCGCGTCGAACAGGTGCATGTGCTCGGGCGGCAACGACAGGCCCAGCTCGATGCCGGGCCTGTCGATCGTCCGGTCGCGGGTGGTCAGGCACCAGGTCGCATCGGCCAGCTTGCCGTACACATGGGTTTCCGCCCCGGTCGGCTCCACCACGTCGACCGACAGGCGCAGCGCGCGCTCGCCGTTCGACCAGGCGATCTCCTCCGGGCGCACGCCGAGCGTGACGCGCCTGCCCGCGAGCGCGCCCGGCAGATCGGCGGGCAGCGGCACGCGCGTGCCGTCGGCGAGCCGCAGCGTGGGGAGATCCCGCGCAGCCTCGACCGTGCCGTCCACGAAATTCATCGCCGGCGAACCGAGGAAGCCGGCGACGAAGCGGTTGGCGGGGCGATCGTAGAGCGCCAGCGGCGCGCCGATCTGCTCGATGCGTCCGGCATTCATCACCACGATGCGGTCGGCCATGGTCATCGCCTCGACCTGGTCGTGCGTGACATAGACCACCGTGTTGCGCAGCCGCTGGTGCAGCGCCTTGATCTCGGTGCGCATCTGCACGCGCAGCTTGGCGTCGAGATTCGACAGCGGCTCGTCGAACAGGAACAGCGCGGGTTCGCGCACGATCGCGCGCCCCATCGCGACGCGCTGCCGTTGCCCGCCCGACAGCGCGCGCGGCAGGCGATCGAGATAGTCGGACAGGTTCAGCATCCTGGCCGCCGCTCGGATCCTCGGTTCGTAGTCCTGCCGGGCTTCCTTGCGGATCCTCGGGCCGAACGCGATGTTCTCGTGCACGCTCAGGTGGGGATACAGCGCGTAGCTCTGGAACACCATCGACACGTTGCGCCGCTGCGGCGACAACTCGTTGGCGCGCGTGCCGCCGATCCGCAGCTCGCCGTCGCTGATGTCCTCGAGGCCGGCGATCATCCGCATCAGGGTGCTCTTGCCGCAGCCGGACGGCCCGACCAGGACCACGAATTCGCCGTCGTCGATATGCAGGTCGATGCCGTGCACCACCTGCGCCGCGCCGTAGCGCTTGGAGAGGCCTTGCAACTGGACTTCCGCCATGTCTTTTCCTTTCGAGCCCTGGCCCGGGTGGGGTGTCAGAACGATTCGAGCGTGAGTTCGGCCGCCATCAGCCGGTTGCCGGCGAGCAGGCCGCCGTCGACCGGCAGCATCACGCCGGTGATCATCCTCGCCTGCTCCGAGGCGAGGAACAGCACGGCATCGGCGACGTCGTCCGGGTTCGGGAAGTCGCCCAGCGGATACCACTTGCGCAGCTTCTCGAGCACGGCCGGATCCTTGGCGATGCGCGCCTCCCAGGCCTGCGTCTTGACGGTGCCCGGGCAGACGATATTGGCGCGGATGCCGAACTGGCCGAACTCGGTCGCGAGCGCCCGGGTATAGCTGACGAGCCCGGCCTTCGCCGCGCTGTAGGCGGGGTGCCCGAGGCTGGTGGCGCCGTTCACGGAGCCGATCACCACGATGTTGCCGCGCCGGCGCTCGATCATCGAGGCGCGCACGGCTTCCACCGAGTAGTAGGTGCCGTTCAGGTTGAGGTCGATATCGCGGCGCCAGTCGGCATCGCGCGTGCTGGCGAGCGAGCCGGCGACGGCCGCTCCCGCGTTGGCGACCAGGATCCCGACCGGGCCCGCCTCGCGCACCGCCGCGTCGACGGCGGCACGCACGGCTTCGCCGTCGGTGAGATCGGCGACCACCGGGCGCACGCCGGGGAGGGCGGCCAGCGCGGCGCCATCGCGATCGAGCGCGAGCACGGTATCGCCTTGCTCGACGAAGCGGCGACACAGCACGCGACCGATTCCGCCGCAGGCGCCGGTGACCAGAACGACATGATTCATGGGATTGTTTCTCCGAGGTTTGGAATGCATGGGCGGTGCGCCCCGATCTCGTCCCGATGCTTCGCAGTTCGTGAAAATTATATACACGAGCATCGGCGCCGTTGCTTATGGATTGCCCCAGGTTTGCCTGGATGAGCAGAATATAAGCGGAAAACGCTGGGAAAAAAATCTCAACGGGCTCGTGACATTTTTATTTTTGCTCTGTAGGATTTTTACAAGGACGGACATCGAGAGCCGTCCATCACATCATGACGAGGGGTGCCCCATGCGATTTTCCCGGTCGACCATCACGAGACTCTGCGGGTTCGCCGCCGGCGCGCTGGCCGTCTGCCTGGCGAGCCAGGCGGTGCGGGCCGACACCGTGCGAGTCACGGTCGCGCACTACAGCGACGCCACCGCGCCGTACTTCGAGAAGATGGCGCGCGGCTTCGAGCAGGCCAACCCGGGCACCACCATCAAGATCGAGGACGTCAACTGGGACACCCTGCAGCAGAAGATGCAGACCGATATTTCCGGTGGCGCCAATGCCGACCTGGCGATCGTCGGCACGCGCTGGCTGCCGGACTTCGTGCGCGACGAGCTGACCGAGCCGCTCGACGGCTACATGAACGCGGCGTTTCGCGACCGCTTCATCGGCTCGCTGCTCGCGCCCGGCGAGGTGGGCGGCAAGCTGTACGGGCTGCCGATCGCGGGATCGGCACGCGCGCTGTACTACAACAAGACCCTGCTCGCGAAAGTCGGTTATCCGAACGGACCGGCCAGTTGGGACGACGTGGTGGCCGCCGCGAGGAAGCTGAAGGCCCAGGGCATCGCGGGCTTCGGCCTGCAGGGCAAGGAGATCGAGACCGACGTGTATTTCTATTACGCGCTCTGGTCGTACGGCGGCGAGGTGGTCGGCAAGGACGGCAAGGCGGCCTTCAACGGTCCCGCCGGCATCAAGGCCGCCCAGCTCTACCGCTCGATGATCGATGCCGGCCTGACCGAGCCGGGCGTGACCGGCTACAACCGCGAGGACGTGCAGAACCTGTTCAAGCAGGGGCGCGTCGCGATGGTGATCTCGGCGCCGTTTCTCGCCAGGCAACTGAACAAGGAGGTGCCGAACCTGAAGTACGGCATCACCGGGATCCCTGTCGGCACCGTGCACGCGACCTATGCGGTGACGGACTCGATCGTGATGTTCCGCAATTCGAAGGTGAAGAAGAGCGCGTGGAAGTTCCTCGACTACCTGTTCACCAAGGGCCCGCGCGTGGAGTTCACGCGCACCGAGGGTTTCCTGCCCACCACCAAGGCCGAGGCGGCCGACCCCGCGCTGGGCGATGCGGATACCCGGGCCTTCGTCGCGCTGCTGCCGAGCGCGCACTTCGCGCCCACCATTTCCGGCTGGGAAGACACCGCCCGGGCGGTCACGAACGCGGTGCAGGCGATCTACCTGGGACGCGCGCAACCGGCCGCCGCGCTGAACGCAGCGGCCAGCGAGGCGAACCATGCGCTCGGACACTGATGCGCGCGCCGCGGGGCTGGCTTCGGGCGAGGCGGTGCTCACGCGCCGCGCGCCGGTGAAGCGCCGGGGCGGCAGGGCCATGCCGCGCTCCACGCTGCCCTGGCTGCTGATCGTGCCGAGCCTGTTGCTGGCGCTGCTGATCATCTCCTATCCGGTCTTCAACATCGTCTACCAGTCGCTGCATGAGGTCTCGCGCTTCGGCACGGTTCGCGGCTTCAGCGGGCTCGACAATTTCCGCGCCGTGTTCGCCGATCCGGTCTTCATCGGCTCGCTGTGGCGCACCGTGTACTGGACCGCCTGCGTGGTCGGCGGGACCGTGCTGATCTCGGTGCCGGTGGCGCTGGTGCTGAACCAGGATTTCCATGGGCGCGGCCTGGCGCGCACCATCGTGATGCTGCCGTGGTCGGTCTCGCTGACCATGACCGCGGTGGTCTGGCGCTGGGCCTTCAACGACGACTACGGCATGGTCAACGTCACGTTGCAGCGCCTGCACCTGATCGGCGCGCCGCTGCACTGGCTCGCCACGCCCGGGCTGGCCTTCACCGCGGAAATCCTGGTCGGCATCCTGGTCTCGATCCCGTTTACGGTGACGATCCTGCTCGGCGGGTTGTCCTCGATCCCGGCCGACATCTACGAGGCCGCGCAGATCGACGGCGCCGGCGCCTGGCAGCGTTTCCGGCGCCTGACGCTGCCGCTGCTGCGGCCGTTCATCAACATGGCGATCCTGCTGAACGTGATCTACGTGTTCAATTCCTTCCCGATCATCTGGGTGATGACGCAGGGCGGCCCCGACGAGAGCACCCATATCCTGGTCACCTACCTCTACGAGCTGGGCTTCCGCCTCGGCCACCCGGGGCAGGCGGCGGCGGTGTCGCTGATCATGCTGGCGATCCTGCTGCTGTTCTCGATGATCTACCTGCGCATCCAGCCGAAGCACGAGGAGGTCGCATGAACGCCAAGGGCAAGCGCACGCTGTGGTGCTGGCTGGTCCTGTCGCCGCTGGTGATCGTGATCCTGTTCCCGTTCGCGGTGATGCTGTTTACCGCGCTCAAGCCGGCCGACGAGGTGTTCGTCTACCCGGCGCGCTGGATGCCGAACCACTGGCGCTGGCAGAATTTCGTCGACATGTGGCAGGCCGCCAACTTCGGCGCGGCGCTGCGCAACAGCCTGGTGATCAGCTTCCTGTCCACCGCGCTGGCGCTCGCGGTCAGCCTGCCCGCCGCCTACGCGCTGGCGCGCCTGCCGTTTCGCGGGCGCGGCGCCTATCGGCAGTTCCTGCTGCTCACCCAGATGCTCTCGCCGATCCTGCTGGTGGTCGGGCTGTTCCGGCTCGCCGCGATGATTCCCTACGGCGACGGCAATCTGGTCGACTCGAAGATCGGCGTGATCGTCTCGTACGCGGCGTTCAACATCGCCTTCGCGGTCTGGATGCTGTCCTCGTACTTCGAGACGGTGCCGCGCGATCTCGAGGAATCGGCCTGGCTGGAGGGTTGCGGGCGCGGCGCGGCGGTGCTCAAGGTGTTCCTTCCCCTGACCGTGCCGGCGATGGTGGTGGCCGCGATCTTCACCTTCATCAATGCCTGGAACGAGTTCGCCGTGGTCTACACGCTGATCCGCTCGCCTGAGAACAAGACGCTGACCGTGCAGGTGACCGACATGGTGGCCGGCAAGTACGTGGTCGAGTGGCAACTGGTGATGGCGGCGACGTTGTGCGCCACGCTGCCGGTGTCGATCGTGTTCGCCTGGCTGCAGCGCTTCATGGTCAAGGGCCTGGCGATGGGGGCCGTGAAATGACGGGCCCGGCGGAAGGCCGCCGGCGCGCCCCGAAGCCCGGCGCCAGGCCGATGCTGCTGGTCGGCAGCTATGCCGAGGGTGGCGACGACGGGATCCACGTCTACCGGTTCGATACGGCATCGGGCGCGCTCGAGCGCGTCTTCGCGATCCCCGCGGCGAATCCGTCCTACCTGGTTGCGAGCCGCGACGGCCGCCATGTCTATGCGGTCAACGAACTGCCGGGCGGCGGCGCCGCGCCCGGCATCGCCACCGTGACGGGGATGGTCAGCGCCTACGCGTTCGACGCCACGAGCGGCACGCTCACGCTGCTCGATCGCGTGTCCTCGCATGGCCAGGATCCGTGCCACCTGAGCCTGTCGCCGGATGGTCGCCACCTGGCGCTCGCGAATTACTCGGTCGCCGCCGATCCGGGCGGCAGCGTGACGGTCCTGCCGGTCGCCGCCGACGGCCGGTTCGGTGCCGGCGCGGCGAGCGTTCGCCTCAAGGGCAGCGGCCCGGTAAGCGGGCGGCAGGACAGCGCGCACGCGCATTCGGTGGTGTTCGCGCCGGACGGCCGTCATCTGTTCGCGCTCGATCTCGGCGCCGACCGGATCCTTCGCTGGCGCTTCCAGAGCGAGGCGCCGGACAAGCCCGCGCAACTGGTCGATCCCGTCTGGCTGCAGGTCCGGCCCGGTTCCGGGCCGCGTCATCTGCGCTTCGGCCCGGATGGGCGTTTTGCGTACGTGATGAACGAGCTGGACGCGAGCATCGATGTCTATCGCCATCACGATGGCCTGCTGAGCCTGGCCCAGCATGTGCCGATGACGGAGCCCGGCTTCGGCGGCAGCGTGGCCGGCTCGGCGCTGCACTTCTCGCCGGACCGGCGCTTCCTGTATGCCAGCAACCGCGGCGATGCCGACCAGATCCTCGTCTACGCGGTCGATCCTGCCAGCGGAATGCTGAAGGAGGCAGGGCGCCAATCCTGCCTCGGCAGGACGCCCCGGGAGTTCGCGATCGATCCGGGCGGCGGCTGGCTGATCGTCGGCAACCAGGGAAGCGACGCGCTGCGCGTCTTTCGCCGCGACCAGGAATCGGGGCGGCTCGACCCCAAACCCGGCAAGGTCACGATCGGCAGGCCGGCGGGTTTCGCGTTCGTGTCGTCCGAGTAGATTTTTTCGCCTTTTCATTTAGGTTTGCTAATAAAAAATAACGAATCGGATGGGCTGGATCCCGGCCGATCGCGTCACGGCCTTGAATAACAAGACTGGCGGCAACCACATCGCCGCCGATATCACGAGGGCAGGTATGGCTACGAGTCGAAGGAACTTCCTGGCATTGACGAGCTTGATGCCGGTGCTGGCCGCATGCGGTGGCGGCGATGATGGAAACGACGGCGGCGCGACGCCGCTATCGGCCGGATCGACGGGAAGCGCGTCATCATCGGCCGCCGCGATCGAGCCGCGGCCGAGCGTGCGCGCACGGCACACCTTCTCGTTCAGCAGCGACGGTGCGCAATTCCTGCTGGACAAGCAGGCATTCCAGATCCGCAGCGGCGAGATGCATCCCGCGCGCATCCCGGTCGAATACTGGCGTCATCGCATCCGCATGGCCAAGGCGATGGGGATGAACACCATCGCGCTCTACATCATGTGGAACTACCACGAGTCGGAACCCGGGGTATTCGACTTCCAGACCGACAACCGCGATATCGTCGCCTTCATCCGGCTCTGCCAGGACGAGGACATGTGGGTGCTGCTGCGCCCGGGGCCCTATGTCTGCGGCGAGTGGGACCTCGGCGGCCTGCCGTCCTACCTGCTGCGCTACTCCGATATCCAGCTACGGGTCGATTCGGCCACCGACGCGCGCTACATGGCGGCCGTCTCGCGCTACATCGCGCGCCTGGTGCCGATGATCGCGCCGCTGCTGGTGTCCAGCGGCGGCCCGATCCTGATGATCCAGATCGAGAACGAGTTCGGCTCCTACGCGAACGACCCGGCCTACATGGAGGAGGTTCGCCAGCTCTGGGTGCAGGGCGGGATCAACGGGCCGTTCTATACCGAGGATGGCCTGACGCAACTCGAGCAGAACCAGTCCAACGTGAAGGGCGGCGCGATCGCGCTCAGCGACGGCACCGCCGACGGCATCGCCGCGGCGCGCGCGCGTTATCCCGACGTGCCGGCGATGGCGGGCGAGGTATACCCCGGCTGGCTCACGCACTGGGGCGATCCGGTGCTGCAGGGCACCGCCACCGACATCTCGGCCACACTGGACGCCCTGATGAGCCGGAAGCTGTCCTTCAACCTGTACGTGATCCACGGCGGCACCAGCTTCGGTTTCTTCTCCGGGGCGAACACCGATACGGGCAGCGGCGAGTATCAGCCGGACATCACCAGCTACGACTACGCCGCGCCGATCAGCGAGCAGGGCGTGGCCACCGAGCACTACACGCGCTACCGCAAGCTGATCGGCGGCTATCTTCGCGCGCCGCTGCCCGCCGTGCCCGATCCGGTGCCGACCCTGGCGCGCACCGACACGATCACGCCCGCGCCGTTCGCCTCCTTGTGGGACAACCTGCCGGCCGCCGTGCCGGCGGCCTCGACCGAGCGGCCCCAGCCCTTCGAGATGTACGGCCAGGCATTCGGCCTGGCGCTATACCGCAAGACCTTGCCGGCCTACGCCGGCGGCGTGCTGACGGTCAGCGAGGTGCACGACTACGCGACGGTCTTCATCGGCGGGCAGTATGCCGGCGGCATCTCCCGCGCGGCGCTGCCGGCCGACTACGCGCGCAGCTTCAATCTCACGCATCACCAGCCGCTGAGCCTGCCGGCCGGCCCGGCGAACTCGCCGGCGCCGGTCCTCGACCTGCTGGTCGAGGGCATGGGCAGGGTGAACTACGGCCATGCGATGGTCGATCGCAAGGGCATCCTCGAGTCGGTCTCGCTGCAATCCGGCGGCGGCAGCCAGGAACTGCTGGGCTGGGAGGTTCGCCTGCTGCCGCTCGACGCCGGGTTCCTGGCCGGCTTGCGGCCCGTCGTCAGCGACCCGCGCCGCGGTGGCCTGTTCTTCAGGACGACGTTCCAGCTCGACGCGAGCGCCGATACCTATCTCGACATGAGCCGCTGGACCAAGGGCCATGTCTGGGTCAACGGCCGCCATCTGGGGCGCTACTGGGCGATCGGGCCGCAGCACCGGCTCTATTGCCCGGCGCCCTGGCTGCGCCAGGGCAGCAACGAGGTGCTGGTGTTCGACCTGCACCAGACCGACAGCCAGCCGATCGCGTTTGCCGCCACGCTGGCCTGAGCACCCCGGCTGCCGGCCGCGGCCGGCGCTGGTTCGATCCGTTTCCACCCGGGAGGGAAATCAATCATGAAATCGATGCAAGGCCGGCTCGCGACGATCGCCGGCACCAGCCTGTTGTGCATGGCCGCGAGCGCCCAGACGGCGAGTTTCAGCGTAGGCCCGTCGGTGGCCGCGAGTCCGGTATCGGATAGTCCGAACTCGCTGTTCATCGATCGCGACGGCAGCTTCTATGCGCAGAACGCGCTCTCGCAATACGACGACAATCCCGACAACCATTACTGGAAGTTCTACAGCGGCGCCGATGTCGACAATCTGAGCGAGGCGAAGGCTCATTCGCAGTACGACACGCGCGTGCTCTGCAACGACCGGAACCCGGTCGCGATCGCGCTGTTCGGGCAGCCCGTTACATCGCGCACCGGGTATACGCAGGCCGACTATTGCGACCTGGTCGGCGTGTGGGTGGATCCCGATTCGGGCAATTGGTACGGTGTGGTCCATAACGAACTGTTCGGCAACGATCCACGCGTCGACGCCATCTCGTACGCGATTTCCACCGACCAGGGCGCGAACTGGACGCTCCAGGATCCGATCCTGAGCTCGCCCTACGGGCGCGGCGATCCGAAGACGCCGTATTACTACTACGGCGACGGCGATCCGCGCCTCTACGTGGACAACGTGGGCGGCTATTTCTACATCTTCTATACGAGTCGCATCCAGGGGCAGAACGGCAATCCTGGCGGCTTCGACAACTACATGTGGGCACACGCGGCGCGCGCGCCGATCAAGGACAAGATGAAGCCCGCGTCGTGGCAGAAGTTCTACGCCGGAAAGTGGCAGCAGGTGCCCGGCACGAACTGGACCTGCGATGCCGCCACGGCCGCCGCCACGCCCTGCGCGACGGCGCCGGTGTCCAGTTCGCTCGAATCGAACATCGCGGGACCGACCAGCGATCTCGGCGCGCAAGGTGGGCCGGCCGCCGACGGGACCGGCAGCGAGCGCTTCGTGCCGCCGGCGCAAGGGGCGGGCGACCTGCTGTCCGCCGGCTACACGAACGGCACGATGCGCGTCATGAATGTGGCATGGAACCTGTATCTGCAGAAGTACGTCGCCGTGGCCGAGGATCGCGCGATCACGAAGCCCGGCACGCGCGATTTCGACTACAACGGCCCCGCGTCGACCCTGAAGTTCTACGTCTCCGACGACCTGGCGACGCAGCAGTGGCGCTTCGCCGGCAGCGTGCCGTACCAGACCGCCTCCTGGTATCGCTGGTTCACCGACAGCGTCTCGAAGACCGCCTCCGACACGCTGGGCAATCGCTTCCGCACGTATTGCGTGTACGGAAAATGCCAGACCTACGGCGCGGAATATGCCGACGTGACGATCACGCCTGATGCGAGCCGCGATGCGGCGTCGCTCGCTTACGCCGATGCGGGCGGCATGCGCGTCACCGTCAAGTCGGCCCCGGTGCAGGCCTACGTCGTGCATCCCGGCAACGGCGGCACCAATCTGCCCGCCGCGGCCTCGGGCGCCTGGACCTTGGGCGCGCTCGGCGACGGTTTCTTCACACTGCAACTGGGCGGCCGCTATCTCGGGGTGGGGAGCGGCAATGCGGGAAGAGCCTGGGGCGCGGCACCGGTCTGGTCGTCCTCGGCGGGCGGCGCGCAGCAGCAGTGGTACTTCCAGAAGATCGGCAGCGGCGGCTCGGGCGGCTATCGCATCGTCAATCGCTACAGCGGCCTGGCGCTGAACGTGTCGGGCACGGCGCTGACATCGGACCTGGCCGGCGTGACCACGGTGCCGATCCGCAGCTGGGATGCCGCCGCCGGCGCATCGATCCCGGTCTGGCCGCAGGCGGGACAGGCCTTGCGGCTGGTTGCGCGCTAGGCTTGCGATTGGCCTGCGCCATACTTCCCGGCGCAGGCCCGATCGCTGCCGCCGTTACCTGCCGGCCGCGGACGACCGAGAGAACGGCGAGACCAGGCTCGACGCGGCGGTCGAACGGCGTTCGCTCAGGACTTGCGAGAGAAACAGCGCTTGCGGGTAAACCGACTTGATGAAGTCGACATACTGCGAGGTCCGCGCGCCGGTGGACAGGCTATCGCTGCCGCCGTTGGTGTCGGCGATGATGGTCCAGATACCGCTATGCAATTGCCACCACGCCGATCCGCTGTCGCCCGACGCGGTCCGGGTCCAGGCGTCGATGCCCTTGGACGGATCCCGGCCGACCGATGTCTTGAACGCTGCGCCGATCCCGTGATCGTTTTCGAAGATCGACGAAATCGTCGCCGCCCCCGCGGCGCGGCGCGGGCCCGACTTCGGGAAATAACCGCCGTTCGAGCCGCCGGTGCCGGTTCCCCAGGAGCCATAACCGGCAAACCAGACTTCCTTGTTCAATTCGCCTTCGTTATCCGACAGGTCGTAAAGAACCGGGCGTGCCACCTTGCTGCCGTTTTGATCGAGAATATCCGCGATCTTGGGCAATTGAATCAATGCAATGTCGGTGGAAGCGCCGCCGAAACCCGGCGTATTGGAAAAACGATATGGCCCGGTGGTATATGAGCCTTGACCCGAAGCGATGGTTCGCTCTTTCCAGTCGGTGAACTTGAAATTGCCCTTGCCCGTTTGCTGGGTACCCTCGGTGCAATGTGCGGCCGTGAGCAGGAATACCGACTTGCCGTCCGCGGAATCGCCGAGCCAGGTGGCCGTGCAGGCGCCCCCGGGCGTGTCCAGGTGCCCGGCGGAAAGGAACTGCGGCGCATAGCTCTGTACGCGCTGGGGTTCCAGCGCCGTGGCGATGGTGCCCGGAATGTCCTTCAGGTTGCCGCCGTTCGCGGTAAATACGTCGTCGCTGATGACAATTGCCTGCGCCTGGGAAAGCGAGAGAAAACCCAGGGTTGCCAGTGTGAGCCTGGAAATATTCACAATAAATTCTCCGAATTGATAATTGCGAAGACTTCGCCAATGGAATTGGCGAACGCAATCTATCACGGGATATCGTGAATGTAATTCTTCGTAAAAATCGACATCAATTCATTAATTTATTATCGAGCCTTTGATAATTCGATCATTGCGGGGCATATCAGGCGTGGCCGCCATGCCGGGCCGCCACCGGCCAGACCCCCATCGCCACCTCGATCATCCGCTCCAGCACCTCGCGCCCGGCCCCCGCCTGGGGCAGGCCCAGCACCGCCTGGCACACGCCGAGGAAATGCCAGGCCAGTGCCTCCACGTCCGCCTCGGCCGGCAGTTCGCCGCCGGTCACCGCCTCGTTCAGCCAGTCCACCAGCACCTCGCGTTGCCGCCTCACACCGTCGAGCGCGGCTTCCTGCCCGGCCGGCGGCAGGTCCACGCGCTCGGCGCAGCTGCGCGTCAGCAGGCAGCCTGGCGGGCGCTGCGGGGATGCCACCGGCAGCATGCCGCGCAGCAGCGCCTGCAGCTTCTCGCGCGCCGTGCTTCCCTCGGCCGAATTCATGCGGCGCAGCACACGCTCGGTGTAGGTGGCCAGCGCGACCTGGAACAGGCCGTCCTTGTCGCGAAAGCGCTGGTAGAGACTCGAGCGCGACAGGCCCGTCGCCTCGGTCAGGTCGCTGATCGAGGCCGCCGCGTAACCATGGCGCCAGAACACCTGGATCGCCGCGTCGATGACCACGGCCTCGTCGTATTGGGGCTTGCCGCTCATGAGTTTCTCTTTCGTGATGGGGAAGGCGTCGCGTGGCGCATCCACTAGATGGATCGATCGTTCCATCATATAGCGAAACGATGACGATCGCCGCGCGCCGCTCAGGCCGCCGACAGCACGCGCACGATCTCCTTCCACAGATGATTGCCGGCGGGCGGCAGCCGCCGGCCCGCGCGCGTGATCACGTAGCGGTCGAAGCCGCGCGCGATCGGGTGGTTGAGCGGAATCGCGCGCACTTCGCCGCGCGCGATCTCGCGACTGGCGGCGCGCCGCGTCATGAAGGCGATGCCGAGCCCCTCGGCGGCCAGCAGCAGGGTGGTGGAGAAACGATCGCAGCGGAACCTGGGCGTCAGCACCAGCCGCTCGGCATCGAGCATCGCGTCGAGATGCTGTTGCACCGCGAACTGCGGCTCCAGGAACACCAGGTCCTGGTCCGCCAGATCGCCGATCGCGATCGTGTTGCGCCGCGCCAGGCGATGCCCGCGCGGCACGATCGCGCACAGCGGATCGCTCTGGATGCGCCGCATCTGCAAGGCCGGATCGCGCTGCAGGCCGACCGCGAGGCAGATGTCGACCTGGTCCTCGCGCACCAGGCGGATCAACTCCGAGAGCGGCGCGCTGCGCAATTCCAGCGTGATGTCGGGAAAGCGCTGGCTGAAGGGCTTGAGCACGCCGCCGACGAATTCGGCCACGAAGCCCTCGGCGATGCCGATCGTCAAGCGCCCGCGTCGCAGCGCGCGATAGTCCTGCAACTGTTGCCGGAAGCGCCGCGCATTGCGTTCGCGCTCGCGATGGTAGTCGACCATCGCCAGGCCGACCTCGGTCAGCGCCACCGAGCGGCCCTTGCGCGATACCAGCGGCAGGCGCAGTTGGCGCTGCAGCAGCGCGATCTGGCGGCTGACCGTGGAGACGTTGACGTCGAGCGAATCGGCCGCGCCGCGCATGCTGCCGTGGGTGGCGACGGCCTCGAGATAGGCAAGGGTGCGTTCGCTGATGAGCGGATCGTCGTCGAGCAAGGCGGTTCCGTCTGTTGCAGGAAAAGCAACATACTCGCATGTGACGGCACCGCCTTCAAGGCGAGGCCGCGCGCATAATCGCGGCTCGTACCGCCGACAAGGCCATCATTTTCCGCCCGCAAGAGGCCGCTCATGAACCGACTGTTCTCCAGCCTGACCGAACTCGAACCGCTCGACGAGGACATGCGCTACCTGCGCCACGCGCTGCACCGCCAGCCCGAGCTGGCCTTCGCCGAGGAGGAAACGGCGCGCGAGGTGGCCGCGCGCCTGCGCGACTACGGCTACGAGGTGCATACCGGGATCGCCGGCACCGGCGTGGTGGGGGTGTTGCGCGCGGGCGGCGGCACGCGCTCGATCGGCCTGCGCGCCGACCTCGACGCCTTGCCGATCACCGAGGAAAACGGCTTCGCGCACGCGAGTTGCGTGCCGGGGCGCATGCACGCCTGCGGCCACGACGGCCATACCGCCATGCTGATGGGCGCGGCCCGGCACCTGGCGCGAACGCGCCGCTTCGACGGCACGCTGAACCTGATCTTCCAGCCGGCCGAGGAACGCGGCTACGACAGCGGCGCGAAGCGCATGATCGAGGCGGGGCTGTTCGAGCGCTTCCCTTGCGATGCGGTGTTCGGCATGCACAATCACCCGGGCCAGCCGCAAGGCCGGCTGATGTTCCGCGCCGGCGACTTCATGGCGGCCGGCGATCGCGTCTTCATCACCATCGAGGGCAAGGGCGGCCACGCCGCGCGCCCGCACCAGACGCACGATCCGGTGGTGGCCGCCGCCGCCATCGTCACCGCCTTGCAGACGGTGGTGGCGCGCAACGTCGATCCCTCGCGCGCGGCGGTGGTCACGGTGGGCATGCTCAATGGCGGCCACGCGCCGAACGTGATCCCGCATCGCGTGCAGATGAGCCTGAGCGTGCGCTCCTTCGATGCCGACACGCGCGCGCTGCTGCGCCGACGCATCGAGACCCTGGTTTCGATGCAGGCGGCCAGCTTCGAGGTGGAGGCGAAGATCGACTATGTCGAGGGCTACCCGGTGGTCCACAACCACGCGGCCGAGACCGCCTTCGCGATCGAGGTGGCGAGGGAGGTGGTGGGCGAGGCGAACGTCGAGGCCAACATGGAGCCGCTGATGGGCAGCGAGGATTTCGCCTACCTGTTGCAGGCCCGGCCCGGCTGCTTCCTGCGCATCGGCAACGGCGCCGCGACGGGCGGCCGTGTGCTGCACAGCCCGACCTACGATTTCAACGACGACAACCTGGTGGTGGGCGCCGCGTACTGGTCGCGGCTGGTCGAGCGCTATCTCGACCCCGCGCGCGCCTGAGCCGCGCGTCTCGGCAGGCCCGGTGGCGGCCAGGAGGAACGCGCCGGCGGCTAGGCCGCCAGGTCGGCCGTCACGGCTGACGACACCCAGTCGATGAAGGTGCGCACCGCCGCGTTCACGCGCGCCTGCGGATAGACGATCGAGACCGGCACGCTCGCGCAGCGCAGGTCGGCCAGCACTTCCCTGAGCCGCCCGCTGCGCAGGTAGGCGGCGGCCGCGAAGGCCGAGATCTGGATCAGGCCCAATCCCTCCAGCGCGCATTGCAGATACGCTTCGGTTTCGTTGACGGCATAGCGGCTCGGCAGCGTTATCGCGCGCGCCTCGCCGTCCACCCGGAAACGCCAGTCGAGCGGCCGCCCGGTCGCGTTCGACAGGTAGTTGACGATGCGGTGCTCGCCCAGCGCATCGATCGAAGCCGGCTCGCCGTGGCGCTCCAGGTAGCGCGGCGAGGCACAGGTGATCCACGCCAGCTCGCCGAGCCGGCGCGCCACCAGCGAGGAATCGGCCAGTTCGCCGGTGCGGATCACGCAGTCGATGCCCTCGTGGATCAGGTCGGCCGGCCGGTCGCTCAGGCCCAGCACCAACTCGATCTCGGGGTAGCGCGCCTCGAACTCCGCGAGCCGCGGCAGCACGCAGGCACGGCCGATCACGCCGGGCAGGTCGACGCGCACGCGCCCGCGCGGCGCGTGCGCCTCGCTCAGCAGGGCGCGCTCGGCGCTGGCGATCTCGCCGAGGATCGCGCGGCACGAGGCTAGATAACGTTCTCCGGTCTCGGTCAGGCTCAGGCTGCGGGTGCTGCGCCTGAGCAGCGGCGTGCCGAGGTAGGCCTCGAGCTGCTTGACCGTGGTGGTGACCGAGGAGCGCGGCAGCGACAGCGTTTCGGCGGCCTTGCTGAAGCTGCGCGCCTCGACGACGCGCACGAAGGTCGTCATCGCGTGAAGTTTGTCCATGGGAGCCGGGCAGACGGGGAGGTTCCGCCACTCTAGCCGAAGATGGCCGCTACGCGAATCGCGCCGCCCCGCGGTTGCTCGCCCACGCGTTCTGTGTTCAAGCCGGCCGAACAATGGCCGGGCCGCCCGCCGCTAAGCTTCGCTCCTGTCCCGATACGGGCTTTGCGAATGGAGAACGAAGATGGCGAACACCGGCAATATCCAGCATGACGAAACGATCCTGGTCCTGGGCGCGGGCGAACTCGGCATGGCCATGCTGCGCGCGCTGGCACGGCGGGCAGCGGCGACCGGCGGTGGCACGCGCCTGAGCGTGCTGCTGCGCGCGGCCACCCTGGCCTCGACCGATCCCGCCAAACAGCGCGACCTGGCCGAACTGCGCGCGCTCGGCATCGCGATCGTGACGGGCGACCTGGCCAGTCAGTCACGCGAGCAGCTCGCGGCGCTGTTCCGGCCTTACCACACGGTGCTCTCGTGCACCGGCTTCGTCGGCGGGCCGGGCGTGCAGCGCAAGCTGGCCGGCGCCGCGCTCGATGCCGGCGTGCAGCGCTATTTCCCCTGGCAGTTCGGCGTCGACTACGACGTGATCGGCCGCGGCAGCGCCCAGGACCTGTTCGACGAACAACTGGACGTACGCGAGATGTTGCGCGCGCAACGAGCCACCGAATGGGTGATCGTCTCGACGGGGATGTTCACGAGCTTCCTGTTCGAGCCCGCGTTCGGCGTGGTCGACCTGGCGACGCACGCCGTGCATGCGCTGGGCAGCGAGGACACCGCCGTGACCCTCACCACGGCCGACGACATCGGCGCGCTGACGGCCGAGGTGCTGTTCGCCGAGCCACGCATCGCCAACCAGGTGGTCCGCGTGGCGGGCGACACCGTCACCTACCGCGAGCTGGCCGATGCGCTCGAACGCTGGAGCGGCCGGCGCGTCAGGCGCGAGACCTGGAGCGTGCCCGAGCTGCAGCGGCAACTGGCCGAGGCGCCCGACGACGCGCTGCGCAAGTACCGCGTGGTATTCGCGCAGGGGCGCGGCGTGGCCTGGGACCAGCGGCAAACCTTCAACGCGGAGCGGGGCATCGCGGTGACGGGGCTGGAGGCCTGGATGAAAGCGCGGCTGCCGAGCCCCGCCGAGATGGCCGGCTGACAGCGCAGCGCGCTCAGTTGTCGGCGCCGCGCCGCCATGCGCCGGGCGTCATGCCGAGCGTCTTTGCGAACACGCGGCTCAGGTGGCTCTGGTCGGCGAAGCCGCACGCCAGCGCGATCTCGGCCAGCGTCATGCGGGTGCCCTCGATCATGCCGCGCGCCTGCGCGGTGCGCTGTTCGAGCAGCCATTGATGCGGCGTGCGGCCGGTGGTGCGGGCGAACGCGCGGATGAAATAGCTGCGCGACAGATTGCATTCGCGCGCGATATCGGCGATCGACGAGCCCGCGTGCGCGCGCAGCAGGAGCAGTTCCTTGGCCAGCGTTTCCTGGCGGGCGCTGAGCCGCCCCTTGGCGGGTTCGCCGCGCTTGCGCAGGCTGCCGTACTGGCGCGCCAGGTGCATGCCGATCGCCAGGCTCAACTGCTCGGCGAACAGCGCGTCGGGGCCGTTCGGCGTGTCCAGGCTGGCCGCGAAGGCGGCGCCGAGATGGCTGAGCACCGGGTCCTGCTGCCTGGCGGCGCAGCTCAGGCCGTCGATGGCCGGTGCCTCGTGCTCCTCGGCCAGGCGGGCGAGGTAGCGCGGCGATACCTCGACCAGCAGAAAATCGAATTGGCCATGAAGATCGGCCAGATAATCGTCCGAAAAATCGCGTAGATAAATCGAGTGCTGTTCGAAGCGCCGATCCTCCACTCGCGCACCGCGAAAAATCCTGCGCCGATGGCCCGGTTTCAACGAAATGCCCAACAGGAAACCGCGCTCGCAAGCCGGCATCGCGACTCGGTGGAGTTGCGTTTCGTCCATGCATTTGTGATGGATCTCGATGGCCTCGCCGAGCCATTGCCGGTTCTTGCGCAGCTTGCTCGACAGGCAGCCGAGCGTATCACGTGGCGCGGAGGCGGCGCCGTCGGCGGATATCGCATCGGGGGCAAGTGACATCGGGTGATTCCTCGCACGAAAAACACGCCATGCGCGCCGCCCGGGGCGTGTGACGCGAATCGACAAGATATTGAAAGCGCGATTCGAACGGGCTCGGCGAGCCACGGCGAATCGCAATGGCCATGGACCGGGTTTATACCATCGGGCAAATCACGCTTCAAGCATGGCAAAAACGCATCGGCCGCCGGCCGAAATGAAAATGTCACGCAATGCGCGAATCGCGCCGTGATTGGCGGAACACGCATGGAATCGTGCGTCTTGTCGATTCAGATATGAATGCGGAATGACACTGGCGAGTGGTGTGAATTCGAATCTTCATTCGAATTTTTCCAGCGCCCGGATTTGCCGGATGAAAAATTGAACTCTTTTGTTCAAAAAACGCGGTGGTAGCGAATTGCCGCCCGTGCGACGGCGCATTTTTCTTCAAGACCCGATCGTTACGATTCGCTTACCATCCGCGCTTTCCCCCGTGAGCGCGGGCGGCGCGCCGCCTGCCTCGCGGCTTCATCCCGCGCCCTGCCAGGCGCCACCCGGAGGCGGTCATGATATGCATCGGCGCGCTGCAGGTCGATTTCGAACGGCGTGAACTCCGGCGGCACGGCGCCTCGCTGCGCGTGAGCGCACGTGCCTTCGACGTGCTCGAGGTGCTGTGGCGCGCCAACGGGGCGATCGTCTCGAAGGACGCGATCCTCGATGCGGTCTGGCCCAGGCAGATCGTCGAGGAAAATCGCCTGCAGGTGCACGTGGCCGCCTTGCGCAAGCTGCTCGGCACGGATCGCGAACGAATCCGCACCATTACCGGCCGCGGCTACCTGCTGGCGATGGACGCGGCGGCCGTCGATGGCCGGGACGACGCGCGGCAGGCGGGCAGGGCCATCGCGCCCGGCGACGCCTCGCAGGCGGCCGTTCCCCTGATCGGGCGCGACCAGGACCTGACCGAGGTGGTGGCGCGGCTGGGCGAATCGGCCGCGGTCACCCTGGTGGGCGCGGGCGGCATCGGCAAGACCGCACTGGCGCTCGGCATCGCGCGGCACCTGCGCGAGCGCGAGGCGCGGCAGGTGGTGTTCGTCGAACTCGCCTCGGCCGATTCGCGCGACGCCGTGCTCGCCACGCTCGCGGTGGCGCTGCGGCTCGCGCCCGAGCCGGTGATGCACGATCCCCTGCAACTGCTCGCGGGCCTGCCCGCCGATGGCGGCCTGCTGGTGCTCGACAATGCCGAGCAGGTGGTCGACGTGGTGGCGCGGCTGGTCGAGATGCTGCTGGCGGTCTCGGCCACGTTGCGAATCCTGGTGACCAGCCGCGAGCCGCTGGCGATCCGCGCCGAAGCCGTGCATCGCGTCGAGCCACTCGCGGTGCCGCCGCCCGAGGCGAGCCATCAGGCCTTGAGCACCTATGGCGCGGTGTCGCTGTTCCTGGAGCGCGCGCGGCGCATCGCGCCCGACTGCGCGGGCGACGAGCCCAGCCTGCGCCAGGTGGCCGAGATCTGCCGCCGGCTGGACGGGATGCCGCTGGCCATCGAGCTGGCGGCCGCGCGCGTCGCCACACTCGGCGTGGCGGGCGTGGCCCTGCGTCTCGACGATCGTCTCGACCTGCTCGGCGGCGGTCTGCGGCTCGCGCTGCCGCGCCACCAGACGCTGCGCGCGACCTTCGACTGGAGCTACGCGCTGCTCGATCCCGCCGCGCGCGCCTTGTTCCGCAGCCTGGCCTTCTTCGTCGGCCATTTCAGCTTCGACGCGGTGTGCGCGGTAGCAGCCGAGCCGGGCGTGCCGGTGGCCAGCGCGATCGACTCGCTGGCGGAGTTGAGCACCAAGTCGCTGCTCTCGGTCGATTTCCATGGCGCGATCGCGTTCTATCGGTTATCCGAATCGACACGCGCCTACGCGATGGAAAAACTGCGCGACGAAGGCGAGGTGCAACGCGTCGCGCGTCGGCATCTGCGCTACTTGCAACGCCATATCGACGAACGCGATGCGCTGGCGCCGTGCCTGCACGCCGCCCGGCCGGCGGCGCCGCTCGAGGCCGCGCGCAGCGTCTGGGAATGGGCCTTTTCCGCCGAAGGCGATCCGGCGCTGGGCGTGTTGCTGACCGGTTCGCTGGTGGGCACGCTCTGCGATGCCTCGCTGGTCGCCGAGTGCCGCGAACGCGCCGGCCGCGCCCTCGCCAGCCTCGACGCGCTTCCAGAGGGCAGTGTCGATCCGGCCTGCGAGATGCGCGTGTGCTCGGCCTACGCGGCCACGCTCCTGCTGACGGGCGGCGAGTCCAGGCAGGCCGCCGCCCTGTGGCGCCGTGTGCTGGTGCGTGCCGAGGCTTGCGCCGACGAGGGTTTCGCCACGCGTGCGTTGTGGGGGATGTGGAACGCCGCGATGGCGACCGGCGAGATCCATGCAGCGCTGCGCTTCGCCACGCGCTTCGAGTCGCGCGCGCAGGCCAGCGGCTCGCGCTGGCAGGCCTTGTGCGCGAGCACCACGCTGGCCGCGTCGCTGCATTGCTTCGGCGAGCACCAGCAGGCGCGCGAGCGGCTCGAGCGCACGCTGGCGGCGCTCGAGGCGCTGGGCCCGCTGGAGCGAACGCCGGTCGACCTCGCGGTCGATCCCCGCATCTTCGGCACCGGCACGCTGGCGCGGATCGCCTGGATGCAAGGCGAGACCGCGCTGGCCTGGCGGCTGGCCGAACGCGCGCTGCACCACGTGCGGGCCGATCTGCCCGAGCCTTCGCTGTGTCATCTGCTGGCGGCGGTGGTGGTGCCGCTCGCGCTGGCCTGCGGCGAGACCGCGGCGGCCTCGCGCCATCTAGCGCTGCTGCGCTCGCAGGCGGCCCTGAATCGTTTCGACGGCTGGCGCGATTACGGCGAATGCCTGGCCGGCCAGCTCGAGATCCAGACCGGCCACCCGCAATCGGGCCTGGCTCGACTGGAGACGGGACTCGCGCAACTGGCCGCGCGCGGCCTGAGGCGCATGATCGCGCCGCTGGTGACGGTCTGCGCCGAGGCGCTGGCCAATGCCTCGCGCTTCGACGTGGCGCGCGGCTGGCTCGATCAGGCCAGCCGCCATGGCGAACTGCATGGCGATCATGCTTTCGCGGCCGAACTGCTGCGCGTGCGCGGCGTGATGGAGCTGGGGCACGCACGCCGTTACCGCGTATCGACCGGCATCGAGACCGGCCGGCGCTATCTGCGCGAGGCGCTCGCGCTGGCGCGCGAGCAGGGCGCGCCCTTGTTCGAGCTGCGCGCCGCGCTCGACCTGGCCGAATCGTTGCGCCTGGGCGGCGCCGCCGACCAGGCGCGCGCGCTGCTGCTGCCGTTCCGGGCGCTGCTCGCGCGCACCGGCATGTCGGTGCACGTGCCGGAGGCGCGCCGCTTTGAGGCCCTGCTCGACACGCTGTGCCACCGCGAACCGCTGAACGCGGCGCCGACCATTTCCTGAACGCGGCCCGGCCGCGACCGGGCGCGTGTCCTTGCCACGCGCAAGGACACGCGCGTGAAGCCGGCGCTGCGGCGGTGCCCGAGGGCCGGCCCTGGTCGAACCGGCCCTCGCCGGCGCTATTTGACGACGCGTTTGGCAACCACCACGCCGATCACGAGGAACACGATGCACAGCACCAGGAACAGGCCGAACAGAAACTTGGCGATCGCAGCCGAGCCGGCGGCGATACCCGTGAATCCGAACAGCCCCGCGACAATCGCGATCACCGCGAAAATCAGTGCCCATTTCAGCATGTCGATCAACTCCCTATAGTTGGTTTGTGCGGATGCGGCAAGCGGCGCCAGGCCGGCCCCGCATCGTGCTCTCTCTTGGCCGGCGCGAGGCCGGCAGCCATCTCATGCAATTGACGGGCCAGCTCGCGCGGATCGGCTCGCGAGCCCGCTGCCGAACCCGTGCCGAGCATGCCGCGAGGCGCGCCTCGACGACGGCCGGCGTCGGCATCGTCCGGCCCGGGCCGGGGCGATGTCGGTAAATATTGCAAACGCCCGAGGCGTGGATTGCAGGAATGGCCACACCGTCCCGCGCCATGCGCCGTTCAGATCTTTTCAGGTTTGCCACAGGACTTCCGGTTTTCGCCCCGATAGGCTGCGATCGCGCCTCGGACGGCTTGCGATCGACATCGCCGAGTCGGCCCGGGGCGATCCACCGCCAACCCCACGCGCTCGACGCGGCGAACCGAGGCAGATGTCGCCATCGATCCGCATCCGATACGCGCGAGCCATCGAAGGAGAAAACATGAGTCATCAGCACCGCATCCTCACGAGCCGCTCGGCTCAACGCCGCCTGCTGTCGGCCGGCGCCGGCATGGCGGGCGCCGTGGCGGCGATGTCGGGCCTGTCGGCACCGGCCGCCGCCGCGAACGCGCATGCGCCGGGGCATGCCAGGGCCCATGCCGACGGCGGCGGCTTCGTGCTCGCCCGGGACGGCACGCCGATCTACTACAAGGACTGGGGCAGCGGCACGCCAGTGGTGTTCTCGCACGGCTGGCCGCTGTCGGCCGATGCCTGGGATGCCCAGATGCTGTTCCTGGTGAACCGCGGCTACCGCGTGATCGCGCACGACCGGCGCGGGCACGGCCGGTCGGGCCAGCCGTCCTCGGGCAACGACATGGACACCTACGCCGACGACCTGTCCGCGGTGCTCGAGGCACTCGACGTGATGGGCGCGATGCTGGTGGGGCATTCGACCGGCGGCGGGGAAGTGGCCCACTACATCGGCCGGCACGGCGAGGCGCGCGTGGCCAAGGCGGTGCTGATCGGCGCGGTGCCGCCGCTGATGCTGCGCACGGCAACCAACCCGGGTGGCCTGCCGATCTCGGTGTTCGACGGCATTCGCGACGGCGTGGCCGCGAACCGTTCGCAGTTCTACCTGGATCTGGCCACGCCGTTCTACGGCTTCAACCGGCCCCAGGCGAAGGTCTCGCCGGGCCTGGTCCAGGACTTCTGGCGCCAGGGCATGGCCGGCTCGATCAAAGGCCAGTACGAGTGCATCAGGCAGTTCTCCGAGGTCGACTACAGCGAGGACCTGAAGCGGATCGGCGTGCCCACCCTGATCCTGCATGGCGACGACGACCAGATCGTGCCGATCGACGACTCGGCGCGCCTGTCGGCGAAGCTGGTGCGCAATGCCACGCTGAAGATCCATGCCGGTGCGCCGCACGGCATGTGCAGCACGCACGCGGAGCAGGTCAACGCGGACCTGCTGGCCTTCCTGCAGTCCTGATCGCGGGTGGCTCGCGCGTCGGCAACGACGCCGCGCGCCCGATTTCCCGCTGCGCTCGCCCGGTCCACGCGCCGGGCTTTTTTTCGCGCCCGCCGCGGCGGCCGCCTGCCCCGTCGCGCGCAACCGGCTCCGCCGGCTTCAGTTGGCTTCAGCTCGCTTCAGATGATCGACAGGACTTTCAGGTCCGCGCTCCGTAATCTGCGGTCCAGTCGCGAAGCCGGCGCCCTCGAGGTGGAGCCGGCTTTGCCCGACCCGATCCTCGCCACCTTTATGGAGTCCCAGATGGCCTATGAACTGCTGACCCCCGACAACTGCGCGCTCGCGCTGATCGACCACCAGCCGCAGATGTTCTTCGGCACGCACTCGCACGAGCGCACCACGGTGCTGCACAACGTCCAGATCCTGGCCAAGGCCGCGAAGCTGTTCAAGGTGCCCACCGTGCTGACCACCATCGCTTCCGAGACCTTCAGCGGCCACCTGCTGCCGGAGGTGCAGTCGGTGTTTCCCGATCAGAAGCCGATCGACCGCACCTCGATGAACTCCTGGGAAGACGCGGGCTTTCGCGCGGCGATCAAGGCCACCGGGCGCAAGAAGATCGTGATCGCGGGCCTCTGGACCGAGGTCTGCGTGGCGTTCCCGAGCGTGCAGATGCTGGCCGAGGGCTTCGAGATCTACGTGCCGAGCGACGCCTGCGGCGACGTCACGGAGGAGGCGCACGAGCGCGCGGTGCAGCGCGTGATCCAGGCCGGCGCGGTGCCCACCAGCTCGCTGCAGTTCATGTGCGAGCTGCAGCGCGACTGGGCGCGCGGCGAGACCTACGAAGGCTGCATGGAGATCTTCAAGGCGCACAGCGCCTACGGGATCGGCGTGCGCTACGCCAAGCAGATCCTCGGCGAGCACGCCAGCGAGGCGGGCTGATCCCCGCCGGCGTGCGCCGCCGACGCGCACGCGCCAGGGCGGCGCGGCACGCCTGGATGCGTGCCGCGCCGCCGCCTTCGATTCCGGCATCGACCCGCAGCAGGGCCCGCGCGTCGGCCACCACGTCCAGCACACAACAGGAGAGAGCGACGATGGGCGCACCCGACCAACCGGCACGCATCGCCGACCTGGTGATCTTCAACGGCAAGATCGCCACCCAGGACGAGCGCCGCTCGTTCGTCACGGCGCTGGCCTCGGCCGGCGGCAAGATCGTCGCGACCGGTAACGATCGCGAGGTGATGCAATGGGCGCGCGACGACGCGCGACGCATCGACCTGCAGGGCCGTACCGTGATCCCCGGCCTGAACGACTCGCATCTGCACGTGATCCGCGGCGGCCTGAACTTCAACATGGAGCTGCGCTGGGACGGCGTGCCCTCGCTGCACGACGCGCTGGCGATGCTGCGCGCGCAGGTGGCGCGCACCCCGGCGCCGCAATGGGTGCGCGTGGTGGGCGGCTGGAACGAATTCCAGTTCGTGGAAAAGCGCGGCCCGACGCTCGACGAACTCAATGCGATCGCCCCCGACACGCCGGTCTTCATCCTGCATCTCTACGACAGCGCGCTGCTCAACGCGGCCGCGCTGCGCGCGGTCGGCTACGACCGCGACACGCCGAATCCGCCGGGCGGCGAGATCCAGCGCGACCGGCGCGGCAATCCCACCGGCATGCTGATCGCCCGGCCCAACGCGGGCCTGCTCTACGCGACGCTGGCCAAGGGCCCGAAGCTGGCCGTCGAGGACCAGATGAACTCCACGCGGCAATTCATGCGGGAGCTGAACCGGCTCGGCGTGACCAGCGCGATCGACGCGGGCGGCGGCTACCAGGCCTATCCCGACGACTACGCCGTGATCATGGAATTGGCCAGGCGCGACCAACTGAGCCTGCGCATCGCCTACAACCTGTTCACGCAGAACGCGCGGCGCGAGATCGAGGACTTCGCGAAGTGGGTGAAGGCCACGCGGCCCGGCGACGGCGACGACTTCCTCAAGGTCAACGGCGCGGGCGAGATGCTGGTGTTCTCGGCGGCCGACTTCGAGGACTTTCTCGAACCGCGCCCGGACCTGCCCGAGCAGATGGAGCAGGAGCTGGAAGCGGTGGTGCGCCTGCTGGTCGCCAATCGCTGGCCGTTCCGCCTGCACGCGACCTACGACGAATCGATCTCGCGCTTCCTGGACGTGTTCGAGCGCGTGAACGCCGATATCCCGTTCGCCGGCCTGCGCTGGTTCTTCGACCACTGCGAGACGATCTCTGAACGCAATATCGAGCGGATCGTCGCGCTCGGCGGCGGGATCGCGGTGCAGCACCGGATGGCCTACCAGGGCGAGTACTTCATCGCGCGCTACGGCGCCGACGCCGCCGCGCAGACCCCGCCGGTGCGCAAGATGCTCGAGGCCGGGCTGCCGGTGGGTGCCGGCACCGACGCCACCCGCGTGGCCAGCTACAACCCCTTTGTCTCGCTCTATTGGCTGGTATCGGGCCGCACCGTCGGCGGCACGCCGATGTACGCGGCGCGCGACCGGCTGGAGCGGATGGAGGCGTTGCGCCGCTACACGGTCGGCAGCGCCTGGTTCTCGAACGACGAGACCAGGAAGGGCGCGCTGGTGCCCGGCCAGTACGCGGATTTCGCCGTGCTCAGCGACGACTTCTTCAGCATCGAGGAAGCAGCGATTCGTCATCTGGTGTCGGTGCTGACGGTGGTGAACGGCAGGGTGGTGTACGCCGACCAGGAATTCGAGTGCTTCGGGCCGCCAGCGCTGCCGGTCAGCCCGAGCTGGTCGCCGGTAGCCGAGTTCGGCGGCTATGCGCGCTATCGCCCGGTGGCCTCGCTGGAACGCGCCTGCGCCGAGGGCTGCGCGAACCTCTGCGGCGTGCATCGCCACGCGCATGGGCGGGCCTGGGGCGGCCAGGTGCCGGCCGGCGACGCGAACGCGTTCTGGGGCGCGCTCGGCTGCAGTTGCTTCGCATTCTGAGGCGCCGCGCATGAGATCGAACGAGACAGGCCCGGGTTCGGGCAGCACAGCCGACGCGGCGCTGCTGTTCCTGCGTGTCGCCGCCAGCCTGCTGGTCTTGGCGGTCCACGGCTTGCCGAAGTTGCTGCACGTGCGTGTGCAGCTCGCCGCGATCGAGGATCCGCTGCATCTGGGCGCGCCGCTCACGCTCGGTTTCGCGATCTTCGCCGAGGTGCTCTGCCCCTTGCTGATGATCGCCGGCATCGCCACGCGGCTCGCCGCGCTGCCGATCCTGGCCGTCACCGTGGTCGCCTTGACGCTGGTGCATCCGGACTGGTCGCTGGAACAGGGGCAGTTCGCCTGGATGCTGCTGATCCTGTTAGGCACGGTCGCGATCGGCGGTGCGGGGCGTCATCGCCTGCGATGGCCGGCGATCGAACGCGGCCGGCCTTGACGGCCGCACATGCCGCGGGCCGCGCCGCGAGAGCGCTGGCGATCAGCCGCGACGGCGCACGCGATCACGAACCACACAGGGCGAGAGCCGGGAGGGCGGCATGCAGGCGTCATTGGCTGGCGTGGGCGGCGAGGTGGCGGGGGTAAGGATTCCAGCCACGCCGCTGGCCCTGGCAGCCCTCGAGAGCGCCGGCGCGGCGCTGCCGGCGGTGCTGCTCGGGCATGCGCGCCGGGTCTTCGTGTTGGCGGCACTGAGCGCGCGGCGCGGCGGGCTGGCCTGCGATGCGGGCGCGCTGTTCGTGGGCTCGCTGTACGCCAACATGGGCTTGAGCGCGGCCTACGCCCGTTCCGCCGAGCGCTACGAGCTCGACGGCGCCGACGCCGCGCGTGGCCTGCTGCGACGCCACGGCGCCAGCGAGCGCGAGCAGAGCGAGCTCTGGCTGGCGATCGCGCTGCATACCACTTCGGGAATTCCGGCGCGCATCTCGCCGCTGGCGGGCGTGCTCGCGCAGGCGGTGCGCACCGACCTGACCGGTGCCCACTACCACGCCTACACCCGTGGCGAGCGGGCGGGCGTGCTGGCCGCCTATCCGCGCGGCGCGCGGTTCGGCGAGGCGGTGATCGACGCGATCGGCCGCGGCCTCGCGCATCGGCCGGGCAGCACCGCGGGCACGGCCGGTGCCGACGTGCTCGATCGTATCGATCCGGATTACCGCCGCATGAATTTCTGCGGCCAGATTCTGGGCTCGCCGTGGCGCGATTAGCGCGGTTGGCGAGGCCGGCGCGGCGGGCAATCAGGCAAACCAGGCTCGGGCGAGTGCTCGTGGCCGATCAAGGGAGAGTGGCAATGTCGTATCTGATTTCACTCGGCGCCGGCGTGGTCGTCGGTCTGCTCTATTACTTTTCGCGCGTGCAGTCGCCCGCGCCGCCGCTGATCGCGCTGGCCGGGCTGCTCGGCATCGTGATCGGCGAACACGCGATTCCGCTGGTGCAGGCGCAATGGCAGGCCACCCAGGCAGCCACCGCGCCGGGCCCGGCCGACACGCCGACCGGGCGTGCCGCGCCGCGGGATCGTCGGCCATGAGCGGCGCCGGCTGCGGTCTCGGCGCGCGCGGCTGTGCCGCGCGGACGCTGCGCGGCGAAAACGTGCTGCTGGCCTTCGTGGCCGGCTACGTCGATACGCTCGGCTTCGTGGCCTTGTCGGGCCTGTTCGTCGCGCATGTCACCGGCAACTTCATCCTGATCGGCTCGGGCCTGGCCGGCGCCGGCAGCGGGGTGCTGGCCAAGCTGCTGGTGTTTCCGGCCTTCGTCGCCGGCATCGCCGCCGCCAGGCTGCTGGCCGGCATCACGCGCGAGGCGCCGCCGGGCCATCACGCCGCGGCACTGTACGGCCTGCAGTGCGTGCTGCTGGCCGCGTTCCTGCTGGCGGGCCTCGCCGCCATGCCGATGGCCGGCACCGAGGCGCCGGCGGCCGTGGCTTGCGGACTGCTCGGCGCGGCCGCGATGGGGGTGCAGAACGCGCATGCCAGGCTCGCCACACGCGCGATCGCCGCCAACACCGTGATGACCGGCAATGTCACCCAGGCCGTGCTCGATCTGCTCGAGCTGCTGGCACCGACTGGCGCGCCCGACGAGCGGGCCGCGGTGCGCAGGCGCCTGGCGCAGGTCATGCCGCCCGTGCTCGCCTTTGCGCTGGGCGCGGCACTCGGCGCGCTCGGCTGGCGCATGGCCGGGTTCGCGGCGCTGCTGGTGCCGCTCGCCATGCTCGGCGTGCTCGCGATCGCCTCGCGCCACGGTATGTCCGGCACCGGCGCGGGCGGCATTGCCGGCGGCCCGGGCCGATGAGGCCAGGCCGTCCCCGTTCCGGTCCTCGCCCCCCGTTGGCGGGCGAGAGCCGGGCCTTGCAGTTTTCCTTTCCCAACCTGGAGTCCCCGATGAGCTTCTCCGTCATTTCCCGTCCGATGCGCGTGCTTGCGGCGCTTGCCACGCTCGGCCTGCTGCTGCCGGCCGCCTCCAGCTTCGCCGACGAAGCGCGCTACGCCGCGCCAGCCTCGCGCACGCCGGTGGTCTCGGTCGGTCCGCAATACGACACCACGCACGTCTATGTGGCGAGCGCCGACATCGACGCGTTCGTCGACAGTTTCGTGGCGACCTTCGGCGGCAAGGCCTCGCCACGCGCCGTGTTCACGGTTACGCCCACGCCGAGCAGGACCGCCTCGCAATATGTGCAGACGCCGGTGGGCATGCTGTCGGTGTTCGCCTTCGAGACGCCCGTGCCTTATCCGTTCGGCGAGGAGCGCACCGGCTACCTGGTCAGCGATATCGAGCAGGCGGTGCGGGCCGCGCGCGCGGCCGGCGCCGACGTGCGGGTCGAGCCCTTCGACGACCCGATCGGCAAGGACGCGATCATCCAGTGGCCGGGCGGCCTGAACATGCAGCTCTATTGGCACACCAAGGCGCCTTCGTACGCGCCGCTCGAGCGGGTGCCGGACAACCGCGTCTATGTGTCGAAATACGAGGCAGGCAATTTCATCGGCCGCTTCCTGCGCTTCTCGCATGGCCGGATCGTCTCGGACGATCGTCGGGCCGACGGCGCCGAACTCGGCAAGCCGGGCGAATCGATTCGCCGGGTTCGGATCGAATCGGGTTTCGGCAACATGCTGGTGTTCGTGACCGACGGCAAACTGCCCTATCCGTACGGGCACGAGACCACCGGCTACCGCGTGGCCGATCTCGACGCGACCCTGGCCCGAGCCCGCGCTGCCAAGGTCAGGCTGCTGGTGCCGCCGGCGCGCAATGCCGAGGGACGCACGGCGATGGTCGAGTTCCCCGGCGGCTACGTGGCCGAATTGCATCAATTCGACGCCGCCGCCGCGAACTGAGCGCATGCAAAGCAAGACGATCCGCCGCGCGTTGCGCGCGGCCTGCGCGCTCGCATTGCTGCCGGGCGCGGCCGCGCAGGCACAGACGCCGCCTGCGGCAAGCGCCGTCGCGCAGCCGGCCTGCACCGCGAGCCGACCCGCGCCGTCCTTCAATCGCTGGCAGGAGAACTGGGGCGCGCTCGCCGATCCCTGCCTGCCGCGCAAGCCGCTCGACGCGCTCAAGTACATTCCGCTGTCGGGCGACCCGAGCTGGTATCTCTCGCTCGGCGCGAACCTGCGAGAGCGCTTCGAATTCAACGACGCGCCCTTGTTCGGGCTCGGCGGCGGCCGCGCCGACGGCTACGTGATCCAGCGCGCGCAAGTCCATGCCGATGCGCGTTTCGGCGAGCACGTGCAGGCCTTCGTGCAACTCGAGGATGCGCGCCCATTCGGCAAGGATTCGGTGTCGCCCGTCGACAAGAACCCGCTCGACCTGGAGCAGGCCTTCGTCGCCTACGTCGGCCAGCTCGGCGCCGGCACCGTGAAGGCGCGCATCGGCCGCCAGGAGATGGCCTTCGACCTGCAGCGCTTCATCGCCGTGCGCGACGGCCCCAATGTGCGGCAGGCCTTCGACGCGCTGTGGGGCGACTACGAGATCGGCCAATGGCGCTTCATCGGCTATCTCACGCGGCCGGTGCAGTATCGCGATCTCGACAGCTTCGACGACACCTCGAACCGCCACCTGAAGTTCAGCGGCCTGCGCGTCGAGCGCAGCAGCTTCGGCCCCGGCGACCTGTCGGCCTACTGGTCGCGCTACGAGCGCGACGGCGCGCGCTTTCTCGATGCCGCCGGCAACGAGCGGCGCGACGTGTTCGACCTGCGCTACGCCGGCAAGCGCGCGCCGTTCGACTGGGACGTGGAAGCGATGGGGCAGACCGGGCACGTGGGCGCGGCCAGCATCGGCGCCTGGGCCTTCGGCGCGCTGGGCGGCTATACCTTCGCCTCGCTGCCCGGCACGCCGCGCCTCGGCCTGCAGGTGGACGGCGCCTCCGGCGACAGCCATCCCGGCAACGGCCACGTCGGCACCTTCAACCCGCTGTTCCCGAACGGCTATTACTTCACGCTGGCCGGCTACACGGGCTACAGCAACCTGATCCACGTGAAGCCTTCGCTGACGTTCAAGCTCGCGCCGACACTCACGCTGATGACGGCGCTCGGCTTCCAGTGGCGCGAGACCGCCGCCGATGCCGTCTACGGCCAGGGCATGGCGGTGGTGCCGGGCACGGCGGGCCACGGCAGCCGCTGGACCGGCATGTATGCGCAGTTGCGCGCCGACTGGCTGGTCAGCGATAACGTGGCGCTCGCGCTGGAAGCCGTGCATTTCAATGTCGGCAATTCCTTGCGGGCGCTGGGCGCGCGCAACGCGGACTACGTCGGTATGGAGGCGAAGTTCGGCTGGTAACGGGCCAGGCGCGCCGCCGAGCGCCTTCGATGCAGTCGATGTCGACCGGCTCGATGTCGAGGCAGGGAAGCTGGGAGGCGGGGAGGCGGGGAGGCGGGTGGTTCGAAAAAAACGCAGTCGAATTTCGCGTAATACAGGTTTTTTCGATACCACCCGCTCGCTATGCTGGCGTCATCTTCAAGCCGCTCAAGGAGGCAGCAAGATGAAATGTCCCGTCTGCAAGACCCCGGATCTGTTGATCGCCGAGCGCCGCACCATCGAGATCGATTACTGCCCGACCTGTCGCGGCGTGTGGCTCGATCGCGGCGAGCTCGACAAGCTGATCGCGCTCGATGCGCGGGAGGCCGGGATGCCCGCGCCGTCGAGCGCGCGCGGATACGAGGACCGCGAGCGCGAACGATCGCGCGAGGCGAGCCATGAAGGCCATCCTTATCGACGCGACGAGCATCGCGCCGGGCACCAACAGGGCTATCGCAAGAAACGCTCGCTGTTCGACATGTTCGACTTCGACTGAGCGCGAAGGCCGCCGGCATCGCGCCGGCGGCGTGTTCGCGGCTCGGCTCAGATCTGTGCCGGGATCGTGATGCTGCTCGGGCAGGACAGCGTCGTGCCGCTATCCGGGACTTGCACCACCTGGCCGTTCGAGCCGGTCGTGGTCGCTGCGGTGCTGTGGCTGCCCAGCTGCAATTCGCCGTTGGTCACCGAGAAGGCCTTGCCGCCGCTGATCTGGCTATTGGTGATGCGGATCCCGGTGTCCCCCGATTTCGGTACGCCCATCAGGCTGTTCGAGAGCCCGACGATGGCGCCTTGCTGCTTGGTGGCGGTGGCGATCACGTTGTCGATGTCGACGTTGGCGATGATCGGCAAGGTGCCGCCGGTGCCCGAGGCATAGGCGTAGGTGAACAGGAAGGGCTGCTGGACATTGCGCATGCAGGTGTTTCGATAGGTCACGCCGGTGGTGGCGCCGCTGTCCTTGGCGGTCTGGTCGGTCTTGATCCGGTAGCCGTAGTCGGTGCCGCTGAACTGCACCGTGTCGACCGTGACCTGCGAGACGCCCGGATTCGCCAGCGTGGTGCCGGCCGCTTCCTGCCCGCCGATCGAGATGCCATGCCCGCCGCCGACCACGCAGTGACTGATGTTGACGTTCGAGGTGGCTGCGCCGCCCGCGTTGGACTTGATGGCGATATCGTCGTCGCCGGTGTCGAGCAGGCAGTTCTTGATGATCGCGGTCTGGGTGCCGATGATGTCGATCGCGTCGGTGTTCGGCGCGAGATCGTCGCCGCTGGCGTTGCGGTTCGGGTTCGCGTAGATCCACACGCCGTCGATCGTGACGTTCTTCGAGCCCGATTCGATCACCAGCTGTTCCTTCGGTGAATTACGGATGATCAGCGCGTTACCGGTGGCATTGGACGAACTCGGGAAGGCCACGATCGATTGCGGTTTGCCGGCATCGGTGAAGTTCGAGCCGATCTGCAGGTTCGAGCCGGTGATGGCGATCAGCTTCGGCCGGGCCGTGTTGTTCTGTCCGACCGCGGCGGGCCAGTAGTCCTGTCCGTCACCGTCGATCGCGCCGGTGCCGGTGATGGTCAGGTTGCTCAGGCTGCTGCCGGTCAGCATCGCGCCGCCCGACGGCTGCGCCGGCGAACCTTTCAGCGTGAAGCCCTTCTCCAGCTTGAGCACGATATTGCTGGCGAGGTTCACACTGGTGATGACCGCCGTCGAGATGCCGTTGTTGCTGCCGAGATCGACCAGGCCCGGACTGCTGCTGGTGCCGCTGGCGGCGCACTGCGTGATGGCGTTCTGCAGGTTGGTGGTGTTGGTGCTGGCTGAACCGCTCCACTGCGGCGTGCAGGTGGCCGCTTGCGCGGATGCCTGCCCGACGAGCGTGGCGAAGACGGAGAGCGCCCATGCCGCGCGCATGCTGATTTTCCCTTTCATCGGGTTGTTCCTTGTTTTCGAATGGAGGAGGGGGGAAATCAGGTTCGCCCGGCGCGCGGCAGCCCACGGCCGATGAATCGCCGCCGCCGGTCGAACCTCGACCGGAGCCCTGCCCGGGCTCCGGGTACTGCTCGTTGCAGCCGACTTGCGCCAATCCCGGCGGATCAGCGCAGGTCGGTGATCGTGGTGTTGTAGAGCTGCCCCGCGATCTTGACGTTCTGCAACGTGATGCCGTTCACGTTCCAGGCGTAGATCGGCCCCGGCGCGGAGGCGCTGGCGGGCCCGACGGCGCTGGGCGAGCCGAAATCGCAGTTCGAGATCGTCACGCCGCTGATGGCGGGAATCGCGGGGATGGGGGCCGGGCCGTTGTAGTCAAAGGCCACCGGGCCCTGCGCGACGATCGCCTGGAAGCAGGATCCGGTGCTGCCGCCGAGCGTGACGTTGCTGGCCGTCACATTGCTGATGTTGACGTTCTGCACCTGCGCCGGGCGCGTGCGTATCGCGTCGCCGGCCGGCTGGTAGTCGCAGTCGAAGGTGATCAGCCCGCCCTGCGAGGCGGACGGGTTACCCGCGGTGGCGGTGACCACGCCCAGCGGCACCGTGCCGTTGATCGGGCTGCCGGCCAGCAGCTTGCTGCCGTAACCGCTGCCCGTCAGGCTCACGCCGTTGGGCAGACTCACGCCGTCGACGTAGAAGTTGCGCACGAAGCCACCGCGATTCATGTTGGTCTTGATACGGATCGCGATGTTCAGCGAATTGGTCGCCCAGAACTGGTTCAGCATCGTCAGGTTGCGCGCGTAGATGTTCTCCACGCCGCCGCCCATCTCGCTGCCTAGCGTGATGCCGCCGTGGCCGCTGTTCATGGTGCAGTTCTGCACCACGTGGTTCTGCGCGGGGCCGTACCCGGTGTCGAGATCCTTGCCCGACTTGATGGCGATGCAGTCGTCGCCGGTGTTGAACACCATGCCGTCGCACAGCACGTTGCGGCAGGCGTCGGGATCGAAGCCGTCGTTGTTCGGGCCGATGCTGTCGGCCATCACGCCGCGGATCACCACGTTCGTGCAGTCGGTCGGGTGGTGCTGCCAGAACGGTGTGTTCTGCGTGTGGTAGTTCTCCATCAGCACGTTGGTGCAGCCGATGAATTCCACCATGCAGGGCCGAAGATAATGGCCCAGGCCGAAGATCCGCTGCGCCACCGGCACGCCCGCCTCCGACAGCGCCGGCAGGTAGTTCTGGTCCTGTTGCCAGGGCGTGGCGGGGTTGGTCAGCAGTGCGTAGAGCGCGGCGGCGATGCCGGGCGCCGCCGTCTTCAGGTCGACGTTGTTCGGGTTCGCGTAGGCCTGCGACGGTGTCGAGGAATTCGCGCAGCCATATGCACCGCTGCTGCCCTTCCAGGTCCACCAGCAGGTGGCCGTGTTGCCCGCGCCCGCGAACGGCGTCATCGCCTGGCCGTTCAGGATCGAGGTCGGGCCTTCGCCGCTCAGCGCGATGTTGCTGGCGTTGCGCGCGTAGACCGGCGCGCCGAAGTTCAGGCAGTCGTTGGCCTGCCAGCGGCTGTAGAACAGCTTGCCGTTCGCGCCGCAGTCGACGGGGCCGTCCTTGGCGTAGTCAGCCGGGTTCGGGCTGAAGAAGATCGTGCAGTTGGCGCTCAGATGGAAGTTGACATTGCTTTGCAGGACGATCGGCCCCGCGCAGTACCAGTCGCCCGCCGGCACCACCACGCGGCCGCCGCCGGCCGCCGCGCAGGCGCTGATCGCCGCCAGGAAGGCGGGCCGCGAATCAAAGGCACCGGCACCCTGGGTCGCGCCGGCGCCTGGGCTGACCGGCGATTTGCCTGCATCGGTGTAGGGGCTGGTTTGGGTGATCACGGAGCAGGGCTGCGCGCCATAGGCCTCGACTTCGAAATCGACGGCCGGGAAGGCCGCCTGCCTGATGCCGTCGAGCGAAGCGATGATGTTGGTGGCCGCGCCGTCCGGCCCCCAGATCGGATCGGCCGGCATGGCGATGCCGCCGGGCGAGGAAGACCCGGGCGACGGCGGCGTATCGGTGCCGCCCCCGCAGGCACCGAGCAAGGCGCTGCCCATCAGTGCGCCGCCGTAGCCGAGGAAATGTCGCCTGGTGAGCATGAATCGGGGGGGCTGCTCGCGGTCGTCGTGCGTCGCGTCGAAGTCGGGTGCCGTCACTGCTGTCTCCGTTCTGGTCGTGTGGTCTTGTCGATGAAAGGGGCGAGCTGATATCCGTCGTCATACGATGACACGACAATGGTATGTCGAAGCCGTTGAATTTCACGTACGTGTCTACCCTACGAAGAAGCACTGAGGCATCAGGGAGCCGCCCCGATTTTTATGGATATTTATCGATTTCCCCATTGCGCAATGGACATCTCGCACCTATCACCAGACTTGAGATCTGTTCATCGATTTCATCTATTTGAAATATGATGTCAGATGTCTAAATGATGATTGAACTGGATGGAAGAGGGGGCTCGCCAGCCTGCGAGGCAGGCCGTCCACCGTGGTCGGACGACGTCGGCTCATGGCGAAGACAGCAGACCACCGGGGCCGGCTTGTCGTGCGGCATGTGGGGAAGCACCGTGATCGACGGCGCTCGGGGAGCGTCGGCGCCCTCTGGGCCGTGTTTCGCTTCAGCGATACACCAAGGGAAAACCATGACATGGCGGCCCTGACATCGCCCGGGAAGGAGGCAGGCTGACGCCCCCCGCCGCCAGCATCGCGCTCGATCGCCGTCTCGGCGGGAGATCCGACGATTCCGTCCGCCCCGTCGGTTTCATGTCGTCACGATTCGGCGTGGACGAGCCAATCGTCTGTGGAATCGTCGGGCCGCTCCGGGCGTTTCGACCGGGGAGGCGCATGACGTTCGCCGTGCCGACGCCAGCCGCCCGATATCTCAAACCTTGCCGAAAGAACAGTTGAGCGGTCAGCCGCGCAAGGCCGCGGCCGACGAATTCACGATGACGACGCGCGACAAGAATGTCGACGGATGGAGGGGGACGCTGGTCGTCAGCAGCGACGGCGAATGACCGGGCTTCGACATGAGCGGGGCGGTCCGGCCAGCGGCCTTGATATGCGGGGCACGGTTCACCCTAGGCGGGACCGCTTGGCCTGCGATCCCGTTCGCCCATTCCCTCGACGCGCCTCGCGATCAGCGATGCTCCTGCCTCTCGTGCTCTTGCGGATGCGGCGCCGCGTGCTGCTGAGGCTCATGTTGCACGTGATCGGCCGGCCGAGGCTGCGCAGCCGGGCGCGGCGCCTCGTGCTGCTGCGGCGCATGCACCTCGCGCTGCTGCAAGGCCTCGCGTGCCTGGGGCGGCGCCTCGTGCTGCTGGCGGGGCGCCTCGGCCGGCTCGTTGCGCGGCGCCTCGGGCTCGCGGCGCGGCTCGGCCTGCTGGTGCATCTGCATGCCGGGCATCTCGCGCATCTCGCCGTTCGCCGGGTTCGCGCCGTGCATCGCGTTCGCGTTGGCGGGCGGATGCGGGACGTTTTCCGGCGCGCGGCCCTCGGCAGGCGGATGGGCGGCGCCCTGGGCCGCCTCGTTGCGCTCGACACGCCGCGCCTCACCCGGATGCGGCTCGCCCGGGCCGGCATGCGCGGCCATCTCGTTCGGACGATTCGCCTCGGGATGCGCCGCGGGCCGTTCGCCCGGCCGCGTATCGTTGGCGCCGAAATGCGGCATCGACATCGCCGACGGACCGGGATGCGGCGCCCCCGGACGCTCGCGCATCTGCTGCTCGCGCGCGGCCTGCTGCTCGCGCATTTGCTGCGCGGCGGCCACGCCGGCCGGCGGCGCGCCGCGATTGACCAGGTTGCCGACGTTGTTGGTGGTGTTGCCGTAGTTGTTGGTGACGTTGTTCGTGATCCGCGTGTTGTGGATGTTGTTGATCACGGTGGTCGACTTCGAGATGTAGGTGGTGTGGTTGTACACCACCGCCGGCCGTTCCCGGTTGCCCCAGGCCGGGCCGCCCGGATGCGGCGCGCCCCAGTTCACGCCCCACGAATGCCAGCCCCAGTCGTGATGGCTGAACAGCGCCCCCACGGCGATCCCCACCCCGAACGACAGCACGCCCGCGGTGACCACCGCGCCGGTGTCGTAGCTCGGCCGGTAGGCGTAACCGGGGTAGACCTCCGGCTCGCCGTAGACCACCGCCGGGTTGTAGGCCGGCACATAGACGGTATCGGGCTGGGCCGGCTCGATCACGATGGTCTGGGGCGGCGGCGGCACGATCGGCGGCCCCTCGTAGATCGCCGGACCGCTTTGCGCCGGCGTGTAGGACGGCGGCGGCGCGGCCTGCGCCACCTGGGTGACGTGCAGCTGGCTGCCCGAACTCAGGTGGCCCGCCTTCTGCGCACGCTGGCGCATCACCTGGATCGCGTTCAGCACGTCGTTCGGATCGTGGTAGTAGGCCTGGCCGAGCGCGGTGGTCCATTCGATGTTCGAGGCCATCTGCGAGAGCACCGCCGGGAAGGCCGTGAGCGCCTTGACCGAAGGGTCCCAGGGCTGCGCGTCGGCGGCGGCCGTCAGGTCGGCGCCCTTGAGCGTCGGATTCTGGCCGAGCCAGGTATTGGCGGCGGTGACCTGGTCGGGGTAGGTGGCGCCGGCCAGGACCAGCGCCACCAGCTTGTCCGGGAACAGCGCGATCGGCGCCACCATCTGGTAGAGCTGGTCGGCGCTCGGCGGCGTGTAGGCGGCCGGTGCCGGCTGCGCGTCGGAAGCGGCCGGCGCGCTCGTGGCGCTGGCCGCGGCGGCCGGCGGCGTGTCATCGCTCTTCCGGTTGCAGGCGGCGAGGCCGAGCAGGGCGATCACGAGCGTGGAGGCGACGATCGCGCGAGCGGGGTGGTGACGAGGCGGCAGGGTGTCTTTCATGATCTTGTGCTTGTCGTTCATCGGAGTGAGCCCGGGCTTGCGGCAGCGGTGTTGCCGGGTGGCGGCCATCTCGACCTGACGGAAACGAAAGCCTGGCGCGGCGGCCACAGTGAGCATAACGATCCTCGGCGAGGCTTCGTGCACGAGATGCGGCGCGCATTATGTAACAGTCTGTGCGCCCCTTGCGTGACGCGGGCTCCAGCCCTCGGCGGCCGGCTTCGTGCCGATCGGCGAAGCCTTTCAATCCGCTGGCGAGCCGCTTCGCCGAAATGAAAATGAAGGGCTCGCACGAAGCGCCGACGGTGCTTTTGCGCCTGATCCTCATCGTGAGACGAACGGGCATCTTGTTGAGCTTGCCCGGCATTCAAGCGCGACAGCCCGGCAACTACAGTGTGCTCATGCGATCACCAAGTACGACGCATCCCGACAACCCGGCGGCATCGATCCAGCATGTCGAGCCGACAAGGTTGTACGCACACCTAATTTGCCAGATGGAAAAGATCATGAAGAAGCGCTTTATCCCCGTGTTCGTCGCCACCACCACCCTCGTCGCGGCATTCGCCGCCGGCACCGCCAACGCCCAGGCCGGCACGCTGACGCGCGCCCAGGTACGCGCCGAGATCGTGCAACTGCACGAGGCCGGCTACAACGTGGGCCGCGGCGAGGACAACAGCTATCCGACGCAACTGCAAGCCGCGGAGCAACGCATCGCCGCCAACCGGCAAGGCGAGGGCGCGGCGGGCTACGGCGCCAACCCGGCAGCGCGCTCGGAAGCCGGCGGCGCGAATCGCGGCATCGCCGCGGACGAGAACAGCGGCCTGAAGCCGGTCTACTTTGGCAGCTGATCCGGGACGGGAGCGCGGCATGGTGGATGTCCGCGCTCCTGGAGACTTTCCTCGCCGTGGTTTGAAACGTACATGAATGCCTATATCCATTTCCTGAAGGTCACCAGCCGCGCCGATCGTTTCGGCGTCAACCTGGTCCGCATCTCGATCGCCATCGTGTTTCTCTGGATCGGCGCGCTGAAGTTCGTGCCTTACGAGGCCGACAGCATCACGCCGCTGGTGGCGCAAAGCCCCGTGATGGAATTCTTCTACAAGCATCCCGAGGATTACGCCCGGCACATGACGAAGGAAGGGCAACTGGTGCCCGAGCAACGCGCCTGGCAGCGGGACAACAACACCTATGCCTTTTCGCGCGGCCTGGGAACGCTCGAGATCCTGATCGGCCTGCTGGTGCTGTCGAACGTCGCCTCGCGCAAGCTGGGCCTGCTCGGCGGCCTGCTGTCGTTTCTCACGCCCTTCGTCACGCTGTCGTTCCTGGCGAGCACGCCGGAAACCTGGGTGCCGGCGCTGGGCGACGCGCAGCACGGCTTTCCCTTCCTCTCCGAGCACGGCCGCCTGATCATCAAGGACACCGTGATCCTGGCGGCCTCGGTGCTGGTCATGGCGGACTCGGCGAAACGGCTGCTCGTCGAGCGCGAGAGCCGATGCGAGGTGGGCGGCTGCGGACAATCCCGGGCACGGGCCGTGCGCTGAGAAGCGGGCGGGGACATCGCAGCCGAGCGCTCGGCGCCGTGTCCCCGCCCGGTGCCAGGCCATTCTTGTGCGCATCTCGGCCCCACCGAGGCCGGCAAGCCGGTAATATGCGTGCAAAATGGCGCTTCGGGCCCATTCGGGCGCCCGTAAAAAGGGGCGCGGTGCCGATATCCGGCACGGGCCCGAGGTAATCGAGATCGTGGCACAAAAAGAACTGATGAAAAAAGGAAAGACAAAACTGACCCGACAGGACGCCGAGCGTCTCTTTTCGGGCTTACCCGGTGGCAGCATCAGCACGAGCGCGTCGAGCCGGCCGGTGAATCCCTTCGAAGGCAGCGGATTCGAGACCATCGAGCGCGCCGCCGACGAAAGCCGGCTTTGGAAGGACAGCCTGGTTACCCTGCCGATGGCGGTCGAACTGCCGTCCGGCTACGAGTCGGCGGCCCGCCTGCGCGAGGCGATGGCACGCGCCTGGCGCGTGAAGCTGGTGCGCGAAGGCGGCCACGAGATCGTCGTCGAGTTCCCGGAAGGCTGGAAGGCGATTCGTCCGGCCAGCGGCCCGATCGAGCTGCGCGACCCCTCGAACACGGTTCGCGCCGTCTACGGCTGGGCCGAGGACGCCGAACTGCGGATCCTGCCGCGCTACCAGGTCGAATCGCAGACGAACAGCTCGAGCGGCCTCGGCAGCCTGCTGATCCGCGATCGCGCGAGCGGCAAGATCCTCGAACGCTCGGAGATCTGGTCCTCGCTGATCGGCTCCCGCCACCCGGAATGGAGCCGCCTGACGGGCTGGCTCAACGAGCGTTATCCGCAGCACCGCGATCCGCTGCGGTACTGGGAAGATTGCGAAACCAACCTCGGTCACTGACACGGGCACGCCATCCGGCCGTGCCATGGCCCACGCCCCCGCGCCGTCCTCGCCAGACTCTCCCGCTGCACCTTCCCGCCAGCCCTGATCCTTGATTCGCGGCCGCGCCGATCACTTCGCGCGCGGCCCGCGGGGCATTTTCCGAACCGATTCCAGCGGCCATTCCCAGGCCGCCGCCGGGCCATTTCCGCGCTTGGTCCGACTTAGACGCTGCTTCCAAGAAGCGTGCCTTGTTTCGACATGGCAAATCTGAAAATATCGATTCGGAAACAATTTCCAGCTGGAAATCGAAAAACGCATCGAATCGAATCCGCCGCTTGCCGCCGATATCGGCAATGGCGATTTCGATCGAGTTCCCATACCAATCATTACCGTCGCGCCTGGATTCCAGATTTTGCGTCATTAGCGGTAAACAGGATTTTCAGGCCTGTATCCTCGAAAGGTGGCAGCCATGTCGATCAATGATTCTCCCTCGCTTCATCCCGCCCATTCGGCGAACCACGAAAGCTCGCCGGCCCGCAGGACGCTGCTGAAGTCGCTGGTGGCCGGCGGCGCGTCGATCGCGTTCGGCGTCCCGGCCCATGCCGCCGCGGCTTCGCACATCGCCAGGATTCCCGGCATCGTCAATCGCGAAGGGCGGGTGTCGCCGTTCCAGGTGGGCGACCACGTCAGGGTGTCGGTCCGCTATCCGATCGGCCATTACCGCACGCCGTTCTATTTGCGCGGCAAACCCGGCCAGGTGGTGAGGGTGGTCGAGCAGTACATCAATCCCGAGCAGGAGGCATTCGGCCATAACGCCGGCAGCCAGCTCTGGCTTTACCAGGTGCGTTTCTCGCAAAAGGATCTCTGGCCGGAAAACGAAGGCGCGCCGTCGGACACGCTGCAACTCGAGATTTTTGAAAATTGGCTTGAAAAGGCATAAAGGCGAAACATGGCAAACGATCATACGCACGACCATTCGGACCATTCCGAGCACGCGGCCATCGAGAACAACGCGCAACCGGGTTATTACGAAATCCTGGAAATCGCGATTCGCGAATTGCTGATCGAGCGCGACCTGATCACGGCGGACGAGGTTCGCCACCAGATCGAGGTGCTCGACTCGCGCTCGCCGATCCTCGGCTCGCGCCTGGTGGCGCGCGCCTGGGTGGATCCGGCCTTCAAGGCCCGGCTGCTGGCCGACGGCAACGCGGCGGCCGAGGAGATGGGCATCTCCATGTACGACGACACCACCTTCACGGTGCTGGAAAACACCGAGACGGTGCACAACCTGATCGTCTGCACGCTGTGCTCCTGCTATCCGCGCCCGGTGCTGGGCCTGCCGCCCGACTGGTACAAGAGCAAGCCCTATCGCTCGCGCGCGGTGCGCGAGCCGCGCGCCGTGCTGGAGGAATTCGGCACCCGGATTCCGGAGCACGTCGAGGTGCGCGTCAACGACTCGACCTCGAACCTGCGCTACCTGGTGCTGCCGCTGCGCCCCAAGGGCACCGAGCATTACACCGAGGAGCAACTCGTCAAGCTGGCAACGCGCGATACGATGATCGGCGTGTCGGTACCGCGCATCTAACAGGAGAGACACCCATGACCGATACCTCGATGCTGGTGAAGAAGCTGCCCAACGACTTCGGCGGCACCGGTGCCCACGAGCCCGTGCAGATCGTCGAACATCCGCTGCTGCCCTGGGAGAAGCGCTGCCACGCGCTGCTGGACGTGCTCGATTTCCACAAGATCGTCAATACCGAGGAGAAGCGCCGCGGTACCGAGGAAATCGGCACCGAGATGGCGGCGAAGCTGACCTACTACGAGAAGTGGATCGTGTCGGCCTCGAATTGCCTGATGCAGAAGGGCATCCTCAACCCCGACGAAATCGGCCGCAAGCACAAGGAAGTGTCGCTGCGGCTCGGCGTGCCGGTCTGAGCGGCATGCGCGGCGCGCTCGTGCGATCGGCATGGCCGCGCCGCTTCGAACCTCGAATTCGCCCGTCGTCGCCGGGCGACGCAAACAAGGATGCAGCATGATCTCGCGATTCGTCGGCATCTTCAGCCAGTCGGATGAAACAGTAAGGCGCAAGCTGCTTGCGACCTATGCATTCCTGATCGGCCTGAACCTGCTCGCGTGGCTGTGGGCCTTCATGGCGTTCCGGCATCATCCGGTGGTGCTGGGCACCGCCTTGCTGGCCTATGGCTTCGGCCTTCGTCACGCGGTGGACGCGGACCACATCGCGGCCATCGACAACGTCACGCGCAAGCTGATGCAGGACGGCCAGCGGCCGGTGACGGTGGGGCTGTTCTTCTCGCTCGGGCATGCCAGCGTGGTGATCCTGGCCTCGGCGGCGGTGGCGGTGGTCGCCACGGCGCTGAACGGGCGCTTCGCCCACTACAAGGCGGTCGGCTCGATCGTCAGCACCTCGGTGTCGACCGGCTTCCTGCTGGCGATCGCGGCGATGAACCTGATCATCCTGCGCTCGATCGTCAAGACCTGGATTCGCGTGCGCAACGGCGGCGCCTACCACGACGACGACTTCAACGCGCTGCTGGCCGAGCGCGGTTTCTTCTCGCGCATGTTCCGGCGCGTGTTCCGCGTGATCGGCGCGAGCTGGCACATGTACCCGCTCGGTTTCCTGTTCGGGCTGGGCTTCGACACCTCGACCGAGATCGCCTTGCTGGGCATCTCGGGCAACCAGGCGGCGCAAGGGCTGTCGCCGTGGGCGATCATGGTGTTCCCGATCCTGTTCAGCGCGGGCATGTCCCTGATCGACACGCTCGACGGCCACCTGATGCTGGGCGCCTATGGCTGGGCCTACATGAAGCCGCTGCGCAAGATCTACTACAACATGACCATCACGCTGATCTCGGTGATCGCGGCGGTGGTGGTCGGCGGCGTGGAGGCGCTGGGGCTGGTCGCCAACCACGCCAAGGTGAGCGGCGCCTTCTGGGATGCCATCGGCGCGCTCAACGACAACTTCGGCACGCTCGGCTACGCCATCATCGGCATCTTCATCCTGAGCTGGGCGGTTTCCGCGCTGATCTATCGGCGCCAGTCATTCGACACCATCGAAGTCCGGCGTTAAGGCCACAACCCAGGCCACAGCCCAGGTCTAAGCCCAGGCCGAAACCTTTCCTTTTCACCGGCGTGCCGGGGCCGATTCGCGAACCCACGCGAATCGGCGCGCCGCGCCTTCGCGCCGGCAAGCCCGCTTCCGGTTCGTTCCACCCAATCCTCCACCGATGTTCGACATCACCAAAGGCAAACCATGAATCGACGCAACTTCGTGACCGCGGCCCTGGCCAGCGCGGCAAGCACGGCAATCCCGGCCTGGGCGGCAAGCAACGGAATCAAGGCAGTGGGCTTCGACGGCCTGGCGCTGTTCGATCCGCGCCCGATCTTCGCCATGGTGGAGCAGTTCCTGCCGGGCCGGGGCGCCGCCTTCGTGGCCACCTGGCGTGCCCGGCAATTCGACTACACCTGGCTGCGGACCATGATGGGCAGCTACGTCGATTTCGTGCAGATCAGCGCCGACGCGCTGCAGTTCACGGAAGAAGCGGAGAAGGCCAGCCTCGCGCCGGAGCAGCGCCAGCAGTTGCTGGCCGGGTTCCTGAACCTGAAGGTCTGGCCGGACGTGGTGCCGGCGCTGAAGCAGTTGAAGGCGCACGGCATCGGCCTGGCGCCGCTGACCGACTTCTCGCTGCCGATGCTGGAGGCCGGCGTCAGGAACAATCCGGAGCTGCGCGGCGTGTTCGATCACCTGCTGTCGACCGACCTGGTCAAGGCCTACAAGCCCGATCCGCGCTCGTACCAGATGGGCATCGATGCCTTCGGCCTGCCGCGCGAGCAGATCGCCTTCGTCGCCTTCGCCGGCTGGGACGCCGCCGGCGCGAAGACCTTCGGTTTTCCGACGCTATGGGCCAATCGCCTGAAGGCGCCCACCGAGCAACTGGGCGTCATGCCGAACCAGATCGGCGCCGACTTCAAGCCCTTGCCGGCTTTCGTGGGGCTCTAAGTGCCGTGTCGGGCTCGGGCGTCCCCGGTTTCTGGCGGGGGACGTTCGAGCCCGAGGTCGGGAGCGAGCCGGGCGCGAAGCGCTACTTGCGCGAGGCGGCCGCGCCTGGCTGGATTTCGAGCGAGCCGGCCGGCGCCGGCTTGAGCGGCGAGGGCGCCGCGGCCCGGCGGGCGAGCACCACGCCGGCCAGGGCGAGCACGAAGCCCAGCATCTGGAGCGCGCTCAGCTTCTCGCCGAACAGGGCCCATGCCTCGGCGGCGGCCAGGGCCGGCACGGCAAGCAGCAGGGTGCTCATCCTGGTCGCGCCGTGCACGCGCACCATCCACACCAGCAACAGCACCGCGCCGACCGACAGGCCCACCACCGACCAGGCCAGGCCCAGCCACAGCGTGGGCGTGCCGTCCCAGCGATACCCGCCGCCCAGCAACATGCCCGCGAGGGCCACCATCGCGCCGCCGGCGTTCTGCACGCTGGCCGACACGCGCACGCCGTCGCCGGCGAGCCGGCCGCGCTGGATCATGGTGCCGGCGGTCATGCCCGTCACCGAGACGATCGCGACCGCCACGGCCAGCACGCCGAAGTGCTGCGCCGTCGTGCTGGTGCTCGCCACGGCCGGCATCAGCACGCACACCACGCCGGCAATCGCGATCGCCAGGCCGGCCACGGTCCGCGGCGCCGGGCGTTCGCCGAAAATGAAGAACATCGCGAGCACCGTCACGATCGGCTGCATGCTGCCGATCAGCGACATCACGCCGGCCGGCATGCCATGCCCGACCGTCCAGTAGGCCGCGCTCAGGTAGACGCCGTGCAGCAGCGCACCGGCCAGCAGGTGGCTCGCCAACTGCCGGCCACGTGGCCAGCGCTCGCGGGCCGCCAGCGCCAGCGCGCCGAGCAGGCCCGCGCTCAGCAGCATGCGCACCAGCAGGAACAGGTCCGTCGAGGCATGCGGCACCACCGCTTTCGCGACGACGAGCCCCGTGGACCAGATGAGCACGAAGAACAACGGTGCCAGGCTTGAAAACATCTCGAATGCGCTCCGATGGACAGGTTCGAACCTCTTGTCGGAGGGAGGTTTTCAGATTTGCCGTAGCGGGACAAGGCAGCAAGCTTGGACGCTGCGTCCAGGCGGCAGAGGGGGACTGCCGTCGATGTCGAGGTGTCACGCGGGCCGGCCCGCGGCGAGCGGGTGCCGGCCGTCCATCCCGGTCAAGCGCGCACGCCTTACACGCGGAACGTTCGAAGGTCATGGATACGGACCATTTCAACCAGAAGCCGAATGGCCTGAATCGCGTCAAGCAATGGGACAGCCTGCTCAACGAGGGGCTCTCGAATCTCAGGAGCTGTGACGCGGATATCGTCAAGGCCACCAGCTGGAAGACGAAGTAAGGCAGCAAACCCGCGCTCGCCGGCACCTCCGGAGGCGAGCGCGGGCCTGGATACGTTTCCCTTTCAAGAGCCGACCTGGAAGCCGGCGCCCGGCTCATCTCCAGGGCCAGGCCAGGCCACGCCTTGCATCGCGACGGCGAGCGTCGCGTCGAGGCTTTCTCCGTCTCGTTCTCCTCGGCTGCACAGCTTCAGCCCATCCGCCGCCGCTCGAGGTCGCCGCCATTCTCCAGACAAGGATTCTTCTTGACACGGCGATTATGGCCAATTCGAATAGGAAAGCGATTTAGTAAAGCGTTTTCCTAAAGGGAACACCTTGGCAAAAACGAAGTACGGAGCCAGTCTCAGCGATGTCGCGACGGCGGCGGGGGTGTCCCCGTCCACCGTGTCGCGCTATCTCAACGCCGGTATCAAGCTGCCGGCCGCCACCACGGCGCGTATCGACGCCGCGATCGTCGCGCTGCGCTATACGCCGAACCCGTTGGCGCGCAGCCTCGGGCGCGGGCGTTCCGACACCATCGGCCTGGTGATTCCGGAGATCGCCAATCCGTTCTTCGCCGCGCTGGCCTCGGCTGTCGAGCAGGCAGCCGACGAGCGAGGGCAGGGCGTGCTGCTGAGCGCGACTTCCAACAGCGCCGCGCGCGAAGTCGCCTATGTGGACCGGATGCTGCGCAACCGGGTGAGCGGGCTGTTGTTCGTCAGCGGCCATCACGACACGGCCGAGTTGGGCGAGGCCCTGCGCAACGCGCCGAGCCTGGTGCTGATCGACGAGGACGTGCCGGGCATCGCCTGCGCGAAGGTGTTCTGCGACAACGAAGGCGGCGGCCGCCTGGCGGGCGACTATCTCGCCTCGCTCGGCCATCGGCGCCTGGCCTTCGTCGGCGGCCCGCGGCGGCTGCGCAGCACCGCGGAGCGCCTGAAGGGCCTGCGGGACGCGGCCGGGGCCGGCGGGGCCCAGGTGGTGATGGAGAGCTTCGGCGCCTATTCGCCGGAATTCGGCAGGCAGGCGGCGGCCGAGCTGCTGCAGTCGCCCGAGCGCCCCACCGCGGTCTTCATCTCCAGCGGGGAAATCGCCTTCGGCCTGCTGGAAGCCCTGCAGGCGGCCGGCGTGTCGGTGCCGGGAGAGCTGTCGCTGATCGTGTTCGACGATGCGGGCCCCCTGCATCTGTTCAACCCGCCCCTGACGGCCATTCGGCAGCCGATCCGGGAGATGGGCAGGAAAGCCGTGGAATTGGCCCTGGCCGAGCCGCAAGCGGCGGCCGGGCAGGCGGAATGCAGGTTGCCGGTCGAGCTGATCGTGCGCGGCTCCGTTTCGTCACCGGGAAACCGATAACCCTTACCCTGGAGGTCGTCATGAAAAGCATCGTCGGCGGGAAGCGTTTTCATCGTTTTATATTAGGACTGCTACTATCTTCGTCGGCCACGGCCGTCACGGCCGTGGCGGCGCCCACCTACAGCCTGATCCTGATCAATCAGCAGGCCACCTACTTCAACCAGATGCGCGAGGGCGCCCAGAAGCAGGCCGACAAGCTGGGCGCGAAGCTGGTGGTGTTCAACGCGAACGACGCGCCCAGCGCGCAGAACAACGCGATGGACGACTACACGCAGCAGAAGGTCAACGGCATCGCCGTCGACGCGATCGACGTCAACGGCCTGCGCGCCTCGATCAAGGCGGCCACCGACGCCGGCATCCCGGTGGTCGGCATCGACGCGGTGCTGCCGCCCGGGCCGCAGAAGGCCCAGGTAGGCGTCGACAACGCCGTGGGCGGCGGCATGATCGCCGATTTCACCACCGCCTACGTGAAGCGCCAACTGGGCGGCAAGGCGAGGATCGGCGTGATCGGCGCGCTCAGCTCGACGATCCAGAACGCACGCCTGAAGGCCGCCGTCGGCCAGTGGTCGAAGACGCCCGGCATCTCGATCGCCGGCACCGTCGACGGCCGCAACAGCCAGGACGTGGCGCTCGCGGCGGCCGAGAACCTGATCACGGCCAATCCCGACCTGAACATCATCTATGCCACCGGCGAGCCGGCCATGCTCGGCGCGATCGCCGCCATCAACGCGCAGGGCATGAACCAGAAGATCAAGGTGGTCGGGTGGGACCTGGCGGCCGAGGTGATCCGCGGTCTCGACAGCGGCGTGGTGCTCGGCGTGGTGCAGCAGGATCCGGCCGCGATCGGCGCGGCGTCGATCCAGGCGCTCGACGACATCCAGCACGGCAAGCCTGTCCAGCCCGTCATCACGGTACCGGTCGCGATCGTGACCAAGGCCGGCGTCGACCCGTATCGCGCCCAGTTCAGGAAGTGAGATCGAGATGAGCGACATGGACCCCCTCGAACCGGTGGCCAGCGCGCCGGCACGGCAGCCCGTGCTGTCGCTGCGCGACATCCGCATCTCCTTCGGTTCGTTCCAGGCGCTGCGCGGCGTCGATCTCGATCTCTATCCGGGTGAGTGCCTGGGCCTGATCGGCGACAACGCGGCGGGCAAGTCGACGCTGACCAAGATCATGGCGGGCACCTATATTCCCGACAGCGGCGAGATCTTCGTCGGCGGCGAGGCGGTCAGGCTGGCCGACCCCGCCGACGCGCGGCGGCGGCACATCGAGATGGTTTACCAGGATCTCAGCCTGTGCGATGCGATCGACGTGGCCGGCAATCTGTACCTGGGCCGGGAAATCAGCAGCAGGGGGTTTCTCAGGCGTCGCCAGATGCTGGAGGAGGGCGAGCGCCTGCTCGCCAACCTGAAGATCCGCATTCCCGATCTCGGCGCGAACGTCGAGCAACTGTCGGGCGGCCAGCGCCAGGCGATCGCCATCGCGCGCGCCGCCTCGTTCGAACCGCGCGTGCTGATCATGGACGAGCCCACCTCGGCGCTGGCGGTGGCCGAGGTCGAGGCGGTGCTGGCGCTGATCGATCGCGTCAAGGCGCAGGGCGTGTCGGTGGTGCTGATCACGCATCGCCTGCAGGACCTGTTCCGCGTGTGCGACCGCATCGCGGTGATGTACGAAGGGACCAAGGTCGCGGAGCGGCGCATCGCCGATACCTCGCTCGAGGAACTGGTCCGGCTGATCGTGGGAGGACGGCACTGATGGATACCTCGACCTACACGGAGCGGCAGCGCGGCGCCCGCTACCAGGACTATCTGCTCTCGCATGCGCAGGTGGCGTCGATCGCGGTGTTCTTCGTGCTCTGCTGCCTGCTGTTCGGCGCGAGCACGCCGGTGTTCCTGACCGGCGCCAACCTGCTGAACATCCTGCGGCAACTGGCGCCGATGATGATCGTCGCCGTCGCCATGACCTTCGTGATCGCGACCGGCGGCATCGACCTGTCGGTCGGCGCGATCGTGGCGCTCACCAATTCGCTGGCTGCCCTGGTCATGCAGGCGGGGCTGCCCTGGCCGCTGGCCTTCGTGCTCACGCTGCTGGCCGGCGCCGGCATCGGCTGGGTACAGGGCTGGTTCTCGGCCAGCCAGGCGATACCGTCCTTCATCGTCACGCTGGCTGGCCTGACCACGCTGCGCGGCATCGCGCTGTACGCCACCCAGGGCTTCTCGATCCCGATCGCGCCCGGCACCGGCTTCGACGTGTTCGGCGCGGGAACGCTGGCCGGCATTCCGGTGCCGGCCCTGATCGCGGTGCTGGCCGCCGTGGCCGGCTACGTGACGCTGAACCGGACGCGCTACGGGCGACAGGTGATCGCGGTCGGCTCGAACAGCGAGGCGGCGCGGCGCGCGGGCATGCCCGCGCTGGGCATCAAGACCTCGGTGTTCGTGATCTCGGGCCTGGCTTCCGCGCTGGCCGGCCTGGTGCTGGCCTCGCGGCTGGGCTCCGGCTCCTCGAACGCGGCCTCGGGCTTCGAGCTCGACGTGATCGCCGCCGTGGTGCTGGGCGGCACCTCGTTGATGGGCGGGCGGGCCACCGTGGTCGGCACCATCCTCGGCGCGCTGACCATCGCCACGCTCGGCAACGGCCTGATCCTGCTGCACGTCTCGCCGTTCTTCACGCAGATCGTGACCGGGATCATCATCCTGCTCGCCATCTGGTCCAACACGCGCGTATTCGGCAAGCTGCGCTCGGCGCGCAAAGGAAGGAAATGATGGAGCATCCGACTCATTCGGCGCGCCTGCGCGCCCACAACCTCGCGCATTGGGACGCCATGCAGGCGCACCGCTTCGTGGCCGACATCCAGGCCGACGCGCTGCCCGACGCGGTATTCGCCAACTACCTGCGCTACGAGCACCGCTTCGTCGAGACCGCCGTCACGATCTTCGGCCATGCCCTGGTGAAGGCGCCCGATTTCGCCAGCAAGCGCTGGCTGGCCGGCGTGCTGCACGCGCTGGCCACCGAGCAGATTCCCTATTTCGAGGCGATGTTCGCGCGGCTCGGCATCACCGCGCTGCCGCCCGAGGCGGTGCTGCCCGAGCCGGTGCGGGCCTTCGATCGCGGCATGCTCGAGATAGCCGCGAACGGCAGCTACCACGACGCGATCGTCGCCATGATGTGCGCGGAATGGATGTATTCGGAATGGTGCGGCGCGGCCGCGCGCAAGACCATCAGCCATCCCGGCATCCGGGCCTGGGTGGACCTGCATGCCGACGAGGCCTTCACCCGGCAGGCGCTCTGGCTGCGCGAGCAGATCGATTCGATTCCCGACGAACACTTCGATTTCGCCGGCGCGAACGCGGTGTTCGCGAAAGCCCTGGCGCTGGAGATCGATTTCCATAGTGCCGCCTACCAATAAGCCCTCGTCCCCGTCATCGGTATCAGGAGCCACGGATCATGCAGAAGAAGCTGGTGCTCGACCAGAAACCCAATGTCATCGAAACCCTGTTCGGCCGCCGCAAGGCCGTGATCGGCATGCTGCACTGCCTGCCGCTGCCGGGCTCGGCGCGCTACCAGGGGCAGGGCATCGAGGAGATCGTCGCGTTCTCCGTCAACGAGGCGCGCCTGCTGGTGAACGGCGGCGTCGACGGGCTGATCGTCGAGAATCACGGCGACATTCCCTTCGCCAAACCCGACGATATCGGCCCGGAAACGGTGGCGGCCATGACCGTGGTGGCGGCCGCCGTGAAGCGCGCGGTGTCCTGCCCGATCGGCATCAACGTGCTGGCCAACGGCGCGATCCAGGCGCTGGCGATCGCCAAGGCCGCCTCGGCCTCGTTCATCCGCGTCAACCAGTGGGCCAATGCCTATATCGCCAACGAGGGTTTCGTCGAGGGGCCGGCCGCGCAGGCGACGCGTTATCGGTCCTGGCTGCATGCGCGCGAGGTGAAGATCTTCGCCGATGTCCATGTCAAGCACGGCGCGCACGCGATCACCGCGGATCGCTCGATTCCCGAGCTGGCGCGCGACGTGGAGTTCTTCGACGCCGACGCGGCGGTGGCGACCGGGCAGCGCACGGGCGACTCCGCCAGCCTCGACGAGCTCGAGGCGATCGGCGCCGGCACCTCGCTGCCGGTGGTGGTCGGCTCCGGCGTGACGCCCGAGAACGTCGGCGACATGTTCGGCATCGCCGATGCCGTGATCGTCGCCAGCTACCTCAAGCATGACGGCCTGTGGTGGAACGACGTCGACACCGCGCGGCTGCGCGAATTCATGAGCGCGGCCGACAGGGCACGCTCATGACGCGTGTCTACGTGCTCGGCAATGCCGTCACCGACGTGAGCTTGACGATCGAGCGCGCGGCGCGGCCCGGCGAGTCGATCCTGGCCCGCTCGATCGTGCGCGCGCCGGGCGGCAAGGGCTTGAACCAGGCGGTGGCGGCCGGCCGCGCCGGCGCCGAGGTGGTGTTCGTGTCGGCGCTCGGCACCGACGCGAGCGGCAGCGAGCTGGCCGGCGCGCTGGCGCGCGAGCCCTTCGCCGCGCTGCGCATGCTGCAGTTGCCGGTGGCCACCGACATGTCGATCCTGACCGTGACGGCGGACGGCGAGAACGCCATCGTGACCACCGTCGGCTGCCTCCAGGCCGTGCCGCCGGAAGCATTGCAGGACCATCTGCACGATCTGCGGCCAGGCGACTATCTGCTGATGCAAGGCAATCTTTCCTCGGCCGTCACCGGCGCGCTGGCCGAGCACGCGCGCGCGCGCGGCGCCCGTGTGGTGGTGAACGCCGCGCCATGGCATTGGGACGGCCCCGAGGTTCTGCAACGGTGCGAAGGCGTGATCGCGAACGAAGGCGAGATGATCGGCATCTCCGGCATGGCGGACGTCGAGGCCGGCGCGGCCTGGCTGCTCGCGCGCGGGCCTGCCTGGGTGATCGTCACGCTTGGCGCTCGCGGTTGCTTGTTGGTGGACGCGGCGGGCAGTACGCGCCATGGCGGGGTGCCGGCGGACGTCAGGGACACCTCGGGCGCGGGCGACGTGTTCTGCGGTGTGCTGGTCGCCGGCCTGGCAGCGGGCGAGCCGCCGGCGCGGGCGATCACGGCGGCACAGGGCGCGGCGGCGCTGACGGTCGAGCGCAGCGGCACCTATCTGGCGATTCCGTCGGTCGAGGAACTGGCCGCGGCGATGGGCTGAGCCGAGGCAAACGGGCTCTCGCCCATCCAGGATGTCGGCCCCGGGGCCGCCTCAATCGGCTTGGGTCGGCGCGGGCGCGGCCGGCGCCGCCTCGATCAGTCAACTACTCAGTTTTCGCTCGGTCATGCCGGGGAGCGGGGATCCTCGCTCCCCGGCATGACGGCGACAGTGGTCGGACGGCCGTGGCGTCTCGAAGCACGGGTGGCAGTCTTGATCGGGGTTTCCCAAATACGTTGGGCACGCAGCGTATTTTACATAATCCTAATTATCGACAATTTGCGTGTTACGGCCATTTAGTAATGTCCGGCTCAGACCTGCCGCAGGCGCATGCTGTCGAGGCGCAACGCGGTGGAGCCTGCCATGAACAAGCCCGGCCTGGTCACGATCGGCATGAACGAACTGCAACGTGTCAAAGTTATCGAATCGGCGGTCAAAGGACGTCTCACCGGCGTGCGCGCGGCTGAAACCTGGTTTCTGCAAAGCGTGGCAAGGCGAACAACCGGCAGGCAACCTGGAACTTGACGACCACATATCCTGCGTTTGCGTCGTCGCATTCGTGGCAACCTCCCTATCCGATTTCCCGAATATATGCTGTCATGCAATCTTCAACTTTGCTTGGCATTCTTAATCAATGAATCGGTGAACAATCCGAAAAATTCACAATAAAAAAGAAACGATAGAGGGCAAAACAAAATGCGCTGGAAATATGTCGTTGCCGCGATACTCGCGGCAGGGCTGCTTGCATGCCTGTGTTTCGCGATCGTGGCCCGGGGGACTTCGGCGTCGCCCGATCGGCCCTCTAACATCGAGCGGCCGGCCGATGCGCCGATGGCCAACACGTTTTCCGGCGCCGCCTCGTCGGCCGCGGGACAACGCCGCTCACCGCCGCCCCTTCCCGCCCGCGTCACCGAATATATCGCCGCCGAATACGCGAACTCCGCCGCCACCCGCGAAGCGCTCACGCAGATCGCCTATGGCTGGAGCCAGGCCATTCGCGAGGTCCACAATCCCGCCGATGCGAAGGATGCCGGCAATGCCATCGCCAAGGGCATCGCCTGCGCGCTGAGCCAGGGCGTGCTCGGCAAGTCGGGCGTCGACCAGCAGGCGATGCTCGACCGGATCAAGGGCGCGCGGGCCGTGATGCTCGATACCGAGGCCGACACGCAGGCCTATATCCGTTTTCAATCGCTGGCCGGCGGCCAGTATTTCGACGATCCCGGCGCCCGGTCCTGCAGCTTCGATCCGAGCTCGCTGCAGAACTGAGCACCGCCTTGCCGTGCCCTTCCCTCACCCCAAGGACATCCTCCGATGAGAAAACCAGCCAGCCTGATGATTGCCGGATCGCTGCTCGCGCTGCCCTATTCCCTGCCGCTGAATGCGGCGACGGTCGCCTCGGCTACCGCGGCCGCCGCCCCGTCGAACACCGCGATCGTGTTCGTCAACGGCATCAACAACAGCTTCGACGACGCCGTCGCGAACCTGCAGATCCTCAAGACCCAGTTGAACGCGCGCAATGCCGGCAACGCCTATGTCTATGGCAATGCCTACAACGCGACGCAGGGCACCTTCAGCGATCTCTATCAGGTGTTCAAGCAGAAGGCGATCGAAGGGTCGAGCCCGGCCGACTTCTGGCGGGCGATAGACGGCGGCAGCATTCCCGCGGGCGGCATGGACGCCGCGCTGGAGCAGAAGTACATCGATATCCTGGCGCAGAGCCAGGTTCCGGAATTGCCGGACCACCTGAACCAATATCGCGCGTACCTGAAGCAGAACCGCAAGGTCGTGCTGGTGGGCCACTCCCAGGGTTCGCTGTATGCCAACTTCGAGACCAACGTGCTGGTCACCGGGCCGGAGAAGGCGCAGGGCAGGATCAGCACGGTCAATGTCGGCAATGCGGCGCGTTACCTGCTGCCGGGCTCCAGCTACCTGACCTCGAGCTCGGATGCGGTGATTGGCAGCCTCGGCCTGGTGCAGACCGTGATGCCCTCGAACTTCTCGCTGGGGCTGCACCCGATCTCCGATCCCCTCGGCCATTCGTTCGCGAAGATCTACATGAACGCGTCCTATGGCGCGGCCGGCCAGATTCTCACGCAGGTCTCGCAGCAGGCGAATGCCGCGGCGGCCGTGGCGCGCTGAACGACCCGGGCGATCAGAGCGATCCGCACGGCACGCCGCGCGCCGAACGCGCGACGTGCCGTTTCGTCAGGCCACGTAGTCGATACCCGTGAGCGGTCCGAGGTGGGCGATCGAGGTGAAGTGGTCCTGCTCGGTGGTGTCGATGTCGAATTCGAGCACGTTGCCGCCGAGATCGGTCACGAACGCCCGGCGGCCCGCCTCGTCGAGCGACAGCCCGATGCCCTCCTTGAGCCCATGCGCCAGCACCTCGTGGTTCACGAGCCCGTCGGGCGTGACGTGGGCGCGGTTCAGCGTGTTGCCGTCATGCGCGTCGTCGCCGCGATCGGTCCAGTACAGCACGTTCTTCTGCCTGTCGATGTCGAGGTCGATCGGCTCGGGCAGCTTGTCGAGCAGGCACACGATGTCCGGGCGCGCGTCGGGCGCCGCGCCGGCCGGCAGGTCGATGCTCGCGCGGAAGATCCGGCCCTCGCCGGCATCGGGCGCGCCCTTCTGGGTCCAGTAGAGATGGCCGTTGGGCTTGTCGAGCGCGATGCCCACGCAGTGGCGCTTCGCATCGGCGGTGTCGGCGGGGAATTCGCCCGTCTTCACCAGCACCGTGACCTCCGAGCCGTCGAGCCGCGCGCGCATCACGCGCATGCCTTCGCGGTCGCACCAGTAGATCAGGCCGCCCTCGATGTCGAGCGCGAGTTCCTTCGGCGTGCCGGCCAGGCCGGATGCCACCAGCACGCGATGGTCGCTGCCGTCGAGGTTCGCGCGCTCGATCGTGCCGTCGTTCGGCGGGACGGCGCCCGCGGCCGGGTCGGAATCGATCAGGTGCACGCCGCTGCCCATGTTGGACCAGTAGATGACGCCGTTCTCGGCGTCGACCTTGATGCCGTCGGGGGTGAAGCTCAGGTCCGTCACGATCGCCTCGTGCGAGCCGTCCGACGACAGCGCGATGATCGCCGGCGGGCGCGTTTGCAGCACATAGAGCGTGCCGTTGGTCTTTGCATCCACGATGATTTCCTCCATTGGGTCGGAACGGACTGCTGGGGCGAAAAGTCGGGAATCGCAGGCGAAACGAAAGCTGTTTGCCGCATTGCGGAATGCGCGCGCAGCCTTCGGAAAACCGGTCGCCAGGTTCGAGTCCGTGCAGTTTAGCTGCATCGCAGCATCGTTGCATTATCGTGGGGACAAGGCCGTGATCCGACGGCTTCGAACCGCTCGGGCCTCGTTGCCTCGCGCGCGGCGCGCCGCGCCCTCACCCCGGTTCCGAGGCCCGGTCCACCACCGCATGCAGCAGCACGTTCGCGCCGGCCTCGATCCACTCGGGCAGCGCGTCCTCGATCTCGTTGTGGCTCATGCCATCCACGCAAGGCACGAACACCATCGAGGTGGGCGCAACCTGCGCCAGGTAACAGGCATCATGTCCGGCGCCCGACACGATCTCGCGATGCCCGTAGCCCAGGCGCGACGCGGCCGAACGCACCGCCTGCGCGCAGGCGCGATCGAAGGCCACCGGCGCGTAGTAGAAGATCTGGTCGATCTTCGCCTCCAGCCCGATCTCGGCCGTGACGCGCGCGATGCCCTCGCGCAGCTCGTCGTTCATGCGCGCGAGAATCTCGTCCTGCGGATGGCGGAAATCCACGGTGAAGAACACGCGCCCCGGAATCACGTTGCGCGAGTTCGGGTAGACACGCATCATGCCGACCGTCGCGCAGGCCAGCGGCGCATGGCGCAGCCCGATCTCGTTGACCAGCTGCACGATCCTGGAGGCACCCAGCAGCGCATCGCGGCGACGCGGCATCGGCGTCGGCCCGGCATGGGCCTCCTGGCCGATCATCTCGATCTCGTACCAGCGCTGCCCCTGCGCGTCGGTGACCACGCCGATCGTCAGGCCCTCGGCCTCCAGGATCGGCCCCTGCTCGATATGCAGCTCGAAGGCGGCATGGATCGGACGGCGCCGGCACGGCGTCTCGCCCGCGTAGCCGATGCGGCGCAGCTCCTCGCCGAGCGTCTTGCCGTCCATGTCGTGCAGGCCCAGCGCATAGTCGAGCGCGAACACGCCGGCGAACACGCCCGAGGCGGTCATGCCCGGCGCAAAACGGCAACCCTCCTCGTTGGTCCAGATCACCACCTCGATCGGCCGCTCGGTCTCGATGCCGTGATCGTTCAGCGTGCGGATCACCTCCAGGCCGCCGAGCACGCCGTAGATGCCGTCGAAACGGCCGCCGGTGGGCTGCGAATCGGTATGCGAGCCGGTCAGCACCGGCGCCAGCGCGTCGTTGCGCCCGCCGCGGCGCATGAAGACGTTGCCCATCTGGTCGATCGTGATCGAGCAGCCGGCCTGCCGCCCCCAGTCGATGATCAGGTCGCGCGCGGCCTTGTCGAGATCGGTCAGCGCGAGACGGCAGACGCCGCCCTTGGGTGTGGCGCCGATCTTCGCGAGTTCCATCAGGCTGTCCCACAGCCGCCGGCCGTCGATGCGCACGCCTGCGTCCAGCGCCATGCCGAGCGCCTCGGCGCGCGCCGCGCCCTCGCGTCCCGGCTCCTGCCCGGGCTCGCGCAAGACGGCGCGCTCGGCGATGGCCTCGAAATCGCGCCGCGAAAAGCGCCCCGGGTATCGCTGCTGGCCGGATTCGGCCGTCTCGCCGACGAGCTGGCCGGCACCTTGATTGCTGCGCTTGATGTCCACGTGTCCCCCTTGGCGCCGCGCGCCGTCGCCGGCCCGCAAGCGGGCCTAGTAAAGCATTTCCTTACCGATATGCAGGTGCTCGAAACTGACGCCGGCCTGCTCGCACCGCTCGAAGAAATTGCGGATCTGCCGTGCCTGGATGCTGTCGGGCGCGTATTCGGCACCCATCACGTAACGCAGCCAGGGCTCCTGTCCCATCGCATAGATGAAGGCGCGCCGCGCGCCGAGATCGGACACGAGCCGCCAGGCGCGCGCCGCGTTGGAGGCGGACAATCGACGCGAATCGTCGTCGCGGCGGCTCAAGGGCTTGGTCATCAGCGGCCCGTAGAGCCAGCTCAGCGGCGCGCCGTTGCACTCCATGCCGACGAAGATCGCGTCGGGCGTGCCGGCGGTCTCGCGCACCAGCTGATAGAGCGCCGGGTTGATCGCGTCCGAATCGACCAGGAAGAAGAAGCGCCGCTCCTTCACGCGCACGAACAGCGTCTGCTTGCTGTAGATGTCGAGATCGGCGTGCTCGCCGGTAAACGGCAGGCTGACGATCTCGCCGTCCGGCACCGCGACGCTGTCGAACGCGCCGACGCTGCGCACGTCGCGATAGCCGAGGCTGCGCAGCGCCAGCTCCATCGAGGGATCGGCCAGGCTGCCGGTGCGATTGCGCGGCACGATCGCCTGCCCGACCTTGTGGCGCAACTGCACCAGCGCCTCGGGCGAGAAATGGTCCTGGTGGCAATGCGAGATCACCAGGTAGTCGATGCGATCGGGCAGGTCCACATAGGTGAAGCGGCCGTCGTCGGCGGCATCCCAGGTGAACATCGGGTCGATCAGGATGTTGACCTCGGGCGTCTGGATCAGCACGCAGGCATGCCCGAAGTGGCGCACGCGCACCTGCTCGCCATCGTAGTCGGGCGCCTTGCGCGCCGGCGCCTCGGTGTCGAACATCTCGAGCACGTCCTCGCGCGCCAGCGTGGCGGCGTCGAACAGCTCGGCCAGCTCGCCGAACGGCGCGGCGCGGGTACGCATCGCAGCGAGCTTGTCGAGCAGCGGCGAGGCGAAGGGCACGCGCGCGAAGGCGTTGCCGGGGCCGCTCACGCGCGGCGTGTTCATGAAGAACTTGCGATCGGCATCGGCCACCGTGCTCAGCAGCAGTTCCTGGCTGGCCCGGTTGCTCAGGCCGGTGCGCTCCGCCAGTTCCTCGATGATGCGGATCACCGGCTGGTTGTTGTGGTCGTAGACCAGTTCGGTCAGGCCGGCCAGCGTGGCCGGCAGCTTCTCGTAGAGCGCGTCGAGCGAATGGCCGGTGCCGGCTTCCTGCAGCATGCGATCGAAGGCCTTGAAATCGGCGGCGAAGCGCAGCAGCGCCGCCGAGCGCTGCCGGGTCTCGTCGAGCAGCGCGGCGATTTCCCCGGCCGCCGCCTCGGGCAGGTCCATGAAGGGGCCGCCGTACAGCGCCGGATCGTTCGAGGCGGCCACGTGGATCTTCGGGTTCGCCACGAAGGACTGCAGCGCCGGCAGGTAGCGGAACGCGAGATTCATCGCGTACTGCACCGGCGGCACCAGGTGCGGCCAGGCCAGCCAGCGGTCCAGCAACAGCTCCATCTTCACCGACGGCTTCAGGTATACGGGGGTTCCTGCTTCGAATCGCATGGCATGTCCTTGTCTTGATGGCTCGACGGCATCCATCGTGCCCGGCCGCTCGAGGCGCGGCGCCCTCACGGGCGCCGCGGCCTGCCGCGGTTTCATTCGCGCGCCTTGCCGGCCAGGCGCATGCCGTCGGCACCCGCCCCGCCTCGACTCGCGCCCTGCACTGGCGCCGCCGCCCCGGCCACGCCCAGCGCCTGCGAGGCCGGATCGCCGCCCAGCGCGAGGAACAGCGTGAGCGCGTTGACGTACTGCGAATACACCGCCTGCTCCAGTTGCACGTCGGCCTGCTGCCGCGTCTGCTGCAGGTTCAGCCAGTCGGTGAGGCTGGTGTCGCCGGAGCGGTAGCGGATCTCGGCCAGCGATTCCGCGCGCCGCGCCGCCTCCACCGCCTCCTTCAGCGAGCGCACCTCGCGCTCGGACTGCACGCTGGCTACCCACGCCGAGCGCGTGTCCGCCAACGCCTGGTAGAAGGTCTGGCGGAAGTTGATGACGGCCGTGTCGAAGGTGGCCTTCGAGGACTTGATGGTCAGCTCGGCGGTGTTCCACTGGATGAAGGGCAGCGACAGCGTGGCGCCCAGCGTGCCGAGCGGATTGCGCAGGATGTCGGCGAGCGTGGTGCTGGTGCCGCCGGTGCCCACCGAGGCGAACAGCGAGAAGCTCGGGTAGAAGGCGAGCCGCTGCGCGTCGGCCTGGGCCAGGGTCTCGCGCAGCCGCGTCTCGGCCGCCTGGAGGTCGGGACGATGGGCCAGCATGTCGGCCGGCACCACCGCGGGCATGGCCGGCATGGCGCGGATCGGCAGCGAATCGAGTTCGGGCTCGCGATGCTCGGGCGACTGGTCGAAGATGATGGCCAGCGCATTGCGCTGTGCCTCGAGCTGCGCCACGATCTGGCTCAGCTCGCCCTCCAGCGTCTTCAGCGTGCTGCGCGCCTGCGACTCCTCGTAGTCGCTGGCCTCGCCCGCCACATGCTGGATATGGACGAACTTCAGCGTGCGCTCGGCGGTGTCGATGCTCTCCTGGGTGGTCGCGGCGATCCGTTTCAGGGCCGCGATCTGCCAGTAGGCGGTAGCCGTCTGCCCCACCAGGGTCAGCGCCGCGGCGCGCCGGTCGTACTCGGTGGCCTGGGCCTCGAACGCGGCCGCATCGCGCTGGCGCGCCAGGTGCCCCCAGAAGTCGAGCTCGTAGCTGACGTTGGTGGTGGTCGTGTAGGACTTGAGGGTGCTGCCGCCGCGCGTGAGATTGCGCGCGGCGCTGCCGCTGCCGCTCACCGTCACGTCAGGCGTGAGATTGGTATCGGTCAGGCGCGACTGCAGCTGGGCGCTGTAGAGCCGCATCGCGGCCGCCGCCAGGTTGTTGTTGCTGCGCAGCGCGCGCTCGATCAGGGCATCGAGCTGCGGATCGTCGAAGCGGCGCCACCAGGGCTCGCTCGCGGCGAAGCTGCTGCCGGTGACCGGCGCCGCGGCGGCGGCATCCTGGCCGGCGTTCCACTGCGCGGGCACGTCGAGCGCCGGGCGCCGGTACTCGCTGCGCGTGAGTCCGCCGCAGCCGCCGAGCCCGCAGGCCGCGGCCAGCAGGCAGGCCAGCAGCGCGCGCGAGGATGGCCGGCGCGCCCGCGGGGCGGATGCGGCGCGACGACGGGACAGGATCGATGAAGTGCGCATGCCGGGCCTCATTCGCGCGCCAGCGCATCGATGGGGTCGAGCCGCGCCGCGTTGCGGGCGGGCCAGAAACCGAAGGCGACGCCGATCAGCGTCGAGCACAGGCAGGCGACCAGCATCGCCAGCAGCGAGAAGCGCATCACGATGATCTTCACGAACAGCGAGAAGGCGCCGCTGACCGCGAACGACAGCAGCACGCCGAACAGGCCGCCCACCACGCAGATCAGCACGGCCTCGATCAGGAACTGCTGCATCACGTCGGACTGGCGCGCGCCCACCGCCATGCGGATGCCGATCTCGTGGGTGCGCTCGGTGACCGACACCAGCATGATGTTCATCACGCCGATCCCGCCCACCAGCAGCGACACCACGGCCACCGAGAGGATCAGCAGGGTGAGCGTGCCGGTGGTCCGCTGCACCGTCTGCACGATGCTGTCACTGGAATTGGTGAAGAAGTCCTTGATGCCGTGGCGGCTGCTCATCAGTTTCGTGATGTTCTGCTCGGCGATGCCGTTCGGCACGCCGTCGCGGATGCGCACCGTGATGCCGTTGAGCCAGGATTGACCGGTCAGGCGATCGGCGGCCGTGGTGTAGGGGATGAAGACCTCGAGATCGGTACGCGGCCCGAACAGGCCGTCGTTGCGCGCGGTCACGCCGATCACCGTGCAAGGCAGCGAACCCACCAGGATGATCTGCCCGATCGGCTGCTCCCAGCTTCGGAACAGGCGCTGGCGCGTGTTGTCGTCGATCACCACCACCTGGGCGCGGCGCAGCACCTGGCTGGCGTCGAAGCGCTCGCCCTGCGCGAAGCGCGTGCCGTGCACGCGGAAATAGTCCTCGCCCACGCCGCGCACCGAGGCGCTGGCCTTGACGTTGGCGTGCTGCAGTGTCTGCGAGGAAGCCACCAGCGGCGTGGCGCTGTCCACGTAGAACTGCGCGCGCAGCGCGGCCGCGTCGGCGGCCGACAGCGTGTGGATCGAACGCGCGTTCTCGTCGCCCCAGTCACGGCCGGGACTCAGGTCGATGGTGTTGGTGCCGATCGCCTCGATCGCGGCCACCACGCTGCGCTGCGCGCCCTGGCCCAGCGCCACCACGGTGATCACCGCGGCGATGCCGATCACGATGCCGAGCATGGTCAGCAGGGTGCGCAGCCGATGCGTGATCATCGCGATCCAGGCGATCCGGAACGCCGCGCCGAGGCTGCCGGCGTGGATGCTGTCGGCGCCGCCGCGCGCGGGTGGTGGCGGCATCGGCGCGGCGTCGCCGGGCAGCACGGCGAGCGGCGTCGCGGGCTCGTTTTCGGTTTCGTCTTGCGCCGGGTTCGCCGTCTCGTCGCGTAGGCGATCGGCGACGATCTCGCCGTCGTTGATCTCGACCACGCGATGCGCATGCGCGGCCACGTTGCGGTCGTGCGTGACCAGGATCACGGTATGCCCGATCGCATTGAGTTCGAGCAGGATGTTCATCACCTCGCGGCCGCTGCGTGTGTCGAGCGCGCCGGTCGGTTCGTCGGCCAGGATCACCTCGCCGCCGTTCATCAGGGCACGCGCGATGCTCACGCGCTGCTGCTGGCCGCCCGAGAGCTTGGCCGGCGGATAGGCGCTGCGCTCGGCCAGCCCGAGCCGCGCCAGCAGCGCCCGCGCGCGCGCGAGGCGCGCCTGGCGCGCGGCGCCCGAATAGATCGCCGGGATCTGCACGTTCTCCTCGGCGCTCAGGTGCGGCAGCAGGTGGTAGCGCTGGAAGATGAAACCGAAGTGCTCGCGGCGCAGCCGTGCCAGCGCATCGCCGTCGAGGGTGCGCATCTCCTGGCCGTCGATCCGGTAGCTGCCCGAGCTGGGGCGATCGAGGCAGCCGAGGATGTTCATCAGCGTCGACTTGCCCGAGCCCGACTGCCCCGTGATGGCCAGCAGCTCGCCGCGACGGATCCGCAGGTCGATGCCCTTGAGCACCGCCACCTCGCCGTCGCCGAGCGCGAAGCGCCGCTCGACGCCGACCAGCTCGAGCAGCGGCGGCGCCTCGCGCGCGCTCACGTGCCGCTCCCCTGCTGCTGGCCGGCCTTGAGCGCCTGCTCCAGCGAATCGCCGACGATCACGCGCTCGCCCACCGCCAGGCCCGAGAGCACCTGCACGTCGGTGTCGTTCATCAAGCCGACGCGAATCTCGCGCGCCCTGGGCTGGCCCTGGTCGAGTACCCGCACCTCGTAGCGATCGCCGTCGATGCGCCGGCCCAGCGCCGCGCGCGGCACGCTCAGGGCGCCCGCGGCGCGGCCCAGCACGATCGAGACCTGGGCCGTCATCGAGGTGCGCAGCGTGTGTCGGGGATTCGCGACGTCGAACAGGCCGTTGTAGTAGACCGCCGTCTGGGTCTGCTGCTGCGATTGCTGGTATTGCGGCGAGCTGTCGGCGACGATCGATTCCGGCGCCGGCTCGATCGCCCTGAGCTGGCTCGCATAGGGCTGGTCGGGCGCGCCGAGGATCGAGAAATGCACCGGCAGGCCGGGCTTGACGCGCACCACGTCGGCCTCCGAGATCTTCGCGCGCACCGTCATGGTGTCGACGTTGGCGAGGATCATCAGCACCGGCACGATCTGCGCGGCCACCACCGTCTGCCCCGGCTGCGCCACCATCGCGATGATGTCGCCGTCCATCGGCGCGGTGATGCGCGTGTAGGACAACTGTGCGCGCGCATTGTCGACCTGCACCGCCGACACGGTGATCTGCGCGTTCAGCGAGGCCACGTCGGCCTTGGTGGTCTCGACATTGCCCTGCGCCACCTCGTAGTTGGCGCGCGAGCTGGCATCGTGCTGGAGCATGAAGGCCTGGCGCTCCTCCTCGTGCTGGTACTGCGTGAGCAGCGCGAGCTTCGAATCGCGCTGGGCGCGCGCGCTGTCGAGCGAGGCCTGCGCGCTGCGCAGCGCGTTCTGCTGCAGCACCGGGTCGATTTCCGCGAGCAGTTGCCCGCGCTTGACGTGATCGCCGAGCTTGACGGGAATCGACTTGATCTGGCCGTTGACCTGCGCGCCGATCGCGACCTGCTCGATCGGATGCAGGGTGCCCGTGGCGAGCACGGTCTGCTCCATATCGGCGCGCCTGACTTCCGCGCTCAGGTATTGCGCGGGCGCGGGCCCTCGCGCGGCGCGCCAGGCAAGCAGCGCGAGCAGCAGCACCGCGACGACCACACACGCCGCGAGCCAGGGCCTGCGTCGTGCGAACTGAACCGGGTTGGACATGGATGTCCTGACTGTGAAGACGCTCGACGCACGCGCCGCGCGCGCGGCCGGCCGAGCGCGCGCCACCGGCGGCCCTCGGGGCGGGCCGGTCGCGTCGACTCGATCGATATGCCGCGGGCACGCCGCCACCCGCCTGCCGGCGAGCGTGAACCGACCCGCCGCATGTGCATGCGGCGCATCGTTCATACGACGTAATGGGAGCCGCCGGCACGCGCCCTCGATGCGCGCCGGCGAGGCGAAATCAGTTGCCCATCTGCTGGCGCAGGCTGAGCGGACGCATGTCGGTCCAGACTTCGTTGATGTAGTCGAGGCAGACCTGCTTCGGGCCGGCCTTGCCGACGGCCTTCCAGCCGGCGGGAATTTCCTTGTATTCCGGCCAGATCGAATACTGCTCTTCGTGATTGACGACGACGGTATAGATTTCTTCGGTGGTTTCGCTCACAACACGTCTCCTTGCAAGAAACAACGCGGCGGAAATTCTCTCGGTAAATCCGCCCGGTGAATTGATCGTTCGCATCACGAATCAACGAATTCGCTGCGAACGCCGTGACTAGTTTGAACGCTTTGCGTGACAGCCATGCTGCATGGCCGAACGGCCGGGAATCGGCTGCCGGCCCACGGAAATTGCCGCGATTCCAAGGATTCCGTGGCCTGGTTCCATTCTGTTTTCGCGCCGTGATGGGATGTGAATTCGGTGTCTTTTACTCATCGACCCGGGTTTGCCCCGAGTCCTCCGACGTCACATTTTGAATCGATTGGACGCCTGAACAATTTCTCTTACCGTGAACAGAAGTTTGAACTACAATCCGTCCAAAATCAACGCCGCGTCACCAAAAAACCGCGCGCATTCGCTTCGAAAAATTCGCACTCCCGGACATGGCTGCGCGCATCTCGCGACGATCGTGCGGGCATCATCGAGGATGCTGCGAAAGCCGCACCGATTTCGCGCACAAGGCTGCTTTTTCTGTCTGTCCACCCCCCCGCAGAGCGGCACGGGATCCGAGGGAAAACCATGCAAGACAAGACGCGATTCGCCGAGGAAATACGTGACCATGTCTGTCACGAACTGCTGACCGACGAGCTCGTCGAACTCGCCTTCGATGCCGGACTCGAGCGCGATGCGGTGCTCGACATCCTGCATCCGCTGCTGGTGCGCCATACGCCCTTCCACGCGGTTCGCCTGCTGCACTCGGTGCTGCCCGACGCGCACCTGACGCTGAAGGTGCTGGACACCACGCTGGCCGCCCTGCGCGCGCTGCGCGGCGACGCCTGGCAGGCCCGCACGCTGCGCGACACGGTGCAGCGCGCCGCCGCCGAGCATGCGCTGGCGCCGGCCGACGCGCAGGCGATCTGCACCGGCTGGATGCTGTTCGGCACGTCCTCGCTGGAACTCTATTCGAGCATGCAGGCGCTGGGCCGCGAGCAGGTGTGCCGGCGCTGCGAGACCGCGCTCGAAGCGCTGCGCGCCGGCGTGCTGGTGAGCTGAACCATGATCGGCATCCTTGGCGGCATGGGACCGCATGCGGGCGCCTTGCTGGTGGAACGGCTCACTGCCCTGCATCACGCCGCGCGCCGCGACCAGGATCATCCGCGCGTGCTCCTCTACTCGAACAGCCAGATCCCCAACCGGGTGGACGCGATCCTCGGGCGCGGCCCCTCGCCGGTGCCCGAGATCGCCGAATCGCTCGACCTGCTGGCGCGCTGCGGCGCGCAGTTCGCGGCGATCGCCTGCAATACCGCGCATGTGTTCCTCGACGAGATCCGCTCGCGCGCGACGCTGCCCGTGATCGACATGATCGCGGCCACCAGCGAGCGGCTCGCGCAACTGGGCCTGCACCGCGTGGCGCTGCTGGCCACCGAGGGCACCGTCGCCAGCGGCCTCTACCAGCACCCGCTGGAGGCGGCCGGCATCGAGGTGGTGGTGCCCGACGCGGCGGGCCAGGCGCTGGTGTCCGCGGCGATCTACGATCCGCTGCGCGGCATCAAGGCCAGCGCCTCGCCGCTCGATGCGCGGATGCTCGGCGAACTCGCGCGCGTGTCCGAGACGCTGCTCGAAGGCGATCGCGCGCAAGCCCTGCTGATCGCCTGTACCGATTTGTCGATTGCCTATCGTCATCCCCTGCTCGCCGGCCTGCCCTCGCTCGATGCGCTCGACGAACTGGCCCATGCCTGCCTCGAGCGCGTGGGTATCGCGCGCGATGCCGCTGCCGATCCGTCCTCGCCGCACCGCCCCCAATCCCTGGAGATCCAATAAATGCCTTCGCGCGTGTTGCCCGTGTTGTGGGAAAAAGACCGCTGCCCCCTGCCCTCGCTCGACCTCACCTCGCCGGCCCTGCCGGCCGACACGCTGGCACGCTTCGGCGAGCAGCTGGCCGAGACCGGCGCGATCCTGCTGCGCGGTTTCGAGGTGGCCTCCACCGAGGCGCTGGCTCGCGCGGTCGCCGCGCTGGGCGGCAAGCCGATGCCCTATGTCGAGGGCAACTCGCCGCGCACCAAGCTCGACGCCGGCGAGGTCTACACCTCGACCGAGCATCCGCCCGAAGCCTTCATCTCGATGCACAACGAGCTGTCCTACAGCGCCAGCTGGCCCAACCGCCTCTACTTCTGCTGCGTCACGCCCGCGGCCAGCGGCGGCCACACCCTGCTGGCCTCCAGCGCCGCGATCCTCGCCGATCTCGACGCGGCGGTGCGCGACGAGTTCGAGGCCAGGGGCGTGCTCTACATCCGCAACCTGCACGGCGGCCGCGGCATGCAGCTCGGCCCGTCCTGGCAGGACAGCTTCGAGACCACCGAGCGCGCCGAGGTCGAGGCGCATTGCACGCGCCACCGGATCGAATTCGACTGGCGCGCCGACGGCGCGCTGCGCCTGCTCGCGCGCCGCCCCGCCAGCATCCGGCATCCGCTCACCGGCCAGCGCGTCTGGTTCAACCAGGCCGACCAGTTCCATCCCTCCACCAACAGCGCCGACGTCCACGAGGCGCTGCTCGAGGTATTCGGCGACGATCCCTTCGCGTTTCCACAGCACGCCGCCTTCGGCGACGGCGGCCCGATCCCCGACGCGACGCTCGCGCATATCCGCGAAGTCAGCGAGCGCCACACGCAGCGATTCGACTGGCAACGCGGCGACTGCCTGGTGATCGACAACCTGCTGGTCAGCCACGGACGTTCTCCCTTCACCGGCCAGCGCAAGGTGCTGGTGGCCATGAGCCTCTGATTCGTCGCCTGCTTCCGCCACGGCGCGGCTCGTGATACGGGCCGCGCCGTTTTTCATGGCGCATCGCATTGCGTTCCGTTTCCCGTTGCCTGCCCGTGCCGCGCTTCACGCCATCGGGCGCGCGGCCAGGACCCGGGCCGCCGCGCCCGCGGCGCCTCACTTCACCGCGCTGCCCGGCTGTTCTTCCTCCTGCGCCAGCAGGCGCTGCGCATCGTCCTCCGACATGCCCTGCAGATGCTCGACCATCAGCGTCTCGACCACCTGGGCGAAGGCCTCGATGGTCGGCGCCTCGAAGAAGGCGCGCAGCGGCAGCTCCATCGGCAGGTGCTCGCGCAGCTCGGCCACCACCTGGGTGGCGCTGAGCGAGTGGCCGCCGAGATCGAAGAAGTTGTCGTGCACGCCCACCCGATCGAGCTTGAGCACCCGGGCCCAGATCCCCGCCAGCAGTTCCTCCAGCGGCGTGCGCGGCGCGACATGCTCGGCTCGGTCCGCCGCGAAGCTCGGCGCCGGCAGCGCGCGCAGGTCGATCTTGCCGTTCGCGGTGAGCGGCAGCGCATCCAGCTCGACGAAGGCCGAGGGCATCATGTACTCGGGCAGCCGCTGCCTGAGCAGGCCGCGCAGGCCGCCCGGGTCCACCTCGCGCGCCTCGGGCCGGCGCACCACGTAGGCGGCCAGGCGCCGCTCGCCGTCCTCGTCCTCGATCACCGCGACGGCCGCCCCGGCCACCCACGGCATGGCCAGCAGCACCGCCTCGATCTCGCCGGTCTCGATCCGGAAACCGCGGATCTTGACCTGGCTGTCGATCCGCCCGACATAGTCGAGCGTGCCGTCGGGCAGGCGCCGCACCAGGTCGCCGGTGCGATAGAGCCGCGAGCCGTCGGCCGCGAACGGATCGGGCACGAAGCGCTCGGCGCTCAGGTCCGGACGATTCAGGTAGCCGCGCGCCAGGCCCTCGCCGCCGAGCCACAACTCCCCGGCAATGCCGACCGGCACCGGCTCGCCCCGCGCGTCGAGCACATGGGCGCGCGTGTTGGCGATCGGCCGGCCGATCGGCACCGACTGGGCGCCGAGCGAGGCCGGCTCGATGGCGTGGCAGCACGCGAAGGTGGTGCTCTCGGTCGGGCCGTAGCCGTTGGTGAGGCGCGTGGCGAACCCGGCCTCGAGGAAGCGCCGCACGTGCGGCAGCGACAGCGCCTCGCCGCCGGTGAGCACGTGGCGCACCGAGGCGAAGGCCGGCAGGTGCCGCTCCACCATCTGATCGAACAGCGAGGCGGTCAGCCACAGCATGTCGATGCGGCGCTCCACCAGGGTCGCGGCCAGCCGCTCCAGCGAGTGCCGCTGCGGCGCGGCCATCACCAGGGTGCCGCCGTTGAGCAGCGGCGCCCAGATCTCGAAGGTGGCCGCGTCGAAGTTCAGCGAGGCGAACTGCAGCACGCGCGGCGCGGCGGCGGCATCGAAATAGCCGTTGCGATGCACCAGGCGCGCCACGTTGCGATGCGTGATCGCCACGCCCTTGGGCTGCCCCGTCGAACCCGAGGTGTAGACCAGGTAGGCGAGATGATCGCCATGCAGCGCGAGCGGCGGCGGCTCGGCGGGCCAGGCATCGAGCGTGGCCGCGTCCAGCGCGATGCTCGGCGGCGGCGACGGCAGGCGAGCCGCCAGCGCGGCGATCAGCCCCGCGTCGCCGACCAGCGCGCGCGGGCGCGCATCCTCGACCAGGTAGTCGAGGCGCTCGGGCGGATAGTCGGGATCGAGCGGCAGGTAGGCGCCGCCGGCCTTGAGGATGCCGAGCAGGCCCACCACCATCTCGGCCGAGCGCTGCGCGCACAGCGCGACCGGCACGTCGGGACCGACGCCGAGCGCGCGCAGCCCCTGTGCCAGCCGGTTGGCGCGGGCATCGAGTTCGGCATAGGTCAGCGCGAACTCGCCCTGCTCGCCCGCCTCCACCGCGATCGCCCGCGGATGCGCGGCCACCCTCTCGGCGAACAGCGCCGGGATGGTCGGATGCGCGAGCGCCACCGTCTCGCCCAGCGCCTCGCGCAGCAGCGCCGCGCGCGTGGTCTGGTCGACCAGCGGCAGCATGCCTACCGCGCGCGAGGGTGCATTGACGACTTCTTCCAGCAGCTGCTGGAACTGCGCCGCCATGCGCTCGATGGTGGTCGCGTCGAACAGGTCCGCGCAGTACTCGAAGCGGCAGGCCAGGCCCGAGGCGTCCTCGTCGACGTTCAGCGTGAGGTCGCATTTCGCGGTCACGCCGCCGAGCGCGTAAGGACGGATCTCCAGATCGCCGAGCGAGAGCTCGTCGGCAGGCGCGTTCTGCAGCACCAGCATCACCTGGTACAGCGGCGAATGGCTGAGCTCGCGCTGCGGGTTGAGCTCCTCCACCAGGCGCTCGAACGGCACGTCCTGGTGCGCATAGGCCGCCAGCGCGGTGTCGCGCGCGCGCCGCAGCAGCGCGTCGAAACCCTCCAGCGGATCGAGCGGCGTGCGCAGCACCAGGGTATTGACGAAGAAGCCGACCAGCGCCTCGGTCTCCAGGTGGTTGCGGTTCGCCACCGGCGTGCCCACGCAGATGTCGACCTCGCCGCTGTAGCGCCACAGCAGCACCTGGAAGGCCGCGTAGAGCGTGGTGAACAGCGTGGTCTGCGCCTCGCGGCCGACCCGGCGCAGCGCGTCGGCGGTCTGCCTGGGCACCGTGAAGGCCTGGGTCGCGCCGCGCAGGCTCTGCACCGCCGGGCGCGGCCGATCGGTCGGCAGCGCCAGGCGCGCGCTCGCGCCGGCCAACTGGCGACGCCAGTAGTCGAGCTTGCCCTCCAGCAGCGAGCCGTCTAGCCAGCCGCGCTGCCAGAGCGCGAAGTCGGCGTACTGCAGCGGCAGCGGCGCGAGGCGTGGCGGCCGTTGCTGCGTGCGCGCCTCGTAGAGTTCGCGGATCTCGCGGATCAGCACGCCGGTCGACCAGCCGTCGAAGGCGATGTGGTGGAGGGTCAGCGCGATCACGTGGTCCAGCGGCCCGAGCCGCACGATCGTGCAGCGCAGCGGCAGGCCGGCGGCCAGGTCGAACGGCAGGCTCGCGGCCTCGCGCACCAGGCGTTGCGCCTCGGGCTCGGCCTGCCCGGCCGGCAACGCGGCGAGATCGACCAGCGGCACCGCCAATCCGCGCGCCGCCGCGATGCGCTGCGTCGGCACTCCGCGCTCGACCGCGAAGGCCGTGCGCAGCACCTCGTGGCGCGCCACCACCGCCTCGAGCGCGCCCTGGAAGGCGGCCACGTCGAAGGCGCCGGCCACGCGCAGCGCCACCGGCACGTGGTAGAGCGTGCTGTCCGGATGCAACTGGTCGAGGAACCACAGGCGCTGCTGCTCGAACGACAGCGGCAGCAGTTCGGGACGCTCCGCGGCCACCAGCGGCGGCGCCTCGCCGGCGGGGTCGAGCGCCGCCAGGCGGTGCGCGAAGGCGGCCAGGGTCGGCGCGTCGAAGGCCACCCGCAGCGGCACCTCCACGCCAAAGGCACGGCGCACCCGCGAGATCATCTGGGTGGCCAGCAGCGAATGGCCGCCCAGCGCGAAGAAGTCGTCGTCGCGGCCGACCCGCTCCAGGCCCAGCACGCCGGCCCAGATCCCGGCCACGGTCTGCTCCTCCGCGCTCATCGGCAACGCGAGCGCGCCGGCGCCCTCGCCGCGCGACGGCGCCGGCAGCGCCTTGCGGTCCAGCTTGCCGTTAGGCATGAGCGGCAGCGCGTCGAGCGCGACCAGGGCCTGCGGCACCATGTGCGCCGGCAGCCCGGCCGCCAGATGCTCGCGCAGCGCCTCGGCCGATACTGCCGCCGCCTCGCCGCCGCGCCGCGTGTAATACGCCGCCAGCAGGCCGCCCTCCACCTCGTCGCGCACCATCACCACCGCCTCGCCGATGCCGGCGAAACCGCGCATGCGCGCCTCGATCTCGCCCGGCTCGATACGCAAGCCGCGCAGCTTGAGCTGGCCGTCGTTGCGGCCCAGGTAGACCAGGTTGCCGTCCGGCAGGCGGCGCGCCAGATCGCCGGTTCGATACATGCGCGCGCCGGCCTCGGGCGCGAACGGATCGGGCAGAAAGGCCGCCGCGCTCAGCGCCGGCCGCGCCAGGTAACCGCGCGTCACGCCCGCGCCGGCCACGTACAGCTCGCCGGCCACGCCCGGCGGCACCGGATTGAGGCGCGCGTCGAGCAGGTAGAGCCGCGTATTCGGCAGCGGCCGTCCGATCACCGAGGCACCGGCCGACGCCGCCGGCGAGGACGGCTCGGAGCAGACATGGCTGCTCGAATCGATGGTGGTTTCGGTCGGGCCGTAGAGATTGACCAGCGTCACGCCCGGCACCTTCGCGCGGAAGCGCTCGACCAGCGCGGCCGGCAAGGCCTCGCCGCCGCAGAACACGCGGCGCAGCGCCGGGCAGCCCGCGAAACCGTCGATCTCGAGCAGGCCCGCCAGCAGCGTCGGCACCATCTGCACGGTGTGGATCGACTGCGCGCGCAACCACCCGGCCAGGTAGACCGGATCGCGATGCCCGTCGGGGGCGGCCATCTCCAGGCGGCCGCCCGCCAGCAGCGGCGCGAAGAATTCCCAGACCGAGGCATCGAAGCTGAACGGCGTCTTCTGCGCCACCGCATCGCCCTCGCCCAGCGGGAACGCCGCCTGCATCCAGCGCATGTGGTTGACGATCTGGCGATGCTCGACCACCACGCCCTTCGGACGTCCGGTCGAGCCCGAGGTGTAGATCACGTAGGCCGGATGCCGCGCGCCGAGCGCGGCGGGTGCCGGGTTGCGGTCCTCGTCCTTGTCCTCGTCGTTGCCCTCGCTCGCGGGCGCGCCGATGTCGATCACCGGCAGCCGGTCGCCGGCACCGAGCGCCGGCATCACCGCGGCGGTGCCCTCGTGCATCAGCAGGGCCGCCGCCGCGCTGTCGGCCAGCATGTCGGCGAGCCGCTCGGCTGGATAGGCCGGGTCGAGCGGCAGGTAGGCGGCGCCGGCCTTGAGCGTGGCCAGCAGGCCGACCACCATCTCGACCCCGCGTTCGGCGCAGATCGCCACCCGCGCATCGGCGCCGATGCCCAGCGCGATCAGGCGATGCGCGAGGCGGTTGGCGCGGCGGTTCAGTTGCGCGTAGCTCAGGCTCGCACCGTCGGCGGCGACCAGGGCGATCGCCTGCGGCGTGCGCGCCACCTGCGCCTCGACCAGGCCGTGCAGCGTCGCCTCGTCCAGCGGCACGCGCGCGGCGTCGCGGCCGCCGTCGAGCAGCCAGCCGCGCTCCGCCTCGGGCAGCACCGGCAGATCGGCCAGGCATTGCCGCGGCGCGTGCTCCAGCGCCGCCACCAGGGCCGCCAGCGCGGCCTGCACGCAAGCGCCGACGATTTGCGCGCCCGGCGCGCCGGCCACCTGCACGCTCAGCCCGAAACCCTCGCCGAAATCGTCCACCGACAGCACCAGCGGATAGTTGGTACGTTCCTCGCTGTCGAGCGATTCGATGCCGGCCCAGACCTGGGCAGCGGCGTCGTCCTCGGGCAGCGCGGCCGAATAGCGATAGTTGAGCAGCGCGCTGAACAGCGGCGCCGGCGCCGGCACGCCGCTGCATTGCTGCGCCAGCACCAGCGGGGCGTGCTCGTGCCGCAGCAGTTGCGCGAGGCGCCGGTGGGTGAGCGTGACGCCCTGCTCGGCCCCGGTATCGAGGCCGATGCGCACCGGCAGCGTGTTGATGAACATGCCGAGCGTGCGTTCGGCATCGGCCGTGGCCTGCAGGCGCCCGAACAGCACCGTGCCGAACACCACGTCATGGCGGCCCGAGGCGCGCCCGAGCACCTGCGCCCAGGCCAGGTGGAACAGGCTCGCCGCGCTGGCGCCGAGGCGCCGCGCCTGTTCGCGTACGCGCGCGGCCAGCGCGGCATCGATCGGCAGCCGCGCCTCGTCGATGCCGAAGCCGTCGCCGCGGATCTCGCCGAGCCCGAACGGCAGGCTCGGCTCGTCCACCTCGCCGAGCATCTCGCGGAAGAACGCCGCGTGCTCGTCGCGACTCACGCCCAGGCGGGCCTGCGCCACGTAGCTGCGGAACGGCGCGGCCGGCGGCAACTGCTCGAACTCGCCGCCCAGGCAGGCGCGCACTTCCTCCTGCACCACCTCGAGCGCCGTGTGGTCCATCGCCAGATGGTGGAACTGCACCAGCATCACCCAGGCATCGAAGTCGCCGCCGGTATCGCGCGCGATGAAGGCGCGCAGCAGCGGCGCCCGACGCACGTCCATGCGCCGCTCGCGCACGTCGAAACGCGCGCGCAACTGCGCGACCGCGTCGCCGCCGGCCGGGTCGAGCCCGGTTTCCTCGACCAGCAGCGGCGCCTCGCGCAGCACCACCTGCACCGGCTCGGGCAGGTCCTCCCAGAACACCGCCGTGCGCAGGATGTCGTGGCGCGCCACCACCTGCCGCAGCGCCGCGACGAAACCGTCGAGACGCGCGCGGCTGTCGAAGCCGAAGGCGGTGCTGAGCACGTAGGGGTCGCCGTCGTGCTCGCCGTCGCGCGCCATCAGGTGATGGAACAGCACGCCTTCCTGCAGCGGCGCGAGCGGATAGATGTCCTGCACGTTGGCGGCGCCGCCCGGCACCTGCGCGACGATCGCGGCGATCTCGCCCACGCCGAGCCGCACCAGCGGCAGCATCGCGGGCGTGATCGCCGTGCAGCCGGGCGCGATGCAGTTGGGCGGCACCACGACGGCGCGCGAGTGCGTCGACACCTCGGCGGCCAGCACCGCCAGCGTGGTGGCGCCGAAGATCGCGCGCACGTCGGCATGCAGCCCGGCCTGGCGCATCCGCTCGATCAGGCCGATCGCCAGCAGCGAATGGCCGCCCAGTTCGAAGAAGTTGTCATGGCGGCCGACGCGCTCGACCTTCAGCACCTCGCACCAGATCCGCGCAAGGCGCGTTTCGATCTCGCCTTCCGGTTCGACGTAGTTGCCGCTGCCGCTCGTCTCGCCCGGCTGCGGCAGCGCCTTGCGGTCCAGCTTGCCGTTCGGCGTCAGCGGGAGCGCGTCGAGCTTCAGCAGCGCCGACGGCACCATATAGTCCGGCAGGCTCGCTTTCAGATGCGCGCGCAAGACCTCGAGGCCCGGGTCCCGGCCTTCGTCGCTGGTGTAGTAGCCCACCAGCCGGCGATCGCCGTCCGCCTCCTCCCGCATCACCACCACCGCGTCGCGAACGCCGGGATGCGCCCCCAGCATCGCTCCGATTTCGCCCAGCTCGATACGGAAGCCGCGCAGCTTCACCTGCTCGTCGTTGCGGCCCAGGTAGATGATGTTGCCGTCCGCCTCGTAACGCGCCAGATCGCCCGTCCGGTACATGCGCGCGCCCGTCGCGCCGAACGGATCGGGCACGAAGCGCTCCGCCGTCAGGCTCGGCCGGTTCAGGTAACCGCGCGCCACGCCCGCGCCGCCGATGAATATCTCGCCCGTCACCCCCACCGGTACCGGCTCGCCGCCGGCATCGAGAATGTAGATCTGCGAATTCGCCACCGGCCGGCCGACCGGCACGTTCATCATCCCCACCGGCAGGTTCTGCGCGTCATACACCAGGCAGCCCACCACCGTTTCGGTCGGGCCGTATTCGTTGACCAGCCGAGCGCCCGGGCCCACTTCCTGCCACAGCGCCACCGTGCCCGCGCTCAGCGCTTCGCCGCCGATCACGAACGCGTCGGTCTTCGCCTTGATGCCTTCGGCACGCAAGCGACGGCCCAGTGCATCGAGGTGGGCCGGGGTGATCTTCACCAGGCCCGCCGCGTTGCGAACATGCGCTTCCAGCCCCGCGATCTCGTCGCCCTCGTCGAGCAGCGTGACCGTGCCGCCACACAGCAGCGGCGTCCACAGGCTGGTGACCGTCGCGTCGAACGACAGCGACGAGGACACCACCGCGCCCCGCTCCGGCGCCGGCTCGTACGCCGCCAGCGCCCATTGCAGGTAGTTCGACAAGCCGCCGTGCGAGATCATCACGCCCTTCGGACGACCCGTCGATCCCGAGGTGTAGATCACATAGGCCAGATGCTCGGCCAGCGTGCGACGCGTCGGCTGAGAATCCGGCATCGCGTCGAACACGGCCGCATCGGCATCGAGGCTCAGCGTCTCGAACGCGTGTTCGGGCAAGCCCGCACGCACCGCCGCTTGCGTCAGCAGCACCCGCGGCCGGCAATCCTCCAGCATGTAGGCCAGCCGCTCAGCGGGATAAGCCGGATCGATCGGCACATAGGCCGCACCGGCCTTCAGCACGCCCAGCAGACCCGTCACCATGTCGAGCCCACGCCGCACGCAGATCGCCACGCGCGTATCGGGGCCGACGCCGCGCGCGATCAAGGCATGGGCGATCTGGTTGGCTCTCGCGTCGAGCCGCGCATAGCTGAGCGTTGCCTCGCCATGCCGCAACGCCACCGCCTCCGGCGTGCGCCGCGCCTGCGCCTCGACCATCCCGGTCAACTGCACCGCCGGATACGCCGCCTCGCTGCGATTCCACTCCCGCACCACCTGCGCCCGCTCGGTATCGTCCAGCAGTTCCAGCCGATCCAGCGTCAGCGTGTCGTCGCGCACCATCGCCTCCAGCACGCGCCGCAGATAACGCAGGAAGCGCTCGATCGTGCCGCGCTCGAACAGCGCCGTGGCGTATTCGATCAGTCCGCGGATGCGCCCCGACACCTCGCTCAATTCGAGCGTCATGTCGAACTTGGCCGAGCGATGCACCTCGTCGAGCACTTCCAGCCGCAGCCCGGCCAGGTCGAGCTGCGCGCGCACGTTGTTCTGCCACGCGAACATGGTCTGGAAGATCGGGCTGTGCGCGAGGCTGCGCGCCGGCCGCACGATCTCGACCACCTGCTCGAACGGCAGGTCCTGGTGCGCCTGCGCGGCCAGCGTGCGCTCGCGCGCGGCGCCCAGCAGCTCGGCCACGGTGGCGCGCGCCGGCACCTCGATGCGCAGCGCGAGCGTGTTGGTGAAGAAGCCGATCAGCCCCTCCACCTCGGCGCGCGTGCGATGCGCGACCGGGCTGCCGATCACCACCTCGTCCTGCCCGGACAGCCTGGCGAGCACCACCGCCCAGCCGGCCAGCAGGCTCATGTAGAGCGTGGTGCCGTGACGCTGGCCGAGCGCCTTGAGCGCGGCGGTCAGCGGCTCGTCGAACTCCACCGCCACGGTGTCGCCCGAGAAGTCCTGCTGGGCCGGCCGCGCGCGGTCGGTCGGCAACTCGATCAGGGCCGGCGCGCCCGCCAGCGCGGCGCGCCAGTAGTCGCCCTGCGCCTGCATCACCGCGCCGCCCAGCCAGCGCCGCTGCCAGAGCGCGTAGTCGGCGTATTGGATCGGCAGCGCCGGCAGGTCCGGCGCCACGCCGCGCCGGCAGGCGTCATAGGCCGCGCCGAGATCGCGCGTGAGCACCGCGATCGACCAGCCGTCCGAGACGATGTGATGCATGTTCACCAGCAGCACGTGGTCGTCGTCGGCGAGCCGCACCAGGCGGCCGCGGATCAGCGGCCCGCGCGCCAGGTCGAAGGCGATCCGCGCCTCGTCGCGGCGCAGCGCCTCCAGCGCGGCCTCGCGATCGGCCTGGCCGCCGAGATCGTCCTCGCGCAGCGCGAAACCGCCGGCCGCGCTATCGATGAACTGCACCGGCTGGCCGTCCGCGCCGGGCGCGAAACGGGTGCGCAGCCCTTCGTGGCGGGCCAGCACCAGGTCCAGCGCGCGCTGCAGCGCGGCCTTTTCGAGCGTGCCGCTCAGGCGCAGGCCGACCAGGGTGTGATAAGCCTCGCTGCCGCCGTCGAGCTGGGCCAGGAACCACAGCCGCTGCTGCGCGAAGGACAGCGGCAGGACCGCGTCGCGCGGCGCCGGCTGGATCGACGGCAAGGTGCTGCGCAGCGCGCCGCCGAGCGCCTCGGCCTGCTCGGACAGGCGCGGATGACGGAAGATCGCCGCGAGTTCGAGCTCGACGCCGAGTTGGCGGCGGATCTGCGAGATCAGTTGCATCGCCGACAGCGAATGGCCGCCCAGCTCGAAGAAATGATCGTGGCGGCCGACCCGCTCCACCCCGAGCACGGCCTGCCAGATCGCGGCGAGCTGCTGCTCGGCCAGGCTGCGCGGCGCCTCGTAGGCGTGCGCGGCCAGCGCGCCGAATTCCGGCGCGGGCAAGGCGTTGCGGTCGATCTTGCCGTTCGGCGTGAGCGGCCAGCGCTCGATCACGATCAACTGGCCCGGCACCATGTAGTCGGGCAGGCGCTGCTGGCAATAGCGGCGCAGCAGGCGCGTGCCCGGCGCGGCGGCGCGGCCCAGCGCGCGCAACTGCTCCAGGCGCGGCAAGGCGGCCAGCGCCTTGCCCGGCTCGATCCAGTCCACCAGGCAGGCCACCTCGTCGACATCGCAATCGATGATCTGCCGCAGGATCGGCAGGCAGCCCGAGGGCGTGCCGATCAGCGCGGCGGTATGCGCGTAGCGCTCGAAGGCGTAGTCGGTGAGCTGGTCCAGGTGCTGCTCGAGGAAGGCGTCGATCGCCTGCGGGGTCGAGGCCGCGGCCATCTCGGCCGGCATCATGCCCTTCACCAGCGGACGCAGCAGGCCGACGTGCTCGCGCATGTAGTCCTTGAACGGCTGGCGCGCCTCGGCCAGGGTGGCGTCGTGGTCCTCGCCGAGATAGGCGTGCACCATCAGCGTCACGCGCCGCGAGCGCGGGTCGTGGCCGTGCTCGGCCAGGCTGCGGCGGTACAGCGCGATCTTGTCGGCCAGTTCCTCGATGGTCTGGCCCAACAGGTGGGTCAGCAGGTTTGCGCCGCTGCGCCCGGCATAGGCGAAGGTTTCGGGATGTCCGGCCGCGGTCAGCCACAGCGGCAGCTCGGCCTGGATCGGGCGCGGGAACACCCGCACGTCCACCGGCTCGCCGTTGCCGTCGGGGAAGCTGACGGCCTCGCCGGCCCACAGCGCCTTGAGCTGGCCGATGCCGTCGCGCACCGCGTCCTTGCGGCGCTCCGGCGCGTAGTGATGCGGCGCCAGCGAGAAGTCGCGCACGTGCCAGCCCGAGGCGACGGCGATGCCGGCGCGCCCGCGCGAGAGATTGTCGACCGCCGCCCATTCCTCGGCCACGCGCTGCACCTGGTGCAGCGGCAGCACCACGCTGCCAGCGCGCAGCTTGACGCGCTCGGTGCGCATCGCCAGCGCGGCATTGAGCAGCGCCGGGTTCGGGTAGAGGCCGCCCACCGTGTGGAAGTGCCGCTCGGGGGTCCAGACCGCCTCGAAGCCGTGGCGGTCGGCGTATTCGGCCGATTCCAGGTAGAAGCGGTACTTGTCGGCCGGGTCATGGGTTTCCGCGCCGAAGTAGAACAGGCTGAAGGCCAGCGGATCGGCCGCGCGCGCGGCATCCTCGCGCGTCTCCACGTAGCCGACCAGATGCGGCTGGCCGGCCGGATCGCGGCGCACCGCGACGGCGGCCTGGCGCACCTGCGGATGGCTGCCGAGCACGGCCTCGACCTCGGCCGGCTCGATCCGGAAGCCGCGGATCTTGACCTGCTGGTCGGTGCGGCCGATGAACTCCAGCGTGCCGTTGGCGCGCCGGCGCACCAGGTCGCCGGTGCGGTACATGCGCTCGCCGCGGCTGGCGAACGGATCGGGCAGGAAACGCTCGGCGCTCAGGTCGGGGCGGCGCAGGTAGCCGCGCGCCAGGCCCGCGCCGGCGATGTAGAGCTCGCCCGCCACGCCGGCCGGGACCGGCTCCAGGCGTGCGTCGAGCACGTACAGCGCGGTATTGCCGATCGGCAGGCCGATCGCCACGTCGCGCGCCTCGCGCACCGGGTGCACCGCCGACCAGATGGTGGTCTCGGTCGGCCCGTACATGTTCCAGATCACCGGCACGTGGGCCAGCAGGCGCGCGGCCAGTTGCGCGGAGAGCGCCTCGCCGCCGCACAGCAGCGTGAACGAGGCGTTCGGCCAGCGATGGTCGGCCAGCAGGCGCCAGTGCGAGGGCGTGGCCTGCGCCAGCGACACGCCGCGCGTCTCGATCAGCCGGGCCAGGCGCTCGGCGTCGGTGGCGTCCTCGCGCGAGGCCAGCACCAGGCGCGCGCCGTGCAGCAGCGGCAGGTAGAGTTCGAGCGCGGCGATGTCGAAGGACAGCGAGGTCAGGTTCAGCACCGTGTCGTGCGCGCTGATGCCGGGCTCCACCGCCATCGAGGCCAGCAGGTTGACCAGCGCGGCATGCGGGACCTGCACGCCCTTGGGCTTGCCGGTCGAGCCGGAGGTGTAGATCACGTAGGCGTTGTGCGCGGCCAGCGCGCGCGGCGCCGGGTTGGCGGCCGGCTGCTGCCGCCAGACCGGCGCGTCGAGGAACAGCGCGCGCGGCACCACCGCCTCGCCGCCGAGCGCGTCGAAGCCGGTGGCGTCCACCAGCAGCCGCGCCGGCGCCGCGTCGCGCAGCACGTGCGCGAGCCGCTCCGACGGATAGGCCGGGTCCAGCGGCAGGTAGGCCGCGCCCGCCTTCATGATGCCGAGCAGGCCGACCATCATCTCCAGGCTGCGCCGGGCACAGATCGCCACCAGCTGGTCGGCGCCCACGCCGTCGGCGATCAGGTGATGCGCCAGGCGGTTGGCCTGGGCGTTCAGCTCGGCATAGCTGAGCGTGCGACCCTCGAATTCCACCGCGACCGCCTCGGGCGTGCGGGCCACCTGCGCCTCGAACAGCGCCGGCAGGCAGACCTCGCGCGGCGTGTCGAGCGCGCTGGCGTTCCAGCCGCGCAGCAATTGCTCGCGCTCGCGCGCCGGCAGCATCTCCAGCTCGGCGACGGGCCGCTCGCCCGCCTGCTCCAGCGCCTCGCACAGGCCGCGCAGCACCTGCTCGACATAGGCGGCCACCGCCGCGCCGTCGAGCGTGTCGACCGCCTGCACCGCCAGCCCGAAACCGGCGCTCTCGACGCGATCGTCGACCGCCAGCATCAGCGGATAGTTGGTGCGCTCGCCGGTGTCGAGCGCGCGCACGCCTTCCCAGGCCGCGTCGGTCTGCTGGGCATTGGCGTCGTAGCGGTAGTTGAGCAGCGCGCTGAACAGCGGCGCCGGCGCGGCCACGCCGCTGCGTTGCTGGGCCAGCGCCAGCGGCGCATGCTCGTGGCGCAGCAACCGGGCCAGGCGCGCGTGAGTGCGCCGCAGCGCCTCGCGCACGCCGTCTGCCAGGCCGATGCGCACCGGCAGCGTGTTGATGAACAGGCCCAGCGCGGCCTGCGTGTGGACCAGGCCCTGCATGCGGCCGAACAGCACCGTGCCGAACACCACGTCGTCGCGGCCGCTGGCGCGGCCGATCACCTGGGCCCAGGCCAGGTGGAACAGGCTCGCGGCGCTCACGCCCTGCTCGCGGGCATGATGGCGGATGCGCGCGGCCAGCGCGGCGTCCAGTTCGAGACGCGTCTCGCTCACGTCGCGTCCCTCGCCCTGCACGTCCTGCAGGCCGAACGGCAGGCTCGGTTCGACCACGTCGCCGAGCATCGCCGAGAAGAAGCGCTCGTGCGCCTCGCGGCTCACGCCCAGGCGGGCCTGCGCCACGTACTGGCGGAACGGCGCCGGCTCGGGCAGTTGCGTGGCGCCGTCGAGCAGCGCGCGCACCTCGCGCGCCACGCCGTCCAGCGCCATGTGGTCGATCGCCAGATGGTGGAACAGCACCAGCATCAGCCAGCGGTCCTCGCCCTCGTCGCGGGCCACGATCACGCGCAGCAGCGGCGCCTCGCGCACGTCCAGGCGCAACTGGCGCGCGTCGTGGCGCGCGCGCAGTTGCTGCGCGCGATCCCCCGCCAGCGGGTCCAGCTCGACCTCCTCCACCTGCAGCGGCGCCTCGCGCCAGACCACCTGCACCGGCTCGGCCAGGCCCTCCCAGTGGATCGCCGTGCGCAGCACGTCGTGGCGCGCGATCACCTGCCGCAGCGCGGCCAGGAAGGCGTCGAGACGCGCGCGCGTGTCGATGCCGAACAGCGTGTCGAGCAGATAGGGGTCGCCCTCGCTGGCCAGCAGATGGTGGAACAGCACGCCCTCCTGCAGCGGCGCGAGCGGATAGATGTCCTGCACGTTGGCGACACCGCCCGGCACCCGGGCCACGATCCGGTCGATCTCGTCCTGCGACAGCGCCACCAGCGGCAGCAACGCCGGCGTGATCCGATCGCAGCCGATGGCGATCAGGTTGGCCGGCACCTCCAGCGGCACCGCCTCGTCCTCGCCGGCGGCGCCGGCCTCGATCGCCGCGGCCAGCGCGGCCAGGGTGGGCGCCTCGAACAGCAGGCGCACGTCGGCCGGCAGGCCCGCCTCGCGGGTCCGTTCGATGGCGCGGATCGCCAGCAGCGAATGGCCGCCCAGCTCGAAGAAGTTGTCGTGGCGGCCCACCCGCGGCTGGCCCAGCACGTCCTGCCAGACCTGCGCGAGGGCGCTTTCCACGGCGCCCTGCGGCGCGGTGAATTCGCGGCTCGCGTAGGCCTCGCGGCCCGGCTTGGGCAGGGCCTTGCGGTCGAGCTTGCCGTTGGGCGTCAGCGGCCATTCGGCCAGGCGCACGAAGGCGCTCGGCACCATGTACTCGGGCAGCGCCACCGACAGTTGCGCGCGCAGCGCCTCGGCGGCCTGCGTGCGGCCGGTGTAGTAGCCCACCAGGCTGCGCTCGCCGCCGGCCGCGCCGTCCTCGCGCGCCAGCACCAGCGCGTCGCTCACGCCCTCGCAGGCGGCCAGCGCCGCGCCGATCTCGCCCAGCTCGATGCGGAAGCCCCGGATCTTGACCTGCTCGTCGTTGCGGCCCAGGTACTCGATCGCGCCGTCCAGGCGGTAGCGCGCCAGGTCGCCGGTGCGATACAGGCGGCTGCCCGGCGCGCCGAACGGATCGGGCACGAAGCGCTCGGCGCTCAGCGCGGGCCGGTTCAGGTAGCCGCGCGCCAGGCCCACGCCGGCGATGTACAGCTCGCCCGCCACGCCCACCGGCACCGGTTCGCCGGCGGCATCGAGCAGGTGGATACGCGTGTTGGCGATCGGCAGGCCGATTGGCACACCGATCGGCACACCGATCCGCACGCCGTCGGCCGCGCCCGCCGTTGTCGCGGCTTGCCCGGCCGGCTCGCAAGTCCAGGCGGTCACGTCGACGGAGGCCTCGGTCGGGCCATACAGGTTGTGCAGGCCGGCGGCAGGCAGGCAGGCCTGCGCGCGGCGCGCCAGCGCGCCCGGCAGGGCCTCGCCGCTGCAGATCACGCGCGCGAGGCTGGCGCAGCGCGGCGCCGCCTCGCCCTCCAGGAAGCTCACGAAGGCCTGCAGCATCGAGGGCACGAAGTGCACCGTGCCGACGCGCTCGCGCTCGATCAGCGCGGCCAGGTAGTCGGGCTCCTTGTGGCCGCCGGGGCGGCACATCACCAGGCTGGCGCCCACCGACAGCGGCCAGAAGAACTCCCAGACCGACACGTCGAAGCCGAACGGCGTCTTCTGCAGCACGCGTTCGCCCGGCATCAGGCGGTAGGCGGCCTGCATCCAGTGCAGGCGGTTGGCGATGCCGCCGTGCGGCACCGTCACGCCCTTGGGTTGGCCGGTCGAGCCCGAGGTGTAGATCACGTAGGCCAGGTGGCCGGGCGCGAGCGCCACGCCCGGGTTGCGCTCGGCGGCCTCGCCATCGAGATCGCCATCGGCCGCGCGGCCGTCGAGCGCCGCCTCGGGCGCGTCGAGGCACAGCAGCGGCGGCAGCCCGGCCGGCGGCGCGGCGGCGTCCAGCAGCGGCCGCCACGCCTCGAGCGTCAGCAGCATGGCCGGCGCGCTGTCGCCGAGCAGGTAGGCGAGCCGCTGCGGCGGCAGGCCCGGGTCGAGCGGCAGGTAGGCCGCGCCCGCCTTGAGGATGCCGAGCAGCCCGATCACCATCGCCGGGCCGCGCTCCAGGCAGATCGCCACGCGCATGTCGGGACCCACGCCGCGCGCGATCAACTGGTGCGCGAGCCGGTTGGCGCGGCGGTTCAGTTCGGCGTAGTCCAGGCGCAGGTCCTCGTGGACCAGCGCCTCAGCCGCGGGCGTGCGCGCCACCTGGGCCTCGAACATCGCCACCAGGTCGGTGGGGCCGTCGTAGACGGTATCGGTGCGATTCCAGGCGCTCAGCAGCCGCTCGCGCTCGGCGGCCGGCAGCATCGGCAGCTCGCGCACGCGCCGCCAGGCCTGGCGCTCCAGCGCGTCGACCAGTTGGGCCAGCGCCTCGTGCAGGTAGCCGCAGATGCGCGCGGCCTCGAGCCGCTCCACCACCTGGGCGGTCAGCATGAAGGCCTCGCCGAAATCGTCGACGGTGATCGCCAGCGGGTAGTTGGTGCGCTCCTCCGATTCGAGCAGCTCGATGCCGTCGCGGGTGGCGTGCGGCGCGGTATAGCGGTAGTTCAGCAGCGCGCTGAACAGCGGCACCGAGGCGCCCACGCCGCTGCACTGCTGGGCCAGCGCCAGCGGTGCATGCTCGTGGCGCATCAGGCGCGTGAGCGCGCGGTGGGTGAGCGTGACGCCCTCGCGCACGCCGTGGTCCAGGCCGATGCGCACCGGCAGCGTGTTGATGAACATGCCCAGCGCGCGCTCGGTGCCGGCGCCGCCCTGCATGCGGCCGAACAGCACCGTGCCGAACACCACCTCGTCGCGGCCGGAGGCGTGGCCGAGCACCTGGGCCCAGGCCAGGTGGAACAGGCTGGCCGCGCTCACGCCGAGCTGGCGGGCCTGGGCGCGCACGCGGCGCGCCAGGGCGGGCGCCACGTCGAGGCGCGCCTCGTCCACCCCGCGCCCCTCGCCCTGCACGTCCTGCAGGCCGAACGGCAGGGTCGGCTCGTCGATATCGGCCAGCATCTCGCGGAAGAAGGTCAGGTGCTCGTCGCGCGTCACGCCCAGGCGCGCCTGCGCCACGTAGTTGCGGAACGGCACCGAGGGCGGCAGCTGGGCGGCCTCGCCGGCCACGTGCGCCTGCACTTCCTGCGCCACGCGTTCGAGCGCGGTGTGGTCCATCGCCAGATGGTGGAACAGCACCAGCATCAGCCAGCGGTCCTGCCCGGCATCGAAGCCGTCGCGGGCCACGATCACCCGCATCAGCGGCGCGCGGCGCACATCCAGGCGCACGCGGCGCTCGTCGTAGCGCGCGCGCAATTGCGCGGCGGGGCTGCCGCCGAGCGGGTCGAGCTGCACCTCCTCGATCTCGGGGCGCGCCTCGCGCCAGACCACCTGCACCGGCTCGGGGATGCCCTCCCAGTGCACCGAGGTGCGCAGGATGTCGTGGCGCGCCACCACCTGCCCGAGCGCGGCGAGGAAGGCGTCCACGCGCGTGCGCGTCTCGATGCCGAACAGCGCGCTGAGCAGGAACGGGTCGCCCTCGCGCGACATCAGGTGATGGAACAGCACGCCTTCCTGCAGCGGCGCGAGCGGATAGATGTCCTGCACGTTGGGCGCGCCGCCGGGCACCTGCTCGACCACGCGCTCGATCTGCTCCTGCGTGAGCGAGGCGAGCGGCAGCATGGCCGGCGTGATGCGCTGCGTGCCGGGCGCGACCAGCACGGCCGGCACCGTCACCACGCCACCGGCCTCGCCGTCGCCGGCAGCGCCCAGCGCGGCGGCCAGCGCGGCCAGGGTGGGCGCGTTGAACAGGGTGCGCACATCGGTGTGCAGGCCCGCCTGGCGCATCCGCTCGATCACGTTGATGGCCAGCAGCGAATGGCCGCCCAGCTCGAAGAAGTTGTCGTGGCGGCCCACCTGGGGCTGCTCCAGCACCGCCTCCCAGATCCGCGCGATGCTCGCCTCGAGCTCGCCCCGCGGCGGCTCGTATTCGTGGCGCGCCACCGCGCTCAGGTCCGGCGCCGGCAGCGCCTTGCGGTCGATCTTGCCGTTGGGCGTGAGCGGCCAGCGCTCGATCAGCATCACCTGCCCCGGCACCATGTAGTCGGGCAGCCGTTCCTGGCAGTGCTGGCGCAGCGCGCGCGCGCTGGGCAGGGCGAGCGCGCCGAGCTGGCGCAGGCGGTCCAGCGCCGGCAGCCCGGCCAGCGCCAGGTCCGGCTCCATCCAGTCGACCAGGCAGGCGATCTCGTCGACGCCGGCCTCGCGGAACTTCTCCAGCATCGGCTGGCAGCTCGCCGGCGTGCCGATCAGCGCGGCGGTGCGCGCGTAGCGCTCGAAGGCGAATTCCACCAGCTGGTCGACGTGCTGGTCGATGAAACCGTCGATCTCGGCCGGCGTGGCGAACTCGCTCGGCACCAGGCTCTGCACCATCGGCCGCAGCAGCCCGACGTGCTCGCGCATGTAGTTCATGAAGGGCAGGCGCGCCTCGGCCATCACGGTGTCGAGGTCCTCGCCCAGATAGGCGTGCACCATCAGCGTGACGCGCTGCCGGCGTGGATCGTGGCCGTGCTCGGCGAGCGCCTGGCGGTACAGCGCGATGCGCTCGGCCAGCTCGTCCATGGTCTGGCCCAGCAGGTGGGTCAGCAGGTGCGCGCCGGTGCGCCCGGCGTGGACGAAGGTATCGGGGTTGCCGGCCGCGGTGAGCCAGATCGGCAGGCTGGCCTGCACCGGGCGCGGATAGACCTGGATCTCCACCGGCTTGCCGTGGCCGTCGGGGAAGCTCACGGTCTGGCCGGCCCACAGCGCCTTCAGGGTCTCGATGCCCTCGCGCACCGCCTGCTTGCGCTTGTCGGGCGGGAAGTTGTGCGGCGCCAGCGAGAAGTCGCGCGAGTGCCAGCCGGAGGCGATCGCCATCCCCACCCGGCCCTGCGAGAGGTTGTCGACCACCGCCCATTCCTCCGCCACGCGCTGCACCGGATGCAGCGGCAGCACCACGCTGCCGGCGCGCAGGTGCACGCGCCGGGTGCGCGCGGCCAGCGCCGCGTTCAGCACGGCCGGGTTCGGGTAGAGCGCGCCGACCGTGTGGAAGTGGCGCTCGGGGGTCCAGACCGCCTCGAAGCCGTGTTCGTCGGCGAACGCGGCGGACTCCATGTAGAGCCGGTACTTGTCCTTGGGGTCGTAGGTGTCGGCGCCGAAGTAGAACAGCGAGAACGACAGCGCGTCCTCGCCCGGGCCGCCCTCGTGGCTGCCGTCGCGCTCGTCGCGCGGCTCGACATAGGCCACCAGGTGCGGCTGGCCGGCCGCGTCGCGGCAGGTCGAGACCACCGCCTGGCGCACCCGCGGATGGCTCGCCAGCGCGCCCTCGATCTCGCCGGGCTCGATCCGGAAGCCGCGGATCTTGATCTGCTGGTCGGCGCGGCCGATGAAGTCGAGCCGCCCGTCGGCGCGGCGGCGCACCAGGTCGCCGGTGCGGTACATGCGCTCGCCGCGGCTGGCGAACGGATCGGGCAGGAAGCGCTCGGCGGTGAGCGCGCTGCGCCCCGCGTAGGCGCGCGCCAGGCCCGCGCCGGCGATGTAGAGCTCGCCCGCCACGCCGGCGGGCACCGGCTCGAGCTGCGCGTCGAGCACGTAGAGCCCGGTGTTGGCGACCGGCGCGCCGATCGCGCTGTCCTGCCCGCTTTCCATGCGGTCCACCGCCGACCAGATGGTGGTTTCGGTCGGCCCGTACATGTTCCAGATCACCGGCACGTGCTCGAACAGGCGCGCGGCCAGCGCGGCCGGCAGCGCCTCGCCGCCGCACAGCACCTTGAAGCGGCCGGCGGGCCAGCGATGGTCGAGCAGCGCGCTCCAGTGCGCGGGAGTGGCCTGCACCAGGCTCACGCCCTGGTCCTCGATCAGCGCGGCGAGCCGCGCCGGGTCCAGCCCGGCGTCGCGCGGCGCCAGCACCAGGCGCGCGCCCTTGAGCAGCGGCAGGTAGAGTTCGAGCGCGGCGATGTCGAAGGACAGCGAGGTCAGGTTCAGCACCGTGTCCCGGGCGTCGACGCCGGGCTGCCCGGCCATCGAATCGAGCAGGTTGAGCAGCGCGGCATGCGTGACCTGCACGCCCTTGGGCTTGCCGGTCGAGCCCGAGGTGTAGATCACGTAGGCCAGGTGCGCGGGCAGCAGGCCGCGCGCGCCGGGGTCGGTGTCGGGCAGGCTCGCGTCGAGCGGCGCGTCGAGCAGCCAGGCGCCGGGCACCGCCGCCTCGCCGCCGAGCGCCTCGCGGCCGGCCTCGTCGACCAGCAGCAGCGTCGGATCGGCGTCGAGCAGGATATGGGCGAGCCGCTCGGCCGGATAAGCCGGATCGAGCGGCACGTAGGCGCCGCCCGCCTTCATGATCGCCAGCAGCCCGACCACCATGCCGACGCCGCGCTGCGCGCACAGCGCCACGCGCATGTCGGGGCCGACGCCGTGCGCGATCAGCCAATGCGCGAGCCGGTTGGCGCGCGCGTTCAGCGCCGCGTAGCTCAGGCGCTGCGCCTCGTGCACCAGCGCGACCGCCTCGGGCGTGCGCGCCGCCTGCGCGGCGAAGCGCGCGGGCAGGCAGGGTTCGCCGGGGAAGGTGGTGGCGGCGCGCTGCCAGGCGCGGGCCAGCGCCTCGCGCTCGGCCGGCGGCAGGATCGGCAGCTCGCGCACGGCACGCGCGGCGCCGCTCTCGAGCGCGGCCACGATGCCTTCCAGCGCGATGCGCATGTACTCGCAGATCGACGCGCCGGGCAGGCCGTCCAGCACCTGCAGGCTCAGCGAGAAGGCCTCGCCGAAATCGTCGACGGCCAGCGAGATCGGGTAATTGGTGCGCTCCTCGGAACGCAGCGACTGCACGCCGTGCAGGCCCGCCGAGGCCTCGCTCGCCTTCGGGCTCGCGCCGTGGCGGTAGTTCAGCAGCGCGCTGAACAGCGGCGCCGGCGCGGCCACGCCGCTGCACTGCTGCGCCAGCGCCAGCGAGGCGTGCTCGTGGCGCAGCAGCTGGGTGAGCCGCCGATGGGTGGCGACCAGCGCCGCGCGCGCGTCCCCGGCCAGGCCGATGCGCACCGGCAGCGTGTTGATGAACATGCCCAGCGCGCGCTCGGCATGCGCGCCGCCCTGCATCCGGCCGAACAGCACGGTGCCGAACACCACCTCGTCGCGGCCGGCGGTGCGGCCCACCACCAGGGCCCAGGCCAGGTGGAACAGGCTGGCCGCGCTCACGCCGGCCTGCCGCGCCTGGGCGCGGATGCGCCGCGCCAGCGCGTCGTCCAGCGGCAGCACGTGCTCGACGATGCCCTGCCCGTCGCCCTGCACGTCGCGCAGCCCGAACGGCAGGGTCGGCTCGTCGATCTCGGCCAGCATCTCGCGGAAGAACTGCTCGTGCTCCGCCTCGCTCACGCCCAGGCGCGCCTGCGCCACGTAGTTGCGGAACGGCACCGGCTCGGGCAGCAGGTCCGGCCGCCCGGCGAGGATCGCCCGCACCTCGCGCTCGACGCCGGCCAGCGCGGTGTGGTCCATCACCAGATGGTGGAACAGCACGTGCATCAGCCAGCGCTCATGAGCCGCGTCGTGCGCCACGATGGCGCGCAGCAGCGGCGCGCGGCCCAGGTCGAGCCGCGCCTGGCGCGCATCGAAGCGCGCCTCCAATTGACGGGCCAGTTCGCCCTCGCGTGCGTCGAGCACCACCTCCTCGACCTGCAGCGGCGCCTCGCGCCAGACGATCTGCACCGGCTCGCCGATCCCCTCCCAATGCACCGAGGTGCGCAGGATGTCGTGGCGCGCGATCACGCGCTGCATCGCGTCGAGGAAGCTATCGAGCCGCGCGCGGCTGTCGAACGCGAACATCGTGTTGAGCAGGTAGGGGTCGCCCTCGCTGGCCATCAGGTGATGGAACAGCATGCCCTGCTGCAGCGGCGCGAGCGGATAGATGTCCTGCACGTTGGCCGCCCCGCCCGGCACGCCGGCCACCAGGCGCGCGATCTCGTCCTCGCCGAGCGCCACCAGGCTCAGCATGTCGGGCGTGATGACGGGTTCGGGCTGCCACCAGTCGCGGTCGTTCACCAGCTCGAGCAGCGCGGCCTTGTGTTCGCGCAGGCCGGCCAGCAGCTCGCCGTCGTCCAGCTCGCCGTCGCAATGGATCACCAGCGAATCCCCGTCGCGGCGCAACCGGACAGCCTGTTCGAGTAGCCGGGCCTTCAGCTCGGTAAAAGTCATATGCGCAGCTCCACGGTGCGATTGGCGTCGGCTTGCGCCTTGTTGCGGGCGGACGCCTGGGGAATACGGTTGGGCGGTACCACGATGGACTGCTGCGGCTCGCGGCCGACCGACCCGGCCAGCGCGGCGAGCGTGGGCGCGCCGAACAGCGCGCGCACGTCGGCATGCAGGCCGGCCTCGCGCATCCGCTCGGTCAGCGAGATGGCCAGCAGCGAATGGCCGCCCAGTTCGAAGAAATTGTCATGACGGCCCACCGGCTCGACGCCGAGCACCTCGCCCCAGATGCGGGCCAGCTGCGTCTCGATCTCGCCTTGCGGCGCCTCGTAGGCGCGGCGCGCGTAGGCACTCGCGTCGGGCGCGGGCAGCGCGGCGCGCTCGAGCTTGCCGTTGGCGGTCAGCGGCCAGGCGTCGAGCCGCACGTAGGCGGCCGGCACCATGTAGTCCGGCAGGCGGCCCAGCAGGGCCGCGCGCAGCGCCTCGCCGGACGGGGCCTCGAGCGGCGGCTCGCCGGCCTCGGCCGCCGCCGCCGTGTAGTAGGCCACCAGCCGCAGGTCCGGCTCGCCGGGCTTGCCGCCGTGGCCGGTGCCTGCCTGATTTCCGGCCTGGTGGTCGGCGGGCGCGCCGAATTCACGCGCCAGCACCACGGCATCGCGCACGCCGGGCAGCGCGGCGACGGCCGCCGCGATCTCGCCCAGTTCGATGCGAAAGCCCCGGATCTTGACCTGCTCGTCGTTGCGGCCCAGGTAGTCGAGGCTACCGTCGGCCAGGCGCCGCGCCAGGTCGCCGGTGCGATACAGGCGCGAGCCGGGCGCGCCGAACGGGTTCGGCACGAAGCGCTCGGCCGTCAGTGCCGGGCGGCCCAGGTAGCCGCGCGCCAGCCCCGCGCCCGCGATGTACAGCTCGCCCGCCACGCCCTCGGGCACCGCTTCGCGCCGCTCGTCGAGCAGGTAGGCGCCCAGGTCCGGCAGCGCGTGCCCGATCGGGCTGCCGGCGCGCTCGGCGTCGCCGGCCTCCAGCGCCCGGTAGCTGACGTGCACCGTGGTTTCGGTGATGCCGTACATGTTCGCGAGCCGCGTGGCCGCGTTGCGCGGGTCCGCGTACCAGGGCGCGAGCATGCCCGGATCGAGCGCCTCGCCGCCGAATATCACGTGACGAAGCCGGTGCGTGGCGCTGCTGGCACGTTGCGCCGCGATCAGTTGACGGAACGCGCTCGGCGTCTGGTTCAACACCGTCACGCCGGTCTCGCCCAGCAGCGCATGGAAGGCTTCCGGCGACTGCGCCACCGGCTTGGGCACGATCACCAGGCGCCCGCCCGCGAGCAGCGCGCCCCAGATCTCCCAGACCGAGAAGTCGAAGGCGAAGGAATGGAACAGCGTCCAGACATCGTCGTGGTCGAAGCCGAATGCGTCCTGGGTGGCCGAGAACAGGCGCAGCACGTTGGCGTGCGTGACGGTCACGCCCTTGGGCTGGCCGGTGGAGCCCGAGGTGTAGATCACGTAGGCGAGCTGCTCGGGCAGCACGGGCGCGGCGGTGAAATCGTCGGGCGCGGCTGCCGTGCAGTTTTCGAGCAGCAGCGTCGAGGAGGCCGCCGCCAGCGCGGGGACGCTGTCGAGCAGGGCCTGGCTGGTCAGCAGCACGGCGGGCGCGCTGTCGTCGAGCATGTAGCCCAGGCGCTGGGCCGGATAAGCGGGATCGAGCGGCACGTAGGCGGCGCCGGCCTTGAGGATGCCGAGCACGCCGGCGACCAGGTCGAAACCGCGCTCGACGCAGAGGGCGACCCGTTGATCGGCGCCCACGCCGCGCTCGCGCAGCGCATGCGCGATGCGATTGGCGCGCGTATCGAGTTCGCCGTAGGCGAGCGACTGCCCGTCATGCAGCAGCGCAATCGCCTCGGGCGCGCGCCGTGCCTGCGCCTCGAAGCGCCGCGCCAGCCCGCCCTCGACTACATAACCTGCTCGAGGCGCGCTGGCCGCCAGCACCGCCTCGCGCTCCGCCGGCGGCAGCACCGCCACCTCGCGCAGCAGCGGCGCGGCCGTGCCGTCGAGCGCCTCGACGATACCGAGCAGGGCCGCCTCGACATAGGCCGCGATGCGCGCGCCGTCGATCCCGCCGGTGGCCAGCACGGTCATGCCGAAACCCTCGCCCAGATCGTCCACCGACAGCGTCAGCGGATAGTTGGTGCGCTCCTCGGAACCGAGCGACTCGATCCCCTGCCAGGCCGTGCGCGCCTCGCCCGAATACTGGTCGAGCGCGTCGTAGCGGTAGTTCAGCAGCGCGCTGAACAGCGGCGCCGGCGCCTTCACGCCGCTGCACTGGCGCGCCAGCGCGAGCGGCGCGTGCTCGTGGCGCAGCAGTTGCGTGAGCGTGCCGTGCGCGCGGCGCACCGCCTCGCGCACGCCGCCGTCCAGCGCGATGCGAACCGGCAGCGTATTGATGAACATGCCCAGCGCGCGCTCGGCACCGGCCGAGCCTTGCATGCGGCCGAACAGCACCGTGCCGAACACCACGCCGTCAGGCTGCGCGCGCGGCCCCGAGGTGCGGTCGATCACCCGCGCCCAGGCCAGGTGGAACAGGCTGGCCGCGCTCACGCCCAGCGCGCGTGCCGCGGCGCGCAGGCGAACGGCCAGCGCGCCATCCAGGGCATGGCGCGTCTCGCGCGTGCGATGCCCCTCGTCCCGCGTGTCGCCCAGCCCGAACGGCAGCGCCGGCTCGGTGATGTCGCCGAGCATCTCGCGGAAGAAGGCCTCGTGCTCGGCGCGGCTCACGCCGAGCCTGGCCTGGGCCACGTAGTTGCGGAACGGCACCGAGGGCGCGAGCGTCTGCGGCGCGTCCAGCAGGAAGGCGCGAACCTCGCGCTCGACGCTGTCGAGCGCGGTGTGGTCGAGCACCAGGTGATGGAACAGCACCAGCATCAGCCAGCGCCCGGCCGCCGCGTCGTGGGCGACCACGGCGCGCATCAGCGGCGCGCGCGCCAGGTCGAGCTTGATGCGGCGCGCGTCGAAGCGCTCGCGCAGTTGCCGGCCCGGGTCCTCGCCGGCTTCCAGCTCGACCGTCTCGACCTCGATCGGCGCCTCGCGCCAGACCACCTGCACCGGCTCGGGCAGCCCCGTCCAGTGCACCGCCGTGCGCAGGATGTCGTGACGCGCGATCACCTGCTGCAGCGCGCCGAGGAAGGCGTCGAGCCGCTCGCGGCCGTCGAAGGCGAACAGGCTGTTGAGCAGGTACGGGTCGCCCTGCTCGGCCATCAGGTGATGGAACAGCACGCCCTCCTGCAGCGGCGCGAGCGGATAGATGTCCTGCACGTTGGCCGCCCCGCCCGGTACGGCCGCCACCAGCGCGTCGAGCTGGGCCTGGCTGAGGCTCACCAGCGGCAGCAGCGCCGGCGTGAGGTGGGTGGTGCCCGGCGCGATGGCGTTGGGCGGCACCGTCACCTGCGCCTCGCCCGCCTGGCCCGAGCCGATCGCCTCGGCCAGCGCGGCCAGGTCGGCCGCGCCGAACAGCAGGCGCACGTCGGCATGCAGGCCGAGCGCGCGCATCCGCTCGATCACGCCGATGGCCAGCAGCGAATGTCCGCCCAGCGCGAAGAAGTTGTCGTGCCGGCCGACCTGCGCGATGCCGAGCACCTCGCTCCAGATCCGCGCCAGCGTGTTTTCCAGCTCGCCTTGCGGGGCCATGTAGCCGCCGCGCGCATAGGCCTGGTCGTCGGGATCGGGCAGTGCCTTGCGGTCGGGCTTGCCGTTGCGCGTGAGCGGCAGCGCCGCCAGCCAGACGTAGGCGGACGGCAGCATGTACTCGGGCAGCAGCGGCAGCAGGTGCTGGCGCAGCGCCTCGCCGTCCACCGCCTGGGTGTCGCCGTGGCAGGTGTAGTAGGCCACCAGCCGCTTGCCGGCCAGCCCGCCGGCAGGCTCGGCACGCGCCACCACCAGCGCGTCGCGCACCGCCGGATGGCGCATCAGCTTCGCGCCGATCTCGCCCAGTTCGATGCGGAAGCCGCGCAGCTTGACCTGGTCGTCGTCGCGGCCGAGGAATTCGACGCGGCCGTCCGGCAGCCAGCGCGCCAGGTCGCCGGTGCGATACATGCGGCTGCCGGGCATGCCGGCCGGATCGGGCAGGAAGCGCTCGGCGCTCAGGCCCGGGCGATCGAGATAACCGTGGGCGAGCCCTTCTCCGCCCACGTACAGCTCGCCCGCCACGCCCACCGGCTGCGGCTCGCCGCGCGCGTCGAGCACGTAGACACGGGTGTTCGACAGCGCGCGGCCGATCGGCACCGAGCGCGCCGCGCCGATCGTGGCGTCCAGCGGACAGAACATCGAGAAGGTGGTGGCCTCGGTCGGGCCGTACACGCTCATCAATTGCCGCGGGGCGCCGCGCTCCAGCACGCGCGCCATGTGTTCCGGGGTCAGCAGGTCGCCGCCCACCATCAGGTAGCGCAACCGGGCGAAGGCCGGCAGCAGCGTGTCGAGATGCTGGTCGAACAGGCCGACCGTCATGAACAGCACGTCCACGCCGTGCGAGAGCAGCGCGTCGCGCAGGCCCGTGGGCGACAGCAGGGTGGCCGGGTCGATCACCACGCTGCGTCCGCCGTTGAGCAGCGGCCCCCAGACTTCCAGGGTGCTGGCATCGAAGGCCGGGTTCGAGGCGAAGCCGAAGCGATCGGCCGGGCCGAACTCGGCGTAGCCGCAGTTCAGCACCAGGCGCGTGATCGCGCGCTGCGGCACCACCACGCCCTTGGGCGTGCCGGTCGAGCCCGAGGTGTACATGATGTAGGCCGGCGCTTCGGCGCAGGCCGCCAGCGCGGGCGCGCTGGACGCGCAACGCGCCAGCTCGCCCGAGGCGGCCAGCGTGTCGAGGTCGATGCGCGTCGGGCCGGCTTGCGTCGCGTCGAATTCGGGCGCGGCCAGCGAGGAATGCGCGAGCAGCAGGCGCGCGCCGCAGTCCTCCAGCATGAAGCGCAGCCGCTCGGGCGGCGCCGCGCTGTCGAGCGGCACGTAGACGGCGCCGCACTTGAGCACGGCCAGCTCCGCCACCACCAGCTCGATCGAGCGCTCCAGCAGCAGCGCGACGCGCGTGCCGCTCGTCACGCCGCGCTCGCCCAGGTAGTGCGCGAGACGGTTGGCGCGCTGCTCCAGTTCGCCGTAGCTGAGCGTGAGGCTGCCGTGTTCGAGCGCGATCGCCTCGGGCGAGCGGGCCGCTTGCGCCTCGAACAGCGCGCTCAGGCCCGCCTCGCGCGGATAGTCGGCGCCGGTGGCGTTCCAGCCGTTGAGGACCTGTTCTCGCTCGGCCGCCGGCAGCACGTCCAGCTCGCGCACGGCGCGCGTGCCGTCCTGCTCCAGCGCGTCGAGCATCGCGCGCAGTGCCTGCTCGACGTAGCCGGCGATGCTCGCGCCGTCGAGCGTGTCGATCACATGCACCATCAGGCCGAAGCCGGCCTGGCGATCGTCGACCGACAGCGTCAACGGGTAGTTGGTGCGCTCCTCGGAACGCACCGTCTCGATGCCCTGCCAGGCCTGCAGCGTCTGCTCGGCGTCCTGGGCGGCATCGTCGTGGCGGTAGTTCAGCAGCGCGCTGAACAGCGGCGCCGGCGCCTGCACGCCGCTGCACTGCTGGGCCAGCGCCAGCGGCGCGTGCTCGTGGCGCAGCAGCTCGGTGAGCGTGGCGTGGGTGCGCCGGATCGCCTCGCGCACGCCGTCGGCCAGGCCGATGCGCACCGGCAGGGTGTTGATGAACATGCCCAGCGCGTGCTCGGTCTCGCTGCTGCCCTGCATGCGCCCGAACAGCACCGTGCCGAATACCACGTCGTCGCGGCCGGCCGCGCGGCCCACCACCTGGGCCCAGGCGAGGTGGAACAGACTGGCGGCGCTCACGCCCAGCTCGCGCGCGTGATGGCGAATCCGCCCCGCCAGCGCGGCCTCCAGCTCCACGCGCGTCTCGCCGATGCCGTGCCCCTCGCCCTGCGTGTCCTGCAGGCCGAACGGCAGGCTCGGCTCCTCCACCGTGCCCAGCATCTTCGTGAAGAACTGCTCGTGCGCCTCGCGGCTCACGCCCAGGCGCGCCTGGGCCACGTAGCTGCGGAACGGCACCGGCGCCGGCAGTTGCGCGGCGCGGCCGAGCAGGCAGGCCTGCACTTCGCGCGCGATGCCGTCGAGCGCCGTGTGGTCGATCGCGAGGTGATGGAACAGCACCTGCATGGCCCACTTGCCGCCGCTCGCGTCCCGCGCGACGAAGATCCGCATCAGCGGCGCCCGGCCCAGGTCCAGCCAGACCTGGCGCGCGTCAAAGCGGCGCTGCAGATCGGCCAGCGCGTCGCCGTCGGCGGCTTGCACCGCCACCTCGTCGACCTGGATCGACGCCTCGCGCCAGACCACCTGCACCGGCTCCGACAAGCCTTCCCACAACACCGCCGTGCGCAGGATGTCGTGGCGCGCGATCACCTCGCGCAAGGCCGCCAGGAAGGCGTCGAGGCGCGCGCGATCGTCGAAGCGGAACAGCGTGTTGAGCAGGTAGGGGTCGCCGTCGCGCGCCATCAGGTGATGGAACAGCACGCCTTCCTGCAGCGGCGCGAGCGCGTAGATGTCCTGCACGTTGGCGGCGCCGCCCGGCACGCGGGCCACGATCGCATCGATGTCGTCCTGCGTGAGCCGCGCGAGCGGCAGCATGTCGGGCGTGATCGCCTCGCAGCCGGCGGGAATCGCGTTCGGCGGCACGACCACCTGCCGGCTCGATTCGCCGCCCACGGCGCGCGCCAGCGCGGCCAGGGTCGGGGCGTTGAACAGCACGCGCACGTCGGCGGCCAGGCCCGCGCGGCGCATCTGCGAGAACAGCTTGATCGCCAGCAGCGAATGGCCGCCCAGTTCGAAGAAGTTGTCATGGCGGCCGACTCGCTCGACCTTCAGCACCTCGCGCCAGATCCGCGCAAGGCGCGTTTCGATCTCGCCTTCCGGTTCGACGTAGTTGCCGCTGCCGCTCGTCTCGCCCGGCTGCGGCAGCGCCTTGCGGTCCAGCTTGCCGTTCGGCGTCAGCGGGAGCGCGTCGAGCTTCAGCAGCGCCGACGGCACCATATAGTCCGGCAGGCTCGCTTTCAGATGCGCGCGCAAGACCTCGAGGCCCGGGTCCCGGCCTTCGTCGCTGGTGTAGTAGCCCACCAGCCGGCGATCGCCGTCCGCCTCCTCCCGCATCACCACCACCGCGTCGCGAACGCCGGGATGCGCCCCCAGCATCGCTCCGATTTCGCCCAGCTCGATACGGAAGCCGCGCAGCTTCACCTGCTCGTCGTTGCGGCCCAGGTAGATGATGTTGCCGTCCGCCTCGTAACGCGCCAGATCGCCCGTCCGGTACATGCGCGCGCCCGTCGCGCCGAACGGATCGGGCACGAAGCGCTCCGCCGTCAGGCTCGGCCGGTTCAGGTAACCGCGCGCCACGCCCGCGCCGCCGATGAATATCTCGCCCGTCACCCCCACCGGTACCGGCTCGCCGCCGGCATCGAGAATGTAGATCTGCGAATTCGCCACCGGCCGGCCGACCGGCACGTTCATCATCCCCACCGGCAGGTTCTGCGCGTCATACACCAGGCAGCCCACCACCGTTTCGGTCGGGCCGTATTCGTTGACCAGCCGAGCGCCCGGGCCCACTTCCTGCCACAGCGCCACCGTGCCCGCGCTCAGCGCTTCGCCGCCGATCACGAACGCGTCGGTCTTCGCCTTGATGCCTTCGGCACGCAAGCGACGGCCCAGTGCATCGAGGTGGGCCGGGGTGATCTTCACCAGGCCCGCCGCGTTGCGAACATGCGCTTCCAGCCCCGCGATCTCGTCGCCCTCGTCGAGCAGCGTGACCGTGCCGCCACACAGCAGCGGCGTCCACAGGCTGGTGACCGTCGCGTCGAACGACAGCGACGAGGACACCACCGCGCCCCGCTCCGGCGCCGGCTCGTACGCCGCCAGCGCCCATTGCAGGTAGTTCGACAAGCCGCCGTGCGAGATCATCACGCCCTTCGGACGACCCGTCGATCCCGAGGTGTAGATCACATAGGCCAGATGCTCGGCCAGCGTGCGACGCGTCGGCTGAGAATCCGGCATCGCGTCGAACACGGCCGCATCGGCATCGAGGCTCAGCGTCTCGAACGCGTGCTCGGGCAAGCCCGCGCGCACCGCCGCTTGCGTCAGCAGCACCCGCGGCCGGCAATCCTCCAGCATGTAGGCCAGCCGTTCGGCCGGATAAGCCGGATCGATCGGCACATAGGCCGCGCCGGCCTTCAGCACGCCCAGCAGCCCCGTCACCATGTCGAGACCACGCCGCACGCAGATCGCCACGCGCGTGTCGGGACCGACGCCGCGCGCGATCAAGGCATGGGCGATCTGGTTGGCTCTCGCGTCGAGCCGCGCATAGCTGAGCGTTGCCTCGCCATGCCGCAGCGCCACCGCCTCCGGCGTGCGCCGCGCCTGCGCCTCGACCATCCCGGTCAGCTGCGCCGCCGGATACGCCGCCTCGCTGCGATTCCACTCCCGCACCACCTGCGCCCGATCCGCCGCGCCGAGCATGTCCAGCTCGCCGATCCGCTGCCGCGGATCGCGCACGGCGGCCTCGAGCAGGTTGCGGTAATGGCCGATCATCCGCTCGATGCTGGCGCGATCGAACAGGTCGGTGGCGTATTCGAGCGTGCAGGCGAGATGGTCGCGATGCTGGCGCATCTGCAACGACAGGTCGAACTTCACCGCCATCGCCTCGCTGTCGAGTTCCGCGATCTCGATGCCCGGCAGCGACATCGGCGGCGTGGCCTGCTGGAAGCCGAACACCACCTGGAACAGCGGCTGGCGCGACAGGTCGCGCGCCGGCGCCAGCTCGGCCACCAGCTTCTCGAACGGCAGGTCCTGGTGGGCGTAGGCGGCCAGCGCGTTGCGCTTGACGCGGCCCAGCAGTTCGGCGAAACCCGGGTTGCCGGACAGGTCGGCGCGCAGCGCCAGCGTATTGATGAAGAAGCCGATCAGCCCTTCCAGCTCCTGGGCCCGGCGCCCGGCCACCGGCGCGCCGATCACGATGTCCCGCTGGCCGCTGTAGCGGCCGAGCAAGGTGGCGAAGCCGGCCAGCAGCACCATGTAGAGCGTCGCCGTATCGCGCTGCGCGAGTTCGGTGAGGCGCGCCACCAGCTCGCCGGGCAGCACGAACTGCGCGCGCGCGCCGCGGAAGCTCTGCTCGGCGGGACGCGGCCGGTCGGTCGGCAGTTCGAGCGCGACCGGCGCGCCGTCCAGCGCGCCCCTCCAGTAGTCGAGCTGCTGCGCGAGCCGCGCCTCGTCGAGCCATTCGCGCTGCCAGATCGCGTAGTCGCCGTATTGCACCGGCAGCGGCGCGAGCTCGACCGCACGCCCGGCCGCAAAGCCCGCGTAGAGCGCGCCGAGCTCGCGCACCAGCACGTCGGCGGACCAGCCGTCCGAGACGATGTGGTGCATGTTGAGCAGCATCACGTGGCGGGTGTCGTCGAGCCGCACCAGCGCGGCGCGCAGCAGCGGCCCGCTGGCGAGATCGAAGGGACGTTCGACCTCGTCGCGCAGCAGGCGATCGAGAGCGGCGGCCTGCCAAGACTCGTCGGCTTCGCTGCCCAGATCGAGGCGCGCCAGCGCCACCGGCGCGGCCGGCTCGACGATCTGGCGCGCGCCGCCCTCGGCGGCCTCGAAGCGCGTGCGCAGGATCTCATGGCGCTCGACCAGCGCCGAGAGCGCGCGTTCGAGCGCCTCGGCTCGTACCGCGCCGCGCAGGCTCAGCGCCACCGGGATGTTGTAGCCGGTGCCGGCCAGGCCCAGCACCTCCTGGGCCCAGACGCGCTCCTGCTCGTAGGACAGCGGCAGCGTCGCGTCGGTCGCGCGGCGGCGCACCGGCGGCATCCGGCCGTCCTGGCGCGGCGCCTCGGCGGCCTCGCGCAGGCGCTCGATCTCGTGCGCCAGCGCGGCCGGCGTGGCGGCCTCGAAGAACCGGTCCGGCGCCAGGTCGACGCCGAACAGCTTGCGGATCCGCGAGATCGCGCGCAAGGCACGCAGCGAATGGCCGCCGCACTCGAAGAAATTGTCGTGGCGGCCGACCTGCGGCACCTCCAGCACCTGGGCGAACAAGGCGGCCACCGCCGCTTCCAGGTCGCCTTGCGGCGCCTCGAAGGCGCGCGCGGCCGAGCTGGCGGCATCGGCCGCGGCCTCGCCGAGCGCGCGCCGGTCCACCTTGCCCGAGGCGGTCAGCGGCAGCGAGGCGCGCCGCTCGATGGTGGCCGGCACCAGTTCGGCCGGCAGGCGCGTGGCCAGGTGCGCCTTCAGGGCGCCGGCGTCGAGCGCCTCGGGCGCCGTGTAATAGGCCGCCAGGCTGGTCTCGCCGCTGCGCGCGGTACGCGCCACCACGGCCGCCAGCTCGATGCCGCCATGCGCGTACAGCGCGTTCTCGATCTCCTCGGCCTCGACGCGCACGCCGCGCACCTTGAGCTGCGAATCGAGCCGGCCCAGCACGCGCAGCGTGCCGTCCTCCAGCCACATCGCGAGGTCGCCGCTGCGATAGACCACCTCGCCGCGCGCCAGTCCCGCTCCGTCGAACAGGTCGCGCACGAACACCTGCGCGGTCCGCTCCGGCTGGCGGTAGTAGCCGAGCGTGCCCCAGGCGGTACGCAGCCACAGCTCGCCGCTCATGCCCGGCGGGCAGATCTGCCGGTTTGCATCGAGCACGATCGCGCGCGTGCCCGCCATCGGACGGCCCACCGGAATGAAGTCGCGTTCGGCATCGCCGGCCGTGACGCGATGGAAGCAGCGCACCAGGGTGGTTTCGGTCGCGCCGTAGAGGTTGACGAGCTGCACGCGCTCGCCGAACACCGCCTGCCAGCGCCGCACGTCGTTCGGCAGCAGCGGCTCGCCCGACATCAGCACATGGCCCAGCGCCGGCAGTTGCTCGGCGCGTTCGAGCAGCGGCAGCCAGGTGCGGAACACGGCCGGCACGGTATGCACCAGCGAGATCCGCTCGGCCTCCAGCCAGGCCAGCAGCGCCTGCGGCTCCAGATCTCGGGTGGGCCTGGGCGGCAGGCACAGCGTGCCGCCCGCGCACAGCGGCACCAGGATGTCGCGCAGGCTGGCGTCGAAGCTCAGCGAGGCGAGCTGGCTGGCGCGCAGCGTGGCGTCGAGGCCGAACTCGTCGATTTCCCAGTCGACGAACTGCGCCAGGCTGTCGGCGCGGCCGACGATCGGCTTGGGTTCGCCGGTCGAGCCGGAGGTGAAGAACAGGTAGGCCGGCGCACCGGCTTCGGCGGGCGCGTCCTCGTTCGTGTCCCGCGCAGCCGCCGCGTCCTCGGCATCGACCGGCAGCGACACGAGCTGCCAGGCCGCCGGCAGCGCGCGCTCGGGCGGCGCGCCCCACAGCGCGAGCCTGATCGGGCGCTCGCCGTGCAGTTCGAGCAGGCGATCGAGCGAGAGCGCATCGGCCACCCACAGCGCCGGGCCGGCCGCCTCGCTCATCGCGCGCTGGCGCGCCAGCGGCTCGCGCACCGAGAACGGCGCGGCGATCGCGCCGGCCCGCAAGGCGGCCAGCAGGCCGACCACGTGCTGCGCGCGGTCTTCGCCCAGCAGCGCCACCACCTCGCCGCGACGCAGGCCGAGCGCCTCGCGCCAGGCCCGACTGGCGGCGCCGGCGCGGCCCCACAGGCCGCGATAGTCGAGCACGCCCTGCGCGCTCTCCAGCGCCGGATGCGCGGGCGCGCGCCGCACTTGCGCGGCGATGCGCGACACCAGCGAGGGCACCGAATCGCCCCCCGCGCGAGTGGCCTCCAGCGGCTCGACGAAGCGCAGGTAGCGGCCGGCGAGCCGGCCCGGCTCGGCGAACAGCGCGTAGTCGTCGATCGGGCGCCGCGAGTCGGCCAGCACCTGGTCGAGCAGCGACACCAGCTCGTCGACCAGGTACTCGACGCTCGACGCCTGCCACAGCCCTTCGCGGTAATGACAGGCCAGCCGCAGCTCGCCCCCCTGCTCGGCGGCATACAGCTCGAGCTCGGCCTTCATGTCGAGCGCCCCGCTCCAGACCTGCTCCTCGGCCTCGGCCGCGCCCTGGTAGTTGAGCACGTTGAGCATCACCGGCGTGACCGGGAAGGCATTGCGCACGCGCGCCGGGCGCAGTTCCTCCAGCAACTGCTCGAACGGGTAGTCCTGGTGTTCGAGGCCGTCGAACACGGTCATGCGCGCGGCGCGCAGCAGCGCGTCGAAACGCGCGCCCGGCTCGACGCGGTGGCGCATCAGCACGGTATTGAGGAAGAAGCCGATCAGCCGCTCGGTGCCGGGATGCACGCGCGCGCCCACCGGCGAGGCGATCACCACGTCGCGCTGGCCCGTCATGCGCGCCAGCCAGGCCGCCACGGCCGCCTGCAGGAACATGAACAGGGTGCAGTGATGGGCGCGCGCGAGCGCCTGCAGGCGAGCGTGACGCTCGCCGCCGATCACGCGCTCGATGCGCGCGCCGGCCGCCGGCGTGGCGGGCGTGAGCGGCCGGTCGAACGGCAGGTCCAGCACCGGCAGCGGCGCGGCCAGCTGGCGGTGCCAGTAGTCGCGCGCGGCGTGGTCGGCCGAGGCCAGCTGCTCGCGCTGGGCCGCCGCGTAGTGGCGGTACTGCATCGCCAGCGGCGGCAGCGGATCGGCGGCGCCCGCGGCGGCGGCCGTCATCAGCGCGGTGACTTCCTCCTGCAGCAGCACCGCCGAGGCGCCGTCGGCGACGATCTCGTGCATGCACCAGAGCAGTTGCTGGCCGCCATCGGGCAGCGCCACGCGCAGCGCGCGGAACAGCGGGCCATGCTCCAGATCGAAGGGCTCGGCCGCGAGTTCGGCGAGCCAGGCTTGCACGTCGGCGGCGCTGCGTGCCTCGCGCGTCTCGACACGCAGCTCGCGCGCCGCGCCCACTCGCTGCACCACCTCGTCGTCGCGCTGCGCGAAGCTGGTGCGTAGCACCTCGTGGCGCGCCACGATGCGCGTCAGCGCCTGGTCGAGCACCCGCGGCGCGACGCCGGCGGGCAAGGCCACGATCGCGCAGATGTTGTGCGCGCAATTGCGCGCGTCGCGCTGGTGGTCGAGCCAGAGCCAGCGCTGGGCCGTCGAGACGGGCCAGGTCCGGTCGTCGGTTTCGCTCCCTGCTTCGTGCCCGGCGGTGGTCGTTTCGAGCGCGGCGGCCGGCGCCGCTTCGCCCGCTCCCGCCGTTGCCGCCACTTCGGCGGCCTCGGCGAGCTCGACGGCGGCCTGCGCCACGCATTCGCGCAACTGCTGCAGATACGGCAGCTGCGCCTCGACACGATGCGCGTCGACGCCGAAATCGATGAAGCAGCCGATCTCGTCCACGCCGATCGCGACCAGCCCGGCGACGATCCGCGCGCAGGATTCGGGATCGCCGATCAGCGCGCTGGAGCTCACGTAGCGCTCGTAGGCGGCCGACAGCAGGTAGGCCTCGTCCTCGGGCTTCAGCTCGCCGTCGATCTGCATGCCGAGCGCGCGCGCCATGTTGCGGAACAGCCCCACCGAGGACTTCAGGTAGGCCAGGAACGGCTCGCGGGCCTCGCGTCGCGCGGCCTCGCGATCCGGCCCGACGAAGGTATGCAGCAGCACGGTGACGCGCGCGGCGCGCGGATCGTGGCCGTGCTCGGCCAGCGCCTGGCGGTACAGGGCGATATTGCGGGCCAGTTCCTCGAGGCTCTGCCCCATCAGGTTGGTCAGGATGCCCGCGCCGAGTTCGGCCGCCTTGCGATAGGTATCGGGATTGCCGACCACGGTCACCCAGACCGGCAGTTGCTTGCGCCCCGGCAGCGGGTAGACGCTGGCGGCGAACGGCTGGCCCGAGCCGTCGGGCAGTTGCAGCGCCTGGCCGGCCCACAGCTGGCGGACCTGGTCGAGCCGCTCGAAGGTCAGCTCGCGGTGGCGGCCGAAGGCTTCGGGCGCGAACACGAAATCGTTCGGGTGCCAGCCCGAGGCGACCGCGATGCCGACCCGGCCGCCCGACAGGTTGTCGACCACCGCCCATTCCTCGGCCACGCGCACCGGATGATGCAGCGGCAGCACCACGCTGCCGGCGCGCAGCTCGATATGGCGCGTCTCGCGCGCCAGCGCGGCGGCCAGCACCGAGGGATTCGGCGAGAGCCCGCCGAAGGCGTGGAAATGGCGCTCGGGCAGCCACAGCGCGGCGAAGCCTTGCTGGTCCGCGAAGCGCGCCGCGGCGAACAGCAGGTCGTACTTGCCGCGCTGGTAGGCGGCATCGTAGGTGCCGAAAAAGGACAGGCTGAAGTCCGGCACGCGCGCGCCGGCCGCCTCGATCGCGCCGCCGGCGGCGTGCGCGGCCGTGGCCGCGAGCGCCGTGCCGGCGGTTGCCGTCTCGGCCCGCGCGGCGGCCGGCGCCGGCGCCTGGGCCGGTACGGCGCGGCGCCCGCCCGGGGGCGGCGGCAGCGGCGTCGCGTCGGGGAAGAAGCCGGCCGCCACCAGCGCGCGCGCGCTGGCCTCGAAACCCGCGTAGATCGCGTCCACGTCCGCCTCGCTGTGCGCGTCGGACAGGTACATGGTGCGGCCTTCCCACACGTACAGCCCGTTGGCGAGCAGGTGATAGCAGAACAGGTCGAGGTTGTGCAGGCAGTGCAGGCGGAACAGCGAGCCGCAGTTGACCATCTGCATCGGCAGCCGATGCGTGGTGAACAGCCGGTTCAGGCGCGCCACCAGCGCGTCGGTGCGGCGGTTCAGGCTGGCCTGCAGCTCCGGGCCGCGCTCGATCAGGCGCCGCAGCACGGCATGGGTGGCGGCCAGCGCCAGCGGATGCTTGCTGAAGGTGCCGGCGAAGAAGGTGGTGTCGGCGCTCGCGCCGGCGCCGGGCGCGGTGCCGCCGTCGATGCCGTTCATGTGCGCCGCGTCGCCCGCGACGATGCCGATCGGCATGCCGCCGCCCACCGCCTTGCCATAGGCCACCAGGTCGGCGCGCACCTCGAACCAGGCCTGCGCGCCGCCGGGATGGAGGCGGAAGCCGGTGATCATCTCGTCGAAGATCAGGGCGATGCCCAGCTCGCTGGTGAGCGCGCGCAGCCGCTGCAGGAACTCGCGCGGCTGCAGCTCGGGCCGGCGGCTCTGCACCGGCTCGACCAGCACCGCCGACAGTTCGTGCGCGTGCTCGCGGATCATCCGCAGCGCATGCTCCGAGCCGTATTCGAGCACCAGCGCCTGCTCGCCGCTGCCGGTCTGCAGGCCCGGCGCCGCCGCCACCGCGTAGGGGTCGCGCTCGGGGTCGGCGGCCACCAGCATGCCGTCGGCCCAGCCGTGGTACGAGCCGGTGAACTGGGCGATCTTCGGGCGGCCGTTGCGGGTGCGCGCCAGGCGCACCGCCAGCATCACCGCCTCGGTGCCGGAATTGCAGAAGGCCACGCGCTCCATGCCGGTCAGCTCGCGGATCATCCGCGCGATCTCGCCGGCCAGCGGCGATTGCGGCCCCAGGTGCATGCCGCGCGCCAGTTGCGCGCTGATCGCCTCGCGCACGAAGGGCGCGCCATGGCCGAACAGCGAGACGCCGAAGCCCATCGCCAGGTCGACGTAGCGGTTGCCGTCCAGGTCGACCAGCTGCGCGCCCTCCGAATGCTCGGCCACCACCGGGTAGAACAGCTCGCTCAGCGACATCGGCAGGATCGGGTCCTTGGCCGAGAAGCGGAAGCCGGCCAGCGCGCGGTAATCGGCGATCACCTCGCGATACTGGCTCGCATGCGCCTTCGAGGCCGCCGTGCGGCGCGCGAGATCGGCGACGAAGCCTTGCAGGTAGGCGCGCTGCGGCGCGGCCAGCGCGGCATAGGGATCGTGGCCGAGGCGCGGCGCGGCCGGCGCGGGAGCCGGAGCCGAAGCCGAAGCCGGCTGCCGCGGCGCGGCGGCGGCAGGCGCGGCCAGCGCGCTCGGGGCCGAGGCCGGCGCGGCGCCGCCCATCAAGGCCAGTTGCGCGCGCATCAGGTCGAGCTGCTGCTCGATCAGCCGTTCGAGCGCGGAGGCGTTGGCGGGCGATGCGGCGGCGGCGGATACGATCGTCGCGCCTGGAGACGGCGCGAGCGCCGATCCGGCAGCGGACGCGGCAACCGCGACGGCCGCGGCGGCCTGCCCCGCCGCGTCCTGCACCACCTGCGCCCCGCCCCAATCCGGCGCCACGTGCCGCTCCAGATGCGCGGCCAGCTCCGCGATGCTGGTCAGTTCCTCGAACAACTGGCGGATCGTCACCGCCACGCCGAAGCGCGTCTCCAGCTGCCGCACCGCCTGCACCAGCACCAGCGAATCGGCGCCGAGTTCGAGCAGGGCCGCGCGCGTGTCGATGCGCGCGGGATCGGTGCGCAGCAGCCCCGCCACCAGTTCGCGCAACTCGGCCTCGATGCGCTCGCGGCGCGCGCCGGGACGCGGCGCCACGACGGCGGTCGAAGCCTGCGACGCGGCTTCGACACGATGCGCGGCGGCGCCGGAAAACGGGCTGTGGAGGGAGGCGGACATGGTCAGGGATTCCGGAGCGGAAGCGGGATCGACGGAAATGGCGGAATGCGGGACAGCGGCCGCCGGTTCGAGCCAGTGGCGGCGGCGGTCGAAGGGATAAGCGGGCAAGCTCACGCGGCGCGGCGGCGCGCCGCGATGCAGCGCGGGCCAATCCGGCTCGCAACCGGCGGCCCACAGCCTCGCCAGCACGCCCAGGCAGTCGCGCGCCTCGGTGGCGCTGCCGGGCGCGGGCATCAGCGCGAGCGCGGGCAGCGCCGCATCGGGCTGCTGCTGCCGGGCAAAGCCCTGCAGCGTGCCGCCGGGGCCGACCTCGAGCAGCAGGGTCGCGTCGCCCAGGCGTTCGCGCAGCGTGGCGAGCCCGTCGGCGAAGCGCACCGGCTCGCGCAGATGGCGCGCCCAGTAGCCGGGATCGACGGCCTCTTCGTCGCGAATCCAGTCGCCTGTCAGGTTCGAGACGAAGGGCAGCGTCGGCGCGCGCAGCGTGATGCGCGACAGCGCCTCGCGCAGCGGCTCGCGGGCCGGCTCCATCATCGCCGAATGGAACGCGTGCGAGACGCGCAGACGGCGACACGGCACGCCGCGCGCCTCGAGCGCGGCCAGCAGCGTGTCGACGCGCGCGCTCTCGCCGGCCACCACGCAGCGCGCCGCGCCGTTTACGGCGGCCAGCGACAGGCCCTCGCCCAGCGATTCGGCCAGCTCGGCCTCGCCGAGCCCGACGCTGGCCATCGCGCCGGCCGGCAGGGCCTGCATCAGGCGGCCGCGCAGCGCGACGATCGCCAGCGCGTCCTCCAGCGAGAACACGCCGGCCAGGCAGGCGGCCACGTATTCGCCGAGGCTATGTCCGATCATCGCGGCGGGCCGGATGCCGAGCCCGATCAGGCAGCGCGCCAGCGCGTAGTCGAGCGCGAACAGCGCCGGCTGGGCCAGTGCCGTCGATTCGAGCCGCGCGGCCGGCGCGGCGTCCTGTCCGGCATCGCCCGGCTCCGGCGCGAACAGCAGCTCGCGCAGGTCGAGGCCGAGATGCGCGGCGAAACCGTCGGCACAGGCATCGAAGGGCGCGCGAAACCCGGGCAGCTCGCGATACAGCCCGCGCGCCATGCCGATACGCTGCGCGCCCTGCCCCGGGAACATGAAGACCGGCACCGGCCGCGCACGCGCATGCGCGAGCTGCTCGACCAGGCGGGCCGGATCGCGGGCCGTCAGCCAGCCGGCGATCTGCTGCGCGTCGTCGGTCGCCGCGCAGACCAGCGCGCGCCGATGCGGCAGCGCGCTGCGGCCGGTCTGCAGGCTGAAGGCCAGCTCGGCCGGCGTGGCGTCGCGCTCGCGCAGGCGCGCGGCGAGCCGGTCGGTCATCCGTTCCAGCGCCTCGGGCGTCTTCGCCGACCACACCAGCAGCGGCGCCACGGCCGGCTCGCAGGCCGGCGCCGGGATCGGCGCGGGCTCGTGCGTTCGCGCCTCGTCGGCCATCTCGGCCGCATCGGCCAGCACCAGGTGCGCGAGCGTGCCGCCGAAACCAAACGAACTCACGCCGGCGAAACGGCGCTTCGCGCGCGGCCAGGCACGCGCCGCGGCGGCGATCTCCAGGCGCGAGCCGTCCAGCGAGCAATGGTGGTTCAGGCGCTGAAAATGCAGTTGCGCGGGCACGCGCTCGTGGCGCATCGACAGCACCGCCTTGATCAGGCTGGCGATGCCGGCGGCCGCTTCCAGGTGCCCCACGTGGGTCTTGACCGAACCGATCACGCAGGGCTCGGGCGGCGTCTCGCCATGCGCGAGCCCATGTTCGACCTGAGGTTCGGCATCGAGCACCTGGCGCAGCGCGTTCAGCTCGACCGGGTCGCCCAGCGCGGTGCCGGTGCCATGCGCCTCGACATGGCCGATCGCGGCCGGCGCCACGCCGGCCTGCGCCAGCGCGCGCCGGATCACGGCGGCCTGCGCCAGGCCGTTGGGCGCGGTCAGGCCGTTGCTGCGCCCGTCCTGCTGCACGGCGGAGCCGAGGATCACGGCATGCACGGTGTCGCCGTCGCGGCGCGCGTCGGACAGGCGCTTGAGCACCACCATCCCGCAACCCTCGCCGCGCACGTAGCCGTTGGCGCCGTCGTCGAAGGCCTTGCAGCGGCCGTCGGGCGACAGCACGCCCGATTCGGCGAAGGCCTCGCTGGTGCGCGTGGAGAGGATCAGGTTCACGCCGCCGGCGATCGCCAGCGTGCTCTCGCCGTCGCGCAGGCTGCGGCAGGCGGCATGCACGGCCACCAGCGAGGACGAACAGGCGGTGTCGATCGCCAGGCTCGGGCCGCGCAGGTCGAGCAGGTAGGACAGGCGGTTGGCCACCACGCTGAAGGCGCCGCCGGTGGTGTCGTAGAGCGAGAGCGCCTCGCCCGAGCCGTGGCGGACCTCGTCGTAGTCGCGGCTCGACACGCCGACGAACACGCCGGCCTGGCTGCCGGCCAGCGAGCCGGCCGCGATGCCGGCATGCTCCAGCGCCTCCCAGGCCACTTCGAGCACCAGGCGCTGCTGCGGGTCGATGTGCGCGGCCTCGACCGGCGCGATGCCGAACAGCTCGCCGTCGAAGCGGTCGACCTCGTCGAGGAAGCCGGCGATGCGCGTGAAGGCGGGCGCGCCGGCGCCGCCGATCGTGCGGAAGCTGCCGGCCGCCAGGCGCGCGGGCGGCACTTCGCGGACCGCGTCGATGCCCTGGTCGAGCAGGCGCCAGAAGGCCTCGGGATCGTCGGCGCCGGGCAGGCGGCAGCCGAGCCCGACGATCGCGATCGGCTCGTCCGGCTCGGGCGTCGCGCGCGCTTCATGCGCCGGCGCGGCCGCCGCCTCGGGCTCGCCGCACAGATGCAGCGCCAGCGCGAGCGGCGACGGGTAATCCCAGAACAAGGTGGGCTCGATCGGCCGGCCGAGCCGGCTCGACAGCGCCTCGGCGGTCTCCACGGCGAGGATCGAATCGACGCCGTGCGAGAAGAAACTCTGGGCCGGGTTGATCGAACGCGCCGGCAGGCCCAGGCGCTGCTCGATGCGCGCGCACAGCCATTCGACGATCCGCGCCGAGGCCGCCGGCGTCGCTGCCGCCTGGTCCGCCCGGTCCGTCGCGAACGGCGCGCGGGCCGGCGGGGGCGTATCCCCGGCGGCGGCGCGCTGGCGCTCGCGACGCGCGAGTTCCGGCAGCGCGCCGCGCTCCAGGTCGTCGCGGCATTGGCGGCGGCGGATCTTGCCGCTGGAGGTGCGCGGCACGCCGCCGGCCTTGAGCAGCACGATCACGGCCGGCTGCACGCCGATCCGCTCGAACACGGCTTCGGCGATCGCACCGAACATCGCCTCCTCGGGCTGCCGACGGAAATCGAGCTCCTGCACCACCACCAGTTGCTCGGCGCCCTCGCCTTCCCGGGTGAAGGCCGCGGCCGCGTCGATGCGCAGGCCGGGGTGGCTGGCGAACGAGGCTTCCTCGACGTCCTGCGGGTAGACGTTGCGCCCGCCGATGATGATCAGGTCCTTGATGCGCCCGCTGACGAACAACTGGCCGTCGTGCAGGAAGCCGAGATCGCCGGTGCGCATGTAGGCGGTGCCGCTCGCGTCGCCTTCCAGGCGCGCGCCGAATGCTTCCGCGCTGGCTTCCGGCTTGCCCCAGTAGCCGGCCGCGACGTTCTCGCCGGCCACCCAGATCTCGCCGATGCCGCCCTCGGCCAGCTCGATGCCGCGCTCGGGATCAACGATGCGCAACTCGCGCGTGACCGGCGCGCCGGCGGCCACCAGCGTCTTGTCCGGCTGGTCCTCGTGGGTGCCCAGCAGCGGACCCGCGCCGCGCCGCGAGGACGACACCATCAGGGTGGCTTCCGCCAGGCCGTAGCAGGTCAGGAAGGCCTCGCGGCGGAAGCCGCTGGCGGCGAAGGCCTCGGCGAAGCGATCGAGCGTGCGCGGGCGCACCGGCTCGGCGCCGCAATAGGCGGCCACCCAGCTCGACAGGTCGAGCCCGGCGCGCTGGGCCTCGCCGATGCGCTCCACGCACAGGTCGTAGGCGAAGTTGGGCGCGCCCGAATGCGTGACGCGATAGCGGCCGATCGCGTCGAGCCAGGCGAGCGGATTGCGCAGGAACGCGTTGGGCGACATCACCACGGAATGGATGCCCAGGTACAGCACCTGCAGCAGGCCGCCGATCAGGCCCATGTCGTGGTACGGCGGCAGCCAGGTCGCGCCGACGCTGTCGGCGTCCAGCGAGAACGCGGCCTGGATCAGCTCGGCGTCGCCGACCAGGTTGCGATGGGTGATCATCACGCCCTTGGGCGTGCCGGTCGACCCTGAGGTGTACTGAAGGAAGGCGACATCGTCATGACGGGCGTGATGGAGCGTGCTGTCCTGCAACACCTGGCTCGCATGCGAATCGAGCGAGGTTTCGAGCCAGCCCTCGCAATCCACCAGCTTGCGCATCGCCTCGGCCTCGCCCGGCGAGGTCATCGCCAGCGCGGGCGAGCAGTCGCGCAGGATCGCGGCGATCCGCTCCGAGCCGCGCCGGTTGCGCGGCGGATAACAGGGCACCGCGATCACGCCGGCCAGCAGGCAGCCGAGGAAGGCGCTCAGGTAATCGGCGCCGGGCTGGTAGAACAGCACGGCGCGCGAGCCCGGTTCGGCACGTTCGGCGATCGCGGCGGCGATGCCACGCGCCGCCTCATACATTTCGGAGTACGTGGTATTACGTAGATCACCGTCGCCGAGCCAGATGAACGCGAGTTTGTCCGGATGCGCCAGGGCGCGGGCCGCGAAGATCTCCGGAAAGGTCCGCTCCGGCGCGCTTGACGGCGCGCCTGCCGGGGCGGACAGGGCGTCCGGTCGTGCTGATGATGTAGCGATGCCGCGCACCCTTTGCTTCATGGTGTCTCCAGTGTCGTCACGGCCGGCCAGCCGTGCGTCCCGCGTTGTCTTTCATCGATGCGGCCGGCGCCGTGGTTCCGGCGCCGTGCCGCCCTGCTCCTGATCCGGCGACACGCTCGCGAGCGTGTCGCCCGCCCCGCCGCGCCCGGCTCAGCTGACCATCAGGTTCGCGCTGAACGAGCGCAAGGCCTGCTCGCAGCGCGCCAGGGTCGCCTCGCGCCCGAACACCTGCATGCTCGCGAACGGATCGAGCGGTGACGGACCGAACAGCATCCAGCAACTGCAGATCATCTCGGCATGCCGCGCGCCCAGGCCATGCAGGCTCGCCACGCGCATCGCGGCCGAGCGCAGCCCGGCCGCCCGCCACTCGGCCAGGCTCGCGAATTCGTCCAGCAGCGTGCTCATGAAGGCCACGGTTTCACGCGGATCCGGAGAAATCGCATGCAATAAGGCCTGGGCCCGGAATGGCGGCTGGCGAGTCAGCAATGGCCATAGACGGTCGGTTATTTCGTCTCGATCGAGACCCGCCGCATAAGCCAGCTCAATCAGCTCGTCGCTAAGCAGGACAGTGCGCACATGCGCCCTGAGGTCTTCGGCAAACCGTGACTTGCTGCGCATGCTTTTCCTTTGAACCTGATACCCGGCATTCGGGCAATGCTCAGCGAAAAATCAACTGCTTTAAAAGTCTTTCGTCCGCGATGTCAAAATGACATTCCGATGGCTTCGATTTTGTTTCATATGCATATCGTGCCCGCGCCAATTCGGTAACAAGGTTGTTCGGGCCGGAACCATTCGGAAATTCCGACATTGCTTCGCATACCGACCAGTCTCTCCGGACCCGCCCCGACCGCCAGGAGAGCCCTTCCACAAAGGCTCTCGCGCACGTGGAATGCCGTGCTCGGCGCGACTTCGCACCGGCTTCGCGCATGGCGGAACCGTCGCCGGCCGGTCTCGATCATCCCTGCCACGCACACAATCCATTGCTTGATTTCGGCAGGATTGTAGTTCAAACTTTTGCTCACGTTAAGAGAATTTGTTCCGAGACATTTCGACCGATAAAGATCCGTACCCGCGAAGTCGACGTAAAAGAATACGTGTGGAGAATCAGGGTTTTCGAGCGTAGCGAAATTGCTTCCTTGCTTGAATCAATGAATTGTGACAATGGTGTGGCCTGACGTCCGTAACTCTTTTTGATTTGCGGCATTCAGCCCGTTTTCCTTGTCAGGCCTGACTCCGGCACGTGCTTCCCAAATAGCGGGCAAGCGGTGATTCCGGCAATACGCACGACAACAGACAACGCGCGATTCGCGCGGCCCGGCACGCCCGGCGCATGAGAGAGACGAGGCAGGAGAACATGAAACCGAGCGTCCCGTTGACGAACCTGAGAGCCCCGACGATCGATCTTCCAGGACAGGCCGCCGGCCTTCCGGCGCGGCGCTCGACGCCGGCTGCCTGATTCGACGGCGCGCATCCGCGCATGTGCCGCGCGTGGCGACACGCACCTTCATTCCCATCGCTGTTGGCGGGTTCGATTCGCACGAACACGCATGGCTTCGCTTCGCCGACGCGCGCCGGGCCGAGCCACCGGAAACTGATCTGACGTCCTGAAAACTGGAATTGGTCCATGGAAAAAAATGGCGGCCCGCATCTCATCGCTGAGGATACCTCACGACTTGAAGCACGCGAGCATGAAACGGTCCCGCAGTCGGTGGCATTTGCCATCGAGGCGCTCAGGCGCGACAACGTCGCGCTGCTGCGCGGCGTCGAGCAGGACGATGCGGACGACGTGATGTACCAAGTGGCCGGCGGCTTCGATTTGTCGGACCAGCTCGAGATCCAGGCCGGCTTCGCCGATTTCCGCGGCCATCGCAAGCGCGCCACGCGGTTCTTCATGACGGTCAACACGCGCGGCGACTACCAGGTGATCCCCGCCCATTCCGAGGGCTCGCACAGCATCGGCATGCAGCTCGCCGGCTTCTACTGCTTCGAGAACAGTACCGACGGCGGCGAGTCGATCCTGATGAACGTGGCCCCCGACAGCGCCGCCTGGCAGCAGGTGCGCGAGCTGACCCACCGCGGTATCGCGCGGGACGGCCCGCTCACGCGCGAGGCCAGTCTGCGCGCGCGCGCCACGTATGGGATCGAAACCACCTCCACCGCGCTCGACGAGGGCGATCAGGTGCTGGCCACGCTGGACAGCACGATCCCCGGGCTCGAGGTGCATCGCGTGCTGGCGCGCGCCCGGCCGGTGCACGGCAGGATCCTCGGGCGCGAGCAATACGCCTACTGGGACAGCATCGCCAGTTACGACTTCGATGCCGGCGAGGCCTTTATCGAACTGCTGCGATCGAATCGAATACTCAGGAATGCTCAAGTTGCGCTCGGCGTCGAGGCGCTCGACAACGCCTACGAGCGGCGCGTGTGGCGCTCGGGCGTCGATTACGCCGCGCTGTTCCGCTGCAAGCTGACGGCGCGGCTCGCGCCCGGCGAGCTGCTGATCCAGAACAACGTGAGCTGGACCCACGCCACCTGCAACTGGACGCCCGGCTCGGGCGTGAGGCGCGTGGTCGCCGCGTTCGCGTGAAGCGTCGAACCCTGCCCTGACCAGGCGGCCGGCAAGCAAGCCAGGGAAGCAGGCAAACAATCGGCCGGCAACGGGCCATCGAGATACCGATAGCGAGACAAAGGTCACGAGACATGACGAATGCCCTCCCCCTGTCCGACGCCAAGCAGGTGCTGCTCGACCGCTGGCTCAAGGGACAGGCGAAGCAGCCCCGGCGCGATGCGATCCTGCCGCGCGCCGAGCGCGGCGCGGCTGCGCCGCTGTCGTTCGCGCAGCAGCGCCTGTGGTTCCTCGACCAGCTCGACCCCGAGAGCGCCTTCTACAATATTCCCGCCGCGCTGCGCCTGCGGGGCCGGCTCGACGTGGTGGCGCTGTCGCGCACCTTCGACGAGATCGTGCGGCGCCACGAGATCCTGCGCACGCGCTTCCCCGCAGTGGACGGCGCGCCCACGCAGGTGGTCGAGCCGCCTTGCGCCACGGGTTTCGCGCTCGACAGCGAGCTGCTCGACCTGAGCGAGTTGGCCGCCGACGAATGCGACGCGGCCACCCGCCGGCTCGCCGAGGAGCAAGCGCGGGCGCCCTTCGATCTCGCATCGGGGCCACCGATCCGCGTCACGCTGATCCGCCACGGCGAGACCGAGCACGTGCTGTTGCTCACGCTGCACCATATCGTTTCCGACGGCTGGTCCACCGGCGTGCTGGTGGGCGAGATCGTCGGGATCTACACGGCCTTCTCGTCGGGCCGGCCCTCGCCGCTGCCCGAACTGGCGATCCAGTACGCGGATTTCGCGGCCTGGCAGCGCGGCTGGCTCGACGGCGCGGTGCTGCAGAACCAGATCGACTACTGGCTCGCGCAGCTCGATCCGCCGCCGGAGCTGCTGCGGCTGCCGACCGATTTCCCTCGCCCGGCCGCGCCGCGCCACCGCGGCGACACGGTGCCGCTCGAGATCGCGCCAGCCACGCTGGCCGGCCTGAACGAGCTCGCGCGCCGCCACCAGGCCAGCCTGTTCATGGTGGTGGCCGCCGCCTTCGACGTGCTGCTGGCGCGCTACACCGGGCAGCAGGAGATCAGCATCGGCACCGCCATCGCCAATCGCGGCCGCAACGAGATCGCGCCGCTGATCGGGTTCTTCGTCAACACCCTGGTGCTGCGCAGCCGCGTGGACCAGGCGGCCAGCTTCGAGACCCTGCTCGCGCAGGTACGCGCCACCACGCTCGACGCCTATGCGAACCAGGACGTGCCCTTCGAGCGGCTGGTCGAGCTGGTGCGACCCGAGCGCCATCCCGGCCACGCGCCGCTGGTGCAGGCCGCGCTCACGCTGCAGAACACCCCGCATCGCGAACTGAGCCTGCCGGGGCTTGCGCTGGAGCCGATCGAGACGCTGCAGGCGAGTTCGAAGTTCGATCTGTCGGTGCACCTGGGCGAACGCGACGGCCGGCTCGGCGGCGTGATCGAGTACGACAGCGACCTGTTCGCGCGCGCCACCGTCGAGCGCATGGCGCGTCATTTCCTGCGCCTGCTCGATGCCATCGTGGCCGCACCCGCCGCGCGGCTCGACACGCTCGCGATGCAGGATGCGCACGAACTCGACACCCTGCTCAAGGGCTGGAACGACACCGCCCGGCCGCGCCGCGAGCCGCGCCTGATCCACCAGCGCGTCGCTCGACAGGCCGCGCGCGCGCCCGATCACCCCGCCGTGCAGTTCGGCGACACCGTGCTCGGCTACGGCGAGCTCGACGCGCGCGCCAACCGGCTCGCGCAACTGCTGCGCCAGCGCGGCATCGGCGCCGAGGCGCTGGTGGGCCTGTGCCTGCCGCGCTCGCCGGAGCTGATCGTGGCGATGCTCGCCGTCCTCAAGGCGGGCGCCGCCTACGTGCCGCTCGATCCGGCTTATCCCGCCGAGCGCCTGGCCTGGATCGTCGAGGATTCGCGCGGTGCGCTGGTGCTCACGCATCGCGAGCTGGCGCCCCGGCTGCCGGCCGGCTGCCGCGTGCTCGCGCTCGACGACGAGCGCGCCGCCCTGGACGACGCGCCGGCCGTGCCGCCGCCGGCGGCCATCGCGCCGTCGAGCCTCGCCTATGTGATCTACACCTCGGGCTCGACCGGGCGCCCCAAGGGCGTGCTGCTGCACCACGACGGCCTCTGCAACCTGGTCGACGCGCAGGCCGAGGCCTTCGCGCTCACGCCCGAGCGCCGCGTGCTGCAGTTCGCCTCCTTCAACTTCGACGCCTCGACCTGGGAAATCTTCATGGCGCTGTCGGCCGGCGCCACGCTGTGCATGGCGCCGCGCGAAGCCCTGCTGCCGGGGCGCGATCTCGAAACCACGCTGCGGGCGCTGGAGATCGACACCGCCACGCTGCCGCCGGTGGCGCTCGCCACGCTCGAGCCTGCCGCGCTGCCGAGGCTCGCCACCATCGTGGTGGCCGGCGAGGCCTGCCCCAGCTCGCTGGCCCGCGCCTGGGCCCCCGGGCGACGCTTCTTCAACGCCTATGGCCCCACCGAAACCACCGTCTGCGCGACGATGTTCCACTGCGAGCCGGAACGCATCCGGGACGAACCGGCCGGCTCGCCGCCGATCGGTCGGCCGCTGCCCAACACGCGGGTCTACCTGCTCGACGCGCGGCTTAACCCGGTGCCGCTCGGCGCGGCCGGCGAACTCTACGTGGCGGGCGCGGGCCTCGCGCGCGGCTACCTGAACCGCCCGGATCTGAGCGCCGCGAGCTTCCTGCCCGATCCCTTCGCCGCCGAACCCGGCGCGCGCATGTATCGCACCGGCGATCTGGCGCGCCATCGCGCCGACGGCACGCTCGACTACCTGGGCCGCAACGATGCGCAGCTCAAGCTGCGCGGCTACCGGATCGAGCCGGGCGAAATCGAGGCACAGCTCGAACGCGCCGGCCTCAGCGATCCGGTGGTGATCGTGCGCGAGGACACGCCGGGCCGCGCGCAACTGGTGACCTACCACACCGGCGCCGCGCAGGAGCCGGAAACGCTGCGCGCCCGACTGGCCGAGCGGCTGCCCGAGCACATGGTGCCGGCCGCCTTCGTGGCCCTGCCCGCCCTGCCGCTCACGCCGAACGGCAAGCTCGACCGCGCCGCGTTGCCGGTGCCCGAGCTCAGCGCGCATGCCGCGCGCGAATACGAGGCGCCGGCGGGCGAGACCGAGCTCGCGCTCGCCTCGATCTGGGCCGGCGTGCTGGGCCTCGCGCGCGTCGGCCGGCATGATCAGTTCTTCGAACTGGGCGGGCATTCGCTGCTGGCCACCCAGATGATCTCGCAGGTGCGCCGCGTGTTCGACGCCGAGCTGCCGTTGCGTACCGTGTTCGAGGCGCCCACCCTGGCCGGCTTCGCCGAGCGGCTGCGCGCGCTCGGGGGCGACACTGCCGCGCGCCGTCCGCCGATCGTCGCGAGGGCGCGCCCGGCCGCCCTGCCGCTCTCGTTCGAGCAGCAGCGCATGTGGTTCCTCGATCGCATGCTGCCCGACAAGACGCTCTATCACGTGCCGGTGGCCTTGCGGCTGGACGGCGAGCTCGACACCGCGGCGCTGTTCGGCGCGCTCGAGCGCGTGGTCGAGCGCCACGAGCTGCTGCGCACCAACTACGTGGTGGTGGACGGCACGCCGGCCCAGCAGATCGCCGCGCAAGCCCGGATCGACACGCAGGAACACGACCTGGGCACCCTGCCCGAGGCCGAACGCGAGGCACGCGCCGAGCAACTGGTGCAGGCCGAAACCCGCCGGCCGTTCGACCTGGCGGCCGGCGCGCTGCTGCGCTGCGCCGTGATCCGGCTCGCGCCGCGACAGCATGTGATCGCGCTGAGCACCCACCATATCGCCTTCGACGGCTGGTCCGCCGGGGTGCTGGTACGCGAGCTCGGCGAGCTGTACGCGGCCGCCGTGCAGCGGCGCGAGGCCCGGCTCGCGCCGCTGCCGCTGCAATACGCCGATTTCGCGCTGTGGCAGCGCGACTGGCTGGCCGGCGAGGTACTGGCGCGCAAGCTCGACTACTGGAAGACGCAGCTGGCCGACGCGCCCGCCCTGCTCGAGCTGCCGACCGACCGGCCGCGGCCGGCGGTGCGCAGCCTGCGCGGCGCGGTACACGGCTTCACGGTGCCGGCGGCCACCGCGCGCGGCCTGCGCGAGGCGGCACGGCGCGTGCAGGGCACCCTGTTCATGACGCTGTACGCGGCCTTCGGGCTGCTGCTCTCGCGCCACAGCCGCCAGGCCGACATCTGCATCGGCACGCCGGTCGCCAATCGCGACCAGGCCGAGATCGAGCCGCTGCTGGGCTTCTTCGTCAACACCCTGGTGCTGCGCACCGCGATCGATCCCGACGAGACGGCGCTGTCGCTGCTGCGCCGCGCGCGCGACACGGCGCTGGCCGCCTACGCGCACCAGGACGTGCCCTTCGAGCACCTGGTGGAAGTACTGAACCCGCAGCGCGACACCAGCCACACGCCGCTGTTCCAGGCCATGCTGGTGCTGCAGAACATGGCGCCGGCCGAGCTGGCGCTCGACGGCCTGGCGATCCGCCCGTTCGCAATCGGCCAGGTGAGCGCCAAGCACGACCTGACGCTGAACGTGGTGGAGGACGGCGAGCAATTGCAGTGCTCGTTCGAATACGGCGCGGACCTGTTCGACGCCGCGACCATCGAGCGGATGGCGGGCCACCTGCGACAGTTGCTGGCCGCGCTGGCCAGCCAGCCCGAATGCCGCGTGCGCGAGCTGCCGATGATGGCGGCCGGCGAGCGCGAGGCGGTGCTGGCGGCCAGCGCGCCTCGAGCAGGTTATGTAGTCGAGGGCGGGCTGGCGCAGCGCTTCGAGGCGCAGGCCCGGCGCGCGCCCGAGGCGATTGCGCTGCTGCATGACGGGCAGTCGCTCGCCTACGGCGAACTCGATACGCGCGCCAATCGCATCGCGCAGGCGCTGCGCGAGCGCGGCGTGGGCGCCGATCAACGGGTCGCCCTCTGCGTCGAGCGCGGTTTCGACCTGGTCGCCGGCGTGCTCGGCATCCTCAAGGCCGGCGCCGCCTACGTGCCGCTCGATCCCGCTTATCCGGCCCAGCGCCTGAGCTACATGCTCGACGACAGCGCGCCCGCCGTGCTGCTGACCAGCCAGGCCCTGCTCGACAGCGTCCCCGCGCTGGCGGCGGCCTCCTCGACCTTGTTGCTGGAAAATTGCACGGCCGCCGCGCCCGACGATTTCACCGCCGCGCCCGTGCTGCCCGAGCAGCTCGCCTACGTGATCTACACCTCGGGCTCCACCGGCCAGCCCAAGGGCGTGACCGTCACGCACGCCAACGTGCTGCGCCTGTTCTCGGCCACCCAGGACGCATTCGGCTTCGACCACGACGATGTCTGGACGCTGTTCCATTCCTTCGCCTTCGACTTCTCGGTCTGGGAGATCTGGGGCGCGCTGCTCGCGGGCGGGCGCCTGGTGATCGTGCCCAAGCCGGTGGCGCAGTCGCCGGAAGCCTTCCATGCGCTGCTGGGCGAGACCGGCGTGACGGTGTTGAACCAGACGCCGAGCGCGTTCCGTCAACTGATCGCGGCGCAGCGTGCCAGCAGCGCCACGCACCAGCTTCGTCACGTGATATTCGGCGGCGAGGCGCTCGATCCGGGCATGCTCGCGCCCTGGTACGCGGACCCGCGCAACGCGGCCACGCGGCTCGCGAACATGTACGGCATCACCGAGACCACGGTGCACGTCAGCTACCGGGCGCTGGAGGCCGGCGACGCCGAGCGCGCCGGCAGCCCGATCGGGCGCGCGCTGCCGGACCTGGGCGCCTACCTGCTCGACGAGCGGCGCGAAGCGGTGCCCGAGGGCGTGGCGGGCGAGCTGTACATCGCGGGCGCGGGGCTGGCGCGCGGCTACCTGGGCCGCCCGGCGCTGACGGCCGAGCGCTTCGTGCCGAACCCGTTCGGCGCGCCCGGCTCGCGCCTGTATCGCACCGGCGACCTGGCGCGACGCCTGGCCGACGGCAGCCTCGACTACCTGGGCCGCAACGACGAGCAGGTCAAGATCCGGGGCTTTCGCATCGAACTGGGCGAGATCGCGGCGGCCGTCGCCGCGCTGCCCGGCGTGCGCGAATCGGTGGTGCTGGTGCGCGAGTTCGGCGGCCAGGACGCTGGCGGCGAGCGCGAGGACAGCGACCCCCGGCTGGTCGCCTACGTGGTGCGCGAGCCCGCGGCGGCCGCGGCCGAGGGGGTGGACGAGATCGCCGCCGCGCGCACCGCGCTGGCCGCCAGCCTGCCCGACTACATGGTGCCCGCGCACTTCGTCGAACTCGAGCACCTGCCGCTGACCGCCAACGGCAAGCTCGACCGCCGCGCGCTGCCGATGCCCGACGCGGGCCGCCTGACGCTGCGCTACGAGGCGCCGCAGAACGACATCCAGCAGCGCCTCGCGCAGATCTGGGCCGAACTGCTCAAGGTCGAGCGGGTAGGCATCCACGACAACTTCTTCGACCTGGGCGGCAACTCGCTGTCGATCGTGCGCCTGCACGGCCGGCTGGTGGCGGCCTTCGACGCCCAACTCACGGTGGTCGACCTGTTCCGCCACACCACCGTGGCGCGGCTCGCGCTGAGCCTGAGCGCGCCGCGTCCGGGCATCGGCCGCGCCCATGCCGCCCCGGGCAGCCCGCCCGCGCCCGGCGCCGCGGCGGCCGTGCCCGACCAGGACCGCCAGCGCGGCGCGCAACGCCGCCAGGCGCTGGCCGCCCGGCGCCGCCCCGACGCCTCATGAACCGCAACGCCCTCGACACCCGCATGCCGCGGCTCGCCGCCCCGCGAACGGAACGACAAGCCACGCCCAGGACATCGCCATGAACGCCGCCATCGAAGACATCTATCCGCTGACGCCCATGCAGCAGGGCATGCTGTTCCACACCCTGATGGCGCCGGGCACCGGCGTCTACGTCGAGCAGTTGACCTGCCGGATCGGCCGGGGCCTGGACGTGGCGCGCTTCGAGCAGGCGCTGCAGGCGCTGGTGGACCGGCACGCGATCCTGCGCTCCGTGTTCGCCTGGGACAAGCTCAACGAGCCGCTGCAGATCGCCCGCCGCGAGCTGCGCGTGCCGCTCGCGCAGCTCGACTGGCGCGAGCGCCCCGCCGGGGAACGCGAGGCCGCCTACGACGCCTTCCTGGCCGAGGACTACCAGCGCGGCTTCGCGCTGGACCAGCCGCCGCTGCTGCGCTTCACGCTGATCCGCTTCGGCGACGAGGACGCGCGCTTCGTCTGGACCTCGCACCACATCCTCTACGACGGCTGGTCCTTCGCGCAGCTGATGTCGGAATTCCTGGCGATCTACGTGGCCCTGAGCCGCGGCGAGGCCAGCGCGTTGCCGCCGGTGCGCCCCTATCGCGACTACATCGCCTGGCTCAAGCAGCGCGACCTGGCCAAGGCCGAGGCGTTCTGGCGCGACAGCCTGGCCGGCTTCGCGCACCCCACGCCGCTGGAGGTGGACCGCCGCCGCGAGGACCGCGCCGGCGTCGAACAGATCATCTGGCGCTACGAGGAAGCCGGCACCGCGCGGCTGCGCGACTGGACGCGCCGCGCCGGCATCACCATGAACACGCTGGTGCAGGGCGTGTGGGCGATCCTGCTGGGCCGCTACAGCCGCCAGGACGACGTGGTGTTCGGCGCCACCGTGTCGGGGCGCCCGGCCGAGATCGAGGGCATCGACTCGATGGTGGGCCTGTTCATCAACAGCCTGCCGGTGCGCGCGCGCATCGACCGCCAGGCCATGCTCGGCGACTGGCTGCGCGCGCTGCAGGCGCACAACGCGCAGATGCGCCACTACGAATACACGCCGCTCACGCAGATCCGCGAATGGAGCGAGGTGCCCGCCGGCCTGCCGCTGTTCGCCAGCATGCTGGTGTTCGAGAACTACCCGATCGACGCCTCGCTGCGCCAGGCCGACCAGATCCTGCCGATCGGCGAGGTGCGGCTGCGCGAGCAGGACAACTACCCGCTGACCTTCGGCGCCTCGCTGTCCTCGCACCTGGAATTCCTGGTCAGCTACGACACGCGCCACTTCGAGCTGGCCACCATCGAGCGGCTGTGCGGGCACCTCGAATGCCTGTTCGAGGCGATCGGCGCCGACCCCGAGCGGCGCGTGGGCGAGCTGCCGGTGCTCGGCGAGGCCGAGCGGCGGGCCGTGCTGCGCGACTGGAACGCGCCGTTCGCGGCGCGGCCGGCGCCCGATGCGGCCGCCACCCTGCAAGACCGCTTCGAGGCGCAGGCGGCAGCCACGCCCGAGGCGCCGGCCGTGATCCACGGCGACACCGTGCTCGGCTACGCCGAACTCAACGCGCGCGCGAACCGCGTGGCCGAGGCGCTGCGCGCGCGCGGCATCGGCCCGGAAGCGCGGGTGGGCATCGGCTTTAGCCGCGGCGCGGCGATGGTGGCGGCGATCTACGGCATCTGGAAGGCCGGCGCGGCCTACGTGCCCTTCGATCCGGACCAGCCCGCGGCACGCTTCGCACTGCTGCGCGACGACGCGCGGCTGGCCGCGATGCTGACCGAGCCGGCGCTGGCCGCGCGCTTCGGCGGCCTGCCGGTGATCAGCCTCGACGAGGCTTTTTTCGCCGGCGCCGAGGGCGACGCGGCACCGGCCGGCAATCCGCCCGGGCGGGCGCTGCCGGGCAACCTCGCCTACGTGATCTACACCTCGGGCTCGACCGGTCGCCCCAAGGGCACCCTGGTGAGCCAGGCCGCCACGCTCAACATGGCCGCCTCGCACGCGGCGATCCTGGCGAACGTCGCGCCCGGGCCGCTGCGGGTGGCCTGCAATGCCTCGCTGTCGTTCGACGTGTCGGTGGCCGAGATGGCGGTGCTGCTCGACGGCCACGCGCTGGTGATCGTGCCCGACGAGGTGCGCCGCGCGCCCGAGGCCCTGCTCGACTTCATCGAGGCGCAGCGCATCGACGCGATCGACTGCCCGACCCTGCAACTGCGCTACCTGATCGAATCGGGCGGCACGCGGCTGCCGCGCTACGTCTCCACCGGCGGCGACGCGATCGACGCGGCGATGTGGGCCGCCGCGCGCGAGATCGACGGCACCCGCTTCTTCAACTTCTACGGCCCGACCGAATGCACGGTCGACGTCAGCGTGGCCGAGCTGCACGCGGCCGGCACCCTGCCCGTGATCGGCCGCCCGCAGGCGGGCTCGCGGCTCTACCTGCTCGACGAGGCCATGCAGCCGGTGCCGCCGGGCGTGGCCGGCGAACTCTACGTGGGCGGCGCCAACCTGGCGCGCGGCTATCTCGGCCAGCCGGCCATGACCGCCGCCCGCTTCGTGCCGGACCCGTTCGCCGCACAGCCCGGCGAGCGCCTCTACCGCAGCGGCGACCTGGCCCGGCACCTGGCCGACGGCACGCTCGAATACGTCGGCCGCGCCGACGACCAGCTCAAGGTGCGCGGCTACCGGATCGAGCCGGGCGAGGTCGAGACGGCCCTGCTGGCCACCCGCCCGGTGATCGAGGCGATCGTGCTGCCGCAGGAAACCGGCCCCGGCGAACGGCAGCTGGTGGCCTATGTCGGCGTCGATCCGGGCCAGGAGCAGACGCGCCACTGGGGCGAATCCTTCGACGACATCTACGACGTCGAGGGCCCGGCCGACGCGAGCTTCAACACCGCGGGCTGGAACAGCAGCTACGACGACCTGCCGATTCCCGCCCCGCAGATGCGCCGCTGGCTGGACAGCACGCTCGCGCGCATCCTCGCGCTGAACCCGCGCCACGTGCTCGAGCTGGGCGTGGGCACCGGCATGCTGCTGCACGGCATCGCCCCGCATTGCGCGCGCTATTACGGCACCGACCTGTCCGCGCGCGCGATCGCCCAGCTCGACGCGGCGGTGCGGGCCGCCGGCTATCGCGATTGCGAGATCGCGCTGCTCGCGCGCGGCGCGCACGAGATCGAGGCCTGGCAGGAACTCGGCTTCGACACGGTGGTGATCAACTCGGTGGCGCAGTACTTCGAGAGTCCCGACTACCTGCTGGCGGTGATCGAGCGCGCGGTGGCGGCGATTCCCGAGCGCGGCCACGTATTCCTGGGCGACCTGCGCCATCACGGCCTGCTGCGCGCCTTCCACACCTCGCTCGAACTGTTCCGCGCGCAGCCCTCGACGCTGCTCTCGCGCCTGCGCGAATCGGTGGCGCGCATCGAGGCCGGCGAGACCGAGCTGCTGGTCGATCCGGCCTTCTTCTTCGCGCTGGCCGAGCGCTGGCCGGCGATCACGCACGTCGAGGCGATGCCCAAGGCCGGCGAGGACGACAACGAGCTGACGCGCTTCCGCTACGACGTGGTGCTGCGCGTCGATCACCAGCGCGCGCGAGCGGGCGACGCCGCGCCGCTCGTGCCGGATTGGATCGACTGGGACACGGCGCTCGCCGCCGACCAGGCCCTGGCCGAACTGGACCGGCGCCTGGCGGCGGGCGCGTCGCCCTGCCTGGCCTTCGCCGGGATTCCCGATGCGCGGCTGGAGGCGCAGGTGGCGGCCGACGCGATGGTCCACGCCGAGGCCGCGCCGCGCGCCACCGTGGCCGAGCTGCGCCGCGCCGAGGCCGCGCGCACGCGCCGCGGCATCGCGCCGGCGGCCTGCGAGACGCTGGCCGCGCGCCACGGCTACCGGTTGCAGCTGAGCCGCGCGGCCGGCGCGCTCGGGCAGTTCCACGCGGTATTCACGCGCGAGCCGGTGCGCATCGACTGGCGCGCGCGCTTCGGCCACGACGGCGCCGCCCCGCTCGTCAATCGGCCTTGCGCCGTCCAGTTGCTGCCGAAGATCCACAAGCAGATCCTGCAGGCGCTGCGCACGCGCCTGCCCGACTACATGATCCCGGGCCGCCTGGTGGTGCTCGACCGCCTGCCGCGCGGCATCAGCGGCAAGATCGACCGGCGCGCCCTGCCGGCGCCCGACGCGACGGCCAACGCGGGCCTGGCGGCCGACGCCGCCGCCCAGGGCGCGGCGCTGTCGCCGACCGAGGAGATCCTGGCCGGCATCTGGAGCGAGATCCTCGGCGTGCCCGCGCTGGGCGCGCAGGACAACTTCTTCGACCTCGGCGGCCATTCGCTGCTCGCCACCCGCGTGATCTCGAAGGTGCGCGCCGCGTTCCAGGCCGAGCTGCCGATCCGCGCCCTGTTCGAGATGCCGACCGTGCGCGGCTTCGCGCAGCGCGTCGAACTCGCGCAGCGCGAGCGGGCCGGCACCAACCTGCCGGCGATCACCGCCAACGCCGCCGGCTCGACCGATGCGGCGCCGCCGCTGTCCTTCGCGCAGGAGCGGCTGTGGTTCATCGACCAGCTCGAAGGCCCTTCCGCGCTCTACAACATGCCGATCGCGGTGCGCCTGTCGGGCCGCCTCGATCTGGACGCGCTGCAACGCGCGCTGGACACCATCGCCGGGCGCCACGCCACGCTGCGCACACGCCTGGCGGTGCCCGAGCACGGCCCGCGGGCCGAGCACGCCCAGGGCCAGCCGGCGCAGCTGATCGCACCCGAGGCGGGCCTGCCGATCCGCCTGGTCGAGCTCGACACGCTGGAGCGCGAGGCGCGCGAGGCCCGCATCGCCGAGCTGACGGCCGAGGAAGCGCGAACTCCCTTCGACCTGGCGCGCGGGCCGCTGGCGCGCGCCACCCTGCTACGCGCCGGCGACACCGAGCACATCGCCCTGCTCACCCTGCATCACACGGTGGCCGACGGCTGGTCGATCGGCGTGCTGGTGCAGGAACTCGGCGCGCTCTATGGCGCCTTCGTGCAGGGCCGCCCCTCGCCGCTGCCGCCGCTCGAACTGCAATACGCCGATTTCGCCGCCTGGCAGCGCAAGTGGCAGGCCGAGGGCGTGCTGCAACGCCAGCTCGACTACTGGCGCGGCGCACTGGCCGGCGCGCCGGCCCTGCTGCCGTTCCCGACCGACCACCCGCGCGCCGCGCATCGCGCCCATCGCGGCGCGCATGCCGGCTTCGTGATCGACGCGCCGCTGGCGGCCGCCGCGCGCGCGCTCGGCCGCGGCACCCAGAGCACGCTGTTCATGGTGCTGATGGCCGCCTTCGACCTGCTGCTGGCGCGCTACTCGGGCGAATCGGACATCTGCGTCGGCACCGTGGTGGCCAACCGCAACCGCGCCGAGCTGGAGCCGCTGATCGGCCTGTTCGCCAACACCCTGGTGATGCGTGCCCAGGTGGACCCGGCCGCCTCGTTCCGCGCCCTGCTCCAGCGCGTGCGCGGCGCCGCGCTGGAGGCGCATGCCAACCAGGACCTGCCCTTCGAGCAGGTGGTGGACGCGCTCGCGCCGGTACGCAGCCTGAGCCACCAGCCGCTGTTCCAGATCATGCTGTTGCTGCAGAACACGCCGGACACCGCGCTCACCCTGCCGGGCCTGTCGCTGCAGTCGCTGGGCGCGGCCGGCACCACCGCCAAGTGCGACCTGATCCTCAACGTCAGCGAGGCCGGCAGCGAGCTGCATTGCGACCTCGAATACGACCTGAACCTGTTCGAGGCCGGCACGGTCGAGCGCATCGGGCGCCACTTCACGCAGTTGCTGCGCGCGGTCACGGCCGCGCCCGACGCGCCGATGCGCGGCCTGAGCCTGTTCGACGCCGCCGAGCTGCGCGAGCTGAGGCAACAGGCGAACGCCACCGAGCGCGCCTGGCCCGAGCCGGCCGACTTCATCTCGATGTTCGAGGCGCAGGCGCGGGCCACGCCCGGGCGCGTCGCCGTCACCGGCGCGGGCCGCACGCTCGACTACCGCGAACTCGACGCGCGCGCCGATCGGCTGGCCCATGCGCTGGCCGCGCGCGGCATCGGCCCGGAGGACCTGGTCGGGATCCACACCGAGCGCGACACCGACATGATGGTGGCCGTGCTCGGCGCGATGAAGACCGGCGCGGCCTATGTGCCGCTCGACCCCGAGCTGCGGCCCGAGCGGCTGCGCTACATGGTCTCCGACGCGCGGCTGGCCGCGATCGTCACGCAGCGCGCGCTGCTGGCGCACACGCCCGACGGCGCCGACGCGATCTGCCTGGACGACGCCGAGGTGGAACACGCGCCGGCCACGCCGTTTCGCCGCGCCCGCGCGATTTCCCCCGAAGCGCTGGCCTACCTGATCTACACCTCCGGCTCGACCGGCACGCCCAAGGCCGTGCAGGTGCGCCAGCAAAGCCTGGCCAACCTGCTGCGCTCGATGCGGCAGGCACCCGGCATCGAGGCCGACGACGTGATGCTCAGCGTCACCTCGCTGGCCTTCGACCTGGTGGTGCCGAACCTGTTCCTGCCGCTGACCTGCGGCGCGCGCACGGTCTACGCGCCGCGCGAACTCACCGACGATCCGGCGCGCCTGGCCGAGCTGATGGAGCATCACGGCGTGAGCCTGATGCAGGCCACCCCGGCCACCTGGCGAATGCTCGTCGAGCACCGCTGGCCGACCCTGCCCGCGCCGCTCAAGCTGCTGTGCGGCGGCGACGCGCTGGGCGCCGACCTAGCCGCCCGGCTGCTCGAACACGTGCCGGCGGTCTGGAACATGTACGGACCGACCGAAACCACGGTGTGGTCCTCGTTCACCGCGCTCGAGCGCGCCGCCGACGCCGCCTGCATCGGCCGGCCGCTGGCCAACACGCGGCTCTACGTGCTCGACGAGGCGGGCCAGCCGGTGCCGCCCGGCGCCGCGGGCGAACTGCACATCGGCGGCGACGGTCTCGCGCGCGGCTACCTGCACCAGGCCGCGATGAGCGCCGAGCGCTTCGTGCCGGACCCGTTCGCGGGCCGCCCGGGCCAGCGCATGTACCGCACCGGCGACCTGGCGCGCCAGCTCGCCGACGGCCGGCTGCAACTGCTCGGCCGCCTCGACAACCAGATCAAGCTGCGCGGCTTCCGCATCGAGCCCGGCGAGATCGAGGCCGTCCTGGCCGCGCGCCCCGGCATCCGCGAATGCGTGGTGCTGGCGCGCGAGTTCGGCGACGGCGACCAGCGGCTGGTGGCCTACCTGGTGCGCGAGCCGGCGGGCGCGTCGGCCCTCGAAGCCGGCGATGCGAGCCACGCGGCACCGCCGGCCGACACCGCCGAGGCACTGCGCGACGCGCTGGCCGCCACCCTGCCCGACTACATGGTGCCGGCCTGCTTCGTCGAGATCGAGGCGGTGCCGCTGACCGCCAACGGCAAGCTCGACCGCCGCGCGCTGCCGCTGCCCGAGCTGACGGCCCCGGCGGTCCATGTCGAGCCGGCCACGCCGCTGCAAGCTCAAATCGCGGCGATCTGGGCCAGCCTGCTCAAGCGCCCCGCGATCGGCCTGCACGACAACTTCTTCGAGGCCGGCGGCCATTCGCTGCTGGCTACCCGGCTGGTCGCCCACCTGCGCCGCGAACTCGGCGTGGAACTGCCGCTGCGCGCGGTGTTCGAGGCGCCCACGCTGGAACGGCTGGCGCGCCGCGTGCAGGAAGCCGGCGAGTCGGCCGCGCAGGCCGATACCCAGCCCGCCGCCGCGCCGATCCTGCCGCGCACGCATCGCGAGGCGCCGCCGCTGTCGGCGGCCCAGCATCGGCTGTGGTTCCTGGAGCAGTTGCAGCCGGGCAATCCGGCCTACACGATCCCGCTGGTGGTGCGCCTGTCGGGCGCGCTCGACGTGGCCGCCTTCGGCCGCGCGGTGAATGCCGTGGTGGCGCGCCATGCCACGCTGCGCACGCGCTTCGCGGTACGCGAGGGCGAACCGGTGCAGCAGATCGCGCCGGCGCTGGCCATCGAGGTGCCGCTGGTGCGGCTCGACCAGGAGCCCGAGGCACAGCGCGACGCGCGCGCCCGCGCACTGATCGACGCGGCCGTGCAGTTGCCGTTCGACCTGGCCACCGGCCCGCTGCTGCGCGTCTCGCTGCTGCGCCTGCGCGAGGACGAGCACATCGCGGTGGCCGTGATCCACCACGTGGTGGCCGACGGCTGGTCGCTCGACCTGCTGGTCGACGAGATCGCCGCGGGTTACCGCGCCGCACTGGAGGGCACCACGCCCGCGCTGCCGGCCCTGCCGGTGCAATACGCCGACTACGCTTGCTGGCAGCGCGAACGGCGCGAGGCCGGCGTGCTCGACGCGCAGTTGCGCTACTGGCTCGACCAACTGGCCGGCGCGCCGGCCCTGCTGCCGCTGCCGACCGACCGGCCGCGCCCGGCGGTGCAACGCCACCTGGGCGCGGCGCTGGCCTTCGAGGTGCCGGGCGACACCGCCGCCGCGCTCGACGCGCTGGCGGCGCGCCACGGCGCGACCCGCTTCATGGCCCTGGCGGCCGCCTTCGACGTGCTGCTGGCGCGCTACAGCGGCCAGGCCGACATCTGCCTGGGCACGCCGATCGCCAACCGCCGCCAGGCCGAGCTGGAGCCGCTGATCGGCCTGTTCGTCAACACCCTGGTGCTGCGCAACCGGGTCGACCTGCGCGCCGGTTTCGACACCCTGCTCGGCCAGGTGCGCGACACCGCGCTGGCCGCCTACGCGAACCAGGACGTGCCCTTCGAGCAGGTGGTGGAAGCCCTGCAGGTGGAGCGGCACCTGAGCCACACGCCGGTGTTCCAGGTGATGCTGGCGCTGCAGAACGCGCCGGGCGCCGGACTCGCGCTGCCGGGCCTGCGCCTGCAGCCGCTGGCGGCCGACACGCGCGCCGCCAAGTTCGATCTCTCGCTCTACGTGAGCGCCGGCGCCGAGGGGCTCGACTGCCTGTTCGAGTACGACACCGACCTGTTCGACACCGCCACCGTCGAGCTGCTGGCGCGCCGCTTCGTGCGCCTGCTCGAGGCGGTGCTGGCGCAGCCGTCGCGGCGCGTCGGCGAGCTGCCGCTGATGGAGCGCGAGGAACGCCGCCGCGTGCTGGAGGACTGGAACGCCACCGCCGTCGAGCCTCGCGACGCGGGCGAGCCGGCCCTGCACCTGCGCATCGAGCAGCAGGCCGCGCGCACGCCCGAGGCGACCGCGCTGGTGTTCGAGGGCGACTCGCTCAGCTACGGCGAACTGGAACGCCGCGCCAACCGCCTCGCGCATGCGCTGATCGCGGCCGGCGTGCGGCCCGACCAGCCGGTCGCGCTGTGCCTGGAGCGCTCGCTGGAAATGATGGTGGCCCTGCTCGGCACGCTCAAGGCCGGCGCGGCCTGGCTGCCGATCGACCCGGCGCTGCCGCGCGAGCGGATCGCGCTGATGCTCGACATGGCGCGTCCCGCGGCGATCCTCGGCCACTCGCGGCTGGCCGCTCGCCTGCCGGCCCACGACGGCCTGCCGCTGCTGCTGGTCGACCAGCAGCCGGCCGGCGCCGCCGACTCGCCCGCCGACCACTCGCCGGGCCTGCCGGTGCACCCCGGCCAGCTCGCCTACGTGATCTTCACCTCGGGTTCGACCGGCACGCCCAAGGGCGTGGGCGTCGACCACGCCGGGATCGGCAACCGGCTCGCCTGGATGCAGCGCGCCTACCCGATCGGCGCGGGCGATCGCGTGCTGCAGAAGACGCCGCTGAGCTTCGACGTCTCGGTCTGGGAACTGTTCTGGCCGCTGCGCGAGGGCGCCACCCTGGTGATCGCGCGCCCGGGCGGCCACCAGGACCCGGCCTACCTGCATGCGCTGATCGCGAGCGAGCGGATCTCGACGCTGCACTTCGTGCCCTCGATGCTCGACGCCTTCCTGCAGGCGCGGCCGGCCGGCGCGCTGCCGACGCTGCGCCAGGTGATGTGCAGCGGCGAGGCGCTGCCCGCCGCGCTGGTGGCGCGCTTCGCGCAGGCGCTGCCGCGAGTGGCCCTGCACAACCTCTATGGCCCGACCGAGGCCTCGGTCGACGTGTCGGCCTGGAGCTGGCCGGCGCCCGAGGCCGGCTCGGCCGCGGACGCGATCCCCGCCGTGATCCCCGCCGTGATCCCCATCGGCAAGCCGATCGCCAACACCCGTCTCTACGTGCTCGACGAGGCCGGCCAGCCGGCCCCGGCCGGCGTGCCGGGCGAACTCCACATCGCCGGCATCGGGCTCGCGCGCGGCTACCTGAACCGCCCCGCGCTGAGCGCCGAGCGCTTCGTGCCCGATCCCTTCGCGGCCACGCCGGGCCAGCGCATGTACCGCAGCGGCGACCTGGCGCGCCACCTGCCCGACGGCACGCTCGAATACCTCGGCCGCATCGACGAGCAGCTCAAGCTGCGCGGCCTGCGCATCGAGCCCGGCGAGATCGAGGCGGCCATCGCCCGCCTGCCGGGCGTGCGCGAAACCGTGGTGGTGGCGCGCGAGTTCGGCCCCGGCGACCGCCGCCTGGTGGCCTACGTGACGGGCGAGGGCTTCGACGCCGCCGCGGCCCCTGCCGCGCTGTCGGCCAGCCTGCCCGACTACATGGTGCCCGCGCACTTCGTGCGGCTCGCGGCGCTGCCGCTGAGCGCCCACGGCAAGCTCGAGCGCCGCGCGCTGCCCGCGCCCGACGCCCGCGCCGCGGAAGGTGCCGGCGGTGCCAACGGCTTCGCCGCGCCGGTCACCGCGCTGCAACGCGCGCTGGCCGCGATCTGGGCCGACGTGCTCAAGCTCGAGCGGGTCGGCCTGGACGAGCACTTCTTCGCCGCCGGCGGCCATTCGCTGCTGGCCACCCAGCTGGTGGCACGCATCCGCCGCGACCTCGGCCTCGAGCTGCCGCTGCACGCGATCTTCGAGGCGCCCACGCTGGGGCGCCTGGCCGCGCGCATCGAGGATGCCGGCGCCGGCACGCGCCTGGAGACGCCAGTGCTGCGCGCCGAGCACTTCGGGCCGCCGCCGCTGTCCACCGGCCAGCAGCGCCTGTGGTTCCTCGACCAGTTGCAGCCCGGCAGCAGCGCCTACCTGATCCCGCTGGCGCTGCGCCTGAGCGGCCGGCTCGACGTCGAGGCCTTCCGCCGCGCCGTCAACGCGGTGGTGGCACGCCACGACGTGCTGCGCACCACCTTCCCGATGGTCGACGGCGAGCCGGTGCAGACCGTCGCGCCGCGGCTGGACATCGAGGTACCGCTCACCGCGCTGGACACGCTGCCGGCCGAGCAGCGCGAGGCCCGTGCCGCCGAGCTGGCCGACCAGGCCGCGCGCGCGCCGCTCGACCTCGCGCGAGGCCCGCTGCTGCGCGCCGGCCTGCTGCGGCTGGCGGCCGACCGGCACGTGGCGATGCTGACCCTGCACCACATCATCGCCGACGCGTGGTCGGTGGGCGTGCTGCTCAACGAGATCGCCGAGTGCTACCAGGCGGCGCTGGAGGGCCGGCCCGCCGCGCTGCCGGAACTGGCGATCCAGTACACCGACTTCGCGGCCTGGCAGCGCGAGCGCCTGAGCCGCGGCGCGCTCGACACCCAGCTCGACTACTGGGTCCACCAGCTCGCCGACGCGCCCACCCTGCTGCCGCTGCCGACCGACCACGCGCGCCCGCCGGTGCAGCGCTACCTGGGCGCGACGCTCGACTTCCGGGTGCCGGCCGAGACGGTGGCCGCGCTCGGCGAGATCGGCCGGCGCGGCGGCGCCACCCTGTTCATGACGCTGACGGCCGCCTTCAAGGTGCTGCTGGCCCGCCACGCGGGCCAGGCCGACATCTGCGTGGGCACGCCGATCGCCAACCGCCGCCAGGCCGAGCTGGAGCCGCTGATCGGGCTGTTCATCAACACCCTGGTGCTGCGCGACCGCATCGAACTGCACGAGGGTTTCGACGCCCTGCTCACGCGCGTGCGCGACACCGCGCTGGCCGCCTACGCGCGCCAGGACGTGCCCTTCGAGCAGGTGGTGGACGCGCTGCAGCTCACGCGCCACATGAGCCATTCGGTGCTGTTCCAGGTGCTGGTGGAGCTGCAGAACGTGCCGCTCACGGCCGCGCCGATGCCCGGCCTCGAGGTCGAGCCCTTCGCCACCCCGGGCCACGCCGCCAAGTTCGACCTGACGCTGACCATGTGCCAGGTCGAAGGCGGCCTGGACTGCTCGCTGACCTACAACACCGACCTGTTCGAGGCCGCCACCATCGAGCGCATGGCGGGCCACTTCCGGCGACTGCTGGCGGGCATCGTGGCCGCGCCGTCGACGCGGGTGGGCGCGCTGCCGATGCTCGACGACGCCGAGCAGCGCCGCATCGTCCACGAGTGGAACGACAACGCCGTCGACTACGGCAACCACGCGCAAGGCGAAGGCACCCTGCACGGACACTTCGAACGCCAGGCCGCGCTCACGCCCGACGCGCTCGCGGTGGCCTCGCCGCTGGCGCGCCTGAGCTACGGCGAGCTGAACGCGCGCGCCAACCGTCTGGCGCACCACCTGCGCAGGCAATACGGGCTCGGCGCGGGGCGGCTGGCGGCGATCTGCGTGGAGCGCTCGGTCGAGATGATGGTCGGCCTGCTGGCGATCCTGAAGACCGGCGGCGCCTACGTGCCGCTCGACCCGAGCCACCCGCACGAGCGCCTGCAGACCATGCTCGACGACGCGCGCCCGGCGGTGCTGCTGACCCTGGCGCGCCATGCCGGGCAACTGCCGGCCACCGGCGTGCCGGTCTGCACGTTCGACGCCGGCCTGCCCGACGAAGCCGCGCTGCCCGATCACGACCCGGGCCTGCGCACCTACTCGAGCGAGCTGGCCTACGTGATCTACACCTCGGGCTCGACCGGCAAGCCCAAGGGCGTGATGATCTCGCACTACACGCTGATGCAGTACCTGCGCTGGGGGCAGACGGCCTACCCGACCGAGCGCGAGCTGGGCTCCTTCGCGCAGTTGCCGCTGGTGTTCGACGCCTCGATCACCACGCTCTACATCCCGCTGCTGTCGGGCAAGGACGTGCACCTGCCGCCGCCCGACGCGGGCGCGGACCTGTTCGCCTTCCTCAAGGAGCCGCACGACCTGAGCGTGCTGAAGATCACCCCGGCGCATATCGACCTGGTGGCCGCCAGCATGCCGAAGTCGAGCGTGCGCACCCGCATCGCCACCACCGTCAGCGGCGGCGAGGCGCTGACCGCCGCGCAGGCGCGCGTCTGGCTCGACTACTTCCCGGACACCACCCTGATCAACGAATACGGCCCGACCGAAACCACCGTCGGCTGCTCGGTGCAGACGCTGCGCGGCAGCGTGCCCTACGAGGCCACGGTGCCGATCGGCTGGCCGATCGCCAACACCCAGATGCATATCCTCGATCCGCTCGGCAACCCGGTGCCGGCCGGCGTGGTGGGCCAGCTCTACATCGCCGGCGAGGGCCTGGCGCGCGGCTACCTGAACCGCCCGGCGCTGAGCGCCGAGCGCTTCGTGCCGAACCCGTTCTCGGCCACGCCGGGCGCGCGCATGTACCACTCGGGCGACCTGGCGCGCTACCTGCCCGACGGCACCATGGACTTCCTCGGCCGCATCGACGACCAGCTCAAGATCCGCGGCTTCCGCATCGAGCCCGGCGAGATCGAGTCGGCCATCTCGGGCCTGCCCGGCGTGCGCGACGTGTTCGTGGCGGCCTGGCGCAACCCGTCCGAGGCCGGCGAGCAAGGCGTGGCGCTGGTGGCCTACGTGGTGCCCGAGGTGCAGGGCGAGGGCGACGTGTCGACGCTGCGCGCCGCGCTGCGCGAGATGCTGCCCGAATACATGGTGCCGGCGCACTTCGTGGAGCTGGCGCACCTGCCGCTGACCTCCAACGGCAAGGTCGACCGCCGCGCCCTGCCGGCGCCGCAGCCGCGCTCGCGCGCGCACGGCGAGGCCGCCCCCGAGACGCCCACCGAGATCGCGCTGGCCGCGATCTGGGAGAACGTGCTGCGGGTGCCCGGGGTGGGCCGCCTGGACAGCTTCTTCGACATCGGCGGCAACTCCCTGCTGGCGGTGCAGCTGGTCAACCACGCGGCGCGCGAGTTCGGGGTGGCCCTGCCGATCCGCGTCGCCTTCGAATTCCAGACCGTCGCGGCCATGGCGCAGTACGTCGACGAAATCACGATGTTGCAGGCGATGTCGTCGAACCACGACTCGCTCTCCGACGACGCCATCAGCATGAGGATCTGAGACATGGAAACGATTGAGATTCTGGCCGGCCTGCGCGAGCTCGGCATCCGCCTCGCGGCCGCCGACGGGGAGCTGGTGCTGAGCGGCCGGACCGAGCGGCTCACGCCCGCCTTCGTGGCCGAGATCCGTGCGAAGAAGGCCCTGCTGCTCGACCTGCTGCGGCGCGACGCGCCCGGCGCCAGCGACGCCAACGCGATCCGGCCGCGCGGCGCGGCCGAGCGCGAGGGCCCCCAGGCCCTGTCGTTCGCGCAGCAGCGACTGTGGTTCCTCGACCAGCTCCAGCACGACAGCGCCACCTACCTGCTGGCCGACGCGGTGCGCCTGAGCGGCCGGCTCGATCGCGACGCGCTGCGGCGCACCCTCGACGAGGTGGTGCGCCGCCACGAGGCGCTGCGCACCGTGTTCGACAACCTCGACGGCAAGCCGGCCCAGCGCGTGCTGCCCGAACTCTCGCTGGCGCTGCCGCTGGTGGACCTGGGCGAGCTGCCGCCGGCCGAGCGCGAGGCGCGCGTGCGGCAGATGATCGAGGACGAGGCCGCGCGCCCCTTCGACCTGACCAGCGGCCCGCTGATCCGCGCCACCCTGCTGCGCCTGGCCGAGCAGGAGCACGTGCTGCTGTTCACGCTGCACCACATCGTCTCGGACGGCTGGTCGTTCGGCGTGCTGATCCGCGAGGTCGGGCTGCTCTACGCCGCCTTCCTGGAAGGCCGCCCCTCGCCGCTGCCGCCGCTGGCGATCCAGTACGCCGACTTCGCGCACTGGCAGCGCCGGTGGCTCGACGGCGGCGCGCTGCAGCGGCAGATCGGCTATTGGCGCGAGCAACTGGCCGGCTCGCCGCCGCTGCTGGCGCTGCCCACCGACTTCCCGCGCCCGCCGGTGCCGCGCCACCAGGGCGCGGCGCACGGCTTCGCGCTGCCGCCCGCGCTGCGCGCCAGCCTGCATGCGCTGAGCCAGCACCTGGGCGCCACCCTCTTCATGACCCTGGAGGCCGCCTACGCGGTGCTGCTGGCGCGCCATACCGGGCAGGACGACCTCTGCATCGGCACGCCGGTGGCCAACCGCACGCGCCCCGAGCTGGAGCCGCTGATCGGCTGCTTCGTGAACACCCTGGTGATGCGCACCCGCGTCGATCCGGCCGAGCGCTTCCTGGACCTGCTCGCGCGCGTGCGCGCCACCGCGCTGGACGCCTTCGCCAACCAGGACGTGCCCTTCGAAACCCTGGTGGAGACCCTGCAGCCCGAGCGCCACGCGAACCACGCGCCGCTCGCGCAGACCATGCTGGTGCTGCAGAACCTGCCCAACGAGGACCTGCGCCTGCCGGGCCTGGAGCTGCAGCCGATGGCGGCGCGCCGCACGGTGGCGCGCTTCGATCTCACGCTCAAGCTGACCGACACGGGCGAGCGCCTGGTCGGCGAATTCGAATACGACCTCGACCTGTTCGCCGCGGCCACCGTCGAGCGGCTGGCCGCGCGCTTCACGCGCCTGCTGGAGGCGATCGCCGCCGATCCCGCCACGCGCGTGGGCGAACTGCCGCTGCTCGACGAGGCGGCCCGTCACCAGGTGCTGGTCGAGTGGAACGACACCGACGCGCCGCCGCCGGCCTGGCGCACCGTGCAGGAAGCCTTCGCGCGGCAGGCGGCGCGGCAGCCCGCGCAGCCCGCCGTGATCTTCGACGACGGCAAGGGCGACGGCGAGCAGGTGCTCGACTACGCCGAGCTGAACCGCCGCGCCAACCGGCTCGCCCATGCGCTGATCCGCGCCGGCGCGGGGCCGGACCTGCGCGTCGGGCTGCTGGCCGAGCGCTCGCCCTCGATGCTGGTGGGCCTGCTCGGCATCCTCAAGGCGGGCGCGGCCTACCTGCCGCTCGATCCCGCCTTCCCGCCGGCGCGCCTCGCGCAGATGCTGGCCGACAGCGGCCCGGCCCTGCTGGTCGCGCCGGCCGCGCTGCGCGAGCGCCTGCCCGCGCCCGCCCTCGCGCTACCGCTGTTCGACCCGGAGCACCCCGAGGCGGGCGGGCCCCGCGACGGCGACGATCTCGACCCGCCCGCGCGCGTGGGCGACGACCATCTCGCCTACCTGATCTACACCTCGGGCTCGACCGGCACGCCCAAGGGCGTGGCCGTCACGCACGGCAACCTGGCCGCCTCCTGCGCGGCGCGCCTGGCGCGCTACGCGCCCTTCGCGCGCCACCTGCTGACGCTGTCGATCTCGTTCGACAGCTCGCTGGCCGGCATCCTCGGCACCCTGCTCTCGGGCGGCACCCTGGTGGTGCCGCCCGAGGCACGGGCGCGCGACGTCGACGCGATCGCCGCGCTGCTCGCGCGCCACCGCGTCGACACGCTGATCTGCACCGCCTCGCTCTACACCGACCTGCTGCGCCTGCTCGACCACGAGGCGATGCGCGGGCTGCGCCAGATCATCGTCGGCGGCGAGCCCTGCCCGCCCTCGGCGGTGCGGCTGACCCAGTTGCACGCGCCGGCCGCCAAGCTCTACAACGAATACGGGCCGACCGAGGCCACCATCTGGGCGACCGTCCACGAACTGCGCGGCGAGGCCGGCGCGGTGCCGATCGGCCGCCCGATCGACAACGTGCGCGTCTACCTGCTCGACGAGGCGCTGCGCCCGGTGCCGCCGGGCGTGGCCGGCGAGCTGTACCTGGGCGGCGCCGGCATCGCGCGCGGCTACCTGGGCCGCCCCGGTCTCACCGCCGAGCGCTTCCTGCCCGATCCGTTCGGGCCGCGCCCGGGCGCGCGGCTCTATCGCAGCGGCGACCTGGCTCGCTACCGCCACGACGGCACGCTCGACTACCTGGGCCGCGCCGACGGCCAGCTCAAGCTGCGCGGCGTGCGCATCGAACCGGGCGAGATCGAGGCCGCGCTGCTGCGCCTCGAGGGCGTGGGCCAGGCCGCCGTGGTGGTGCGCGGCGCGCAGTCGGATCAGCAAGGCAACAACAGCGGTGCCTACCTGGCGGCCTACGTGGCGCCGACCGCGGCGTTCGCCGGGCGGCTCGACGCCGAGGCGCTGCGCGCCGCGCTGCTGCGCGCGCTGCCGGCCTACCTGGTGCCGGCCCGCGTGATCCTGCTCGAGCGGCTGCCGCTCGGCGCCAACGGCAAGCTCGAGCGCCGCGCGCTGCCCGAGGACGAGATGGCCGGCGCCGAGGCCGCGCGCGTGGCGCCGCGCACCGCCACCGAATCGGCGCTGGCGGGCCTGTGGCGCGAGGTGCTCGGCACCGACGCGTTCGGCATCGACGACAACTTCTTCGCGCTCGGCGGCCACTCGCTGCTGGCCACCCAGTTGATGTCTCGCGTGCGCGCCCGCTTCGGCGTCGAGCTGCCGCTGCGCGAGCTGTTCGAGGCGCCGACCATCGCCGGCTTCGCGCCGCGCATCGTCGGCGCGCATGCGGCCAACGCGGCCCAGGGCGCCGAGCACGCCGAGCACGATTTCGCGATCCCGCCGGCACCGCGCGACGCGGCCCTGCCGCTGTCCTTCGCGCAGCAGCGGCTGTGGTTCATCGACCAGTTCGAGCCCGAGCACGCGTTCTACAACATCCCGAGCGCGCTGCGCCTGAGCGGCGTGCTCGATCTGGAGGCGCTGCGCGGCGCGATAGACGCGATCGTGGAACGCCACGAGGTGCTGCGCACGCGCTTCGAGACCGTCGAGGGCGCGCCCTGCCAGCGCATCGACGCGCATCGCGCGCTGGACCTGCCCGTCATCGACCTGGCCGCGCTGCCGGCCGCCGAACGCGAGGCGCGCGCGCTGGCGGTGGTGGCCGCCGACGCCGGCGCGCCCTTCGACCTGGCGCGCGGCCCGCTGCTGCGCATCACGCTGCTGCGCCTGGCCGAGCGCGAGCACGTGCTGGCCTTCACGCTGCACCACATCGTCGCCGACGGCTGGTCGCTGGGCGTGTTCGTGCGCGAGCTGAGCGCGCTGTACGGTGCGAGGCTGCGCCGCGAGCCCTCGCCACTGGCCGCGCTGCCGGTGCAGTACGCCGATTTCGCGCGCTGGCAGCGCGACTGGCTGAGCGGCGAGCGCCTGGCCAAGCAGACCGCCTACTGGACCCGCCAGCTGGCCGGCGCGCCGCCGCTGCTGCCGCTGCCCACCGACCGGCCGCGCCCGGCGCTGCAGCGCCATCACGGCGCGAGCGTCGATTTCACGGTCTCGGCCCACGTGGCGAGCCGGCTGCGCGCGATCGGCAATGCCGCGGGCGCCACCCTGTTCATGACGCTGACGGCCGCCTTCAAGCTGCTGCTGGCGCGCCATAGCGGCCAGGCCGACCTCTGCGTGGGCACGCCGATCGCCAACCGCCGCCACGCGCATACCGAGAACCTGATCGGCTTCTTCGTCAACACGCTGGTGCTGCGCAACCGCATCGAGGGCAATCCGCGCTTCGTCGACTGGCTCGCCCAGGTGCGCGACACCACGCTGGACGCCTACACGCACCAGGACCTGCCCTTCGAGAGCCTGGTGGAGATCCTCAAGCCGGAGCGCCAGACCAGCTATGCGCCGCTGGTGCAGGTGCTGATCGTGCTGCAGAACGCGCCGATCGGCGATCTCTACCTGCCGGGCCTGGAGGCGCGCCCGCTCGACGGCGGCAACCCGATCGCGAAGTTCGACCTGTCGCTGTACTTCAGCGAGGACAGCGGCACGCTCACCGGCCTGCTCGAGTACAACACCGACCTGTTCGACGCGGCGACCATCGAGCGCATGGCCGAGCATCTGCGCCAACTGCTGGGCGCGATCGCCGCCGACCCGCAAGGCGCGGTGGACGACCTGCCGATGCTCGGCGAGGCCGAGCGCCGCGCCATCCTGGAGGACTTCAACGCCACCGACGCGCCCGCCGGCGACGGCGCGCCGCTGCTGCACGCGGCCTTCGAGGCGCAGGCGCGGCGCACGCCCGAGGCGCTCGCGCTGGCCTGCGGCGAGACACGGCTGCCCTATGGCGAGCTCAACGCGCGCGCCAACCGGCTCGCGCACTGGCTGCGCGCGCGCCAGGTCGGCCCCGACACGCTGGTGGGCCTCTGCACGCGGCGCTCGGCCGATACCCTGGTGGGGCTGCTGGCGATCCTCAAGGCGGGCGGCACCTACCTGCCGCTCGACCCGGCCTATCCGCAGGAGCGCCTGGCGCTGATGCTGGCCGACGCTCAGCCGGCGTTGCTGCTGACCCAGCAGGCGCTGGCCGCCAACCCGGCCTTCCAGGGCATCCCGAGCTTCCTGCTCGACGCCGAGCAGGACCAGTTGGCAGCCTTCGGCACCCACGATCCGCATCCGCTCGCGCAGGGCGAGCACCTCTCGCACGTGATCTACACCTCGGGCTCGACCGGCCGCCCCAAGGGCACCGCGATCCGCCATTCGAGCAGCGCCGCCTTCGTGGCCTGGGCGCTGCGCGCCTTCGAGCCCGCCGAGCTGGAACGCGTGCTGGCCTCCACCTCGGTGTGCTTCGACCTGTCGATCTTCGAGATCTTCGCGCCGCTGTCCTGCGGCGGCTCGGTCTGGCTGGTCGAGGACATCCTCGCGCTGGCCGCCGAGCCGGCCCGCTACCCGGTCACGCTGATCAACACGGTGCCCTCGGCGATCGCCGAGCTGGACCGCCAGGACGCGATCCCCGCCAGCGTGAAGGTGATCAACCTGGCCGGCGAGGCGCTGCAGAACCCGCTGGTGCAGGCGCTGTACCGCCGCGCGCATGTCGAGCGCGTGCTGAACCTGTACGGCCCGACCGAGGACACCACCTACTCCACCTACACGCCGATGCGCCGCGACGCGCAGGGCCTCTGCCCGATCGGCAAGCCGATCGACAACACCCGCGCCTACCTGCTCGACGCGCGCGGCGAGCCGGTGCCGCGCGGCGTGGCGGGCGAGCTCTACCTGGGCGGCGCGGGCCTCGCGCGCGGCTACCTGAAGCGCCCTCGCGAGACCGCCGAGCGCTTCGTGCCGAACCCGTTCTCGCGCGAGCCCGGCGCGCGCCTGTATCGCACCGGCGACCTGGCGCGCCACCTGCCCGACGGCAGCCTGGAATACCTCGGGCGGCTCGACACGCAGATCAAGCTGCGCGGATTCCGCATCGAGCTGGGCGAGATCGAGGCCGCGCTGGCCTCGCTGCCGGCGGTGCGCGACGCCGCCGTGCTGGCCCGCGAAGACCGCCCCGGCGACCGCCGGCTGGTGGCCTACCTGGTGCCGCACCACGAGGCGCGCGACGACAACGCGGCCCACCTCGACCTGCAGATCGGCCAGTGGAGCGAGATCTTCGACGAGCTCTACGCCGACGGCGAGCCGCGCGCGGCCGAGGACGACACCTTCAACATCGTCGGCTGGACCGACAGCTACCGCAACGCGCCGATCCCGGCCGCCGAGATGCGCGAATGGGTGGACGCCACCACCGAGCGGATCCTCGCGCTGCGGCCCGAGCGCGTGCTGGAGCTGGGCGTGGGCACCGGCCTGCTGCTGCATCGCGTCGCGCCGCATTGCGCGGTGTATGCCGGCACCGACTTCTCCGCCACCGTGATCGAGCAGTTGCGCGCCAGCGTCGCGCGTCATGCCTATCCCGGCTGCCGGATCGCGCTCGAGACGCGCCCGGCCAACGCGCTCGACGGGCTCGATGCGCTCGATGCACTGAACGGGGCGCGCTTCGACACCGTGGTGGTCAACTCGGTGGCGCAGTATTTCCCGAACGCGGCCTATCTGCGCGAGGTGATCCGCGGCGTGCTCGAGCTCACCGCCGGGCCCGCCACGCTGTTCATCGGCGACGTGCGCCATCACGGCCTGCTGGAGGCCTTCCACGCCTCGATCGAGCTGTTCCACGCGGTGCCGACCCTGCCGCAGGCGCAGCTGGCCGCGGCCGTCGCGCAGAACGTCAAGAGCGAGAACGAGTTGCTGGTCGATCCGGCCTGGTTCTACCTGCTGCAGAAGCACGAGCCGCGAATCCGCTCGGTACGCGCGCTGCCCAAGCTCGGCGCGCCCAACGAGCTGAACCGTTTCCGCTACGACGTGATCCTCACGCTCGATGCAGCCGATGCGGCTGATGCGGCCGATCGTGCCGACGCGCCTGCCTGGCAGGCCTGGGACACGCTGGCCGGCGATCGCGCCGAGGGCACCGCCGATGCCGACTTCATGCTGGCCGCGCTGGACGCGCGCCTGGCGGCGCTGGCCGCCTCGGGCGGCGAGAGCGACCAGGGCGCGGCCCTGGCGCTGCGCGACATCCCCGACGCGACCATCGAATACGAATGCGAGGTCGCCCGCGCCTTGCGCGAGGCGCCGGCCGGCGCCACCGTGCAGCAGCTCGCCGAGCGGCACGCGGCCCGGCCGCGACGCGGCATCGCGCGCACCGAGCTGCTGGCGCTGGCCCGGCGGCACGGCCTGCAGGTCGCCTTCGCGGCCGGCAGCGGTGGCGCCGGCTGCTTCCACGCCTGGTTGTCGCGCCGGCCGCTGGACGCCGCGCGCGAGCCGGACTGGCGCGCGCTCTACCTGAACCCGCGCGAGGCGCTCGATCCGCTGGCGCTGGCCAACCAGCCTGCCGCCGCGCAGCGCCAGGTGGCGATCCGCAACGAGGTGCGCCACAGCCTGCAGCGCATGCTGCCCGAGTACATGGTGCCGGCGCACTTCGTGATGCTCGAGCGCATGCCGCTCAACGCCAACGGCAAGACCGACCGCCGCGCGCTGCCCGCGCCGGACTGGGCGCGCGATCCCGATCACCGGGTGGCGCCGCGCACGCCGACCGAGCAGGTGCTGGCGCAGATCTGGAGCGACGTGCTGCAGGTCGAGCGGCCCGGCATCCATGGCAACTTCTTCGAGCTGGGCGGCCACTCGCTGCTGGCCACCCGCATCGTGTCGCGGATCCGCGAGACCTTCGGCCTGGAGCTGTCGCTGCGCGCGCTGTTCGAGGCGCCCACCGTGGCCGAGCTGGCGCAGCGCGTGGAAGGCGCGCGCTACGACCGCAGCGGCACCGTGGTGCCGCTGATCCGCGCGCTCGAACGCGGCACGCACGCGCCGCTGTCCTTCGCCCAGCAGCGGCTGTGGGTGCTCAACCAGTTCGATGCCGCCAGCGGCTTCTACAACATGCCGGCCGCGCTGCGCCTCAGCGGCCGGCTCGACATCCCGGTGCTGCGCCGCACGATCGAGGAGGTGGTGCGCCGCCACGAGATCCTGCGCACCCGGTTCACGGTCGAGGACGGCGTGCCGATGCAGGTGGTCGAGCCGCCGCGGCCGCTGGAGATCCCGGTGCTCGACCTGTCGACCCAGCCGCCCGAGCAGCGCGAGGACAGCGCGCGCCGGCTGGCCGACGAGGAAGCGCGGCGCCCGTTCGACCTGTCGGCCGCCGCGCCGATCCGCGTCAGCCTGCTGCGCCTGGCCGAGGACGAGTTCGTGATCCTCTTCACGCTGCACCACATCGCCTCGGACGGCTGGTCCACCGGCGTGCTGGTGGGCGAGATCGCCGCGATCTACGGCGCCTTCGTGCAGGACCAGCCCTCGCCGCTGCCGGAGCTGGCCATCCAATATGCCGACTTCGCGCTCTGGCAGCGCCAGTGGCTCGACGGCGAGATCCTCGATCGCCAGGTCGACTACTGGCTCGACCAGCTCGATCCGCCGCCCTCGCTGCTGGGGCTGCCGACCGACTTCCCGCGCCCGCCGGTGCAGCGCTACCGCGGCAGCCTGGTCAACTTCGAGGTGGCGCCGGCCACCCTGGCGGGGCTGCACGCGCTGGGTCGCCGCCACCAGACCACGCTGTTCATGACCGTCACGGCGGCCTTCCAGATCCTGCTGGCGCGCTACTCGGGGCAGGCCGACATCTGCATCGGCACCGGCATCGCCAATCGCAACCGCGTCGAGATCGAGCCGCTGATCGGCTTCTTCGTCAACACCCTGGTGCTGCGCAGCCGGGTGGACGAGGCCGAGCCGTTCGGCGCGCTGCTGGAGCGGGTGCGCACCACCACCCTGAACGCCTACGCGCACCAGGACATCCCGTTCGAGCGGCTGGTGGAGCTGGTGCGCCCGGAGCGTCACCTGAGCCACGCGCCGCTGGTGCAGGCCACCCTGACGCTGCAGAACACGCCGCAAAGCGAACTCGCGCTGCCCGAGGTCAAGCTGCAGTATTTCTCGGCGGAGCAGGCCACCTCGAAGTTCGACCTGTCGATGCACGTGGCCGAGGACGGCGAGCAGCTGGCCGGCATGATCGAGTACAACACCGACCTGTTCGCGCACGCCACCATCGAGCGCATGGCGCGCCACTTCGTGCGCCTGCTCGACGCGATCGCGGCCAACCCCGAGGCGCGCATCGCCGCGCTCGACATGCAGGATGCGGACGAGCTCGACACGCGGCTCAAGGGCTGGAACGACACCGCGCGAGCACGCCGCGAGCCGCGCCTGATCCACCAGCGCGTCGCGCAACAGGCCGCGCGCCTGCCCGACCACCCGGCCGTGCAGTTCGGCGAGGCCGTGCTCGGCTATGGCGAACTGGATGCGCGCGCCAACCGCCTGGCGCATCTGCTGCGCCGGCGCGGCGTGGGCGCCGAGACCCTGGTAGGCCTGTGCCTGCCGCGCTCGCCGGAGCTGATCGTGGCGATGCTCGGCATCCTCAAGGCCGGCGCCGCCTACGTGCCGCTCGACCCGGACTACCCGGCCGAGCGCCTGGCCTGGATCCTGGAGGATTCGCGCTGCCCGCTGGTGCTCACGCGCGGCGCGCTGGTCGACCGCCTGCCGCCCGCCAACCTCACGCTGTGCCTGGACGAACTGGCCGCGCAGCTCGCGGCGCAGCCGGCCGAGGAGCCGGCCGACAGCGCGGCGCCGGGCAACCTCGCCTACGTGATCTACACCTCGGGCTCGACCGGGCGCCCCAAGGGCGTGCTGCTGCACCACGACGGCCTCTGCAACCTGGTCGACGCGCAGGCCGAGGCCTTCGCGCTCACGCCCGAGCGCCGCGTGCTGCAGTTCGCCTCCTTCAACTTCGACGCCTCGACCTGGGAGATCTTCATGGCGCTGTCGGCCGGCGCCACGCTGTGCATGGCGCCGCGCGAAGCCCTGCTGCCGGGGCGCGATCTCGAAACCACCCTGCGGGCGCTCGAGATCGACACCGCCACGCTGCCGCCGGTGGCGCTCGCCACGCTCGATGCGGCCGCGCTGCCGAAGCTGGCCACCATCGTGGTGGCCGGCGAAGCCTGCCCGGCCGCGCTGGTGCGCGCCTGGGCGACGCAACGGGATTTCTTCAACGCCTACGGGCCGACCGAAACCACCGTATGCGCGACGATGTTCCGCTGCGAGCCGGCCGGCGAGGACGCGCTCGACGCGGCGCCGCCGATCGGCCGGCCGCTGCCCAACACGCGCGTCTACGTGCTCGACGCGCGGCTGAACCCGGTGCCGCTCGGCGCGATCGGCGAGCTTTACGTGGCGGGCGCGGGTCTCGCGCGCGGCTACCTGAACCGCCCGGACCTGAGCGCCGCGGGCTTCCTGCCCGATCCGTTCGCCGCCGAGCCCGGCACGCGCATGTATCGCACCGGCGACCTGGTGCGCCAGTTGCCCGACGGCAAGCTGCAATACGCGGGCCGCGCCGACCAGCAGGTCAAGCTGCGTGGCTACCGGATCGAGACCGGCGAGATCGAGACGGCGATCCGGGCCCTGCCCGAGGTGGCCGACGCACATGTGACGGTGCGCGAGGATGAACCCGGCGAGCCCTACCTGGCCGCCTACCTGGTGCCGGTCGCGAGCGCGGCGGGCAGCGCCGGGGACCGCTGGGAACATACCTTCGAGGACATCTACGGCGGCGACCCAAGCCCCGTGGACGAGCGCTTCGACATCGTCGGCTGGAACAGCACTTTCGACAACCGGCCGCTGCCGGCCGACGAGATGCGCGAATGGGTGGACCTGACGGTGGCGCGCATCCTCGCGCTCGCGCCGCGCCGCGTGCTGGAAATCGGCTGCGGCACCGGCCTGCTGCTGCATCGCGTCGCGCCGCATTGCGAGGCCTATATCGGCACCGACCTGTCGGCCAACGCGATCGGCAAGCTGCGGCGCAGCCTGCGGGCGCATCCGCCGGCAGGCTGCGAGGTACGCGTGATGCAGGCGCCGGCCGATCGCCTGCCCGAATTCGACGGCGAGCGCTTCGACACCGTCGTGATCAACTCGGTGGCGCAGTACTTCCCCGACGCGGCCTACCTGGAGGCGGTGATCGAGCAGGCGCTGGGCCTGCTCGCGCCGGGCGGCCGCCTGTTCCTGGGCGACCTGCGCCATGCCGGGCTGATGGAAAGCTTCCACACCGCGCTGCGCCTGTTTCAGGTCGGGCCGGCCACGCCGCTGGCCCAGGTGCGCGAGGCGAGCGCCGAAAGCCAGCGCCGCGAGACCGAGCTGCTGGTCGATCCGGCCTGGCTGCACGGGCTGGCGGCGCGCCATGCGCGGCTCGCGCGCGTCGAGCTGCAGATCAAGTACGGCGATGCGCTCAACGAACTGACGCGCTACCGCTACGACGCGGTGTTGAGCCTGGCCGAAAGCGCCGAAAATGCCGATGCGAACGGCGCGACGAACGCGACGAATGCGACGAATGTGACGAATGCGCCGGCACTCGCCCCGCACTGGCTGCGCTGGGAATTCGGCCTCGACGGCATCGGCAGCCTCACCATGCTCGACATGCTGCTGGCCCCGCGCGACCAGGCGCTGGTGGCGATCCGCGATGTGCCCGACGCGCGTCTCGAACGCGACGTGCTGGCCATGCAGCGGCTGCGCGACGCCTCGGCCGGCGAGACCGCGGCCGAGCTGCAGCGCGAACTCGATGCGCCGCGCGCCGCCTTCGAGGCGCCGGCCGTCGATCATCGCGCGCTGCGCGAGCTGGCGGCCCGCCACGGCTATCGGCTGCAACTGAGCCCGGCGGCCGGCGACAGCGGCGGTTTCCACGCGGTGTTCTCGCTCGATTCGGATGCGGGTGCCGACGCGGTGGCAAGCGCGCCCCGCATCGACTGGCGCGACTGCTACGCCGAGCTGCCCGACACGCCGCTGGTCAACACGCCCTATGTCCAGCAGGCGGCGGCGAACCTGCACGAGAACGCGATCGCGGCGTTGCGCGAGCGGCTGCCCGAATACATGGTCCCGGCGCACTTCGTCACGCTCGATCGCCTGCCGCTGAACGCCAACGGCAAGGTCGATCGCGCCGCGCTGCCGCAGCCGCTGCGCGTCGCGGCCACCGCCGCGGCGAGCCGCGACGGCGAGCCCAGCGGCCCGCGCAACGACGCCGAGCGCATGCTGCACGCGCTGTGGACCGAGGTGCTGGGCATCGAGCGGCTCGACATCCACGACAACTTCTTCGCGCTCGGCGGCCATTCGCTGACGGCCGTGAAGCTGATGGCGCGCATCGCCGAGCGCTTCCAGCTCGACCTGCCGCTCTCGCAGCTGTTCCTCACGCCGAGCGTGGCCTCGCTGGGCGAGGAAATGGCGCGGCGCAGTCCCAAGCGCCGCCTGCTGGTGCCGATCCGCGCGAAGGGCGAGCGCGCGCCGCTGTTCTTCATCCACCCGAGCGGCGGCGAGGTGTTCAGCTACCTGAAGCTGGCCGAGCTGATCGACCCGGCCTGGCCGATCCACGGCATCCAGTCGCCGCGCTCGGCCGGCATCACGATCGAGCCCGACACGCTCGACGCGGTCTGCCAGGCCTATCTGGCCGAAATCCGCTCGGTGCAGCCGCGCGGGCCCTACCGGCTGCTGGGCCACTCGCTGGGCGGCATGCTGTCGTTCCACATGGCCCAGTTGCTGGAGCGCGAGGGCGAGACGGTGGAGTGGATCGTGATGCTCGACTCGACCCTGGTGCAGCACGAAGGCAGCGTGGAGGACGTGTTCTCGCTGCGCAATATCGTGTCGAGCCTGCTCGACGAGCAGGACGAGGACTTCGCGGCCCGCTACGGCGCCGAGACGCTCGGCGCGCTGCACGGCGTGCGCGCGGCGGTGGCCGGACTGGGGCTCGACGCGTTCTGCGAGCAGTTGCAGGCGGCCGGCAACAGGCGCGGCGAGCGCGGTGAGCACGACGCAGCGAGCGAGGCGGCGGCGCGCGAGGCGGACGCGGCGCTGTCCTTCGACCCGGAGCTGGTGCAGCGGCTGCTGAAGTTCCAGCGCGACCGCAGCGTGGCGGGCCGCTACAGCGACCAGTTCCGCCCCACGCCGCTGCGCGCACCGGTGCATGCGTTCTGGGCCGAGTACACGCTGGCCGGGGGCGTCGATCCGCGCGTCTGGCTGCCCCTGACCGGGCAGCCGCAAGCCTGCGCCGTGCTGCGCCTGCCCGGCGAGCACAACGAGTTCGTGACCGGCGAGAACGCGGCGCCGATCGCCGCCGCGATCGAAGCGCTGCTGGCCGGCCAGCCGGCCGAGGCGGTGGTCGCGGCGGCCGGCGCAGGTGCCGCGCTCGCCGCGCCCGCCTCGCCCGCCGAAAACGCGGCGCCCGACGGCGCCGCCGCCGCCGAATCGTCCCACCTGAGCCACGGAGCCACGCGATGAAAGTGCTGATGTACCTGTACCGCCAGTCGCCGCGCCTGATGGTGCTGGTCACGCTGACCAGCCTGATCGGCGGCCTGGCCAGCGCCGGCATGGCCACCGTGACGAGCCGCAGCATCGCGCCGGGCACCTCGCTGCTGGGCAACGCGCTGGCCTTCTTCGGGCTGTGCGCGGTGCAGCTCGCGTTTCGCTCCTGGTCCGAGGTGGCGCTGGTCAGGCTGACCCAGTCGATGATGATGCGGCTGCGCGTGACGCTCAGCCAGCGCCTGCTCGACACGCCGCAGGAGAAGCTGCAGCGCCTGGGCAAGTCGGACCTGTTCGTGATCCTCACGCGCGACATCGACACCTTCTCGCAGACCGCCCAGCTGCTGCCGATGATGTTCGGCAACCTGATCGTGATCGGCGGCTGCCTGGCCTACCTGGCCTGGATCTCCTGGCAGCTGTGCGCGATCTTCCTGGCCTGCGTGGCCGCCGGCATGGTGCTCTATCCGCTGGCCGAGCGCGTGCCGCTGGAGAAGCTGCGCGTGGTGCGCGAGCAGACCGACGTGATGTACCGGCATTTCCGCGGCCTGATCGACGGCAGCAAGGAGCTGCAGCTCAACGAGCGGCGCGCGCGCCACTTCATCGGCGCGATCCTCTCGCCGGGGCTGGAGCGCTTTCGCGGCGCCTCGGTGGACGGCATGCGCAACTACATCTGGGTGGCCAACGGCGGCGCGCTGCTGTTCTACCTGGTGATCGGCGTGGTGGTGTTCGTCACGCCGCTGTGGCTGCCGCTGCCGATCACCGTGCGCGCCACCTCGGCCCTGCTCGGCCTGTACCTGATCTCGCCGGTCACCGCCACCATCAACGGCCTGCCGATGCTGCGCCAGGCCGACATCTCGCTGCGCAGGATCGAGCAGATCGCCAGCACCCTGGATGCGCTGCCGCCGCCCGACGACGCATTTCGCCCGTTCGATCGCGACGGCCCGCTGCGGCTCGAGCTGCGCGGCGTGGAGCACGTGTTCGAGGATGCCGGCGACGACACCCGCTTCACGCTCGGGCCGATCGACCTGGAGGTGGACCAGGGCGAGGTGCTGTTCCTGGTGGGCGGCAACGGCAGCGGCAAGACCACCCTGGCGATGCTGCTGCTGGGCTTGTACGAGCCGAGCGCGGGCAGCATCGCGCTGAACGGCGTGCCGCTCACGCGCGAGCGGCTGGCCGCCTACCGGCGCCACTTCTCGGCGGTGTTCTCGGACTTCCACCTGTTCGAGCACCTGCCCGACACCGGCCGGCCCGATGCCGCGCAGGCCGCCGCGCATTACGTGGAGCGGCTCGGCCTGGCTCACAAGGTGCGCATCGAGGACGGCCGCTACTCGACCATCGAGCTGTCCACCGGGCAGCGCAAGCGGCTCGCGCTGGTGAGCGCCTATACCGAGGACCGGCCGATCTACCTGTTCGACGAATGGGCGGCCGACCAGGACCCGGCCTTCAAGCGCGTGTTCTACACCGAGCTGCTGCCCGAGTTGAAGCGCCGCGGCAAGACCGTGATCGTGATCACCCACGACGACGCCTATTTCGACTGCGCCGACCGCGTGATCAAGCTGCGCGACGGCCTCGCGCCGGCGGCCGCGGCGAGCGCGCCGCGCGCGGCTTCGGTGCCGCCGCCCGAGGCCGCCAGCCCGGCCCGCGCCACCGGCCTGGCCGAGAACGAGGCCGGTTGAAACCGGTCGATGCCGGCCCGCCTCGATCCAGGCCATCACCTTTTGTCATTTCATCAGTACGGAGCCCTGCCCATGTCCACCACGCCCTGGTTCACGTCCCGCCCGAACGGCCAGGCCCGCCTGCGGATGTTCTGCTTCAGCTACGCCGGCGGCAGCGGCTCGACCTACCTGCCCTGGCAGGCCCGGCTCGATCCCGCCATCGAGCTGGTCGCGGTGCAGTTGCCCGGGCGCGCCTCGCGGCTGCGCGAGGCGCCGATCGATTCGCTGCCGGCCCTGGTCGAGCAGATCGCCGCGCGCATCCAGTTCCCCGACCGCCTGCCCTTCGTGTTCTACGGCCACAGCCTGGGCGGCCTGGTGGCCTTCGAGCTGGCGCGCTACTGCAAGCTGCGCTGGATGCGCACGCCGCGCAAGCTGTTCATCTCGGGCTGCGACGCGCCGCGCCACCGCAAGGCGATCCGCAACGTGCACGAGCTCGAGGGCGAGGCCTTCATCGAGGCGCTGGCGCAGTACAACGGCACGCCGCCCGAGCTGCTCGAGCACCAGGAGCTGATGTCGCTGCTGGCGCCGGCGATCCGCGCCGACTTCGCGATGGCGGCCAACTACAGCTACCGGCCGGGGCCGCTGCTCGACATGCCGATCGACGTGCTGTCGGGCCGCGACGACGTCGATCTCGACCTGGAGCACCTCGGCGCCTGGCAGCGCGAGACCAGCGCCGACTGCCAGGTGCAGTGGTTCGAGGGCGACCACTTCTTCATCCACCCGGGCCAGGCCGAGGCCGCCGTGCTGGCCCACCTGAACACCGAGCTGGCCGCGCTGCTGCGCGACGGCGCGCCGGCCTAGGCGCGCCGGACCTGCCCAGCCAAACCCTTACCGAGAACCGCCTCCCGCCAGCCATCATGGACATCATCGAACAAGCGCTGAACCCCGGCACGCGGATGCCGCTCCTGATCCAGTCGCGCGAGCCCGGCCTGCCGGCGGCCGACTATGCCGCCGCGCGACGCGAGCAGTTGCTGTCCCACGTCGAGGCCTGCGGCGCGGTGGTGCTGCGCGGCTTCGCGGTGCCCGACGCGGCCGCCTTCGGCGCCTTCGTCGAGGCGCTGCGGCTCGCGCCGATGCCCTACCTGTACCGCTCCACGCCGCGCACCAGCGTGGCGGGCGGGCTCTACACCGCCACCGAATATCCGGCCGACCGCGAGATCCCGCTGCACAACGAGAACGCCTACCAGCGCTCCTGGCCGCACAAGATCGCGTTCTGCTGCCTGCAGCCGGCGGCCGGCGGCGGCGCCACCCCGCTGGCCGACATGCTGGAGGTGCAGCGCCGCCTGGACCCGGCGCTGCTGGCGCGCTTCGGCCGGCTCGGGGTGCGCTACGACCGCGTCTACCACGAGGGTTTCGACCTGCCCTGGACGGTGGTCTTCCAGACCTCGGAGCGCGCCGAGCTGCAGCGCTTCTGCCAAGCCAACCAGATCGAGCACGAATGGCTCGAGGACGGCAGCCTGAGGACCCGCCAGGTCAGCCAGGGCACGGTGATCCATCCCGCCAGCGGCCGCGAGTATTTCTTCAACCAGGCGCACCTGTTCCACCCCTCCAGCCTCGGCGAGGAAACCCGCGCCGACCTGGTGGACGCCTTCGGCGAGGACCGCCTGCCGCGCAACGCCTGCTTCGGCAACGGCGAGCCGATCGACGACGCCAGCCTGGCCGCCGTGCGCGCCGCCTTCGACGCAGCCGCGGTCGACATCGCCTGGCAGCGCGGCGACATCGTGCTGGCCGACAACATCCAGGTCGCGCACGGCCGGCGCAGCTACACCGGCGAGCGCCGCGTGCTGACCTCGCTGCTGGAGCCCTCGTGCTGAGCCGGCGCGCCGCCCGCGCCCCGGGGCTGCGGCCAGGCCCGCGGCCGAATCCGCGTTCGCGCCGCTAGCGGCCGCGTCCGCCGCGCCAGCCGCCGCATCCATGCCCCGCATCGACATCGCCCCCGAACACCGATCCAGACACTCGACAGACCGACCATGACCGACCATCACGATTCCCTTCCGTCCGACGACGCGCTCAGCATCGCGATCGTCGGCATGGCCGGACGCTTCCCCGGAGCGCAGGACATCGACATCTTCTGGGAGCAGTTGCGCGACGGCGTCGAGAGCATCCGGCGCTACGACGCGGCCGAACTCGCGGCGGCCGGCGTCGACCCGGCCTTGCTCGCCGATCCGGCTTTCGTGCCGGTGGGCGCCTTCCTGCCCGACATCGACCGCTTCGACGCGGGTTTCTTCGGCTTCACGCCGCGCGAGGCCGAGCTGACCGACCCGCAGCAGCGCCTGTTCCTGGAAACCGCCTGGGCCGCGCTGGAGCACGCGGGCTGCGACCCCTCGCGCTACGCCGGGCCGATCGGCGTGTACGGCGGGCTGGCCTTCAACGGCTACTTCTTCCACCAGCTCAGCCGCAGCCCGGGCACCCTGCGCAACAGCACGCCGATGCAGCTCACGCTGGGCAACGGCGGCGATTTCCTGGCCAGCCGCGTGGCCTATCACCTGGGCCTGCGCGGGCCGGCGGTGACGGTGCAGACCGCCTGCTCGACCTCGCTGGTGGCGATCCACCTGGCCTGCCAGAGCCTGCTGGCGGGCGAGTGCGAGATGGCGCTGGCCGGCGGCGTGTCGATCGACGTGCTGCGCGTGCCGGGCTACCGCCATGCCGAGGGCGACATCCGCTCGCGCGACGGCCACTGCCGCGCCTTCGACGCCCAGGCCAGCGGCACCGTGCCGGGCAGCGGGCTGGGCGTGGTGGTGCTCAAGCCGCTGGAGCGCGCGCGCGCCGACGGCGACACGATCCATGCCGTGATCCGCGGCTCGGCGATCAACAACGACGGCGCCAACAAGGTGGGCTTCACCGCGCCCAGCGCCGAGGGCCAGGCCGGGGTGCTCGCCGAGGCGCTCGGCGCGGCCGGCGTCGCGGCCGATTCGGTGTCTTACGTGGAGACCCACGGCACCGCCACCACGCTCGGCGACCCGATCGAGTTCGACGCGCTGCGCCGCGTCTATGGCCAGCCGCGCGCAAACGGCAGCGTCTGCGCGATCGGCTCGGTCAAGACCAACCTCGGCCACCTCGACGCGGCCGCCGGCGTGGCCGGCCTGATCAAGACCGCGCTGGCGCTGCGCCACCGGCAGATTCCGGCCAGCCTGCATTTCAGCGCGCCGAACCCGCACCTGGAGATCGCCGGCAGCGCGCTGGCGGTGGCCGCGCGCACCGCGCCCTGGCCGACGCCCGAGGGCGTGCCGCGCCGTGCCGGCGTCAGCTCGTTCGGGATCGGCGGCACCAACGCGCACCTGGTGCTGGAGGAGGCGCCGCCGCAGCCCGTCGAGCCCGCGCGCCACGCGCACCACCTGATCCTGCTGTCGGCACGCGGCGGCGAGGCGCTGGAGGCCGCCACGGCCGGGCTGCGCGAGCATCTGCGCGCGCGCCTCGCCGCGCATCCCGACGCGGACCACGGCGCCTATCTCGCCGACCTGGCCTACACCACCCAGGTGGGCCGCATGCGCTTCGGCCAGCGCCGCGCGGTGGTGGCCGCCGACCTGGACGAGGCGCTGCGCGCGCTGGACGGACCCGCGCCGGCGGACGCGGCGCCCGAGGCGCGCGACGAGGACGGCTCGCGCGTGATGTTTCTGTTCCCCGGCCAGGGCGCGCAGCACCCGGACATGGGCCGCGCGCTCTACGAGCGCGGCGGCGTGTTCCGCGAGCAGATCGACCATTGCGCGGCGGTGCTGGAGCCGATGCTGGGCCTGGACCTGCGCGACGCGCTCTATCCCGCCGCCGGCGCCGACCCGGAAGCGGCCCGCGCGCGGCTCGAACGCACCGGGCTCACCCAGCCGGCGCTGTTCGCCGTCGAATACGCGCTGGCGCGCCAGTGGCAGGCCTGGGGCATCGAGCCGGCCGGCATGCTCGGTCACAGCGTGGGCGAGTACGTGGCGGCCTGCCTGGCCGGCGTGTTCGCGCTCGACGACGCGCTGCGCATCGTCGCCACGCGCGGCGCGCTGATCGAGCGCCTGGCCGGCGTCGGCGGCATGCTGGCGGTGCACGCCGGCGAGGCCGAGCTGCGCCCGCTGCTCGGCGAGGATCTGTGGCTGGCCGCCGTGAACGGCCCCGCCGCCTGCAGCGTGTCGGGCACGCCGGCGGCGCTGGCGGCGCTGGCGGCCCGGCTCGACGGCCTGTCGATCGGCCATCAGCCGCTCGCCACCTCGCACGCCTTCCATTCGGGGCTGCTGGACCCGGTGCTGGGCCCGTTCCGCCGCGCCTTCGACAGCGTGGCGCTGCGCGCGCCGAGCCTGCCCTGGGTATCGAACCTGAGCGGCGACTGGGTGACGGCCCGCCAGGCCACCGATCCCGCCTACTGGGTCGAGCACCTGCGCGCCACCGTGCGCTTCGCCGACGGCCTCGACACGCTGGCCGCGGGCGGCCCCTGCGTGCTGCTGGAGGTCGGCCCGGGCCAGATGCTGGGCGGCCTCGCGCGCGCCCATTTCGGGCCGCGCGGCCTGCCGGCCGCGTTCGCCTCGCTGCCGCATCGCCGTTCCTCGAGCTCGGCCGAGCAGAGCCTGCGCGAGGCGCTCGGCGGCTTGTGGCGTCATGGCGTCGAGATCGACTGGCAACGCTACTACGGCGGCGAGCGGCGCCAACGGATCGCCCTGCCCACCTACCCGTTCCAGCGCCAGCGCTACTGGGTCGAGGCCGAGACCGCGCGCGAGCCGCTCGAGGAGACACCGGCGGCGGCCGCGCGCGGCGCGCGCCGTCACGCGGGGCGGCAGGCCGATCCGGGCCGCTGGTTCTTCGCGCCGTCGTGGCGACGCGGCACCGGCGCGCCGGCCGCCGCGCGCGCGGGCGACGGCGTGCACCTGCTGTTCGTGGATCGCGGCGGCCGCGCGGCGCCGCTGGTGGACGCACTGCGCGCCGCGGGCGAGGACCTGGTGGTGGTGACGCCGGCCGCGGCCTTCGCCGGCGGCGGCGAGGCCTACGCCATCGACCCGGCCGGCGAGGCCGATTACGCGGCGCTGGCCGAGGCGCTGCGCGCCGCGGGCCGGCTGCCCGCGCGCATCAGCTATCTGGCCGGGCTGGTCGATCCGGAGGCGGCCGCCGCGGATACGGCGAACCGCTTCGACGGCGTGCACGGCCTGCATGCGATTGCGCGCGCCTTCGGGCCGCTGGCCGAGGCACCGGTGCTGCTGACGGCGGCCGCCAACGGCATCCACGCGGTGAGCGGCGACGAGTTCCTGCTGCCCGAGCAGGCGGCCATGGCCGGCCCCTGCCGCGTGATCCCGCTCGAATATCCGCACCTGCGCTGCCGCCTGGTCGATGTCGAGTTGCGCGCGGGCGCCGTGCTCGACGCGGCCGGCCGCGAGTTGCTGGGCGCGGAACTGACGACGGTCGTCGACACCGCCGATACCGAGCCGGTGGTGGCGCTGCGTGGCCGGCATCGCTGGCTTCAGGCGGTCGAGCCGCTGCCGCTGGCCGCGCCTGCCGCCAGCGTGCTGAAGCCGGGCGGCCACTACCTGCTCGTCGGTGGCGCGGGCGGCATCGGCTCCTTGTTCGCCGAGCACGCGGCGCGCAGCGCGCCGGGCGCGCGCCTCACCCTGGTCGGCCGCAGCGAGCTGCCCGCGCCCGAAACCTGGGACGCCTATCTCGCCGGCGCGCCGCGAGGCGACGCGCCGGCCGCCGCGATCGAGCGGCTGCGCGCGCTGCGCGCGCTCGGCGCCGAGGTCCAGTACCTGAGCGCCGACGTCGCCGATCGCGAAGCCATGACGCGCGTGGCGCGGACGGCCACGGCGCGCTTCGGCGCGATCGACGGCCTGGTGCACGCGGCCGCCGTGGCGGGCGGCCGGCGCATCGCCGAGGAAACGCCCGCCAATACCGAGGCGCTGTTCGCGCCGAAGACGGCCGGGCTGCGCGTGCTGGACGCCGTATTCGATCTGGCGCGCGCCGATTTCGTGCTGCTCTGCTCCTCGCTGGCCGCGTTCGCGCCGATCGACGGGCAATCGGCCTATTGCGCGGCCAACGCCGTGCTCGATAGCTGGGCGCAGGCGCTGCGCGCGCGCGGCGTGAAGGCCATCGCCGCGAACTGGAACACCTGGCGCGAGGTGGGCATGGCGCGCCGCATCGAGGTGCCGGCCGCGTTCCGCGACCAGCTCGAACTCTATCTGTCGAACTGCCTCGCGGCCGAGGACGGCCCACTGCTGTTCGAGCGCCTGCTCGGCGCGCGGCCGGTGCAGGCGATCGTCACGCCGCTCGACTACGAGGCGGTGGCGGCCGGCACCGCGCGGCTCGCGCGGGCGCTGCGCGGCGAAGGCCAGGGCGCGGGCGATGACGCGCAAACCGGCTCGTCGACCGGCTCGCAAGGCAGCACGCCAGCCGCCGCCCGCCCGGCGCTGGCGGTCGACTACGTGGCGCCCGCCAGCGCCACCGAACAGGCGCTCGCCGAGATCTGGCGCACCCAGTTCGGCATCGCGCCGATCGGCATCCACGACGATTTCTTCGATCTCGGCGGCCACTCGCTGCTGGCCGTGCAGGTGGTGGCGACGATCCGCCAGACGCTGCAGGCGCGTCTGGACCTGCAGGCGCTGTTCGACGCGCCCACCATCGCCGGCCTCGCCGCGCGGATCGACGGCGCGCGCCGCGAGGCCGAGGCAGAGGTCGCGGCGGCGGCCGCGAGCGCGGTTCCGCGCCTCGAACAGCCCATCACGCCGCGCGCCGCCACCGGCCCGGCCCCGCTGTCCTTCGCCCAGCAACGGCTGTGGTTCATCGCCCAGCTCGAGGGCGGCAGCGCCGCCTATCACATGCCGGTGGCGCTGCGCCTGCGCGGCGCGCTCGACACGGCCGCGCTGCAATGGGCCTATGCGCGCGTGGCGGCCCGCCACGAGGCGCTGCGCACCATCTTCGTCGAGCACGACGGCGAACCGAGCCAGGTGGTGCTGCCGGCCGAGGACTTCGCGCTGGCCGTGGAGGATCGCCCCGAACTCGCCGGGGACGCCGCCGCGCTCGAACGCTTCGTCGCCGAGGAAGCGGCCGCGCCCTTCGACCTGGCGCGCGGCCCGCTCGCGCGCGCGCGCCTGCTGCGGCTCGGCGAGCAGGATCATCTGCTGTTGCTGACCCTGCATCACATCGTCTCGGACGGCTGGTCGATGGGCGTGCTCACGCGCGAACTCGGCACGCTCTACCAGGGCCGCCGGCGCGGCGCGCCCGATCCGCTCGCGCCGCTGCCGGTGCAGTACGCCGACTACGCGGCCTGGCAACGCGCGCAACTGGCCGGCGAAACGCTGCGCGAGCACGCCGCCTACTGGCAGCGCGCGCTGGCGGGCGCGCCCGCGCGCCTGACCCTGCCCACCGATCGTCCGCGCCCGGCGCACCAGGACCATGCCGGCGCGGCGGTCGAGGTGCGCATCGACGCGCCGCTGGCACGCGCGCTCGCCGAACTGGGCCGCCGCCACGGCGCCACGCCCTACATGACCGTGATGGCGGGCTGGGCGCTGCTGCTCTCGCGCCTGGCCGAGCAGCGCGAGGTGGTGATCGGCACGCCGGCGGCCAACCGCGCGCGGCCCGAGCTGGCCGGGCTGATCGGCTTCTTCGTCAACACCCTGGCGATCCGCCTGGACCTGCCGGGCGAGGCCAGCCTCGCCGAGCTGCTGCGCCGCGTGCGCCAGCGCACGCTGGAGGCGCAGGCGCACCAGGACCTGCCCTTCGAGCAGGTGGTCGAACTGGTCAAGCCCGAGCGCGACCCCTCGCACAGCCCGCTGTTCCAGGCGATGTTCGCCTGGCAGGGCGAGGACGGCGGCGCGCTCGATTTCGATTCGCTCGCGCTGCAGGTGGTGGGTACCGACCAGCGCTCGGCGAAGTTCGACCTGCTGCTGGACCTGCGCGACAGCGGCGAGGGTTTCGTCGGCGCGCTCGAATACGCCAGCGCGCTGTTCGACGCCGCCACCGCGCGCACCCATGTCGATTGCCTGCTGAGCGTGCTGCGCGCGATGGCGCGGGCCGCCGACGCCGAGCAGGTGCCGCTCGACAGCCTGCCGCTGCTGGACGATGCAAGCTGGCAGCGCCTGGTCGGCAGCCTCAACGGCGAGGCCGACTATCCGCGCGAGGCCTGCCTGCATCATATGGTCGAGCAGCAGGCCGCGCGCACGCCGCAACGCATCGCCGTGGTCCACCAGGCACAGCGCCTGAGCTACGCCCGGCTCGATGCCCGCGCCAACCACCTCGCGCACCGGCTGCGCGCGGCCGGCGCCGGGCTCGGCGCGCGCGTGGCGATCTGCGCCGGGCGCGGCCCGGAGATGGTGATCGGCCTGCTGGCGATCCTCAAGGCCGGCGCGGCCTACGTGCCGCTCGATCCCGACTACCCGGCCGAGCGCCTGGCCTACATGCTGGCCGACAGCCGGCCCGCGGCGATCCTCGCCGACGCCGGGCAGCACGCCACGGTGGCCGGCTTCGCGCCGGCCGGGCTGCCGCTGCTGGCGATCGCGCCGGCCGTTGCCAACGACGATGACGACCAGGGCCGCGACACCGCCCACGAAAGCGACACGCCGCCCAGCGCGGCCAGCGACCCGGGCCAGGCCGCCTACGTGATCTACACCTCGGGCTCGACCGGCCAGCCCAAGGGCGTTGCCATGCCGCATGCCGCGCTGGCCAACCTGATCCATTGGCAGATCCGCCAGCATCCGCCCGGCGGCGAGTTCGCCGCGCGCACCCTGCAGTTCGCCGCGCTCGGCTTCGACGTGGCCTTCCAGGAAATCTTCGGCACGCTGTGCTCGGGCGGCGAGCTGCACCTGGTCGATCGCGACCTGCGCATCGACTTCCCGCGCCTGCTCGAACACTTGCATGCGCAACGGATCGAGCGGCTCTACCTGCCCTACGTGGCCCTGCACGGCCTGGCCAGCGCCGCCGCGCAACTCGGCGAGCCGGCCGGTGGCGAGCCGCCGGCGCTGCGTGAGGTGATCGTCGCGGGCGAGCAGTTGCGCATCACGCCGGCCATCTCGGCCTGGTTCGCGCGCCTGCCCGGCTGCCGGCTGCACAACCACTACGGGCCGACCGAGTCGCACGTGGTGACGGCCCTGGCGCTGCCCGAGGCGGTGGCCGACTGGCCCGTGCTGCCCTCGATCGGCCGCCCGCTGCCCAATACGCGCCTGTACGTGCTCGACGCGCGCCTGCGGCCGCTGCCGCCGGGCATGCCCGGCGAGATCTGCATCGGCGGCGCGCAGGTCGCGCTCGGTTATCTGGGGCGGCCCGCGCTCAGCGCCGAACGCTTCATCGACGATCCCCACGCGCGGCAGCCCGGCGCGCGCCTCTATCGCACCGGCGATCTGGGCCGCTGGCTGCCCGACGGCCAGCTCGACTACCTGGGCCGCAACGACGCGCAGCTCAAGCTGCGCGGCTTCCGGGTCGAGCCGGGCGAGGTGGAGGCGGCACTGAGCCGGCTGCCGGGCGTGCGCGAGGCCGCGGTGGCGGTTCACGCCACGGCGGCCGGCGAGCCGCGCCTGGTGGCTTATCTGTGCACCGATGCCGAGCGGGAGGACGAGACCCGCGAGGCCGGGGAAATCGCCGGAAAAGCCGGCGGGGACATGACCGGCGCGACCGCCCGCGAGCACGCCGCCGAGGCGGCCGCCTGGCGCGCCGAGCTGGCGCGCAGCCTGCCCGACTACATGCTGCCCTCGCATTTCGTGCGCCTGGCGCGCCTGCCGGTCACGCCGAACGGCAAGCTCGACCGCCGCGCGCTGCCGGCGCCCGAGTTCGACCCCGCCGCCGCCGGCCCGGCCGCGCGCGCGGTCTCGCTGAGCCCGACCGAGGAACTGCTGGCGGGTATCTGGAACGAGGTGCTGGGCATCGCGCGAAGCGGCGTCGACGACGATTTCTTCGCGCTCGGCGGCCATTCGCTGCTGGCCACGCGGGTGATCTCCAAGGCACGCGCGAGCTTCGGGGTGGACCTGCCGATCCGCGCGCTGTTCGAGGAAAAGACCCTGCGCGGCCTGGCGCGCCGCATCGACGAACTGGCGCGCGAGCAGCGCGGCACGCACCTGCCGGCGATCGTCGCGCAGCCCGGGCAGGACAGCGCGCCGCTGTCGTTCGCCCAGCAGCGGCTGTGGTTCATCGACCAGCTCGAACGCGGCAGCCCGCTCTACAACATCCCCGTCACGCTGAGCCTGGGCGGGCGCATCGACCTGGACGCGCTGCGCCGCGCCTTCGAGGCGATCGTGGCGCGCCACGCCTCGCTGCGCACGCGCTTCGTGGAGCGCGACGGGGTGCCGGTGCAGCAGGTCGCGCCGAGCCTGCGGCTGACGCTGCCGTTGCACGAGCTCGGCGGGATCGACCCCGAGGCCCGCGAGGCGCGCATCGACGCGCTGGCGGCCGAGGAGGCGCGCCGGCCCTTCGACCTCGGCCAGGGCCCGTTGCTGCGCGCGAGCCTGATCGCGCTGGAGGCCGAGCAGCACGTGCTGCTGCTGACGCTGCACCATATCGTCGCCGACGGCTGGTCGATCGGCGTGCTGATGCGCGAGCTGGCCGCGCTGTACACCGCCTATACCGAGGGACGGCCCTCGCCGCTGGCGCCGCTCGAGCTCCAGTACACCGACTTCTCGGCCTGGCAGCGCGGCTGGCTGGCCGACGGCGTGATGCAGCGCCAGCTCGCCTACTGGAGCGCGCAGTTGCGCGATGCGCCGCCGCTGCTGGCCTTCCCGACCGACCGGCCGCGCACGGCGCGCCGCGGGCATCACGGCGAACAGCTCGGCTTCGTGCTCGACGCGCAACTGAGCGCGCGGATCCGCGCGCTCTGCGCGCGCACCGGCAGCACCCTGTTCATGCTGATGATGGCGGCCTTCGACGTGCTGCTGGCCCGCTACTCGGGCGAGCGCGACATCAGCGTGGGCACGGCCATCGCCAACCGCAACCGCGCCGAGATCGAGCCGCTGATCGGCCTGTTCGTCAACACCCTGGTGATCCGCACCCAGGTGGACCCGCTGGCCTCGTTCGAGGCGCTGCTGGCCCAGGTGCGGCAGCATGCGCTCGACGCCTACGCGCACCAGGACCTGCCCTTCGAGCAGGTGGTGGACGCGCTCGCGCCCACCCGCAGCCTGAGCCACCAGGCGCTGTTCCAGATGATGCTGATCGTGCAGAACACGCCGATGGACACGCCGGCCATGCCGGGGTTGACGCTGCGCATGCGCGGCAATGCCAATGCCACGGCCAAGTGCGACCTGCTGCTCAACGTGGCCGAGAACGAGGGCGACGGCACGCTGGCCTGCGGCCTCGAATACGACACCGACCTGTTCGACGCCGCCACGGTCGAGCGGATCGGCCGTCACTTCACCGAGCTGCTGCGCTCGATCGTGGCCGCGCCGGCCGCGCCGGTGGCTTCGCTGGGCGTGGTCGACGCGGCCGGGATGCGCCTGGCGCTGGCGCAATGGAACGACACGGCCGGCCCCCTGCCCGAGCTCGACTGCATCACGCGCTTCGAGGCGCAGGCCGCCGCCACGCCGGCGCGCGTCGCGATCGAGTTCGAGGCGACGCGACTGAGCTACCGCGAGCTGGATATGCGCGCCGGGGCCGTGGCCGCGGCGCTGCTCGCGCGCGGCATCGGCCGCGAGGATCGCGTCGCGGTGTTCTGCGCGCGCTCGGCCGACATGATGGTGGCCGTGCTCGGCATCATGAAGACCGGCGCCGCCTGGGTGCCGCTCGACCCCGACGTGGGCGCGGCGCGGCTCGGCTTCATCGTCGGCGACGCCGCGCCGAAGCTGATCCTCACGCAGCTCGCGCTGCGCGAGGCGGTGCCCGGCGAGGCGATTCCCGCACTCTGCATCGACCAGCCCGAGGCCTGGCCCGAGCCGCTCGATGCCGCCGCGCTGCAGGCGCGTCGCGGCCAGGCACCGGACGGCCTGGCCTACCTGATCTACACCTCGGGCTCCACCGGGGTGCCCAAGGGCGTCGGCGTGCGGCACGCGGGGCTGGTCAACCTGCTGCGCTCGATGCAGGCCGAGCCGGGCATCGCGGCCGACGACACCATGCTCAGCGTCACCTCGCTGGCCTTCGACCTGGTGATCCCCAATCTCTTCCTGCCGCTGCTCTGCGGCGCGCGCACCGTCTACGCGCCGCGCGCGGACACCGACGATCCGGCGCGCCTGGCCGAGCTGATGACGCGTCACGGCGTGACGCTGATGCAGGCCACCCCGGCCACCTGGCGGATGCTGGTCGAGCATGGCTGGCCGGCGCTGCCGCGGCCGCTGCGGCTGGTGTGCGGCGGCGAGGCGCTGTCGGCCGAGCTGGCCGAGCGGCTGCTGGCGCACGTGCCGCGCATCTGGAACATGTACGGCCCGACCGAAACCACCGTGTGGTCCTCCACCGAACCGGTGGCGCACGCGCGCGACGCGTCCTGCATCGGCCGGCCGCTGGCCAATACCGCGATCTACCTGCTCGACGCCTTCGGCCAGCCGGTGCCGCAAGGCGCCACCGGCGAGCTGCACATCGCCGGCGAGGGCCTGGCGCGCGGCTACCTCGGGCGCGCCGCCCTCACCGCCGAGCGCTTCGTGCCCGATCCGTTCGCCGCGCGACCCGGCGCGCGCATGTATCGCACCGGCGACCACGCGCGTCGGCGCCCCGACGGGCGCCTCGAGTACCTCGGACGCATCGACAACCAGCTCAAGGTGCGTGGCTTTCGCATCGAGGCCGGCGAGATCGAGACGGCGCTGGCGGCGCTGCCCGGCGTGAGCGAGGCCGTGGTGGTGGCGCGCGAGCTGCGCGCCGGCGACACGCGGCTGGTGGCCTACGTGGTGCCGGCGCCGGGCGCGGGCGCCGATGGTGTCGCTCGCGCCGGCTGGCGCGCCGCGCTGGCCGCGCGGCTGCCGGACTACATGCTGCCGTCGCGCTTCGTCGCGCTGGAAGCGCTGCCGCTCACGCGCAACGGCAAGCTCGACCGCGCGGCCCTGCCGGCGCCGGTCGACGAGGCCGCCTCGGCCGCCTCGGCCGATTACGCGGCACCGGCCACGCCGCGCGAACAGGCGCTGGCCGCGCAATGGGCCGAGCTGCTGCAGGCCGCGCGCGTCGGCCGCCACGACAACTTCTTCGAACTCGGCGGCCATTCGCTGCTGGCCACCCAACTGGTGTCGCGGCTGCGACGCGAACTCGGCATCGAGCTGCCGCTGGCGGCGGTGTTCGAGGCGCCCACGCTGGCAGCGCTGGCGCAGCGCCTGGACCAGGCCGAGCCGGCCGCGCGCGACGAGCCGATCGAGCCCGTCGATCGCGACGCGCCGCTGCCGCTGTCCTTCGCCCAGCAGCGGCTGTGGTTCCTCGATCAACTGCAGCCGGGCAACCCGGCCTATCACGTGCCGGTCGCCGCGCGACTCGAGGGCGAACTCGACGCGGCGGTGCTGCGCGCCACCTTCGAGGCGATCGTGGCGCGCCACGAGCCGCTGCGCACCCGCTTCGAGATGCACGAGGGCACGCCCGTGCAACGCGTGGCCGAGCGCATCGCGCTGCCCTTCGAGCTGGTGGCGCTCGACCACCTGCCGGCGCAACAGGCCGAGGCGCGGGCGCGCGAGCTGACCCGCGAGGCCGCGCTCGCGCCCTTCGACCTGGGCCGCGGCCCGCTGCTGCGGGTGCGCGTGCTGCGGCTCGCCGCCGAGGAGCACCTGGTGGTGGCGGTGCTGCACCACATCGTCTCGGACGGCTGGTCGCTGGGCGTGCTGCTCGACGAGATCGCCACGCTCTACCCCGCGCTGGCGCGCGGCGAAGCCTCGCCGCTCGCGCCGCTGGCCGTGCAGTACGCCGACTTTGCCGCATGGCAGCGTCGCCGCCTCGACCGCGAGCGCCTGCAGGGGCAGCTCGATTACTGGCGCGGGCAACTGGCCGGCGCGCCGGCGCTGCTCGACCTGCCGCTCGACCATCCGCGCCCGGCCGTGCAGCGCCACCACGGCGCGAGCCACGACTTCACGGTGGGCGCGGCGACCTTGGCCGCGCTGCACGCGCTAGGCCAGCGCGAGCAGGCCACGCTGTTCATGACGCTGGATGCCGCGCTGCGCGTGCTGCTGATGCGCTACGCCGACCAGCACGACATCAGCCTCGGCACCGCGGTGGCCAACCGCCAGCGCGCCGAACTCGAGCCGCTGATCGGCCTGTTCATCAACACCCTGGTGCTGCGCACGCGGATCGATCCGCGCGAGAGCTACGCCGCGCTGCTGGCCCAGGTGCGCCGCGTCGCGCTGGCGGCCTACGCGCACCAGGACGTGCCCTTCGAGCAGGTGGTGGACGCGCTCGACCCCGAGCGCGACCTCAGCCACACGCCGCTGTTCCAGGTGATGCTGGTGCTGCAGAACGCGCCGGCCGCCGCGCGCGCGCTGCCGGGCCTGGCGCTGCGCGCCGAGCCCCCGGCGATGCCGGCCAGCAAGTACGACCTGAGCTTGTACGCGGCCGAGCACGACGGACGCCTGAACTGCAGCTTCGAATACAGCACCGATCTGTTCGACGACGCCACCATCGAGCGCATGGCGGGCCATTTCCTGCGGTTGCTGGAGGCGATCGTGGCCGATCCGCGCCAGGCGATCGGCGCGCTGCCGATGCTCGACGCGCCCGAGCGCAGGCAGTTGCTGCGGGACTGGAACGAGACGGCGCTCGATTACCCGCGCGACGCCACGCTGCACCAGTGCTTCGAGCGCCAGGCGGCCGCCACGCCCGCCGCGCCGGCGGTCGGCGACGGCACGCGCTCGCTCGACTACGCCGCGCTCAACGCACGCGCCAACCGTCTCGCGCACCGGCTGCGCGCGCTGGGCGCCGGCCCGGGGCGCAGCGTGGCGATCTGCGTGGAGCGCTCGGTAGAGATGGTGGCGGCGCTGCTGGCGGTGCTGAAGTCGGGCGCCGCCTATGTGCCGATCGATCCCGCCTATCCGGCCGATCGGGTGGCCTACATGCTGGAGGACGCGGCGCCGGCGGTGCTGCTGAGCGAGTCCTCGCTGCGCGAGCGGCTGCCGCTGCCCGCGCCCGGCAGCGGCCTGCTCACGCTCTGGCTCGACACCGAGCCGCTCGACGCCGAGCCCGAAACCAATCCCGCGCCGCTGGCCGGGCCGCAGGACCTGGCCTATGTGATCTACACCTCGGGCTCCACCGGTCGCCCCAAGGGCGTGATGGTCAGCCATCGCAACCTGGTGCATTTCCTGGCCGCGATCGGCGAGCACGCGATGGTGCGCCCCGGCGACACGCTGCTGAGCGTCACCACGCTGTCCTTCGATATCGCGGGGCTGGAACTGTTCGCGCCGCTGACCTGCGGCGCGCAGGTGGTGCTGGCGCCGCGCGAGAGCGCGGCCGACCCGGCTCGGCTGAGCGCGCTGGTCGACGCCAGCGGCGCGACCGTGATGCAGGCCACGCCCGTCACCTGGCGCGCGCTGGCCGACCACGGCCTGCCCGGGCGGATCGGCGAGCTGTCGGTGCTGTGCGGCGGCGAGGCGCTGCCGCGCGACCTGGCCGCGCGCCTGCTCGAGCACGCACCCTCGGTCTGGAACCTGTACGGGCCGACCGAGACCACCATCTGGTCGACCGCCAGCCGCCTCGCGCGCGACGGCGAGCGCGTACTGGTGGGCCGGCCGCTGGGCAATACGCGCGTCTACCTGCTCGATGCCTGGGGGCAGCCGGTGCCGCCGGGCGCGCGCGGCGAACTCTGCATCGGCGGCGAGGGTGTGGCGCGCGGCTACCTGGCACGCGCCGGCCTCACCGCCGAGCGCTTCGTGCCCGATCCGTTCTCGGCGCTGCCGGGCGAGCGCATGTATCGCACCGGCGATTGCGCGCGCTACCTGCCGGACGGCCGCATCGAGCATCTCGGGCGCCTCGACATGCAGGTGAAGCTGCGCGGCTTCCGGATCGAGCCGGGCGAGATCGAGGCGGCGCTGCTGGCGCGTGAGGATGTGCGGGCGGCCGCGGTGGTGGTGCGCCAGCAGCAGTTGGTGGCGTATGTGGTACCGGCGGCCGAGATCGCTGGAGATACCGGGGGCGATCAGGCCGCGATGCGCGACGAGCTGGCCGAGGTCGCCGATACGGCCGGGATCGGCATGGCCGGTGCCGCCGCGGCGAGCGGCGCGCCGGCCTGGCGCGCCGCGCTGGCCGCCGTGCTGCCCGACTACATGGTGCCGGCGCACTTCGTCACGCTCGACGCGCTGCCGCTCACCCCGAACGGCAAGCTCGACCGCGCCGCGCTGCCGGCGCCCGTGGTCGCGCGCGACGAGGCGGATCCCTTCGTGGCCGCCGTCTCGCCGATCGAGCGCCGCCTGGCGCGGATCTGGTCGGAGGTGCTCGGCGTGGAGCGGATCGGCATCCAGGACAATTTCTTCCAGCTCGGCGGCGACTCGATCCTCAGCATCGGCGTGGCCGAGCGCGCGCGCCGCGCAGGCCTGGTGCTGGCCGCGCCGGACCTGTTCCGCGCGCCGACCATCGCCGGCCTCGCCCGGCTCGCGCAAGCCAGCGACACGGTGCATGCCGAGCAGGGCAGCGTCGGCGGCGGCTTGCCGCCGACGCCGGCCCAGCGGCACTGGCTGGCGCGCGCCGAGACGGCGGCATCGGCCCGCGAAGCGGTGCATGTGCTGAAGCTGGAGCCGCGCGCGCGGCTCGATCGCGATGCGCTGGCCGCCGCCGTGGCCGCCCTGCTCGCGCATCACGACGCCTTGCGGCTGGGCTTCGCGAAGCATGAAGGCGGCTGGACGCAGCAGCACGGCGAGCCGACGCGGAACGTGCTCGACGACCAGGCCGACATGCCGCTCGACGCCGCGCAACTGGCGGCCCGTATCGAGCAAGGCGTCGCGCAGGTCGCCGATCTCGCGCAGGCGCCGCGCTTGCGGGTCGGCCATTACGCGAGCGAGGACGGGCGAACCTGCCTGGTATTGATCGCGCACGCGCTGGTGTTCGATCGCGCCGCCTGGCCGATCCTGGTCCGCGATCTGTACGACGCCTATACACAATGCCTGGCCGGCCGCGAACCCTTGCTGCCGCTCAAGACCAGCGCCTTCGCGCAATGGGCCGCGCGGCTCGCGGCGCCGTGGCGCGAGGCGGTGACGCAAGCGGCCGCGCTTCGGGTATCGACGGCCGAGGCGCGGCTTGCCGCCGGCGCCGCGGGCTCGCTGTTCGAGCCCGGCGCGGCGGGCGCGCCCATCGCCTTGCTGGCGGCGCTGTCCACGGCGCTGGCCCGCTGGTCCGGCGCGGTCGAGGTCGCCTTCGACCTGGCGCTGCGTGCCACGGCCGCGGCGCCGCTCGATCTGTCGCGCACGCTCGGCTGCCTGACCGAGATCCACGCGCTGCACTTCGACGTCGACGAGCAGGCGACGCGCGAAGCGCTCGGCGAGCGGATCGCGGCCTGCCTCGCCATGCCGCCCGACATGTCGTCCGACATGCCGGGCACGGCCGAGGTGGCGGTCGAATACGAGGATCGCGGCGGCACCATGCTGAGCGACGGCCTCGCCTCGCTCGGCAGCTTCGTCGAACGGCCGGCCGGGGCCTTGCTGGTGCCCGACGCGCGTCGTGCGCTGGCCTTGCAGCTGCTGCGCGACGACACCGGGCTGACGCTGCGCTGCGCGTATGACGAGGCGCGCCTCGCGCCGGCTTCGGTCGAGCGGCTGCTGGCGCTGTTCGAGGCGCAACTGGCGACGGCGCCGGCCGCCGCGGCCGCGGCGCCCGCCTTCGAGCTGGCCGGCCTCGACGCGCACGAGCTGGCGAACCTGATGGAGCGTTTCGGCAATGAGGCATGAACCACGACACGCGCGCCGCGCGCCGGTCGACGCGGCGGTGCGCTGCCGCCCGACATCGGCCGCGCGCCCGCGCGCGGCGCCGGCACGGCAAGCCCGGCTTCGGCACGCGATGACGCCGAAGCCGGCGCTTCGGCGCCGTGCGCTCGCAGCGGCCGCGTGCCGTCGCGAGCGTCTCGCGCCGCGGCGCCCGGGCGTCCCTTCACCGATTGTCCAGCAGCCTTCACCGCCAGCCAGCCCATGACCGCCCCGCCACCCCGCCAGCTTCACCTGCACGTCAACGCCTGGCCGCAGGGTTTCGCGCCCGCGGCCTGGCGCATGCCGGAAAACTCACCGCGCGGCTTCGTCGACATCGAGCATTACGTGCGGATCGCGCGGATCGCCGAGGAAGGCCGGTTCGACGCGATCTTCCTGCCCGATTCGCTCGCCGTCGACGGCCTCGATGCCGGCCCGGTCGCCGCGCTCGACCCGACCCTGGTGCTGACCGCGGTGGCTTGCGCGACCACCCGCATCGGCCTGGTCGCGACCGCCTCGACCAGCTACGACGAGCCCTACAACATCGCGCGCCGCTTCGCCTCGCTCGACCTGCTCAGCGGCGGGCGGGCCGGCTGGAGCATCGCGGCCGCGCCGGACCCGCGCGCGGCGCGCAGCTACCGCCTCGACGCGACGGCCGACCCGGCCAGCCACTACCGTCGCGCCGACGAATGCGCGCAGGTGGTCAAGGGGCTCTGGAACGGCTGGCACGACGACGCGCTGGTGGCCGACCCGCGCAGCGGGCGCTTCGTCGATACCGGCAAGCTGCGGCCGCTGCGGCATCGCGGCGAATTCTTCTCGGTGCACGGCCTGCTGAACCAGCCGCGTTCGCCGCAGGGGCACCCGGTGCTGATGCAGGCCGGCGCCGCGCGCGACGGCGGCGCGCTGGCCGCGCGTCACGCGGAAGCCGTGTTCAGCGCGGCGCGCTCGCTCGACCAGGCGCTGGCCGACGCGCAAGGCCTCAGGCAGCGCGCCCGCGCGCTCGGCCGCGATCCCGACGGCCTGCGTATGTTGCCGGGCCTGGCCACCTGCATCGGCGGCACCGAGGCCGAGGCGCGGCGGCGCCGCCGCGAGCTGGCCGAGCTGGTGCCGCCGCCGCGCGGACGCAAGCGCCTCGCGCAGCGGCTCGGCGTGGAGGCCGGCGAAGCGCCGGGCGAGGCGGACGATTGGGAGGATGGCGGCGAGCGCGGCGGCGGCGCTCATCGCGAACTGGTCGGCACGCCCGAGCAGATCGCCGACGATATCGAGCGCTGGTTCCGCGCCGGCGCGGCCGATGGTTTCAATCTGATGCCCGACGTGCTGCCGGGCGGCCTGCAGGACTTCGTCGACGGCGTGGTGCCGATCCTGCAGCAGCGCGGGCTGTTCCGCGGCGATTACGAGGGCAGCACGCTGCGCGAGCATCTCGGCCTGAAACGGCCCGGCACGGCGGCCTGACGTTTCTGGGCTGAATTTCGCGCCTGACGTTTCGCGCCAGATCTTCGAGCGGCGCTTTCCAGCCCGACGATCACGCGCGGCTTGCGAACCGGCATGTGACGCGGGGCCGATCCGCCTCATGCAACGGATCGGCCCCGCGCTGCGCCCGGATCGACTCGCTCGCTCCGGGCGCCTTCCTCGGCTTTCGCCTCTTCCTCAGCGCGCCGCGATCGACAGGCCCGGGCAGTAGTGCGTCGCCGACAGGTCGTCGTTGACGCTCTGGTTGCTGCGCGCGCCCGAGGCGTTCGAGGTGCGCGGATCGAGGAAGATGTGCGCGTTCGACGAGCCCGAGGGCGCCGTGAAGCTCATGCTGACCTTCCACCAGTTGCCCACCTTGCTGGTCGACAGCGTCGAATTCCCGGTGCTCCACGAACCCGGCACGATCACGCCGTTGTTGGTGTTGAGCACGCCCGCGAATTCGGTCTGGTTGCCGTCGTCGGTCTGCACCGAGAAGGCCGGGAAGATGGTCTGGCCCGAGCTGGCCGGCAGGTAGTCCGTGAAGGTGTAGCTCTGGCCGCCCTGCACCTTGATCCACTGGTTGATCTGCGCGAACGGGCTGCCGCTGGCATTGCCGATCACCGCGGCATGGTTGGTCTGGCCGGAGATGTCGGTGCTCAGCCCGATCACCGAGCCGCCGCTGCCGGTCGACCAGGCCGAGGTGTTGGCCAGCGCGAGCGGCTGCGTGAGCAGGTTGTTGGCCTGGCAGGCGGCGGCCGTGGTGTCGACGGCCGGGCCGTAGAAGCCCTGGATGCTGCCCTGGATCGCGTTGTCCGACTTGTCCGAGCTCATCTTCGTGACGATCGCGCCTTCGTAGAAGGTGATCGGCGCATCCGATTCGTCGCCGCCCTCGCCCAGCGACAGGCCGCCTTCCCAGCGGCCCAGCAGGCGATGGCCGGTATCGTTGAAGAAGTCGACCGCCTCGGGCGGCACGCCGTCATAGACCGAGGTCAGCGTGGCTTGCGCCGAATCGCCGCCCTTCACCGCGAAGCGGTTCGCCTGGCCTTGCGGCGAGTATTTCGCCAGCACGGTCACGAAGTCGGTGGTCAGCGGCTGCTTGGGGCCGTAGAGATAGACGCCCGCTTCCGCGTCGACGCCCGGCCAGTTCACGCCGGTGTTGTTGGCCGAATACGAGGGGCCGCCGTTCTTGTAGCCGGGGCCGTAGCCGAACACGGCCGCGTTGCCGCTGGCATAGGCGAGCCCGAACATCATGCCCTCGATCTGCCCCTTGCTGCCGTTGCCGTCCACCAGCACCGGGTCGCCCGGGATCGAGCCGCCCGAGGGCGGAACCGTGCCGCTGCCCTGGAAGCTGCCGCTGGAGTTGTCCTCCATGTTGCCGTAGGTGCCGCAGCACGACGAGGTCGCGCCGAACGGCAGGGCCGCGCCGGCCACCATGTATTCGGCGATTTCCGTGTCGCCGATCGACTGGTTCACGGTGCCGATGCGATTGCGATACGACTGCCGCGCCTGGATGTCGAGCGCCACCGTAGTGCGCCCGCCCGGCAGCGACACCAGGCGGAGGGTCGCCGGGGCCTTGTCGCCGGCGAACGGCAGGTCGTTGCCGATCGTGATCGCCTGGTTGGTCGGCACGGGATTGTTCAGCAGGCTCGGGAAGTTGACCGAGGGACGGTGCACCTGCACCGTCAGCTTGCCGCCGCCGGGCAGCGGCAATTGCGCGAAGCCGCCGGTGACCGGCACGCTCTGGCCGGTGGCGTTGATGGTGAGCGTCTGCGCCTGGTTGTTCACCACGCTGAGGGTGGCGGCCACGTTGCCGTACTTGCCGGCCGATTGCAGCGGCGCGACCAGGTCGATCTGGTCGTAGATGGTGTCGACCACGCAGCCGCTGGCATCGCTGCCGCAGGCCCGCTTGAGCGCATCGAGGTTGGTGGTGCCGACCAGGTTCGCGGTCACGCCCGAATTGGCCGCGTAGGGAAAGATATTCGTCTCGGCGTTGCTGCTCAGGTTGAGCACGCGGAACAAGGGGCCGGTGTAGCCCTTGGTCAGCAGGCGCGTCACGCTGTGGGCCGCGGAACAGGCGGTGCCCGCCGAGGCCAGCGTATCGCAGGGCAAGGGCGTGGCCGCGGCGGCGGCCGCGCCGCCGGTGCTGGCCGACGCGCCGTTCTGCGCCTGGCTCTCGCCTTGCGAATTCTGCTTCAGGGACAGCGAGCTGCCGCCGTCCGAATCCCCATTGCAGGCGGCCAGCGCCATCGTCATCGCCGCCAGCGCGATGCTCAATTCACTCCGCTTCCACATAGCCCTATCCTCCGTCGATCCCAAATAGTAAGTTTTCCGAAGTATCTGTCACGCGATACCGCTGCAGAACCGCACACGCCTTGCTGATGAAGCCATGCATCGATGCGGCGCCGCCCGACTCGCTGGATGCGACGAGCGACGCGCGTTGATGACGATCCACACACGACTGCCGATCGCGGCAAGCCGGGGCCGCGATCGTCGAAGCAGAATCAAGAAGCGAAAAGAGACTGGAAAGCAGGTGGCACGAATGCGATGCCGGCCCTGCCCTTGCGCGCCGCGCCGGAAAGCCCCCTCGCCGGCCGCGCGCCTGTCATGGATTGAACCGCCGCGACGCATGTTCGCGTCGCGACGATCGCTTGCCGCCTGTCGCGGCCCTTCATCTGGCTTGCCCGCCCGGCCGGCTCCGATCGGGGAACCCGTCGATCAGGCAATATTCATGAGCGATATTTGTTACTAATAATATTTCCTGCGAACCCGGATTTACGAGTCGGGACAATCCCCTAGGCTTGCCTGGAATGACCTTCGCTTGCCGCGGCGGACTCGCGGGGCCCGGTCGAGGGAAATGACAGGTCGGTCTGATTGCTTGACTGGCGCAGGAAAAACGAGGGCGCAGGAGATTTCGGCGCCCTCGCATGCAGTGGCTGCGATCGAGGCCGGCTTGAGTTGATCGGCATCGGCGCGGCGGGCTGCGCAAGGCCGAATCGCAGCGACGGCGGTTCGCGATTATGACTAATAATATTAATTTCCTAAAGACTCGCCCACTTGCCCGTGGCCTTCGCCGCGAATCGCGCCGATTGCCAACTCCGGGTTGCGAAACGTCACGCGGCGCAACGATAATCGTCGGGCATGAGCGGGCGGCCTCCGCATCGATCACGCCACAGGAAGGAGAGCATGCAGACCACGGTACTGTCCGATTGGCAGCAATTCATGGCGCTGGCGACGGAGCTCGACGGCTGGGCCTTTCGCGGCCAGCAGAACGCCGACTGGCGCCTGGAGAGCTCGCTGTCGCGCTACCTGCGCGACTACGTCCCCGACCGCCGGCAATGGCCTTCGCGCGAGGAGCGCGCGATCCGCGTGTTCCGGCGCAAGGCCCACAACTTCCTGCCCCACCCCGAAACGCTCGACGACGACCTGCGCTGCCTCGCCCTGATGCAGCACCACGGCGCGCCCACGCGGCTGCTCGACTTCACCAAGAGCCCCTTCGTGGCGGCCTTCTTCGCGCTGGAGCGCGCCACCGGCGACGCGGCGATCTTCGCGCTCAACACGCCGGCGCTCTGGAACAACCGGGCCGTGCCGAAGCCGCGCCCGGGCCTGTCGCGCGACGTGATCGATCCGCGCGTGGGCGACAACCTGCAGAAATACTTCCTGTCCAATACCAACGAGATTCTCTGGTCCGGCGAGCCCAGCGCGATGGACGAGCGGCTGGTGTCGCAGTCGGGCACCTTCGTGCTGCCGGGCGTGATCGACAAGCCGCTGCAGGCGATCCTCGACGGCTACGACAGCGACGAGGAACTGCTGCACAAGCTGGTGCTGCCCGGCGCGCTGCGGGTGGACGCGATGAAGTGGCTGTACCGCATGAACATCACCAATGCCTCGCTGTTCCAGGGGCTCGACGGCCTGGCTCGCTCGATCGCGCTGGAACTGGAAATCGTCTGGTCGGGTCTGACGCAGAACCTCTGAGGCGCATATCCCATGAATTCAAGCACTCCCCGTATTGCCGTGATCGGCGCCGGCGTGATCGGCCTGTCGGTGGCACGTTCGCTGGCCCGGCTCGGCGCCCAGGTGTCGATCCTCGAGCAGTCGCGCCTGGGCTCGGGCACCAGCAGCACGACTTTCGCCTGGATCAATTCGAACGGCAAGCAACCCGAGAGCTACCACGCGCTCAACTGCGCCGGCATGGCCGAGCATGTCGCGTTGCAGGACGGCGGCGCCGGCGAGGCCCGCTGGCTGGACGTGTGCGGCACCTACGAATGGGCGATCGACGCGGCCAGGCAGGCGCAGCTCGATGCGCGCGCAACGGCCCTGAAGGCGCTCGGTTATGCCGTCGAGGAAGTGTCGCGTGCAAGCTTGCAGCAGCGCATCCCCGAGCTGCGCATCGACGCGCGCAGCGGCACGATCCGGTATTTCGCCGAGGAGGCGCTGGTCTCGCCGTCGATCCTGATGGCGCGGCTGTGGGCCGAGGCGCGCAGCCACGGCGCGGTGCTGCGCGAGTCCGTCTCGGTGGTCGATATCGCCGAGACGCCGCAAGGTGTGACGCTCGACCTGTCGACGGGGGAACGCTGGCAAGGCGATTACTGCGTGCTCGCCACCGGCCGCTGGACGCCCGAGCTGATGCCTGCGCTCGGCGTGTCGCTGGCCATGCTCGACGCCAACCGGCCCGACAAGCGCGCCTGCGGCTTCCTGGCCTCGACCGATCCGCAATTCGTGCAGTTGCGCGCCAACCTGATCGGCCCGGAGCTGAACGTGCGGCCCGACGGCGGCGGCCGCCTGCTGCTGCAGGCGACCGATCTCGACGATCGCGCCGATCCCGTCCACCAGGCCGCCGTCGACGGCTACGTCGGGCGCGAGATGCTGGCGCGCCTGCGCCGCCTGTTCGCCAATACCGGGCATGCGCGCATCGAGCGCCTCTCGGTCGGCCAGCGCTCGCGGCCGGCCGACGGCCTGCCCGCGGTGGGTTTCGTCACCGCGCGGCAGCGCGCCTACGTGGTCGCCACGCATAGCGGCATGACGCTCGGCCCGCTGCTGGGGCGCCTGGTGGCCGAGGAGCTGGTCCACCAGCGTCGCGACGGCCTGCTCGCCGACTATTCGCCGGAGCGGCTGATCGATCGCGATCCCAGGGATTTCTCGCCGGTCGCGAGCATCCATTTTCCCGCCGAGCAATAGACGCTCGCGGGCCTTGCCGGCGCCTGCCGCCAGCAAGGACAGGGCCAGGTCCGGAACCCCGGCCGCTGCGGCTACAATTGGCGTTTGCCGCCCGCCGCGCGGGCGGCCACGACCCGAAGGCCGCCTCCGAGACCATGAGTTCAAACAACAAGGATTTCCCGCCCGAGCCGGGCACCCTCGCGCCGGGCGCGCCTGTGCGCATGGCCGACGTCGCGCGCCTGGCCGGCGTGTCGAAGATGTCGGTGTCGCGCGTGCTGACCGGCCAGCACGTCAGCGACGCGACGCGCGAGGCCGTGATGGACGCGGTGCGCAAGACCGGCTACGTGGCCGACGCGGTGGCGGGCGCGCTGTCCTCGGGCCGCAACAACGTGATCGCGGTGATCGTGCCCTCGCTGTCGAGCTCGAACTTCGCCGACACGGTGCGCGGCATCAACGACGTGGTCGAGACGCGCAACCTGCGCCTGCTGCTGGCCAATACCGACTACATGGTGGAACGCGAGGAATCGCTGATCCGCTCGCTGCTGAGCCACCAGCCGCGCGGCATCGTGCTCACCGGCGGCCATCACACGAGCAAGGCGCGCGCCATGCTCAAGCAGGTGGGCATCCCGGTGATCGAGACCTGGGAGCTGCCGGGCAAGCCGATCGATCGCGTGGTGGGCTTCTCGAACGAGGACGCGGCGGGCGCGATGGTGCGCCATCTCTACGGGCGCGGCTATCGACGGATCGGCTTCGTCGGCGGCACCACGCACCTGGACCGGCGCGGCATCGCGCGGCGCAACGGCTATCTGGCGGCGGTCGAGGCGGCGGGCCAAGCGCCGCGCGAGATCACGCGCGAGGTCAAGCACGACGAATCCGGCACCGACATGGCGCACGGCAAGGCGATGGAAAACGCCAGCGCCGCGCTGAACCGGCTGCTGGCCGAATGGCCCGATACCGACGCGGTGATGTGCACCAGCGACATCCACGCCTTCGGCGTGATCATGGCCTGCCACCGGCTCGGGCTGAAGGTGCCGGACGATATCGCGGTGGCCGGCTTCGGCGACTTCGAGGTGGCGCGCCATTGTTATCCGACCATCACCACCGTCTCGGTCGACGCCTACGGAATCGGCCATTCCACCGGCCTGTCGATGCTGGCCGCGATCGACGGCTCGGAGCGGCCCAACGCCTCGCGCCGCGAGATCGCCTCGGCGCGCGCCGAGCGCACGCTGCACGAGGCGCCGCCGCTGATCCGGATTCCTTACGAGATCGTGGCGCGCGAAAGCGCTTGATGCCCAAGCGCAGATAAAAAACCGACGCGCCGCGTCGGTTTTTTATGCCGCGAAATCGCCCTCTCGCGCTCAGCTCGCCCGGCGCAGATGCGCGGTGAACTCGGTGACCAACGGCTGGCCGGCCAGGTAGGCCTCCAGGTTGGCGCGCAGCAGCTCGGCCATCGCCGCGCGCGTCTCGATCGTGGCGCTGGCGCGATGCGGCTGCAGCACCACGTTGGGCAGCGCCAGCAGGCGCCGGTCGATCGCCGGCTCGTTCCAGAACACGTCGAGCGCGGCGCCGCGCAGCCGGCCGTCGGCGAGGTAGTCGATCAGCACCGGCTCGTCGATGATGCTGCCGCGCGCGATATTGATCAGGAATCCGTTCGGCCCCAGCGCGTCGAACACCTCGCGGCCGATCGCGCCGCGCGGGATCTGGTCGGCCGCCGCGCACACCATCAGGTAGTCGGAATCGGCCGCCAGCGCCGCCGCGCTGTCGTGATAGGCATAGGGCACGTCCTCGAAGCGGAAGCGGTCGTGATAGCCGATGCGCATCTCGAAGGCCGCCGCGCGCCGCGCCACCGCGCGCCCCACCCGGCCCAGGCCGATGATGCCGAGCCGCTTGCCGTACATCCGCGAGGTCAGCGCGAAATGCTCGCGCCCCCACTCGCCGGCCCGCACCCGCGCATCGTTGCGGGAGATCTCGCGCGCCACCGACAGCATCAGCGCCAGGCCCATGTCGGCCACGTCCTCGGTCAGCACGTCGGGCGTATTCGTCACACGGATGCCCTTGGCCGCGGCATGCGCCAGATCGATCGCGTCGACCCCCACGCCGTACGAGACGATGATCTCCAGCCTCGGCAGCGCGTCGATCAGGGCCGCGTCGGCGCCCGACTCGCCATTGGTGGCCAGCACCCTCACGCGCGGCGCCAGCTCGGCCAGCAGCGCCGCGCGATCCGGCGCCTCGGCCAGCACATGCAGCGTGTAGCGCTCGGCCAGCACGATCATGTCGGCCTCGGGATATCGGGTAACAACCAATAACTCTTCCTTGGACATCCGCATCTCCTTCATGTTAGATTTTGCATCACTTGGTTACCGATAACCAAGTGTAGCCGAAGCCGCTCGTTCCAGGCCACAGGGTTTTGCCGGACCGATGCGACAAGGTCTGTCGCCACGCAGTGGACGGACCGGTTTCGGCATTACCGGACGCGCGCCGCGGGATCGGCGGGCGACGACAAGAAAGCCGGAACATGGAGACAGCAGAGATGACGATCAACCGCGACGCGATCACGCCCGTGACGCCGTCCCCGGCCACAGCCACGCGGCCGGATTCCCCCGATGCGACCGGCGCCGCGCCGGTTTCCGCGCGCCAGTTGCGCCGCGCGATCCTGACCAGCGCGGTGGGCAGCGCGCTCGAGTATTACGATTTCGCGATCTTCGGCCTGGCCACCGCGCTGATCTTCAGCCGCGTGTTCTTCTCCTCGTTCGACGCGCACGCGGGCCTGCTGGCCAGCTTCGCGACCTACGGCGTGGGCTTCCTGGCGCGTCCGCTGGGCGGCCTGTTCTTCGGCTCGCTGGGCGACCGCAAGGGCCGCAAGTTCGTACTGCTGATGACGATCGCGATCATGGGCGTGTCCACCACCCTGGTGGGCCTGCTGCCGGCCGGCCCGCTGGGCGCGGTGGGCCTGATCGTGCTGCGGCTGATCCAGGGTTTCGGCGCCGGCGCCGAACAGGCCGGCGCCTCGACCCTGATGGCCGAGGTCGCGCCGCTGCCGCGCCGCGGCTATTTCGCGGCCCTGCCCTTCGTCGGCATCTTCGCCGGCTTCGGCATCGCCACCGCCACCTTCAGCCTGCTGCAGCACCTGATGGACAACGCCACCCTCCTCGCCTGGGGCTGGCGCCTGCCGTTCCTGGCCAGCGTGATCCTGATCGCCGTGGCGGTGTGGATCCGCCTGCGCCTGCGCGAGAGCCCGGCCTTCGCCGCGCTGGAGAGCGGCCACCAGGTGGCGCGCTCGCCGATGCGCGCGGTGCTCCGGCAAGCCCGGCGCCCGGTCGCGGCGGCGGTGCTGATGCGCCTGGCCGAACAAGGCGGCTCGACCATCTACACCACCATCGTGATCGCCTTCCTGGGCGGCACGGTGGCCACCCGCCTGGGCCTGCCGGCCGCGCAACTGGCGCGCATCGGCACCTCCTGCGCGATGATCGCCACGCTCGCCAGCGTGATCACCACGCCGCTGTTCGGCGCGCTGTCGGACCGCTTCGGACGCAAGACGATCTATCGCGCCGGCGCGATCTTCATGCTGCTGTGGTCGGTGCCCTCGTGGTGGATGGTCAGCACCGGCGAGCCGGTGTGGGTGGCCGTCGCGATGTTCGGCGGCCTGGCGATCGGCGCCAACAGCATGCTCGGCGCGCAATGCGCGCACTTCGCCGAGCTGTTCGGCAACCGCTACCGTTATTCTGGCGTGGCGCTGTCGCGCGAGATCGGCGCGGTGCTCTCGGGCGGCCTCGCGCCGATCCTCGGCATCTACCTGATCGGCCTGGCGGGCGGCGCGTTCTGGGTGATGGGCCTCTACACCGCCGTGCTGTCGGCGCTGACCCTGGTGGGCGTGGCGATGTCGACCGAGACGCGCGGGCGCGACCTGACCGACCTCGACGACGCGATCCATTGAACGCATTCCGGCCGCCCCGCCCTCGCGCGCGGCCCGGCCGCCAACCTCAAGCAAGGAGTCACGGATGAATTCCAAGGTAGCCCTGGTCACCGGCGCCAGCTCGGGCATCGGCCGCAGCGTCGCGCTCGGCCTGCTGCAGGCCGGATATCGCGTCGCGCTGGCCGCGCGCAAGCTCGACGCGCTCGAGCAGGTGGCGGCCGAATCGGGCGCGGGCGAGCGCGCGCTGCCGATCAGTTGCGACGTGGGCGACGAGGCCGCCGTGCAGCGCCTGTTCGACACCATCGAATCGCACTGGGGGCGCCTGGACCTGCTGTTCAACAACGCCGGCGTGTTCACCCCGCAATGCTCGCTGGAGGACCTGGCGGTGGCGCAGTGGAAGCAGGCCGTCGACATCAACCTGACGGGCGCCTTCCTGTGCCTGCAGGGCGCGTTCCGCGTGATGAAGCGCCAGCAGCCGCGGGGCGGGCGCATCATCAACAACGGCTCGATCTCGGCGCACGCGCCGCGCCCGCAGGCGGTGGCCTACACGGCCACCAAGCACGCCATCACGGGGCTCACCAAGGCCGCCTCGCTGGACGGGCGCGCCTACGGAATCGCCTGCGGACAGATCGACATCGGCAACGTGGTGAGCGACATGAGCGAGCTGATGGCGCAGGGCACGCTGCAGGCCGACGGCTCGATGAAGGTGGAGCCGCGCATGAGCATGGACAACGTGGTGCGCGCGGTGCTCTACATGGACAGTCTGCCGCTCGACGCGAACGTGCTGTCGATGACGGTGATGGCCAGCCACATGCCCTTCGTGGGACGCGGCTGATGCGGCGGCCCTCGTCCCCCACCGCCGCCCGCCGACAGGAGCCGCCAACATGCTGACGCGCTGCGCGTATTTCAGCGGCCGCATCAAGCCCGGCTGCGAGGCCCGCTTCTACGACCATGTCGAGAACCGGCTGGTGCCGCTCTGGACGCGCTTTCCCGGCGCGCACGACGTGCGCGTGCTGCGCCAGCAGCACAGCGACGTGGGCGAGCCGGCCTTCCCGCTGGTGATCACGATGCGTTTCGAGGACCAGGCCGCGATCGACGCGGCGCTGGCCTCGCCCACCCGGCTGGAGAGCCAGGTCGAGTCGCGCGCGCTGATCGGCATGTTCGACGGCGTGGTGTTCCATACGGTGTTCGAGGAAACCATCTGAGACGGCGCTTTGCGGGCCCCGCCCGCAAAGCGGTTGCGCTGCGCGCGGGGCCTCGCTATCGTGACAGGCTTTGCCGCCGCGCCCGCGCCCCGCCCCCGCCGTGAACGATTCCTCGCCCTCCCTGCCCTTCCGAGACGCGCTGCTGGCGATGCTCGGCATCGGCCTGGTCAACATGCTGGTCGCGCTCGACCAGACCGTGGTCAGCACTGCGCTGCCCTCGATCGTCGCCGACCTGCACGGCTTCGAGTACTACGCCTGGATCGCCAGCGCCTACCTGCTGGCCTCGGTGGTGACGGTGCCGATCTTCGGGCGGCTGGGCGACTATTTCGGGCGCAAGCGCTTCGTGGTGGCGGCGGTGATCGTCTTCACGCTGGCCTCGGTGCTGTGCGCGGCGGCTACCGACATGCGCATGCTGGCGGTGGCGCGCGCCCTGCAGGGGGTGGGCGGCGGCATGATGGTGGGCACCGCCTTCGCCTCGATCCCCGACCTGTTCCCCGATCCGCGCGAACGCGTGCGCTGGCAGGTGGTGATGGCGGCCACCTACGGCATCGGCACGGCCGCCGGGCCCTCGCTGGGCGGCTGGCTGAGCCAGCACTGGGGCTGGCGCTCGACCTTCCTGATCAACCTGCCGGTGGGGGCACTGGCGCTCTACTACATCTGGCGGCACCTGCCGCATTTCGTGCGCCCGCGCGAGGGCAAGGTGCGCATCGACTACGCCGGCGCGCTGTTCGTCGGCCTGATGCTGGGCTGCCTGCAGTTCCTGATCGAGGCGCTGCCGGCGCGCGGCATCGGCACCGGCACGCTGACGCTGGCGGCAGTGGTGGTAGCGGCCTTCGTGGCCTTCCTGGCCTGCGAGCGGCGCGCCACCCACCCGATCGTGCCGCTCGACCTGTTTCGCGACGCGCAACTGGTCACGCTGTTCCTGCTCTCCACGCTGGCCGGCTTCGTGATGTTCTCGCTGATCTTCTTCGCGCCGCTGCTGCTGCAGGGCGGCTTCGGCCTCGAGCCCGAGGCGGCCGGCCTGCTGGCCACGCCGATCGCCGCCTGCATCGCCCTGGGCAGCCTGATCAACATTCGCATCGTGACGCGCCTGAAGCGGCCCACCCTGATCCTCTCGGTCGGCTTCGGCCTGCTGGCGGCCGCCTCGGCCTCGCTGTCGCTGACCGGGCCCGGCACCTCGCACTGGATCCTGGAAGTGGCGATGGCGGCGGTCGGCATCGGCCTGGGCTTCATCCTCAACAACCTCAACATCTTCGCGCAGGAGATCGCCGGGCGCGAACGCTTCGGCATCACCACCGCGCTGCTGCAGTCGACGCGCATGGTGGGCGGCATGCTCGGCACCAGCGTGCTGGCCACCATCGTCCAGCATCACTACGCGGGGGGCGTGGCCGAGTCGATCAGCGTGCTGGGCGCGAGCGTCTCGGCGCAATGGCTGCCGCAGCTGGCCGACCCGCGCGTGCTGGTCGACCCCGGCGTGGCCGGGACGCTGCTGGACCGCCTGCACGCGGCCGGGCTGGACGGCGCCGCGCTGCTGGAGGCGGCGCGCCGGGTGATGGTGCAGTCGATCCACATCGGTATCGCCCTGGCCGGCTGCGCGGCCGTGGCCGCCGCCTGGCTGGTGCGCCGCATCGCCCATATCCGCTTCAGCAAGCCGCCCTCGGCGGCCAGCAGCGCGAGCGCGGAGTAAGGCGGCTCGGGCCGCCTGCTCGGGCCGCGTGGCGAGCTGCGGGGTGAGCTTCGGGGTGGGCCGCGGGGCGGGCCCGACGGGCATCGATCCGGGCCGCGCGAGGCGCCTCGATGTCCGTTCGACACGCTCGGCGCGGCCGGTTCGAACGGGACCCGGCAGCGCCGAATTCGATGGCCGATGCCGCCCCGAGCCGCGCGGCGCGCCTCAAGGCGCGGCCGGCGCCGCCAGCTCGAACGGAAACTCGGCGTGGCCGAATTCGATGCCGCGCGTGTTGCGCATCGGCGGGCGATGGAAGGCGGCCAGTTGCGCGCGCTGCGCCGGCGCGCCGATGTCCAGGCGCGCCAGCACCTCGCAGACCACCATCGCCAGCACCCCGACATGGCCGTCCTCGATCTTGACGGCCAGCCCGATCGCGCCGGCAGCGCCCAGCCGGCGGGTATCCTCGCCGGCGCGGATGCCGACGCCGTAGCAGGCATCGGCGCCGAGCTTGCCGACCAGCCGCCCCTCGAAGGCCGTCATCAGGCGCGTGCAGAAGCGCCCTTCCCCCGCCACCAATTCGGGATGACTCGTCATCGCGTGATAGAGGCGTGCCAACGCGGCCACGCGCGGCGTGCAGGCGGCCCCGGCGGCGCCCGCGGCGTCGACCCGGTCGGCCGCGTCGGCCAGCTTCATGTAGAGGCGCGCCAGCCGGTCCAGCGGGAACGCCGGCGTCGGCAGGTTGCAGCCGTCGATGCCCCATTCGACCGCCGCCTCGGGCAGGTCGCAAACCTCGGCCATCACCTGCTTGACGCGCTGCTGGATCGGATGCGCCTCGAGGTGGTAATCGGCCAGCGCCGCGCCGATCGCCCTCGCGCCGGCCAACATCCCGGCGTGCTTGCCCGAGCAGTTGCTGCACACCGCGCTCGGCTCGATGCCGCGGCGGATCCAGTCGCGCCAGACCGCATCCGACAAGGGCGCATGCGGCCCGCAGCGCAGATCGTCCTCGCTCGCGCCGAGCCTGGCCAGCATCGCCCGCGCCCGCTCGACATGGCGCGCCTCGCTGCTGTGCGAGGCGCACATCAGGGCGAGATCGGCCGAATCGAAACCGAAGCGCTCCAGCGCGCCGGTCTCGACCACCGCCAGCGCCTGCGCCGGCTTGGCGGCCGAGCGCGCCAGCGTGAAGCGCGTGGCGTCGCCGAAGCCGGCCAGCAAGCGCCCCGTCTCGTCGACCACCGCGATATGCGCGCGATGCGCGTTCTCCAGCGAGGGGCCGCGCCAGGTGGTGACGGCCACCGCGTCGCGGCTGGCCTGGGTCGTGTCGTGGGTCGTCATGCTGCGCGTCTCCTCCGCGGGTGTTCGTTGTCTGGGCTGCCGGCGTTCGGCGAGCGTAATCGCGCAGTGTAGCCAGCCGAAATCGACAGGGACAGAGCCGGCTGGAGATACCTCCGGGCCATCCCGATCTGCGCGCGCCGGCCGGACTGAAATAGAATCGCAAGCCTCCCCATCCACGAGGGCCGCCCGATGAGCTCGCCATCCGCCGCGCAATCCGCGCCTGCCGGCGCCGCACCCGAACCCGCTCCCGCGCCCGACGCGCCCTGCATCTTCGTGGTGAACGCCGGCTCGGGCCGCCGGCGCGAACTCGACACCCTGGCCGCCCAGCTCGACGCCGCGTTTTCCCGCGCGGGCCGCCGTTACGAACTGGTGACCGTCACCGAACCGTCACGGCTGGAAGCCAGCGTGGCGCAGGCCGCCGAGCGCGCTCGCCACGGCGTGCTGGTCGGCGTGGGCGGCGACGGCACGCTGCGCACCGTGGCGCGCGCCGCCTACGACGCCGGCTGCGTGTTCGGCGTGCTGCCGCGCGGCACCTTCAACTACTTCAGCCGCGACCACGGCATCCCCGCCGACACCGAGCAGGCCATCGAACTGCTGCTGAGCGCGCGCGTGCATCCGGTGCAGGTCGGCTTCGTCAACGACGCGCTGTTCCTGGTCAATGCCAGCCTGGGCCTCTACCCGCGCCTGCTCGAGCAGCGCGAGGCCTACAAGCGGCAGTTCGGCCGCAGCCGGCTGGTCGCGCTCGGCTCGGCGATCGCCACCCTGCTGCGCCCGCATCGGCTGCTGCACCTGCATGTCGAGCACGAGGGCACCACGCGCGAGCTGCGCACCACCACGCTGTTCGTCGCCAACAACCGGCTGCAACTGGAACAGGTGGGCGCGGCCGAGGCGCCGCTGCTCGCGCAGGGCATGCTGGTGGCGATGGCGCCGCTCGCGCATGGCCGGCTCGCCCAGATCCTGCTGTCGCTGCGCGGCGCGTTCAGCCGGATGCGCGACGCCGACGACGTGATCGGCTTCGGCTTCGAGCGCTTCACGCTCACGCGCCGCTCGGCCCGGCGCCGGCCGCGCCCGGTGAAGGTGGCCACCGACGGCGAGATCCTGCGGCTGCAACTGCCGCTGGTCTTCCGCGTCGGCGAGCGTGCCTTGCGGCTGCTCAAGCCCGAAGCCGAGCAGGCCGAGCGCAATCGCCAATGAGCCGGCTGCTGCAGATTTCCGATCCGCATTTCGGCGCCGAACGGCAGGAAGCCGTCGATGCGCTGGTGCGCCTGATCGAACAGACGCGGCCCGAGCTGGTGGTGATCTCGGGCGATCTCACGCAGCGCGCGCGACGGCATCAGTTCGAGGCGGCCCGCGCCTTCGTGGCGCGGCTCGGCGCGCAGCCGGTGCTGGCGATCCCCGGCAATCACGACCTGCCCCTGTTCGACCTGATCGCGCGCTGGCGGCAGCCTTACGCGAACTACCGGCGCGCCTTCGGCGAGGAACTCGAGCCCGTGTTCGACGCGCCGGCGCTGCTGGCGATCGGCGTGAACACCACGCGCCCGGCGCGCCACACGGCCGGCGAGATCTCGGCCGAACAGGTGGCGCGCGTGGCGCGACGGCTCGCGCTGGCGAGCCCCGCGCAACTGCGCGTGGTGGTGGTGCACCAGCCGATCGTCGCGATCGGGCCCGCGAACCGGCACGACCGGCTGCATGGCGGCGAGATCGCCCTGCGCCGCTGGGCGGCGGCCGGCGCGGACCTGGTGCTGGGCGGGCACACGCATCGCGCCGGCGCCTGGCGGGTCACGCCGCGCGACGACGAAGCGGGCCGCGACGGTGCCGTCGAGCGGCCGGTGTTCATGGTCCAGGGCGGCACGGCCGTGTCGCGCCGCCTGCGCGCCGGCACGCCGAATTCGGTCAACCTGATCGACTACGCGGGCGACTGCCTCGGCCAGCGCCGCGCCGCCGTCACGCGCTGCGACTACGACGACGAAAGCCGGTGTTTCATCGCGCAAGCCGCGCAGCATCTCGATCTCGCCCCCGCCACGCCCTTCCGGTTGGCCTGAAACGCCCCGATCCGCGCTGGTGGGCGGCGCCTTCAGATTTCCCTTTGAATTTTATAGACGATCGGTCTAAAATCCGCCGCATGTCCTCGATCCCCGCCAGGCCGCGCCGCGGCCGTCCCCCGAAGAACCCCGCCGCGCATGCCGACACGCGCGGCGTGCTGCTGCGCGCCGGCATGGAATTGCTGACCGAGCAGGGTTTCGCCGCCACCGGCCTGGACGCCGTGCTCAAGCGCGTCGGCATCCCGAAGGGCTCCTTCTATCACTACTTCGAGAGCAAGGACGCCTTCGGCCGCGAGCTGATGGACGCCTACGACCGCTACTTCATCGCCAAGCTCGATCGCTGGCTGCTCGACGACAGCCAGCCCGCGCTGGCGCGGCTCGCCGCCTTCGTCGAGGACGCCAAGGCCGGCATGGCGCGCCACGATTTCACGCGCGGCTGCCTGGTCGGCAATCTCGGCCTGGAGGCGGGCGCGCTGCCCGACGGCTTCCGCGAACGGCTCGCGGCGATCTTCACGGGCTGGCAGGCGCGCGTCGCGAATTGCCTGCGCGCGGCCCAGCAGGAACGGACGCTCGCGGCCGACGCCGATCTCGAGCGCCTGGCGGCCTTCTTCTGGATCGGCTGGGAAGGCGCGGTGCTGCGCGCCCGGCTGCTGCGCGACGGCGCGCCGCTCGACACCTTCTTCGACGGCTTCCTCGCCGGCCTGCCTCGCGCACGGCCGGCGACGGGCCGTGCCCGTCCGCCCGCGGACCGACTTCCCCCGGAGTGATGCATGACGTTCCACTGCCTCCTGATCGACCAGGACGAAAGCGGCAAGAGCCGCACGCGCCTCGACACGCTCGACGACAGCCGCCTGCCCGAAGGCAACGTGCTGGTCGAGGTCGAATACAGCACGCTGAACTACAAGGACGGCCTCGCGATCACGGGCAGGAGCCCCGTGGTGCGGCGCTTCCCGATGGTGCCGGGCATCGATTTCGCCGGCACCGTGGCCGAGAGTTCGCATCCCGCCTGGCGCGCCGGCGACGCGGTGCTGCTCAACGGCTGGGGCGTGGGCGAGCAGCATTGGGGCGGCCTCGCGCAGCGCGCGCGCGTGAACGGCGACTGGCTGATCCCGCTGCCCGCGGGGCTCACGGCGCGGCAGGCGATGGCCGCCGGCACCGCCGGCTACACGGCGATGCTGTGCATCCTGGCGCTGGAGCGGCACGGGATCGACCCGTCGCGCGGCGAGGTGCTGGTGACGGGCGCGAGCGGCGGCGTGGGCAGTTTCGCGATCGCGCTGCTGGCGCGGCGCGGTTATCGCGTGGTCGCCTCGACCGGCAAGACCGGGGAAGCCGATTACCTGCGCGCGCTCGGCGCGGCCGAGGTGATCGATCGCGCGACGCTGTCCGAGCCCGGCAAGCCGCTGCAGAAGGAACGCTGGGCCGCGGCGGTGGATTCGGTGGGCGGCGTGACGCTGGCCAATGTCTGCGCCTCGCTGCGCGCCGACGGCGCGGTGGCCGCCTGCGGGTTGGCGCAGGACATGGCGCTGCCGGCCACGGTCGCGCCCTTCATCCTGCGCGGCGTGAGCCTGCTGGGCATCAACAGCGTGACGCGGCCGAAGGCCGAGCGCGAGGCCGCCTGGCGCGCGCTGGCCGATACGCTCGATCTCGCCCAGCTCGACACCATCACGCGCGAGATCGGCCTGGCCGAAGCCATCGAGGCCGGCGCGGAGTTGCTGGCCGGCAAGGTGCGCGGCCGGCTGGTGGTCGACGTCAATCGTTGAGGGGGGTGCCGGCGAGCGGGCCGGCAGCAAGGGGAGCGGCGGGCGCGGCGGCAACGGCGAGACGCATGCGCGCGTTGCGCAGGCTCACGCCGCGCACGCTGACGCATTGCTCCCGCTCCACCGCGAAGCCGAAGCGTTCGAAGAAGGCCCGCGCGCGCAGGCTGACGTCGGCGACGACGCAGTCGATGCCCTGCTCGCGCGCGATGCCCAGCAGGTGCCGCATCAGCGCGGCGCCGATGCCCTGACCGGCCGCGTCGGCCGCCACGTAGAAATGATCGAGATAACCGCTGGGCTGCAGGTCGGCATAGGCCACCAGCCGGGCCTCGATCTCGACCGCCCAGGGCTGGTTCGCGCCGACCCGCCGGCACCATGCTTCACACCAGGCCGCGTCGGCCGCGAGCGGCGCCCAGGCGTCGATCTGCGCCGGCGTGTAGTCGCGCGAGGCCAGGCCGCGCACCGAGGACTGGAAGATCGCCAGCAGCGCGGGTTCCTCGCCCGGCGCGGCGCGACGGATCCGCATCGCGCCCGCCCTGGACCCGCGCCGCTCGTTGGTTTCCTCCGCCCCGCGCGTGTCGTCCATCCCGCTCACTTGGCCGGCTGCGGCCCGCCATTGGCCGTCAACTGCTCATAGACCTCGTGCGACAGGTCGAGCAGCGCCTGGCGGTCCATCCCGCCCGAGACGGCATAGCCGAAACGGCCGTCGATCCAGTAGAACACGTTGACCGGGCCGCTCTGGTAGAGCTTGAAGGCCGTCACGTCCGAGCTCAGCTTGCGGTGCGAGATGTTCAGCGTGATCCGCTCGCCCAGCGCGTTGTGATACATGAACTGCGCGATCGGACCGTCGTCGCCGGGCAGCAGGCGCCCGCCCATCAGCTCGTAGCCGGCGTGGGTCAGCACCGGCGGGCGCACGTCGGTGCCGAGCCGGCTCGACAGCCACTGCACCAGTTCCTGCTCGCGATCGGCGCCCACCTCCACCGGCCGCGTGACCATCGGCGCATAGGTGACATAGGCGATCGCCGATTGCCGCGCCAGCGCCTCGCCGCTGTAGGAAGCGTGGATGATCGAGCCGCCGCTCTCGCCGCTGCCGTCGCCGCCCAGCACGCCGCGCCCGACCGGGCTCAGCACGCCGCCCGCGCCGATCCCGATGCCGAGCACCAGCGCCGCGGCCAGGCCGGCGAAACGCTTCCAGTTGGCAGCGGGACGCGCCGCGCCCGGCACCGCCGAAACGGCCGGCGCGGCGGCCGGTGTGGCTGCCCCCGCCGCAGCGGGCGCCGGGCCGCCCGCTTCGCCCTGCCGCGCCTCGGGCGCGAAATCCTCGGGCGGCAGCAGCCGCGCGGGCAGCGGCTCGTCGAGCACGCGGTCGTAGCGCTCGTGCAGCAGGGTGTTGATCGAGAAGTAGTCGCCGATGCGATCGGCGAGCGCGTGATCGGTCTCGAGCAGGCGGTCGACATGGGCGCGGCGCGCCTCGTCGAGCGTGCCGTCCACGTAGGCATGCAGTTCCGATTCGGTGATCGGCGTGGCTTGGTCGTTCATCGCACCACCTTCAGGTTTGCGCTGGGTTGGGTTCCGGACATCAGCGCGCGCAGGCGCTCGCGGCCGCGCGAGAGCCGCGACATCACGGTGCCGACGGGAATGCCGAGTGCCAGCGCCACCTCGGCATAGCTGAGCTCCTCGAGCCCGACCAGCAGCACCACCTGGCGCTGGTCGACCGGCAGGCGCTGCAGCGCGTAGTCGAGGTCGCGCACCTCCAGCGAGCGCGTGGCGCCGCTCGACACGGCCAGCGCGGCCTCGGGCAGCGCCTCGTCGTCGTCCATCGACACATGCTCGGCACGCGCGCCGGGCCGCCGGGCCTGGTTCGCGAACACGTTGTGCATGATCGTGAAGAGCCAGGCGCGCAGGTCGGTGCCGGCCTGGAACTGCTCGGTGTGGCGCAGCGCGCGCTCGAGCGTGTCCTGCACCAGGTCGTCGGCGAGTTCCCGGTTGTGGATCAGCGCGCGCGCATAGCGGCGCAGGCGCGGGACATGGTCGATCAGTTCGTCTCGGATGGTCATGGCTGAGTCGGCCCGATGGCGGACGGCAAGGAGGATAGGCGGCGCATTCAGTCGCCGGCCAGCAGGTCGGCGGCGCGCATCAGGCCGCGCGTGCCTGCGTCACCGGCGATCACGATATGTTGCCCGGCGCGCGATGTCCACTCCAGCAGGCGCACCCCGCCGATCCGGCGAGCCTGCCAGTGGCCGCCGCCCTCGGGCGTGCCGTGCGCGACCAGCACGGCCGGCTCGCCCGCCGCGTTGCGGTAGACGTAGGCGTTGGCGCTCGCGAAGGGCCAGATGTCGAGGCGGCGCGCGCCGGCCAGGTGGAAGCCGACCGCGCCGAGATCCGGCGCCGCGTCGCGCGGCGCGGGCTTCGAGGCGAGCAGCAGGGACGAGCCGGCCAGCGCGCCGGCGGCGAGGCTGGCGGCCGCTGGCCGTTGCGGATTGGCCGGACGAGCCGGGGCTTGGCTCGCGGCCGGCGTCGAGGCATTGGCGGCCCCGCCGGCGGGCGCCGCGGCGGACGACGGCGCGGCGCGCCCCATTGCCGGGTCGATGCCCGGCAAGGCCAGCAGCATCGCGTAGGCGGCCGTGTCGAGCCGGTGATCCGGCACCCGCAACAGCCGCGGCAGGACCGCCGCGGCCAGCAGGGCCAATAGCGCGGCGGCGGCCAGCCGGTAGCCGAAGCGCGAGGCGCGGCGGCGGCTTGCCGGCACGGCCGCGAGCGCCGGTGTCGATTGCGCTGGAGGCACCGACAAAGCCGCCGGCGCCGCGCTCAGCGGCAGGACGGCGGCGGCGAGGCCGTCGTCCGGAAAATGGTTGCGCAACTGCGCGTTGACCCGCGCATAGAACGCGACGCGACGCGCCTCGGCGGGACGCCGGGCCAGGTACGCGCTCACGCTATGCTCCCGGTCGGCGGCGAGCCGGCCGTCTGCATAGGCCTGCACGTCCTGCTCAGACGGGATCGATTCGGGTACGGAAGTCATGGCTGGGCAAATCGGGTCACACGGAGCGAACACCGCGCGCGACCCGATATTCCGTCGTCGATGAAAAATTTTTCAGGGGTCGCATCAGGAGCCGGCGTAGATGTTGCAGAAGCTGGCCGGGCCGACGCAGGCCGAGGGCATGCCGGCCGTCGACGCGATCGCGCGATGGCCGCCTTCGGTCTTCGCGCTCATCGCGCCGCCGTAGGCGCTCGTAGCCGCCGCGCTGGACGCGATCGCATGGCGGAACACCGGGCTCACCTCGGGATAGGAGGCGTCGGTGTAGTTGAGCGAGCCGTTCTGCTCGGCTTCGATCAGTTGCTGGCGCACCTGGGCGCGGCTCAGGCCTTCGGCATGGGCGAACGACGAGAGCAGCACGGCGGACAGGACGGCGAGATGGCGGATCTTCATGATGTGACTCCTTGATGACGTTGAGGGGCTTGCATCAAGGTGAACACGGGGAATTCGGGCTTATTCCCGGCGGGGAGTGGAAATTTTTTTCGTCATCAGGGGGCGCATCCGGCGCGACGGCGGCGCCCCGCCCGCCTACATCCCGATCAAGGTCCGCAGCGAGCCGAAACTATGCGGCCGCGCATACCAGAAACCCTGCGCTTCATCACAACCGAGCGCGAGCAACTGGTTGGCCTGCTCGATGGTCTCGACGCCCTCGGCCGTCACGCGCATCTTCAGCGCATGCGCCATCGCGATGATGGCGGCCACCAGCTCGGCGCTGCGCGCATCGCTGGGCAGCGGCGCGACGAAGGCGCGGTCGATCTTCACGCGATTGACCGGGAAGCGCGTCAGGTAGGACAGGCTCGAATAGCCGGTACCGAAATCGTCGACGGCGATCTCCACGCCGAGCTGGCGGATCGACGAGACGGTGTCGAGCGCCGCCTCGGTATCGCCGAACAGCACGCCCTCGGTGATCTCGATCTCAAGCTGGTGCGGCGCGAGCCCGCTGTCGTCGAGCGCCTGCTCGATGATGGCCAGCAGGTTGCCGCGCCGGAACTGCTGCGGCGAGACGTTCACGCACACGCGCGGCGCGTCCTCGCTGTCGCGATGCAGGCGGCTGATCTCGCGGCAGGCGGTGCGGATCGCCCATTCGCCGATGCGGTCGATCAGGCCGCTCTCCTCGGCGATCGGTATGAACTCGTTCGGGCTGACCTCGCCCGAGCGCGGATGACGCCATCTGAGCAGTGCCTCGACTTGCGCGATGCGGCCGGTCTCGAGCGTGACCTGGGGCTGGTAGGCGAGCCAGAACTGCTGGCGGTCGATGCCGCGCGCGAGCGCCGCCTCCAGCTCGAAGCGGCGCGTGGCACGCAACTCGAGCGCGCTGGAGAACGGCACGGCGATGCCGTCGCCGGCTTCCAGCGCCGCGGACAAGGCCACGTTGGCGCGCCGGATCAGGGTATCGGTGTCCTCGCCCTGCTCGGGATAGGCGGCCGTGCCGGCATTGGCGATCACGTTGAGCGCGGCGCCGGCGAATTCGATCGGCTCGCCGGCCACCGCGACGATGGTCTCCACCAGCCGCCGCACCACCGGCTCCGCCTCGTCGCAGAGCAGCGCGAACTTGCCGTCGCCCATGCTCGCCACGCCATACAGATGCGGCACCTTGGTGCGCAGGCGCTCGCCCGTCACGCGCACGGCCAGCTCGACGCCGGGCAGCCCGAGCGCATTGCGGATCGTGCTGAGGCCGCCGATCTCCAGCAGCACGATGCTGAAGCGGCCGTCGGTGGCACGCGCGCGCGCGATGCGCAGGTCGAGCCGCTCGGCGAACAGCTTGCGGTTCGGCAGGCGCGTGGTGTCGTCGTAGTTGGCGGCGTACCAGAGCTCGCCGCCGGTCGGCGGATCGCTGTTCGCGCGGCTCATGAACACCACCCAGGCGTCGCCGGCCGGCTCGCGCCGATTGGCGGCGGTGACGCTGGCCGGCACGGCGTTGGCGGCAGCCCCGGCGGCAAGGCGCGACGGCGTTCGCGAGCGCGTGGTACCGGCAACATCGGCGCCCGCTCGATCGTCGCGTGGCGCCTCGCGCATGAGCTCGCGCCGGGCGCGCCGCGGCGCTCCGAGCGCCGGCGCGGCGGCAGCGCCGCCCTCGCCTTCGCCGGCCAGCAGCGCAGATAGCACGATGCGTACCGGCACGCCATCGCCGGCGGGCCGCTGCAGCAGCCAGATCGCGCCGCCGCGCAGCAGCGCGTCGATGCTGGGCGATGCCCAGCTATCGCCGGGCGCGACCAGCATCGATTGCAGGCGCAGCACGGTGCCGGGCACGCCGGCACGACGTCCCGTCAGGCGCTCGAAAGCGGCATTGGTCCAGGTCAGCGTACCGTCGGCCGAGCACAGGCAGACAGGCTGCGTGGCCTGCGTAATCGCGCGCTCGATGCGCGTGGCATCCGAGCGACGCGGCACCGGATCGGCGGATTCGTCGGGCGCCGCGAGCGGTTCGGTCAGGCGCGTCTCCGGTCGTTGCATGGCGAAAGATCGGTCGATAAAACGGCGACGGAAAATTCCGTCGCCGCGGACATCAGATAGTAAGCGAATCGGGCTCGCATGCCGCGGAAAAACAGCGGGCAAGACAGGCCGCTATTCGCGGCATCTGGCGGGCACGCAAGCTTGCCGGCGGTGGCACCCCAGCTCGCGTTCACATATGAACACGAGCCGCCGAAAAAGCATATCGTTTGCGCGGGCTCCGTCCAGGCAGGTTCCGCCGGACATGCGCGTGTTGCCGTCTCGGCCGAGGAATGTCCCGAACTTCATGCGTGCGGCAAGCTCCCGCTCGACGAGATGACGGTGGCGCGCATCAGGCCGCCGTGCAGGCCTCGATGCCCGCGGCGATCGCGGCGCCCAGGCGCCGGATCGTGTCCGCCTGGGCAAGCCGCGCCTCCTCTTGCGGATTGACGATCACGCCGGCCTCGATCAGCAGCGCAGGCACGCGCGCCGTGCGCAGCACCACCAGGTCGTCGAAACGATGGATGCCCAGGCGCGCGTCGATCAGCGGCCGGTTCTCGCCGCGGATCGGATCGGCGTGATAGAGCGAAGGCGTTTCGCCGGCCGCGCGCAGCCGCTCGCCGATCTCGCGCGCGCAGCGCAGGCTCGCCGCGTAGCGTGGATTGCGTTCGGACACGAAGATCGCGTAGCCGTGGAATTCGCGCTGGCGCCCCGCATCCAGGTAGGCCTGCTGGATCGAGTCGTGATGGATCGAGACGAACAGGTCCGCGTGCGCGTCGTTCGCCCGGGCCGAGCGCGCGCTCAGGGCGATCTCGCGGCCGTCGGCCGAGGTGCGCAGCACATGCTCGCCATGCGCGCCGAGTTCGGCGGCAACCGCCGCCGACAGATCGAGGTTGTAGCGGTATTCGACGCGGCCGCTGGCACCGGTGGCACACGGGTGCGCCGGCGTGTGGCCGGTATCGACGACGATCGTGGAAGGCGCGGCGCAAGCCGTGGTGGCCGACGCGCAAACGAGTGCGAGCGCGCCGGCGAGCGCGATCGTCCCCCGCAGGAAACCGCTGGTGATTGTCATGGATTCGTCGTTGTTGGTCACCGTCGCAGGGCGGCCGGTATCGCGACGCATTCTACCTGCGCGACGCAGCGGGAAACAGTCGAAAAGCCGGGCGCGATTCAGGTATTTGCACCAGGCGCCGCGCGAGGATCGCACCGGATCGAGGCCTCAGGACTTGGCGCCGAACGCGTCGGCCAGTTGCCTGGCGCGTTTCATCTCGTCGCCGTGCAGGTAGATCGAGGTGGTCGAGATCGAGGCGTGACGCAGGTTGTCGCGCACCGTGGTCAGCTCGGCACCGCGCGCGAGCGCGTGGGTGGCGTGCGTGTGACGCATCCAGTGCGGGCTGGCGCGACGCAGCTTGTCGGCCAGAGGCGGATGCTCGGCGGCGAGCGTATCGGCCACCTGGCCGAAGAAGCGCTTGAGCACCTTCCAGAGCCGCACGCCGCCGATGCCGGCCGCGCCGTCCTCGCCGAGGCCGCCGATCACCGGCAGATCGGGCCGCCATTGCGTGGGCACGGCCGACAGGCCGCGTTCCAGCGCGTAACGCGTGAGCGCCTGCCAGGCCAGCGGCGGCAGCGCCACGCGCGCGGCCTTGCCGCCCTTGCCCACTAGGTGGATCCAGCGATCCTCGCGCGCGTCGCTGCGGATCGCGCCGAGCCGGAGCCCGACCAGTTCGCTGACGCGCAGCCCGGTGGCGTAGGAGAAATCGAGCAGGAAGCGCAGCCGCTGCGCGGCGGCCGGCTCCCAGCCAAGGGACCATTCGAGGCCGTCGGCGATCGCGCGCAGGATCTGCCATTCGCCGTCGCTGAACACGCGCGAGCTGTCGAGCGCGGCCGCGCGCGTGCCGCCGCGCACCTTCACGCCCGAGAACGGATTGGCCAGCAGGTAGCGCTGCTCGACCAGCCAGCGAAACAGCGCGCCGAGCACCGACAGCGCATGCGCGGCCGAGCGCGCCGACAAGGCGCCGGTGAAGGGCCGCCAGTCGGCGGCACGGCGCGGCCGGATCGGGCCGGTCCAGCGTTCGGCCGGCGCGGGTCGGCGCAGGAAGGCGCGATAGGCGAGCGCGTCCTCGGTGGTGAGCGAGGACAGCGCGCGGCCGCGCTCGACGATGGCCCACAGGATCAGCCGCTCGGCTTCCTTGCGATAGGTACGCCGCGTGGCTTCGGATTCGTGCAGCGAGAGCCAGGCCTGCACGGCGCTGTAGTCGTTGTCGGCGTCGAGCGTGCAGGTCTCGCGCGGCGCGCGGAAGGTGCCGGCCGTGCCGTCCACCTCGTGAGGCAGGCGCAGTTGCTCCCAAGGCACGATCAAGCCGGGCCCGGCCGCGGCAATCAGCGCCCGCGCGCGTTCGGTCAGCGCCGGATGCGCGCGGAAGAAGGCTTCGATGTGGCGGGCGTTGGCCGGGCCGAGGCCGGCGATCGCCTTCCACCATTGACGACGGCGCGGAATCCGCACGGTGAGATCGGCCAGCGTGGCGATGCCGTGCGCACGCAGCGCGGCCACCGCGCGCGCGGGCAACCAGGGGTCGATCTCGTCGGCGATCTGCGGCTCGGGCGGCCGCGCGTGGCGCAGCATCCCGATCGCCTCGGCGACGGCCCGCGCGTGCCTGGCGCGCTCGGCCGGCGCATGCGCCAGCAAGGCCGCCAGGTCGCGCCGCCCTGCCCACGTCGCCACGGCCACCAGTTGCCGGCGGATCGTGCCGAGCAGGCCGCGCGCCGAACGACCGTCGCCCAGGCGCGTGCCCAGATAGCGCTCGGCCGCGTCGCGCACCGACATGCCCTCGTACCAGGCGCGCAGCATCGCGAGTTCGTCGGCATCGGGGAAGCTGGCGGGCGCCGCCCGGCGGGCAGCGTCGCCGGGTGAATTCGAATCGGCGGGGTTCGGCGGGGACGGCAGGCGGGAAGTCATGCGCGCGAGTGTGACACGAAATGAACCGGACACGCGCGGGATAGACGAGTTCGCTCAGCGAGGCGAATTTGGAACAGTCGTCATATGACATGTCCGCCCGACTCGCGGCCGTCCGAAGCGCGTGACCCGACCGCTTCGCATCGCGAGACATCGATTCCTTCGGAAGACAATCGCGCGCCGCGCGCTTCTTACAATCGATTAGCTGCCCCCTGACGTCCGATGACTCATCGACGGCAAAGGGCGCGTGTATTTCCGTTCACACGATCCGGAGAAGCATTCATGTCGGTTGGCATCCAGAACAACTACGCGGTGAATTCGACGGCGTATCCGAGCGGCTCGGGCGCCGCCGATGGCAGCGGCAGCGCGAACAGCCTGCAGCAGTCGATCATGCAGCTGATCCAGCAGATGCTGATCGAGCTGATGCAGATGCTGCAGGATCCGAACGGCAACGGTGCGTCGTCCGGCGGCGGTGGTGGAGGCGCAAACGGTGGCGGAAGCGGTGGCGGCGGTGCGCCGGCGATGCCTTCGATGGGCGGCGGTGGCAACGGCATGCCCGTGGCTGGCGCGATCGGCAGCGGCGGCCAGGGCGGCGTCGGCACGCCCGCCTCGACGGGCGGCGGCGCATCGGCCAGCGGTGTCGCGGCGAGCTCCGGCCCGGCGCCCGGCAACGGCCCCGGCGCCGTCAACCTGAACGGCTTCGGCAGCCTGCAGTTGCCGAGCGGCAGCAACGGCCATGTCGACACGATCGGCGCCGGCCAGCTCAAGCGCTACGACAGCGACTTCTTCAAGCACAACGGCGACGGCTCGCTGACCTTCAGCGTGCCGCCGGGCGGCGGCGCCCACACCGCGCACTCGAACTTCCCGCGCTCCGAGCTGGCCGAGGGCAGTTCCTGGAAGATGGGCGACGGCAAGTCCACGCTGAGCGCGACGCTCTCGGTCGACAAGCTGCCGCCGAACGGCGACGTGGTGATCGGCCAGATCCACCAGCGCGTGGACAGCGGCAAGCCGCGCCCGCCCGTCGAGCTGCATTACGACAAGGGCAATATCGTCGCCAGCATCATGGATTCGAATTCGCTGAGCGCGGGCCGCCACGACGTGGTGATCGCCAAGGACGTGAAGCCCGGCGAGAAGTTCTCGTACAGCATGAGCATGGAGCCGAACGGCGAGCTGAACATCTCGGCGGCCGGCCAGAGCAAGACCGTCAAGATGGACCCGAGCTTCGACAACGCCAACCTCTACTTCAAGGCCGGCAACTACTGCCAGGATCCGGCCGGCGGCAGCCAGGTGAGCTTCAACGGGCTCGATATCGACCATCAGCATTGAGCCGGCGGGCGGGTTCGACCCCGCTCGCCCTCGCCTTCGGCTAGACGCCGTGCCGCTCGCGCAGCCGCCGCGAGGCCTCCACCAGCACGCGCAGCTTGGCCTCGGCGATCCGGCCGCTGTTCACTGGCGCATCGGCGAAGGTCGCAAAGCCGCAATCGGGATTGAACAGCACGCGCTGGGCACCGAACAGCGCGACCGCCGTTTCGGCCTTGCCCAGCACCTCGTCGAGCGATTCGACATGCGCGTGCTTCTGGTTGCAGAGGCCCACCCCGATGCGCTGGTGATCGGGCAGGCGCCGCAGCACCGCCATCTCGCCCGCGCGCGGCGTGCAGAGTTCGAGGAACAGCGTGCCGACCTCGAGCGCGGCCAGCGTCTCCACCAGCGGCGCGTAGTCGCCCGTCATCGCCTTGCTCTCGTCGGTGCTCCAGTTGCCGCGGCACATGTGCATCGCCAGCCGTTCCGCCGGAAAGCCCCGCACCACCGCGTTGAGCAGCTCGCGCGCGAAAGCCAGCTCGGCGCGCGGATCGCCCTTCTCCGACAAGGCGCCGCACATGAAGCTGCGCTGGCCGGTGACGCCGGCATACACCACCTCCGACAACACCGGCTCGTCGAACTGCACCAGCGCCGCGCCGTTGGCGAGCAGCGCCGCCAGTTCCTCGCGCAGCACCCGCACCACGTCGGCCGCGAGCGCCTCGCGGCTGGCGTAGGCGCGGTCCGACACGCATTCGAGCCACATGGTGCGCGTCAACAGATAGGGACCGGGCAAGGCGATCTTGGCGGGGCGATCGCTCAGCTCGCGCAGGCTCGTCAGCTCGTGCACGGCCAGCGGCCGACTGCGCCCGAGCGGGCCGAACACGGCCGGATGACGCACTTCGCCGGCCGGCACGTCGAGCGCGCGCAACTCCTGCTCGAAGGCGAGCGGATCGTCGACATAGGGCAGCAGGTCGGTCAGCGGTATCAACTGGCAGTTGTCGAGCCGGCCGCCGACGAAGCTCGCGTAGCTGTCGCGCCGCTGCTCGCCGTCCGTGACGACATCGACCCCGGCACGCAGTTGCGCGGCCAGCGCGAGTTGCACGGCATCGTCGGCACTGGCCTCGAAGGCCGCGTCGTCGAGCCGGCCCTCCAGATGCTCGTGCAGCGCCTGCAGCATCCAGCGCGGCCGAGGCCAACTGCCGATGCCCATCACCGACAGCGGCGCGATCGACGGCGCCGGGGATGGCGCCGGCAGCGAGGCCGGGATGTTGACCGGCACGATCTCGATCGGCGCGCGCGGCGGCGGTTCGCGTGGCGCGTCGCGAGCCGGCAAAGCGGGCGAAGCGGCCTGGGCCACCTGCCCCGCCCCGGCCGCGAACGCGCCCTTGCTGACCAGGAAACTGCGCAGCCTGCCCTGCCGCGTCCATGACACAAGTTGGTTGCCGGTCATGCGGCACCAGGCCGGCAGATCGCCCTCGACCGAGGTTTCGGTCGAGCGGATCTCCAGCAACTGGCCGCGCTCGAGCGGGTCGATATGCTTGCGGATCAGCAGCAACAGGCCGTTGCCGCAATCGAGGTCGCCGCCGTCGAAGCTGACGGCCGGCGCGTGGGTGTGACGCTCGCTGGCTTCCATCGCGTGCAATCCGGATCGATGGGCCGCGCCGGCGCGAATCGCCGGCGCACCCGGGGTCGCGCGGGAAACCTCAGTAGCTGAGGCTCGGGCAGGCCTCGCCCATGAATTCCACCAGCATCGCGCCGCCGACGATCTTCGCACCGGGGATCAGTTGGTCCTCGTCGAGCGCGCGCTTCTTGAAACAGGGCGAGCAGACGTAGATCTTGCCGCCCGCCTCGACGAAGCTCGTCATCAGCTCCTTGAGCGGCGCGAAGCCGGGCTCGTGGATATCGTCGGCATAACCGGCTTGCGAGAGCCGCGTGCCCTCGATGTTGAGGAACACGACCGCTTCCTTCTCGCTGGCGATCGCCGCGTTGGCGACCACGAAGGCGACCGTCGCGCGGTCGGTATCGTCCTTGGCACGAGTCAGACTGACTACGAATTTTCCAGACACGATAGGCTCCTGCTGATACACGTCGATGGAGAAACCGGGCACGACCGGCGGCGCTCAGGCGCTGGCGCCGGCCGGCTTCGCCCGGATGAAGAACACGCCCTGCTCCGGGTCGGCCTGCAGCAGCCGGTGCCCGGTGATGCGGCAGTATGACGGAATATCCTCGATCGCCCCGCGATCGCGCGCGGTCAGGCGGATGACCTGGCCCGGCATGTCGCGCAGGCGCACGCGCAGCTTCAGCAGCAGTTCCCCGCAGCCGATCTCGCCGGCATCCCAGGCCACGTCGTAGTCCATGCTCGTTCTGCCGCCTCCGTCAGGCTCGGGCGGCGGGAGTGCCGCCCGTCGCTATCGTACCGGCACCGAGGCGAAATGCAATCGTGCCCTGCCATGAAGTCGGAGGCGAGGCTGCGCCCCGCTCCCTTGCATGGATCTGCGTGCGACTTTGTCTGTCGGATCTCTGCAGGCGAAGGGCGAGGCGTGAGCTGCGACATCTGTAGAAGAACCATTGATACACCAGCCCTTGAAGCTGTCGACAGCACCCAATGTCTCGTCCTCGCGCCTCACGCATACGCTGCCTGGCGCCTGCGTAACGAGACGACGGAAAGTACCTGCGGGAAAGTACTGACACTTCACTGAAGTGTCTCGTCAGGATGCAGTAACCCACGCTTACGGTAATCCCCCCCCTCTTTTAACGCGATTCAGAAGTAGAGGCTATGCGGCGGCCATCAGCCGCTGTTTAGGTGTTACTCCGCCAAGGCGCCATGTTGGGGCGCTCGTGATTGTATTGCCACATCCATTCCGTTGCGAACTGCTGGACGTGCGCCAGGTCATCCCAGTAGTACCGCGACAGCCATTCATAACATGAGCCGATTCGGATTAGGCATTTCAGCAGCCTGCCGGGTGATGTATTCAATAACGCCTCGTGATCTCCTTGTTGTCTCGCGCCGCGATGCTACGAGTGGTGTCCATTCACAATGAAAACCGGAGTAAAACGATGACGGCTTATCTCATTTCCGACGTAGGCCCGGTTGCGCCAGAGGACGATGCCGCCTGGAAAGCCTATCTGGCGATGGCCCCTGCAACGATTGAAAAATACGGCGGCCGTTATTTGGCGCGAGGCGGCGCAATCGACGTCATCGAGGGAGATTGGTCGCCGTATGCGATCGTGATCGCGGAATTTCCCGATCGGGATGCGGTAGCACGATGGTATGCCTCGCCTGAATATGCCGAAGGCCTGGCGATACGTGCCAAGTCAGGTCTGCATCGGCGCATGATCTGCGTCGAGGGGGCGACCAATTCCAACCCGGACAATCTCCTAGGCTTGCGAGCCTGAGTGGGTCGAGCGACAGTTGCGGCATGCTTCGTCGATATTCCCGAACTGGCGCCGCTGCGCAAGCGACAATTCCAGTCGCACGATGCAAACAAGCCCCGCGGATCGATATCCAGGCACCGCGCCGGAGCCAAGGTCCCCGACGGGCACGCGAGCTCAAGTGAGTCGTGTGCCCCGTTTCGGGGCCGCTTGCGTCGCGAGGTGAAAGCGATCCTCGATGGTCTCGATCGCCTGGCCGAGAAACTGCAGGAACATGCCCATTGCCACGGTGGACGTCAGGTCGGAGCGTTGATACAGGCAGCTGGACGATTGGGCGCCCGCGTCGGCAAGGGGTGTCCACGCAAGCTTGCGCTGCGCCACATCTTCCGCGACGTTCTCCGCGATCAGAAAGCCGATGCCCACGCCGTCCGCCACGAGCCGGCGCACCATCGCCACCGAACTGGTCTCCACCAGCGGACGCGCCTTGCGGCGCTCGCGATGATCGATCTGATCCACCATCAATCGCAACTCGGTATCCGGGGTCATCAGAATCAGCGGATAGTCGAGACACTCACGCAAGCGTGGACGCTTTTGCAACTTGGTGAGCGGATGTCCCGGAGGCGTGACGAGCCCGAGATGTTGCGCGAACGCTCGCACTTCCACCACGCCGGGCGGAGGCTTGCGGCGCAGGCCATAACCGATATCCGCCTCGCCGGTTTCCACCCACTTCAGGATGCTTTCGCCATTGCCCGATCGCACGCTATAGGTCACGCCCGGATAGCGCTTCATCGCAGCCTGAATCGCATCGGGCACCAGTCGTTCTGCCGACGAGGGCGACACCGCCAGATTCACATGTCCACGACGCAGTGAGCGCAGATCCTCGACTTGCGTCATCGCATTGTCGAAATCGCGCTGACCTCGCCGCACCGCGGCAATGATGATCTCCCCCGCGGTGGTGAGTTGCATGCCGCGCGGCAAGCGGTCGAACAGAGGCGAGCCGACCTGTTCCTCCAGATTGAGGATCTGCTGGTGTACCGCGGCGGCGGTCAGGTGCAGCGCTTGAGCTGCCTTGCGGATCGAACCGCGCCTGACCACCTCGTCGAAACAACGAAATGTCTGTGATATTGGACGCATGCCTATACCGTATGGTTTTTCCATACGGCCCGTATAGAACAATCAGATTTTCCTGACGCCGAGAATAGCCTAGATTTTGCTCCATCATCTTAGCGGAGCAAAACGTGACCACCACAGTCGATCAAATCACCCAGCGGCGCCGCGGCGTAGGCCTGATTGCTCACGACCCGGAGTTGTCCGCTGGCGGCTACACGCTGATTGCGCCACAGACGGCGGGTGGCCGCGTATACCTCGTCGACACGGGCGGCGAGCTCGTGCACGAGTGGCGGATGCCGGTGCGCCCCGGCCGCCATGCGGTGATTCTGCCGAACGGCAATCTCGGTTACAACGGCAACCATGGGGATTCGGAAGACCGCTACGCGCCGTGGTCGATGTGGCATGGCGGCGATTTCTACGAAGTCACGCCGCAGGGCGAGGTGGTCTGGCGTTACCAGGACCCCGCTCACCACCATGACGCGCAGTGGCTGCCGAACGGCAACCTGCTGTACGCCGCGTGCGCGCCGGTGCCGGCAGGCTTCGCGGAACGCGTGCCCGGCGGCACGGCGCACGGCTCCGACGAGATCATGTACGGCGACGTGATCCGCGAAGTGAATCGCGCCGGCGAACTGCTGTGGGAATGGAAGGCCTGGGAGCATCTGAACCCCGAGGACTTTCCGATAGCGCCGGGATTCGGTCGCTATCACTGGCCGCTCGTCAACGGGCTTGGTGTGAATGCGCAAGGCGAGGTGCTGATGAGCTTGCGCACCACGTCGGGCATTATCGCGGTCGACCGGCGCACGGGCGGCGTAACGACCCATATTCCGCCGAGCGTGGTTTCACATCAGCACGCGCCCGTCGCCCTCGCGAATGGCAACATTCTTACGTTCGACAACGGCAACTTCCGCACCGGCTCGCACGTGGCATTCTCGCGTGTGCTCGAGATCGATCCGGCGAGCCATGAGGTGGTGTGGTCATACGCCGACGACATGGTGAACATGTTCTACAGTGCCTTCATGGGCAACGCGCAACGCCTCGCGAACGGCAACACCCATATCACGGAGTCGGCCACCGGGCGTCTGTTCGAAGTGACGCCGGCTGGCGAGGTGGTATGGGAATACGTGATTCCGTGGTTCGACGAATATCCGGACGAAGCGGCACGCCGAACCGGCCCGGGTCGACTGAACAGCGTGTTTCAGACGTTCCGCTACAGCCGCGAGCAACTGCCGTGGTTGCGCGGATGAGCACCGCGCCTCATTGCGCTTCGAACTCCGAGGACAACGTGAATCCAGAACCCGCCATTCATAGCGTCGACGCACGCCTGCCCGCCTGGCAACTCGTGCTGTTCGGCCTGCAACACGTGTTGTCGATGGCCGCTTCGCCCGTCACCGCGGTCGTTCTGGTGTCGCGCATGCTGTCGCTGCCATCGGAGCTGACGGTCCACCTGATCGGCGCGACCTTCTTTGCGTGCGGCGTGGGCACGCTGCTGCAGTCCCTCGGCGCCGGCGCGGTGGGTGCCCGCCTGCCGTTCGTGATGGTGCCCGGCGGGGCACCCGCCATGCTGTTCGCCATGATCGCGACGCAAACCGATTTGCGCACGGCGGCGGGCGCGGCGATTCTCACGAGCCTGTTCTACTGGGTCGTGCTACCGGTCTTCGCGCGCTGCCTGCGATTTTTTCCGCGCGTGGTGGTCGGCGCGATGCTGCTGCTCGTCTCGGTGAGTCTCATCAAGATCTACGCCGGCATCGTGGTCGGGCAATCGGGCACGTCGGGCATCGCGCGCCCTCAGTCACTCGGCCTCGCGCTCGCCACGATCGTGGCCACGCTCGCGGCAGCGCGCCTGCTCAAGGGCACCTTGGGCAGGATCGCGGTGCTGCTCGGGCTCGTTGCCGGCACCTTCATGGCTTGGGCCATGGGGCTGATGTCCACCGCCGACCTGTGGAGCGGCCCGCTCTTCGCACTGCCGAGCCTGCTGCCTTTCGGCACGCCGCGTTTCGACTTGCTTGCCGCGCTGCCCCTGCTGATTTTCTGCGTGATCTCGATGGCCGAAGCGACGGGGCAAACCGTCGCCGTCGGTGAAATCACCGGCAGGAAGATCGACATGCGCCGCGACGTGCAGCGCACGATTCGCGGTGATGCGCTCGCGTCATTGATGGGCTCGCTGCTCGGCACCTCGCTCATCATCACGAGCGCGGAGAATATCGGCGTCGTGCAGGCCACCGGCGTGCGTTCCCGTTACGTTACCGCAATGGCCGGCGTGATGCTGATCCTGATCGCCCTGTTCGCGCCGTTCGGGCGTTTCGCTTACGCGATCCCCGCGCCGGTGGTCGGCGGCACCGCGCTGATCGTGTTCGCGCTGATCGGCGTGATGGGCATCAACCTGCTCGGCAAGGTCGACCTGCATGCGCGAGGCAACCAGTACACGCTGGCGGCGGCGCTCGTGGTCGGGCTGATACCGGTGCTGGTACCCAACGTGTACGCGTCGTTCCCCGCCTCGCTGCAGATCGTGCTGGGCAACGGCATGGCCGCCGGCACGCTAACGGCCATCGTGGTCAATCTGGTGTTTGGTGCGTGGCGCCACTCATCGGCCGAAAAAATCCGGACCACCTGATTTCCGCCTCGTCGCTCCTCGCAGCCCTCCTCCCAACGCCTCACCCATACCTCATGAAACACAAAATCGCCTTACACGCGACACTGGTCGCGGGCTCGGCCGCGCTCGTCGTTTCCTCGACCGCATTAGCGCAGAGCAGTGTGACGCTATATGGCAGTCTGGATGCGGGCCTCGGTTACGTGAGCAACCTGCACGGCTCGACGGCTTATATCGCCGAACAGGGCACCTTGCAGGCCGACCGCTTCGGCTTTCAGGGTGTCGAAGAGATCGGCGCAGGCCGCTCCGTGGTGTTCAGGCTCGAAAGCGGGTTCGTCACGACGACGGGGGCCTCGGCAAGCAGCAGCACGTTCTTCAATCGCCAGGCCTATGTGGGCCTGGCCGATTCGACGTTCGGAACGGTAACGCTCGGCCGCCAGACGGACTGGAATTTCGATTGGCTCGGCTCGGTCTCGACCGGGCAGTTACTCGGCAATTTCTCCGCGTTTCACCCCGGCAATCTGGACGGTCTCGGCAGCACCCTGCCCGTACAATTGTCGAGCACGGTGAAATGGAAAAGCGCGAACTATCGCGGCTTGACGCTTGGTGCGCTGTATGGATTTCCCGGCGCGGCGGCCAGCAATACCAGCGGGCGGAGCATCAGCTTGGGCACCAACTATACGAACGGCCCGCTCAAGCTGATTGCGGTGTACTCCGAATATCGCGACCGCTTGCTGCCGCTCTCGAGCGGCCTTGGACTGACTTCGTTCAACGGCCAGGCGCTCGCGCCCGGCGCGAGCTTCAATGCGAAACAGGTGCGTGACATGGGCATCGGCGGATCGTACCGATTCGAGCGGGTGATGCTGCATGTGCTCTCCACCGATGTACGGATCGCATCGAACGGCGGCAGCAAGCACTTTCGCAGCTTCGACGGCGGCGCCAATCTGCGCCTGACACCCGCCGAGGAAATCGCGGCGGGCGCATGGACCGCGACGCTCGACGGGCGCCGCTGGACGCAGTTCACGGTGGCCAATGTGTATTCGTTGTCGAAAACCACGCAGGTGTACGCCGACCTGATGTTCGAAACCGCGGGCGACGGCGCCGTGGCCAGTACGCTGGGCATCGGCGCCGCGTCTAACGGACGGCAGACGGTGTTTCTCAGCGGAATCCATCACCTGTTCTGAGCATGCTGATGCGTCCGCGTTCGGGCACGGCCAAGGGCATGCATGTTCGTCGTGCGTGGGACAAACGGGGCAAACCAATGTGGTCGGCTGGCCCGGTCCACTTGCGCGGCGCCGGCGGCAACGGCTTGGCACCGCCGATCGATTCATCCTGATATCGGAAATAAACAGCGGTAGGACGTCGTTTACCGATACGGCCCGGCTACGTCACGCAGCAGCGAGAGGCGAGCAGCCGTTCGACAGTGATGCGCTCGTTCTGACTGCTCGCTCAATCGGCTTGAAGGCTCGCCGCGTGCCGTTCAGCGTGGATCGTCTGGGACGGTGACCATTGAAAGAAGAGAGTCAGCAGTCACGCAACAGCGGCGAGATAACTTTTCTTATCTCAACGTCACGATCGAACCGACAAACTCGCCCATCGCGAATCGCGCCGATCACGAAGCCACGCACGCCCCCTCACGCCCCGATCGTGAACACCGTGCGCGTGCGGCTATCCGCCTTCGCCCAAACCTCGCCGAGCTGCGCGAGCGGCACCGCCCGCGTGTCGATCCTCAGCCCCGCGCGCGGCGCGATATCGAGCACCATGCGCAACGCCTCCAGCAACATCGGCATCGGCACACTGCCCATGCCGCTGCCCATCAGCGTGATCGCGGTGGAGCGCAGCACCGCCGCCGGCAAGGAGATCTCGCCGCCGCCGATCGCGCCGATCTGCACGTAGCGCAGCGCGGCCAGGTCCGGCAGCGCGCGCGCCGCCGCGCCCAGCAGCGCATGCGCGCTCGGCCCCCAGAGATAGTCGAGCACGATGTCGACGCCGCCCGCGAACTGCTCGCGCAACGCCTCGCCGAGCGTCTCGTCCTGGCCCAGCGGCACCAGCACGTCGGCGCCCAGCGCCGACAGTTCGCCGAGCGCGGTGGCGTCGCGGCCGGTGGCAATCACCTTGCCCGCGCCGAGGTACTTGGCGATCTGCACCGCCAGCCGGCCCGACGAGCCCGTCGCGCCGTTGACCAGCACCGTCTCGCCGAATTCGAGCCGCGCGCGCTCCTTCAGCGCGGCCCAGGAGGACATCGCGGGGATCGCCAGCGCGGCGGCCGTCACGTCGTCGAGCGCGTCGGGCAGCGGCAGGCAATGCGCGTCGCTCACCAGGGTGCGCTCGGCCATCGCGCCGTGCGGCGCGACCGGGCCGAAGAAATAGACACGTCGTCCGTCGGCGTCGACGCCCGTGCCGTCAACCCCGGCGACGAAGGGCAGGCCCTGCCCCGCGGTATCCGAGGTGTAATGCACGCCGGCCGCGCGCGAGCGCGTGACGTGGCTCAGCGCCGAGGCGGCGACGCGAATCTCGCGACAGCCGGCGCTCGCGCGCGGCGCCTCGAAGTCGCCATACTCGGGCGCCTTGCCGGCCGTTTTCACGATTGCTGCTTTCATGGGGAATTCCTCCGTTCGTTCCGGACCGCGCCGGATGCGGCACCGGTCCAGTTTGCTTCAATGCGCTTCAGTTGGCTTCAGTTGGCCTCGACCCAGGCGCGCAGCGCCGGATCACGAATCTCGAGCACCTCGAACAGGCCCAGCGCGCGCAGCGCCGGCAGCGCGGCGAGGATGTCGGCGCGCGCCTCGGCACGTTCCGCCCTGCTCGCATCCGGCGTGCCCAGCACGCGCGCGTTGGCCAGGAACGCGCCGACGGTGCCCTTGCGCACCGTCACGCCAGCCAGCTTGGTTTCGTTTTGCTCGTCGGGCAACAATTGTTCGGCTCGCATCGGGTTTCTCCTGTCTGATCGCTGCGGATCTGGTCATCGATGAAAGGCAGTTTATCGAGATACAATCGGCCGAGCTCCGGTATGGAAGCCAATCGATACGGAATTTCGGCCATGCGCGATCCCCTGCTCCCCCCACCTCTCGTACTCGAATCGGGCGGACCGTTAGTTGCGGCTGCGGAGTTGACGCAATCCGTGGCGCGGGAGACCGAGGCGCATCGGCATGCGCGCGGCCAGTTGGTGGGTGCGCTGAGCGGGCTGCTGTCGGTCGGGCTGGAAGCGCAGCAGTGGGTCGTGCCGGCCACGCACGCGATCTGGGTGCCGCCCCATCACATGCATTCGCTGCGCTCCTACGGGCCGTTCTCGGGCTGGAGCGTGTTCGTCCAGGAGGCGGCCTGCGCGGCGCTGCCGACCGCGCCGCGCGCGATCCGCACCAACCCGCTGCTGCGCGAGGCGGTGCGACGCGCGGCGACCTGGTCGGGCGGCTCGCTCGGTCACGACGAGATCCGCATCGCGGAATTGATCCTGGCCGAGATCGCGGCCTCGCCGGCGCAGGCGCTGGGCCTGCCCCGGCCGATCGACGCGCGTCTGGCGAGGATCGCCGACGCGCTCGCGGCCGACCTGTCGGACACGCGCCGAGCCGAGGATTGGGCGCACTGGGCCGGCATCGCGCCGCGCACGTTGAGCCGGCGCTTCCTGGAGGAAACCGGCATGAGCTTCGCGCAGTGGCGCCAGCAGGCGCGCGTGCTGCGCGCGCTGGAGCGGCTCGCGGTGGGCACCCCGGTCACCACCATCGCGCTCGAACTCGGCTACGACAATGTCAGCGCCTTCATCGAGATGTTCCGTCGCGTGCTGGGTGTCACGCCGGGGAAATACGCGGCGGAGTTGCCGCCGCTGGCCGCGGCCGATTGAGCCGCAGATATCGAGCGCGCCTGTGGCCCGAGCTCCCTGTCACGCAATCACGACGAGAACCCGCGCTTCGTTCCCCCCCTGCCCACCTGTCGCCCATTCGGCTCACGCCATTCGGGCGCGACTTACAGTCGCCCTGAACCGTTATGAGATGCATGGATTGTTACGATCACGCAGCGATTGGCAACGATCGTTTCAAAATCTCGTCAAACAAGAAATATTTAACTTGTTCGAACGAGATTCCCTTCATGAAGATTCTCAATGGAGTGAGACATGAGCAGCAAGAAGCTGAAGGTGATGCAGGCCCGTCGCGACGCCATTCTCGCCGCCGTCCGGCAACAGCCCGGTGTCACCACCAAGGAGTTGGCCGACATCATCGGCACCCATGACGTGAAGCCGGTCTCGAACGCGATGTGGCGGCTGCTGCGCAGCGGCAACATCCTGTCCGAGCAGGTCACGCGCGACGGCGCGCACATGAACGCCTACTACCTGCCCGAGCAGATCGACGGCGATTCGGTCGAGCGCGTGAACCAGAAGCTGGTCGACGCCAGCGACGTGGTTCCCGTCAAGCGCGCCGCGCTTCCGGCGGGCAGCGTCTTCGAGCTGGCGCGCAAGCACAAGCGCAAGACAAACCCGCCGACTCGATCGTCCGGCAAACCCGCCCCCGCATCCGCCAACCTGCCCGCCGACGCCGCGCCCGCCCCCACGCCCCATCCCGCCATCGATCCCTTCACCTGCGCCATCGCCAGCGACGGCAGCCTGGTCCTGATGCGCGCCGGGCGTATCGAACTGGCGCTCTCGGATGCGGACACGGCAATCCTCCAGCGCTACCTGGTGAAGCGCATCGCGGCCAATACGCTGCTGGGCGGCATGGCCGGCTGAGCCGATCGCCGAATCGCATCCCGCCCCTCGAACCCCGTCTTCCGGCGCCCTCGCGGCGCCCCCTCAAAACTCCTGCCGCGTCGGCCGGAACACCACCTCGTTGATGTCGACGTCCTCCGGCGCCCCGATCACATAGGCCAGCAGGTTCGCGAAGGAATCGGCCGGCAGCGCGATGCCGTAGAACTCGCGCACCGCGGCGGCGATATCGGGCTCGGTGATGCTGTCGGGCAGTTCGGTGTCGATCGCGCCCGGCGAGATCACCGTGGTGCGAATGCCGTAAGGCTTCACCTCCTGGCGCAAACCCTCCGACAGCATCCTCACCGCCGCCTTGCGATGAACGGGCTTCAACAATCGGTGAAAAGACAGGATGGGCACGGCACCGAAGCGCCGCTGGAACCCGGATCGGAAGAAGAACGGCCGCGAGACGGCAAGCGGGATGCCTGCGCGCCTCGCGGTTGAGGCGCCGGGGCGGCCGCCGAGCGCGACCATCGACATGCGTTTTCGCGCTCAGCGCCCCGCCGCGTTCCTGCGCAGCGCGTCGAGGATCTGCCGCTCCAGCGCCAGGTAGTCGCCGCCGAAATGGTGATCGCCGCCGGTCTTGATGACCTGGGCGCCGCTGCCGGCCAGCGCCGGGCACAGCGTGTCCTGCTCGGTCGCGCCATAGAAGCACTGCACCTGCTTGAGCGGCAGCTTGTTGAACTCCGGCCGCACCTGCAGGGCCTGGTCGCTGGCCGGCATGCCGAGCCAGCCCGTCACGCGGATCTGGAAGTCGGCCGAGGGCGCGAAACCAAGCAGCGAGATCACCGAAACCTTGTCCTTGAGCGGCTGCGCCAGGCGGTTGTAGGCGAACGGCATCACGTCGGCGCCGAACGAATAGCCGATCAGCGCGACATGCGAGGCGTGCCAGCGCGCCAGGTAGGTCTGCATCACCCGCGCCAGGTCGTGGCTGGTCTGGGCCGGCGTCTTCTCGCTCCAGAAGTAACGCAGACTGTCCCAGCCGACCACCGACACGCCGTCCTTCTGCAGCGCCTCGGCGATGGTCTTGTCGAGATCGCGCCAGCCGCCGTCGCCCGAGATCACGATCGCCAGCAGGCCCTCGCCGGCGGCCATGCCGCCCGGCCTGGCGGGCAACTCGACCAGCGGCAGGTCGGACACGTCGAGCTCGTCGGCGCTGCCGTCGCGCAGATGCGGCGCGAGCAGCGACACCAGGCGCGCGGCGTCGCCCGTCGCGGCGCTGTCGACGAAACCGGGCGTCTTGCGGCGGCTCACGGTCGGGTCCGGCGGGCACATCCTGAAGCGCGCGTCGAGCGTGGCGGCAGGCGCCACCGTCACCGCGCCCGAGATGGTGTTCTCCGGCGCCTGCGCCAGCACCTGGCGCGCCAGCGCGCCGCCCTGGCCGATGCCGGCCACGATCGGCGCGAAGTAGCGCGAGGTCTTCAACTGCCGTTCGAGCTGGTGGCCAACCGCCTCGGCGTCGCCCACCAGCTGATGGCAGCTTTCCTTGTCCCTGGCGAGATTCGCGGCATAACGCGCGGTATCGACGCCGACCGTCAGCGCGCCGGCCTTGGCCAGCGCCTCGGCGGTGGCCTGGTCGGCCGCGCTCCAGCCGCCCGCCGCCGAATACAGCACCACGAAACCATGCACGTCGCCCTCGGGCCGCACCACGCTCACCTCGCCGTAGCGCCCGCCGGGCATCCTGCCCATCCTGCCGACCAGGGTGGCCGGCTGCGAGGCGGCGCTCGCCGCCGTGGCCTTGTCGGCGAGCTTGCCGCCCGCCTTGCCCGATTCCGCCGCACCGGCGCCCGCGACCTGCACCAGCATCATGCCGGCGGCCACCGCCGCCCGGCCCCAACCATTCCACTTCATGAACGCCGACCTCCTGCCAGCAAGGACAGATCGGCCAGCGTGACGAACACGCCGACCGAACCGGAAGCCGCCAGATAACGCGGCTCCCATTGCGGCTCGAACTTGCTCTTGAAGGCGCGCAAGCCGCGGAAATTGTAGAAACGCCCGCCGAAGCGCCAGACGATGCGGCCCAGGCGGTGCCAGAGCGAGGACATCGGCGCCGAGCCCATGCCCGAGAACGGCGCCATGCCGAGGCTCAGGCGCCGGAAGCCGGCCTCCTTCAGGTGCAGGGCGAGCTGCGTGAACAGGTACTCCATCGCGTAGGGCGAGGCCTCGGGCACGTGGCGCATCACGCCCACCGTCGCGTCGGTATTGAGATCGGTGGTCATGAAGGTGACGAAGGCCACCGGTTCGTCGTTCTGGCGCACCAGCATCACCGACTGGGTGGCCAGGTAGCCGTCGTGGAAGGCGGCGATCGAGAAGCTCTTCTCGCGCGCGTCGCGGCTGTCGAGCCAGTCGTCGGAGATTTCGCGCAACAGCGGCAGCATCCCGGGCACCGCCTGTGGCGGGATCACCTCGACCGACATCGCGTCGCGATCGGCGCGCCGCAGGGCGTAGCGCAGGTGCGAGCGGTTCGAGCCCTTCAGGTCGAAACGATCGAGCGCGATGTGCGCCTCCTCGCCGAGCTTGACCAGGGTGAGGCCGGCGTCGAGATAGAGCGGCAGCGCCTCGGCGCGCACCTGGTAGAAGGCGGCGCGCCCGCCGTGCGCGTGCGCGCGCAGGATGAAGTCGTTGATCAGCCCGGCCCATTCGTCGCGCGGGCCAACCGGGTCGTAGAGCGCGGCCCAGGTGCGGCCGTGCTTGGCGTACATCAGGAAGGCCTCGCGCGAGGGCGAGAACAGGAAGCTCTTGTCGCCCATCAGCGCCAGGCCCACGTCGCTGCGGTCCTGGGCGCGGATGATGCGCGCCGCGTCGGCCAGGTCCTGCGGCTCGGGCATCACGAAGCGGCCGGCGGCCGGGCGCAGCAGTTGCCAGAGCGAGGCCATCGCGGCGAACACGCCGGCCGCGAGGGTGGCGCGCAGCGCCCGCGAGGCGCGCTCGTCGAACGAGAAGGTCGACCAGATCTCGCGCGTGTAGGGCACGTCGCGGAACGCGAACAGCAGCACCCAGACGGCCAGCATCAGCACCAGCGCGACCGACATGAACCAGCCGATCGTGAAGGGCTCGGCGAACAGCGAGGAATGGCGATTGAAGCGGCGCCGCGACACCAGCAGCAGCACCAGCAGCGCGACCAGCACGCCGGCCTCGACGAAGGCCAGGCCCTTGGAGAAGGACAGCGCGAGGCTCGCCAGCGTGAGGCCCAGCGCCATCCACCAGGCGGCGTCGAGGCGGCGCAGCAGGCCGCGCGCGACGAACAGCAGCGACACGCCGAGCACGCTGCAAAGCACCTGCGAGCCTTCCATCACCCACAGAGGCACCACGTTGCGCAGCACCGCGATGCGCTGCCAGAAGGCCGGCGTGGCGCCCGAGATCACCAGCATGCCGCCCACCGCGAAGGTGACCAGGCCGAGGAACAGCGGCGCGAGCTGCGAGACCTGGGCGGCCTGGGCCGACACGAAGCGATGGCCGATCGCGCGCCCCTCGAACACGGTCAGCAGCCCGGCCGACAGCACCAGCGGCACGCCGAAATAGATCGCGCGATAGGCGATCAGGGCAGCCAGCATCGAAGTGGGCGGCACCGCGCTGCCGAGCGTGAAGGCCATCGCCGCCTCGAACACGCCGATCCCGCCCGGCGTATGGCCGATCATGCCGAGCAGCAGCGCGCCCGAGTAGACGGTGATGAAGGTGACGAAGCCGATATGGCCGTGCGGCAGCAGCGACCACAGCGCGAGGCCGGCGGCCACCACGTCGATCACCGCGAACAGCAACTGGCCGAGCAGGTCGCGACGCGCCGGGATGTCGAAGGAGAGCCAGCGCCAGCGCGAGCGGATCTCGCGCGGGGCCTTGCCGCAAAGCGCCACCAGCGCGGCCAGCAGCACCAGCACCAGCGCGCCGCCGGCGCGCAGCCAGCCGGGCCCGACCGGCAGCATCGCGGCCAGCGCCGTCGAGCCGCCCAGCATGCCGAGCGCCGTCATGCCGACGATGCCCAGCGCCAGGGTGGCGCCCATGAAGACGGTCATGCGGCCGATCTGGGCGGCGCTCACGCCCGAGGCGCCGTACACGCGCACCCGCACCGCGCCGCCGGTCAGCGCGCCGAAGCCGGTGGCGTTGCCCAGCGCGGTGCCGGCGATGGTGCCGATCCACAGCGGGATGCGCGGCACCGAGGCGCCGACGTAGCGCAGCCCGATCGCGTCGCGCGCGACCAGGGCCACGTAGCTGAGCGCGGTGGCGCCGAGCGCGCCGGCCCATTCGCCGAGCGTGAGGTGGCGCAGGTTGCGGATCACCGACTTGTAGTCGACGGTCTCCGACAGGTGCTGGAACACGAACAGCAAGGCGATGCCGATGCCGAGCGCGAGCAGCGGCGACATGAGGCGGTCGAGCCGCAAGGTCTGGCGAACGCGCGCGAAAGCCTGCGCCGCGCGCCGCGGTAAATCACTAGAAGACATGAAATCTGAGGATCAGGCTGGAACCTGTCGCGAGTTTGACGCTACCGTCGTTACCATCGTGTTGCGGCCGCGCCCCGAACGCGGACTTCGCTTGCCGTGATGGCCGGCCAGGCCGGTATCAGGGCCCGGCAGTCTACCGGAGCGACATTACAAAATGGTTCGCCGCAGCCGCCAGGCTTCTGACGATGCTCCGAAAAACCGCTTCGGCACGCGCGAACCCCATCGCACGTCTGTCGTCAGGAGATTGCGCATGATACTGGAAAAGCGCCGCGAAAAACCTCGCGGCAACTACGTAAAGGCAAGCCCCTAGCGGGTTTTCACGGAACCGGCGAAATTGCCCGGCAGCAGCAACGGCGGCGTTTCGGGTTCCGAACCATCCAGGGATTCGCAGGAATCCGAAGCGCAAGCGTTTGCGGCGCCGAGCTTACTGAAATATTTCGAATAATCGACATCGGTATTTCAATCCCCTCGCCCTGCAGGGGTATTCGAAAGCCGCGGGTTCGCCGGGCGCGCAGCCGCCCGCTCAGCGCAGATAGAGCACGCCGTCGCCCACCTGCAGGTGGGCCGATACCGGATCCTCGCGATGCACGGCGATCAGGTTCAGCCCGGCCGGCACGCAGCGATAGCCGAACTCGGCCAGGAAACCCTCCACCAGCGCCGCGTCGGTCTTCAGCACCTCGACCGTCAGCATCGGGCGGCAGCGCCGCAGCGTGTCGCGCGCGCCGGTCAGCGCCTCCATCTCCATGCCCTCGATGTCGAGCTTGATCAGGTCGACGCGCGGCAGCGCCAGCGAATCGATGCTGATCATCGGCACCGTGCTGCCCACCGCGGTGTCGTAGGAGATCGGCTGCCCGATGAACTCGCCGTTCTCGCGCGGGCGCAGCTCGAGGCTGCCGAAGCTGGCATGCGAGAGGTAGTCGGGCTGCGGCACCGAGAGCTCGCCGCAACGCTCGCCGAGCGCGGCCAGCTTGGCGCGCGCGTTCAGGCAGTTGTTCAGCACCAGGTTGCCGGCCAGCGCGTAGAACACCACCTCCTGCGCCTCGAAGCCCAGCACCCGGCCCCAGCCGTGCATGTGGCGCGCCCATTCGATGGTATGCACGCCGATGTTCGCGCCGCCGTCGATCGCCACCACGCCGTCGCCGTGCAGCTCGTGGCGGCGCGTCAGCATGGCCAGCGTGAAGCCGACCTCGCTGGTGTCGAAGCAGCCGTTCTGCAGCAACTGGTGGCCGACGCCGTAGTCGTCGCCGGTCTCGGTGGTGTTGTGATCGTGGCGGTTCACGATCATCGTGCCGTGATTGGTCGCGGCAAGCATGAACGCGACCGGGCGTTGCGGAAAGCTCATGATGGCGCCTCGCAATCGAATGCTTTGTTCTTGGCAGGCCCGGCACATGGCCGGGCGCGATACACGGGTCCGGTGCGCGGATTGTCACGCACAATCGCGCCGCCTGAACAGCGGGTGTTTGCGGATCACGCCACAGTGGCCGATTCGCCGCCGGGCCCCGTCGGGCGGCCGCAAAACCAGGCCCGGCGGGCGATCCGGGGCGCGCGGCCGGCACCGGCGGCACCTCGCGCGGGGGTGTAACGCGCGTAACGATCTGTGACGCCGGAAGCGCCCCGCCGGCCCGGGCAGCCCCGCGCCGCGCGGCTCGCCGCCGGGCGCCGGCCCGCGGCGACATGCCGGCGCCGCGCTGTCCGGCGCGCACGGCGCACAGGCAGCCGGTAACATCTCGTTCCCGCGCTCGATGGCATGCTGAAGGCCTGGACGCCAGCCATGCCGCTGGCCGCCGTGGCCGACGCCGTCGATCCAGCCGATAACAAAGGTTTGCCATGCTCTTCTCCGCCCGACTGGCGCGCGCGCTCGCGTCGCTGCCCTCGCTGCTGCCGCGGACCTCGCCGCCGGCCGCGCCCTCGGCCCCGCGGCCGGCCGCGAGCCGCCCGCTCGCGCCGCTGCCGGCCGCGCGCGTGCTGCACCTCATGCTGCCGCTCTTGCTGCTATCGGCGGTCCTGCTCGGCACCGGCATGCCGGCCGCGCAGGCGCAGCCGCTGGTGGCCTCGGCCGCCAGCGCCGCCTCCGCCGCGCCGGCGATCTCCTACGCCGACGCGATCGCCTCGCTCAAGCAGTTGCAGGCCGAGCAGGACCGCATCAAGCAGCAGACCTCGACGGCCACCAGCAACACCCAGATCGACACCGCCGATACCGCCACCGAGGCACTCAGCGGCGACGTCGACAAGCTGATCGATGCGCTCAAGCCGCAACGCGCGCAGATCCAAGCCCAGCTCGATGTGCTCGGGCCGCCGCCGGCGGCGGGCGCGCCGCCCGAGACGCCGGCGGTGGCACGCCAGCGCAGCGATCTCGACGCGCGCCGCGACCAGTTCGACGCGGTACTGAAACAGGCCGTGGCCCAGAAGGACGACCTCGCCAACCTGGACCAGCAGTACGCGAAACTGCGCCGCGGATTGTTGCGCAACCAGCTCGCGCTGCGCTCGGGCAGCCTGCTCGGCCCGAGCTTCTGGGCGCCGTTCCACTCGCCGCAGCAGGAGGATATCGACCGGCTGCACAAGTTCTTCGGCCAGATCGCCGCGCAGTTCTCGTTCGCCTGGGAGGATGGCCGGCGCCTGGGCACGGTGCTGCTGCTCGGCCTGGCGATCGCGATCTGGAGCGGCGGGCGGCGCCTGCTCGAATACGGCGTCGCCTGGTTCTGCCTGAACCGCCTGCCGGCCACGCGGCTGCGCCGCAGCGCGCTGGCGCTGAGCACCGCGCTGGCCACCGTGATCTCGACCGGCATCGCGGTGCAGCTGCTCTATCTCGCGGTGACGCGCGGCGAGGCGCTCACGCCCGCGCTCGACGATTTCGCCGCCAAGTTCAGCGAACTGGCGATGACCTGCGCGCTGATCGCGGGCCTCGGCCGCGCCCTGCTCTGCACCCGCCACCCGAGCTGGCGGCTGCCGGCGATCGCCGATCCGGTGGCGCTCGCGATGCGCCGCTTCCCGACCATCCTGGCCGCGCTGCTGCTGGTCTCGGGCACGCTCGAGCAACTGAACCGGATCGCCGACACCAGCCTGCAGGTGACCATCTTCGGACGCGGCCTCGTGGCCCTGGTGGTGGCGCTGACGATCGGCGCCACCCTGCTGCGCGCCAACCGCGCGCGCGCCGAGCTGGCGGCCGCCGGCGAGCAGCCCGAGGCGCGCTCGACCCTGGCCGGGCTGATCCATGCCGGCGTATCGCTGGCGGTGATCGCCTCGCTGGCCGCGCTGCTGATCGGCTACATCACGGTGGCGCGCTTCATCACCTACGAGCTGGTCTGGTTCGAGATCGTGCTGTGCAGCTTCTACATGCTCACCCAGATCACGCGCGACGCCTTCGCCAGCCTGTTCTCGACGCAGTACCGCAGCGGCAACACCATCAAGCACCTGTTCGGGCTGGACGACAGCCATCTGGAGCAGGCCTCGACCCTGCTGTCGGGCGTCGGCGTCGCGGTGCTGGTGCTGCTGGCCGCGCTGTCACTGCTGACCGGCGGTTTCGGCACCACCCCGAGCGACCTGTTCGACAGCCTGCTGACCATGCTCGGCGGCACCAAGCTGCGCAGCCTCAACATCGTGCCGGACCGCATCGTCAACGCGGTGCTGGCGCTGGCGGTGGGCTTCTGGCTGCTGCGCTCGGTGCGCCGCTGGCTGGACAACGAATTCCTGCCGACCCTGGGCATGGACCCCGGCATGCGCGCCTCGCTGGTCACGCTGTTCAGCAACCTCGGCTACGTGCTGCTGGTGCTGATGACGCTGTCCCTGCTCGGCGTGCAGTGGAGCAGCCTGGCCTGGATCGTCAGCGCGCTGTCGGTGGGGATCGGCTTCGGCCTGCAGGAGATCGTCAAGAACTTCGTGTCGGGCCTGATCCTGCTGACCGAGCGGCCGGTGAAGGTGGGCGACATGGTCAGCATCAGCGGCGTGGAGGGCGACATCCGCCGCATCAACGTGCGCGCCACCGAGATCCAGCTGAGCGACCGCTCGACCGTGATCGTGCCGAACTCGCAGCTGATCTCGCAGAACCTGCGCAACGTCACGATGGGCAACAGCACCCAGGGCGTGGCCACCCTGATGCTGACCTTCCCGCTCAACACCGACCCGGAACAGGTGCGCGACCTGCTGCTGAATGCCTACCAGGCGCATCCGGCGATCCTGGAGAAGCCCGCGCCCTCGGTCACCTTCAGCCAGCTCACGCCGGACGGCATCACGCTGAGCGTGACGGGCTACGTGAGCAGCCCGCGCATCACCGCCACGACCAAGAGCGACCTGCTGTTCGAGATCCTGAAACAACTGCGCGCGGCCTCGATCACGCTGGCCAGCCCGCAGATGCTGATGATCCAGAACGCACCCGAGGCGGGCGCCGCGGCCCTGCCCGCCGTGACGGGGACGAAACCCGCCGGCTGAGGCGGCCGGCGCGGTGTTTCGGGTTCGTCATCAATGGTTGCAATCCTTTACCGCATGTGACGATCGCTCCCCCTATGCTTCCCCTCAACACACCAACCGCTTGGGGGAAAGACATGAAGAACATCAAGACGATCGCCTTGCTGGCGCCGGCCCTGCTGGCCGGCTCGCTGCTCACGGGCTGCGTGGCCTACCCGGCCAATCCGGGCTACGGCGGAGGGTATGGTGGGGGATATGGCGGCGGCTACGCCGCTACGCCCGCCTATGCGCAGCCGGGCGTGGCGGTCGACGTCAATATCGGCTGGCACGGCGACCGCTACTGGGACGGCCGCCGCTACTGGGCGCGTGACGACTGGAACCGCGCCCACCCGCCGGGCGATCGCCGCTACGACGATCGCGACCACCGCGGCGACGACCATCGCGACGACCACCGCTGGTAAGCCGGCTCTCGGCACACCGGCGAGCGATTGCCGGGGTGCCGAACGCGGCGCGGCATGAAGAAAGGGCGGCGCGGGCCATCAGGTCCGCGCCGCCCTTCCCGTTTCATCCGTCCTCAGACGCGACTGACGCGCCGCCTCACTGCTGCTGAGCCGTCGAAGCGGCGCTGCCCGGCAACGCGCGGCGGATATCGTCGACCATCGAATGCGCGGCGCCGGTCACCAGCGCCGCGTCCACGCCATAGGTGCGCCACTGGTCCTGCCCGTCGCGCGAGAACACCAGCGAGGCGCGCGAGGAGGACGCATCCTCCGACTTGCCCGAATGCCAGACGATCACCACGTCGCAGGTATAGGCATGCTCGGCCGTCTTGCGGCACGGGCCCTCCTCGCGGATCGCGGCGACATCGGCCGCCACCGGCAAGGGCTGGCCGAGGAAGCTGTTGAGCGCGCCGTGGTTCTCGTCGTCCAGCGCCTGCCGCACGGCGGCATCGATCTCGGCCGGCGCGGGGCCGTCGTGGAACCACCCGCAGGCGGCCAGCACCGGCGCGAGCGCACCGGCAAGCAACAAGGTTCGAAACGTCATCCGGATTTCCTTCTCGCCCCGCCCGCGCGTCGCCCCTCGCGACGCGCCCGGGCAGGCGCGCGCGCAGTGTGCCGCGAAGCGCGCGGCGCGACCGTATCGAATCGTAAGCATTTGTTCGCGCAGCCCGGGGCCGCGCCTATACTGGACCTTTCGCGCCGCGTCCGAGCCGGCGCCCGAGCCCGAACGGAGGAGACACGATGTACTACCTGCTGACCTACGACCTGGTCGACAACTACCTCGAGCGGCGCGGCCAGTATCGCGACGAACACCTGGCGCTGGCCCAGGCCGCCACCGAGCGCGGCGAGTTGCTGCTGGCCGGCGCGCTGGCCGATCCGGCCGACTGCGCGGTGCTGGTGTTCACCGGCGCCTCGCCGGCCGCGGCCGAGGCCTTCGCGAATGCCGATCCCTATGTGAAGAACAAGCTGGTGCGCCATTGGCAGGTGCGCCAGTGGAACGTCGCCGCCGGCCACTACGCGAAGACCTGACACGCGCCGCGCGCCGCCGCGCTCAGAGCCAGCCGGCGCGCTTGAAGCGCCACCAGAGCGCGAGATCGCCGATCGCCATCACGCCCAGGCAGACATAGAAGCCGAAGCGCCAGTGCAGCTCGGGGATGTTGTTGAAGTTCATGCCGTAGATCCCGGCGATCATGGTCGGGATCGCGAACAAGGCGGCGAAGGAGCCGAGCCGCTTGGTCACCTCGCTCTCGGCCAGCGAGATCATGCCGAGGTCGACTTGCACGGCGGTCACCACCATTTCGCGGCGCGCCTCCAGGGTCTTGGTGATGCGCAGCAGGTGGTCGTAGACGTCGCGGAAGTAATGCTCCATGCCGCTGCAAACCTGCGGCGTGCGCCCGCCGACCAGCTTCGAGAGCGGTTCGAGCAGTGGCGCCGTGTGCTGGTAGACGATCATCAGCCGGCGCTTGAGCGAATAGAGATCCTGGATGATCGCGCGTGCGGTGGCCGGCGTCGATTTCTCGAAGATGCGGTCCTCGAGTGCCTCCAGCTCGGCGCCCAGCGCCTCCACGGTCGGGAAGTAGCGATCGACGATCTGGTCCATCAGCGCGTAGAACACGAAGGCCGCGCCTTCCTTGAGCAGGTGCGGCTCGCGCTCGCAGCGCACGCGCACGTCCTGGAAGCCGTGCGAGGTGTGGTTGCGGATCGACAGGATGTAGTTGGGGCCGACGAACACGTTCAGCTCGCCGATCTCGAACTCGTCGTCGGCATCGAGCTCGACCGTGTGCATCACCGCGAACAGCGAGTCGCCGTATTCCTCGATCTTCGGCCGCTGGTGGCCGTTGCGCGCATCCTCGAGCGCCAGCTCGTGCAGGCCGAACTCCTCGCCCATGCGCTCCAGCTCCTCGGGCTCGGGTTCCTTCAGCGCGACCCAGACGAAGCATTCGGGGCGGGCCACGTAGTCGCTGATGTCGTCGATGTCGATGTCGGCCAGCTTCTGGCCATTCTGGTAGGCAACGCAGTTGATCAACATTGTGTCGGGGGGAAACGTCCGTTTCTGTCGATGAATCGATCCGCTAGTGTAGCCGTTCCGCCCCGCTCCACGCAGCAGGTCGCCCGGCCTCGCCGGCCTTGCGCGGCCGGGGCTTCGCGCTCATCATCGTGCAGTCGCGCGCAGCCGACGATCGCCTTTCCGGCGGCCTTCCTCCGGCTTGCGACGGCTCCCCGGCCGCGCGCCCGGCATCGTCCCCTCACCCCGCCCCGGAGGCTCACGCCCGTGAAGTACCTGGTGTTTTTCTGCGGTCATGCCGGCACCGGCAAGACCACCCTCGCCAAGCAGTTGATCGGCCCGCTGATGCGCAGCACCGGCGAGGCCTTCTGCCTGCTCGACAAGGACACGCTCTACGGCCGCTACAGCGCCGCCGCGATGGGCGCGCTCACGCAGGACCCGAACGATCGCGACAGCCCGCTCTACCTGCAGCATCTGCGCGATCCGGAATACCAGGGCCTGCTCGATACCGCGCGCGAGAACCTGGAGCTGGGCATCAGCGTGCTGGTGGTCGGCCCGCTGTCGCGCGAGATCCGCGACGGGCGGCTGTTCAACCGGCAGTGGCTGGGCATCGGCCACGACGTGGAGTTGCGCGTGGTCTGGGTGCATACCTCGGAGGAGATGGCGCGCGAGCGCATCGTCGCGCGCGGCAATCCCAACGACGCCTACAAGCTCGCGCACTGGGACGAGTATCGCGCGCGCCGTTTCGTGCCGAGCGGCGAGGCCTGCGAAGGACTGCTGAGGTTCGACAACACCGCGCCGGGCGCGGCCGACGTGGAGGCGCTGCTGCACGCGATCGTGCCGCCCGCGCCGAGCGCGATGGTGCCGCCGCTGCCCGCCTGAGCCGCGGCGGGCGGCACGCGAAGGCGCCTGAAATACAAACGGCCGACGCGGGTGGTTTCCACCCGCGTCGGCCGTTTTTCCTATCCGGGCCTGCCGCCCTGCCCGCTCATGCCATGGCGTGCGAAGGCACCGTCATCGCGCCTTCGTAGAGCCGGCCGAAGCGGTTCTTCAGGAAGGCCTCGAGGGGCACCTGCTCCTGGCGCACGAAGCCGCGTTGCGGCAGCCGACCTTCGCGGAACAGGTCGAGCACCGCGCACATCGCGCCGGCCGTGGTGATCTGGATCGCGCTCATCGGCATGCCGCCGATCTCGTTGGCGAAGATCTTGCGCGTGAACACGTCCTGCACCAGTTGGCCATTCTTCACGCCCGTCACGGTCACGAACACCAGCACCACATCCTGCTTGGTGGAGGGCACCGCGCGCCGCATCATCGCCTTGAGCGCGTCGCGGTCGCTGGCCAGGCGCATGTCTTCCAGCAGGAACTGCATCAGGTCGCGGTGGCCCGGATAGCGCACCGACTTGTAGTCGAGCGTGCCGACCTTGTCGGCCAGCGTCTCGCACAGCGTGCCGAGGCCGCCCGAGGTGTTGAAGGCCTCGTACTCGATGCCGTCCAGCGAGAAGTGCTCGAGGCCTTCGAGCGGCTGCACCCATTGGCGCTGGCCGTCGCGGATCGCCTCGCAGGGCTGGCAGTATTCGTTGATCAGGCCGTCCACGCTCCAGGTCAGGTTGTACTTCAGCGCGTTGGTCGGGTACTCGGGCAGCGCGCCGACTCGCATCTTGACGTCGCGGATCTCGCTGAAGCCCTCCACCAGCGAATGCGCGGCGATGCCGATGAAGCCCGGCGCGAGCCCGCATTGCGGCATGAAGGCATGCTCGGCGCCCTCGGCCAGGCTGCGGATCGCATGAGTGGCGCGCACGTCCTCGGTCAGGTCGAAGTAGTGGACGCCGGCCGCCTTGGCCGCTGCGGCCACGTTCACGGCCAGGTAATACGGCAGCGCGTTGACCAGCGCGTCGAAGCCCTTGAGCGCGTCGCGAATCGCGTTGGCGTCGGCCGAATCGACGCGGCGCGTCTCGATGCCGGCCTCGGCGAGCTTGGCCAGCGCCTCGGCGTCACGGTCGAAGGCGACCACCTGGTAGTCGCCCGTTTCGCGCAGCAGGTGGGCAATGGTGTGGCCGATCAGGCCGGCGCCGACGATGGCGATCTTCATGGTGACTCTCCTGACGTGTGTTTGTTGTGTTCGAAGGCGATTCGGCTGCCTGCAGGAGAGTGTACGAACGAGCAAAAACAGTTGATAGACGGAAAGTGATGCGATCCGACACCGATATTCGTCGATATGACGAAGCGTTTCGACTTTATGTCGGAATTGGCCCCGGAACGCGGCGCGGGATCCAGGGCGACAGGCCCCGGCGGCACCGCGCGATCGCCGGTGTTTTCGCAGATCGATTTTCGCGCGGATCGAGTCGACGAGTCCAGGCGAGTCGGGCATGCTAGCGGCTGCGCCCCCGCCCGTCTTTTCGGCCGAGACACCGGGAGATACCGGGTTCGGCGGCGCCCCCCGTACTTCCGACAAGCCCGGTTCCGGAGCGACCCGTGAAATATCCGCTGATTGTGGCCTCGAGCATCGTCGCGGCCGATATCCTCGTGTGGCGCGCCCGGCTTCCCCCCTACGAAACCCGCCTGTTCATCCGGCTCGCGCTGTTCGCGGCCCTGAGCTGGCTGCTGTTCAGCGCGGACATGAGCCCGTTCGGCGAGCCGCCGTATCGCGACGCCGCGGGGCTGCACTGGCTCGCGCAGATCCTCGAAATCATCTGGTGGCTGATGGGCGCGCGCCTGCTGACGCTCTCGCTCGACCTGCTCCTGCTGCCGCGCAGTTGGCGCAAGCAGCGGCTGTTCTCGGACGTGTTCGGCGCCATCGTGTTTCTCGCCGCGACGGTGGCGGCGCTGGCCTTCGTGCTCGAGCTGCCGGTGCGCGGCCTGGTCGCCACCTCGGGCGCGCTGGCCATCGTGCTCGGCCTGGCGATCCAGAGCACGCTCAGCGACGTGTTCGCGGGCATCGTGCTCAGCACCACCGAGCCCTATTCGGTGGGCGACTGGGTCGTCATCGACGACGTGGAGGGCATGGTCGTCGAGATGAACTGGCGCGCCACGCACCTGCTGACCGGCCAGGGCAATACCCTGGTCGTGCCGAACGCGCTGACCGCCAAGGCGAAGATCTCGAACAACAGCCGCCCGGCCAAGGTCCATGGTCTCTCGCTGGTGCTCGAGATCGACCCCGAGGCGCGCCCCAGGACCGTGCTGGACGCGCTGGAGCGGGCGCTGACCGGCTGCCACGCGATACTGCGCTCGCCCGCCGCCTATGCGCGCGTGCAGCGCGCGACGCTCAACTCGATCCATTACGAGGTGGTGGGCTTCGTCGACGACATGGCGCTCAAGCGCGCCGCCTCCAACGAGCTGTTCGACCTGTGCTACCGGCACCTGGCCGCCGCCGGGGTGCCCTTGCGCGCGCTGGGCGTGCCGGCGCCGGCGGCCGAGGCTGGCGACGCCAGGCTAGCGCTGCTTAAGCGCGTGTCTTTGTTCGAAAGCCTCGACGCCGCCGAGGTGGCCCAGCTCGCGAAGCGTCTTTCACGGCACGAATACCGGGCCAACCAGGAAATCCTCGCGCCGGACACGGTGCCGGACAGTCTGGCGATCGTCTATACCGGGGTGTTGTCGGTGGTGTTCCGCGAAGCCTCGGGAGAACGCGAGCTGGCCCGCGTCGGCCCGGGCGAGGCCTTCGGGGAGGCGGGCTTGCTGGCCGGCCTGCCGATGCGGGTGTCGATCACCACGCTGACGCCCGCGGTCCTGTTCCAGCTCGGCAAGGACGACATGAGCGCGTTCCTGAAGGCGCATCCGGAAGTGGCCGAGAAGCTGTGCCAGTTGCTGGCCTACCGGCAGGACAAGCTCGGCAAGCTGACCGCGGCGCTGCCCGCCGAGCAGGAACACGGCCATTCCCTGTTCGACTGGTTGTTCGGCAAGATGCGGCACGTGCACTCGCTGCACGATTGAGACGCCCGCCCGCGAAGCGGCTCGCGGGTCGTTGCGCGCGCAAGCTTCGTCGCGCCGCCGGGCCTCACGAGGCCGCCGGCGGCTCCTCGCGCTGCACCGCCGCCCCGCAGCCGCTGCAGAACGGGAAGAAGGCGAAATTGCGCGTGCCGCAGGCGCAGGACTGGAACAGCTTCAGGCCGCAGTGGATGCAGAAGGTCGACTGCTCGCCGCCGAGACTCCAGGGCTTGTCGCAGGACGGGCACATCTTCTTCTGGAACGAGGCGATCGCCTTCTCGTAGCCGATCGACTGGGCCCGTTCGTCCTGGCTGCGCTGCATCTCCTCGCGCTTGCGCTCGACGTAGCGCTGGAAGGCCCGCAGCATGTAAATGCCGGCGAAGATCGTCAGCGCGATGCCGACCGCCACCCGCACATAACCGCCGAAGTCGGGCAGGTAGGGCACCAGCTCGACGAAGAAGGCCGACAGCGCGAACAGCCCGAAGCCATGGACGAAAGGCCAGTAGCGCGCGCGGCGGTAGCGCAGGAACAGCCACACGGCGAGCAGCAGCACCGGCAGCGTGAAGGCCAGGCGCCAGCCGAACACGGCCAGCGAATAGCGGCGCAGCGCGGCCTGGTAGCGCTGGTCCGCCTCGCCGCCGGCCTGCTCGGCGCGCGTCTCGAGCGCGCTGGAGCGCTGTTCCAGCGCGTGCGCCTGGTCGGCCAGCGTGTCCTGCTGCTTCTGCCAGCCCGCCAGCGCCGCCTGCAGCTTGTCGAGTTCCTGGGTGCGCGCGAGCAGCTCGGGGTTGCGGCTGCTGTCGCCGGTCGCGGTGCGCGTGGCCACCCAGTTGCGAAACGCCTCGCGGGCATTGTCGTAGTCGCGCCGGGCGCGCGTGGCGCCCGCGTTGGCGGCGTCCTGCCGCGTCGACAGGCTGGCGCGCTCGCCCTCCAGCGCGCGCCGCTCGTCGCGCAGGGCCGCGTCGCGCGCCGTGTCGGCGAACTGCGCGGCCTCGGGCGGGCCGCCGCGCGGCGCGAACATCAGGTCGCGGATCACCAGGCTGCCGAGCATGTTGAGGAATAGCGCGAACACGATCGCGAGCGCCCAGGAGGCGAGCCGCAACCAGCGTTCGGGACGGGAAAATGCCTGACTGGTCTTCATGGCCGCTGCGCTCCTGTGGTCGATATCCTTGTTTGTGCTTGTGCCGGGAGACTGCCTCGGCGCGCGGGATTCGCGCGCCGTGCCGCATTCAGACGCTGATGGTGCCGCGATCGATCTTGCGTGCGAGGATGATCGAGGTGGTGGTGCGTTCCACGCCGTCGAGCGCGCCGATCTCGTCGAGCAGGTCGTTGAGCCGGCCCGGCGAATCGGCGCGCAGCCAGGCCACGTAGTCGTATTCGCCGCTCACCGCGCACAGCAGTTGCAGCTCGGGCATGCGGTCGAGCCGCTTGAGCACGTCCTGCCCGAACTTGGGCGCGAGGATGATGCCGACATAGGCCACCAGGCTCGCGTCGAGCACGTCCTGGCCGAGCCGCGCGCCGTAGCCGGCGATCACCTGGGTGCGCTCCAGGCGCTCGATGCGCGCGATCACCGTGGTGCGCGCCACGCCGAGCTGACGCGCCAGTTCCGCGACGCTCGCGCGCGCGTTCGCCTGCAGCAGCGAGACGAGGTTGCGGTCGAGTTCGTCGAGCTGGTCGAGTCGAGGTGGGCGCATGACGGATTCCGTGACAAGGTGTCGCGATGATAGCGCCGAAGCGGCGCCGGCCCAAACGCGGAGCCCGCCGCAACGGGCTTTTCCACGCGATTCCGGCCGCGCACGGGGCCGCCGCGCCGGCGATTTCGATTTCGTTTCGGTTGTAAGCAGATGTCGCCGCGCTGCACATTTGCCCTTGCGCATGCTACTAATAGCGCGCGTCTCCGGCTCGCGACTTGCTATACCCGACCTGACATCAGGCGGCCGCAGGCACCACCGGATACCGTTTGACGACCACACAGGAGTTCCAATGAAAAAGATCTCGCTGACTCTCGCCGCGCTGTTCGCGCTTACCGGCTCGCTCGCCGCCCACGCCCAGACGCCCGCCTCCGCTGCGGCGGCAGCCGCCTCGACGCCGGGCGCCGCGCATGCCGCGCGTCACGAGGCCCGCGTCGAGGAACGGATCACCTACCTGCACCAGCAGTTGAAGATCACGCAGGCCCAGGAAGCCCAATGGCAACCGTTCGCCGACACGATGCGCGAGAACGGTGAAACCATGGGCCGCCTCTATGGCGAGCGCGCCGACGGCAAGAGCTCGGCGACGGCCCTCGACGACGTGAAGCAGTACGCGGAAATCGCCCAGGCGAACGCCGATGGCGCCAAGAAGCTGGTCGACACCTTCGGCCCGCTGTACGAGGCGCTCTCGCCGGAGCAGAAGGCGATTGCCGACAAGACTTTCCGCGAGCGCTGGAACCATCGCGGCCCGCAAGGCGGCAAGCATGCGCCGCACAAGGGCGCGGCCAAGAAGCCGGCCGCCCCGGCAGCCGACGCGGCCAGCGCCCCGGCCGCGCAGTAAGCCTTGGGCGGGGCCTTGGCGCCCCGCCCTCGCAGGCCATCGAACCGGCCCGCCGCTTCACAGCGGCGGGCCGGTTTTTTCATTGGCGGCGGGTGCCGATGTCGCGGGAGTGAACCGATTCGGGCGAGCCGGGTCTGAAGACTCCTTACAAAACACCGACATTCATGCCATGCGCGCTCGCCTGTTCCTGTCCCGCCTGCTCCCCTTGCTGCTGATCGCGGCGCCGCCCGCCTGGGCGCAACTGGCCGCACATCGAGGCGCCGCCGCGCCCGCGCCGGCCTCCGCCACCCGCTTCGCCTCGCCGCTCGCCCGCAACCTGCAGGGCGGCGCGACGGCCGCGACGCCCGCCTCGGCGCGCTGCCAGGAGCTCGCCGGCATGGTCGGCCAGGCCATCGCCGAGCCGGATCGCCGCAACGTGGTGGTGCGCCGCGTGGGCCCGGATGGCCAGTTGCGCAACGATCTCGGCGAATACGACCGGCGCGCGTCGCCGGAAGCCGAATACCGGCGCCTGGGTTGCCGGTCCTGAAGCAGTCCTGGGGCAGTCCTGACGTGGCCCTGAGGTGACCTCGAAGTGGCCTCGAAGCAACCCTGAGGCAGCTCGATCCAGCCCGGAGAAGCCTCGCCGCCAACCCGCGCGAACCTGGCGAGCCGGACGGCGCGCCAAGGCCGCCAGCCCCACGGCCGGCCGGTTTCAAGCTACAGTTCGGGCTTTTCTCAGCCAGGCACGCGAACCATGATCGAACTGAAGCAAATCGACCTGCGCACGGATCCCGCCGCGCAACGCGTCGTCAAGGACGAAACCGTGGAAGTGGCCTTCGCCGCCGAGGCGGGCGAACTGATGAGCCTGGAAGGGCCGAACCGCTACGCGGCCGGCGACGCGATCGTGACGGGCTCGACCGGCGATCGCTGGGTGGTGTCCCGCCAGCGTTTCGACGACAAGTACCTGCCGGCCGCCGAGGGGCTCGCGCACGGCGACGCCGGCCCGTACCGGAACCGGCCGGCGGTGGTGCTGGCGAAACGGATGGAGGCAGCGTTCTCGATCGCGCGTTCCGAAAACGGCGACGTGCTGCGCGGCGCGGCCGGCGACTGGGTCATGCAGTACGCGCCCGGCGACTACGGCGTGGTGCAGGCGCAGCGTTTCGCGCAAGTCTATCGCGTCACGCAGTAAGCGCGGCGATCCTTGGAAGGCACCGGCGGCGCAAGGCCGCCGGCGATTTACGCCGCCGCCCCGGAATCACCGCGGCCGCGGCACAGCACCCGCTCAGGCGAATTCCTCGCCCAGCACCAGCTCGGTATCGCGCTCGATCGCCTGGCCTTCCGCGTGCCGCTCTTCCAGCGAGCCGATGAAGGCCTCGACATAGGCGCGCAGCACGGCGTGGCTGCGCGCGCGCTGCATCGGCCGCATCGCCAGGTAGCGCGCGAAGGCCGCCGACTCGATGCGCAGCGCCAGCGTCATGCGCTTGGGCGCCGAGCCGAAACGCATCCCCAGCCATTGCACGTACAGGAAGCGCCCGCCTTCGTCGCCGCGCTCGGCGAAACTCGTCTGCTCCGGGAACAGGTCGCAGATCACATGCGCGAGCGCGTCGAACTCGGCGCTGGCGCAGTCGTAGTGGTAGTCGTCCATGGTGGTCGGGCTCAGGCGGTGCGCGTGGCGGGCCGGCACCAGCGGACCAGCGCGGCAATCAGGATCAGGGTCATCAGGCCGTAGGCCGTGACCATCGTCGACACGGGAATCGCGCCGGCATTGAAGGCCATCAGCGGCAGGTCGCCGATCGGGTGCAGCACGATCGCCAGCGGCAGGATCCAGCGCTTGCGCGCCTGCACCCCGCGCCACACCAGCACCGACATGGCGAGCTGGAAGGTGAAGGCGGCCAGGCATTCGAGCACGCGCACCACGATGGTCGAGGCCGACATGGTGATCAGCATCATCTGGATGCGCAGCGCGAGATCGGGCGGCATGGTCGAGAGCTGCTGGTTGAGCTGGCCGCGCTGCGCGAGCCACACCAGCCAGACCCACTGGCCCAGCACGATCACGCCGACGAACCAGGCCTGCGCGCCACCGAAGCCGATCCCGTAGCCGAGCCCGCGCGCGTCGCCCGAGGACGCGCCGTAGCGGCGCTCGACGAAACGCAGGCCGAGGTAGCGGCCGCCCTCCTCGATCACCGCGGCCACCGCGATGCCGAAGGCGACGAAGACCACCGGCTGCGAGAGCCATTGCACGGCGCCCGGCAGCATCGGCGCGAGCGCGTAGACGCCGCGCTCGATCAGGGTGGCGAACAGCATGAAGGCCGCGATGCCGACGATGGCGTCGCGACGATCCAGTTTCATCGGGGATTTCAGCAAGCGGAACGCAACGATCGGCAACAGCGCGACGATCAGCGTGCCGATGATCAGCGCCACCAGGGTGGCGGGGGCAACAGTCATGACGATCCTTGGTCGGTCAGGCGCACCGGAGCGGTGCGCGACCCCGCATGATACTCAGCTTGCGGTCGATGTGCGCACCACCAGCTCGCCGGGCAGCAGCGCCTCGCGCGCCGCGTCGGTGGCGCCGTCGATCCGGTCGTGCACGAATTCGACCGCGCGATAGCCGATTTCATAGGTGGGCTGACGGATCGTGGTGATGCCGAGCAGCTCGGCCCATTCGGGATCGTCGATCGACAGCAGCGCCACCCTGGCCTGCCAGCCGGCGCCGTGACGCGCGTGCAGGTGACGCGCAAGCGCCAGCGCCACCGGCGCGTTGGCGGCGAACAGCGCGACCCGGCGGCCGGCCGACGCGGCGGCGTCGAGCCGCGCGTCGAGCCCGGCCAGCGCGCCGGCCAGTGCCTCGCAATCGGCCAGGTCGGCGACGATCGTGGGCGCCGCCTCGCGGTCGCGGCCCAGCTCGGCCAGCGCCGCGCGGAACGCGGCCTCGCGCAGGCGCCGCGAACTCACCTGCTCGAACGGCTGCACCACGAAACAGACTTCGGCGAAACCCTGCGCGAACAGGTGCGCGAGCCCCGCGCGCACCGCGGCGGTATTGTCCAGGCCGACCAGGTCGGCGTCGAAACCCTCCACGCGCCGATCGACCAGCACGGTCGGGATCCCGCAGCCGCGCAGCGGCATCAGCGCATCCTCGCGCGCGCCCAGCGCGTTGACGATCATGCCCTCGACGCGATAGGTGGTCAGCAGTTGCAGGTAGCGGCGCTCCATGTCGGCCTCGTTGGCGGCATGGCAGATCAGCGGCATGTAGCCGAGCGCGTGGCAGGCCGCCTCGACGCCCTGCAGCACCTCGACCGTATAAGGATTGGTGAGGTCGGCCGCGAGCAGCCCGAGCAGGCGGTTGCGGCCGCGCTTGAGGCCGCGCGCCATCTGGTTCGGCCGGTAGTTCAGGCGCTGGATCGCGGCCTCGATGCGGGTGCGCAGATCCGCCGACAGCACGTTGGTCTCGCCGTTCAGGTAGCGCGACACGCTGGTCTTGCCGGTGCCGGCCTCGCGCGCGACATCGCTGATGGTGGCCGGGCGCGCGCCGGCCGGGGAACGGGTTTCGCTCATCGCGGCGCCTGCTGGCGAACGCCGCGCGAGGTGCGCGGGCGGGATCGGCGGGGAGATCCGAGGGCGGATCGGGATACGCAGTTCAACTGATCGTTTCTCCATGTGGCGACGCCGGCAGCGCAGGCTGCTGCGCCGACGGCCTCGAGCCGCGGCTCCCGGGGGCGGGCTGCCGGCCGATGGACACCGGGCTGGCCCGGCATATCCAGCCAGTTCACGAACGCGGCTGGCCCTCGAGTCCCTGACGGGCTTGCCAGGATCAGCCGGGCCCGGGGACGCGAGACCTCAGTCAGCGCGGGATCATAACGCAGCCGGACGTCAGGCGATACGAGGGTCCGTTCGGTTCGCCCGCGACGGCCGGCGGGCGGCTTGCGGCGAGCGCGCCGGTGCCCGGTAACCAGGCACCGCGCCGTCAGCCGGCGAGCCCCGGACATCGCGGCTCGCCGCGTTTCGCCGGGTTTCTGGTGCACTGCGCAACCTATCGCGGCGCGGCGCGCCGATAGCGACTATCCGATACCGACCATGCGGCGGCGATGGTTTCAGGCAGGCAACAGGCTCGCGCCACGGCGCCCTTCCATGCCCGGCGCCTGTCTCGATTCCGGCGGTGGCACGCCGCCGGAACCCGGCACTCAGCGCGCGAGCAGTTCGCGGTTGACGAGGTTGCCGCGCAGCGTGCCGTCGAGCGCGCCGATCAGGTTCTCGGCGGCGTTGCGCGCCATGGCGTGACGCGTCTCGTGCGTGGCCGAGCCGATATGCGGCAGCGCCACCACGTTCTTCATCGCCAGCAGCGGCGAATCGGCCGCCAGCGGTTCCTGCTCGAACACGTCGAGCCCCGCGCCGCGGATGGTGCCGGCGCGCAGCGCCTCGATCAGCGCCGCCTCGTCGACCACCGGCCCGCGCGCGGCGTTGATCAGGATCGCGCCCGGCTTCATCCTCGCCAGCTCGGGCGCGCCGATCAGGTGGCGCGTCGCCTCGCTCAGCGGCACCTGCAGGCAGACGAAATCGGAGGTGGCGAGCAGCTCGTCGAGCGGCACGCGGCGCGCGCCGAACTGCGTCTCGGCCTCGGCGTTCGCGCTGCGATTGGTGTACTGCACGCGCATCCGGAAACCGAGCGCGGCACGCCGCGCCACCGCCGCGCCGATCCGGCCCAGCCCGACGATGCCAAGCGTCTTGCCCTGCACGTCGGTGCCGTAGAGTGGCTCGCCGATGCTCTTCTTCCACTGCCCGGCCTTGACGAACTCGGCCAGCTCGACCACCCGCCGCGCGCTCGACAGGATCAGCGCGAACACCGTGTCGGCGGTCGACTCGGTCAGCACGTCGGGGGTATGCGCGAGCAGGATGCCGCGGCGCGTGAGGTCGGCCACGTCGAAGTTGTCGTAGCCGACCGAGATGGTCGACCAGGCGCGCAGCCGCGGCGCGCGATCGAGCATCGCGGCGGTCACCGGCACGCTCGCGCCGATCGCGCCGTCGGCATCGGCCAGCGCCTCGGCGAGCGCCTCGGCGCCTTCGGCCTGGATCACCTCGGCGTGCTCGCGCAGGTAGGCGAGCACGTCATCGGGCAGGGTCTTGTAGGCGACGATACGGTAGCTCATGCGATTCATTTTCCTGTGGTGGAGTGCGCGAGCGGCAAGGCCCCGTCGGGATGCGGCCTGACCACCAGCGTCAGCACGACCGAGGCGACCAGCGCCACGCTCATGAACGCATAGGACGCCGAGGGCGAGCCGGTCGCGCCGTTCAGATAACCGACGACATAGGAGCCGACGAAGGAGCCCAGCGCGCCCATGCTGTTGATCAGGGCCATCGCGCCGCCGGCGACGTTCCTCGGCAGCAGCTCGGGCACGATCGCGAAGAACGGCCCGTAGGGCGCGTACATGGCGGCGCCGGCGATCACCAGCATCGCGTAGGACAGCCAGAAGTGGGTCGAGCCGAGCGCGTAGGAGCCTGCGAAGGCGATCGCGCCGACCAGCAGGAACGGCCAGACGAAGGCCTTGCGCGTGTCGAGCTTGTCCGAGGCCCAGGACACGACCAGCATCGCGATGGTGGCGGCCAGGTAGGGCAGCGCCGACAGCCAGCCGGTCTCGACCATGCCGAACGAGGAACCGTTCTTGACGATCGAGGGCAGCCACAGCACGAAGCCGTAGACGCCGATGCTCCAGCAGAAGTACTGGGCGCAGAGCAGCAGCACGGCCGGCTGGCGGAACGCCTCGCGATAGTTGCGCACCGGCTTGAGGGCGGCCTGCTCGCTGGCCAGCGCGCGCTCGATGTCGCGCTTCTCGTCGGCCGACAGCCACCTGGCCTCGGCCGGCTTGTCCTGCACCAGCACCCACCAGCAGATCGCCCAGATGACGGCCGGCACGCCCTCGGCGACGAACATGTGGCGCCAGCCGAATTCGTGCACCAGGTAGCCCGACACCACCGACATCCACAGCACCGTGACCGGGTTGCCGAGGATCAGGAAGGTGTTGGCGCGCGAGCGCTCGTGCTTGGTGAACCAGTTGCTGATGTAGATCAGCATGGCCGGCATGACGGCCGCCTCCACCACGCCCAGCGCGAAGCGGATCGCCATCAGCGAGGGGATGTTGCTGACCAGGCCGGTCAGCGCCGCGCAGCCGCCCCACAGCACCAGGCTCCAGAACACCAGGCGCTTGACGCTGCGCCGCTCGGCGTAGATCGCGCCGGGGATCTGGAAGAAGAAGTAGCCGAGGAAGAACAGCGCGCCGATCAGCGAGGCCAGGCCCTTGCCGATGCCGAGATCCTGGTTGATGCCGGCCGCCGAGGCGAAGCCGAAGTTCGCGCGATCGAGGTACGCGAGGCTGTACGTGATGAACACGATCGGCATGATCTTCCACCAGCGGCGGATCGGAAGCGTTGCGGACATGGGGCTTGTCTCCTTCGGCGTGCGGCGCCGTATCGGGTTCGTCGCGGCGCGTGACGCGCCGCGCGGGCAATTATCGCGCGAGTGCCTCGGCGGCGGCGGCCGGTGCCGCCTGGGCGGCACGCGCGGCGGCCGCTTCGAGCCGGTCGAGCTGTTCGCGGCTCGGCAGGCCTTCGGAATCGCCGATCACCTGGATCGCCAGCGCGCCGATGCGGTTGCCGCGCGCCACCGCCTCGGCCACCGTGCGGCCTTCGAGCAGGCCGCTGATCACGCCGACCGCGAAGCCGTCACCGGCGCCCACCGTGTCCACCACACGCTCGACGCGCTCGCCGGCCACCGTTCCCTCGTGGCCGTCGACCGTCAGGTAGTAGGCGCCGGCCTCGCCGAGCTTGATCGCCACGCCGGCGCGCGCGCCGTTGGCGAGGTAGAAGCGCGCGATCTCGGCCGGCGTGTCGAGGCCGGTCAACTGGCGGCCCTCGGCCAGGCCCGGCAGCACCCAGTCGGCATGCGAGGCCAGTTCGTTGAGCGTACGCGCCATCGCCCCGGCCGAAGGCCACAGCGTGGGGCGCAGGTTCGGATCGAAGGAAATCGTCTTGCCGGCCGCGCGCATCTCGCGGGCCAGGTGGAAGGCCAGCTCGCAGGACGTCGACGAGATCGCCGGTGCCACGCCCGTCAGGTGCAGGTGGCGCGCGCCCAGCGCGTAGTCGGCGACATAGTCGTCCAGCGACAGGTGGCTGGCGGCCGAGCCCTTGCGGAAGTATTCGATGTCCGGGTCGCTGCCGTCGTCGCTGCGCGCCTTCAATTGGAAGCCGGTGCGATAACGCTCGTCGATCGTCACGCAGGACGCATCGATGCCCTCGTGGGCCAGCGTGTCGAGCACGTGGCGGCCGAACGAATCCTTGCCGACGCGGCTCAGGTAGCCGACCCGAAAGCCGAGCCGTGCCAGGCCGATCGCGACGTTCAGGTCGGCGCCGGCGATCCGCCTGGTGAACTGCTCGGCCTGCGCGAGCGGACCCGGCGCATTGGCGACGAACAGCGTCATGGCTTCGCCGTAGGTGAGGATTTCGACGGGGGACTGCGACATGATGAAAACTCCTTCGGAATACGGAATCAGGCGGTCTCGAGCCAGGCGACGCGGCGGCGCGCGTCGGCGGCGAGATCGGCCGGGTCGAACGGGAACTCGATGCCGCGCGGCACCTCGCGCGGCAGCGTCGCGAGCACCGACAGGCAGAGCGGGTCGGCCGCCTGCGGGGCCACCGCGAAACGGCGCGCGCCCTCGCCCGTCACGGCCTTGCAATGGATGTACTCGACATGCGGCGCGAGGGCCCGGGCGGCCGCCAGCGGCAGCTCGCCGGGCCACAGCCAGTTGCCGATGTCGAAGGTCATGCCGAGCGTGCCGGCCGCGCCTTCCTCGACCAGCGCGGCGAACAGCGCGGTGAATTGCGCGAGCGTGCCGCCCATCGCGAGCTGGCCGTTCTCGACCAGGATCCGCGCGCGGCTGCCCTGCGCGGCGGCGGCGATCTCGGCCGCGTGCGTGGTGCCGGCGAACCCGCCGAGCTGGAATTTCAGGAAATGCGCGCCCAACGCCTCGGCCTCGCGCAGCGACAGCGCGAGCGCCTCGCGATCGAGCGCGCCGTCCTCGCGGTAGAGCGTGGCCGGCGTCGAGTAGACAGCCCACATTCCCGCGGCCGCAATCGCCATGCCCAGCGCCGCGAGCGCGGCCGGCGCGCAGTCCTCGTCGGCGGCGAACAGTTCGCGGCGCACCTCGAAGCCGGCGGCGCCCGCCTCGGCCGCCCGTCCGACATAGGCCCGGTGCCCGTCGCGGCGAATCGCCTCCGTCCCGTATGCGCTGGCGACGATCACGATATCTGCCATGTCTGCCCTTCTCTCCATGCTGGGCTCCGAATCTGGCGATTGGAACCGGTTCCATTTCAATGGAGCGAATGGTGCGCTTCGTGTCTGTCGCAAGCCATAGAGGAAATCCCTGAGAGACGGGTCCAATCGGAGAAACAGTGCCTGATCAGGCCATGGCCGCCGGGATCGGAGCGCGAATCGAAAATATGCCGGGGATGGTTTACAGAATCAGACGAGTCAGCTTCACGCACCCAACCCGTCTTGATAAATTTTCACCCGTTCGCGTCCGGCCACATGACATGCGAACGGCAGCTTCCTCGTCACACACATTACCCGCGACATCAGCAACGACACACCCGCCCCAATCCCACCCGTTTCCCCCAAGCCCATGAATTCCCCACTCGACCACTCGGGAGGTCAACTCACGACATAGATCCCTCGCACACGCTATCCCTTGCCTTTTCACGATTCCACGATCGACTTCCATGAACATGAAACATTTCCCGCTGCTCATGTCGGCCGCCGCGCTGGCGCTCACCGCCACGCAGGCTGCCCACGCCTCGGACGGCACCATCAACTTCACCGGCTCGGTGGTCGCCTCGACCTGCAAGATCAACGGCGGCACCAACGACCTGACCGTGCCGCTGCCGACGGCCGCCGCCAGCCAGCTCGCGACGGTGGGCGCCACCGCTGGCCGGACCCCGTTTACGCTGTCGCTGTCGGGTTGCACGACCGACCGCAAGGAAGGCGGCAACAGCGTCCCGGCGCCGGTGCGCAAGGTGTCGGTGGCGTTCGAGCCGGGGCCGAACGTCAATCTCGCCACCGGCCGCCTGGTGCCGACCGGCGAGAACGCGGCCACCGGCGTCGAGATCGAGATCCTCAACGACAAGTACACGCCGATCAAGATCGGCGCGGAAAGCTCCACGCAGGGCACCCAGGTCGTCGACATCGACGCCGCCGAAGGCGGCACGGGCACCGCGACGCTGCAATTCGCGGCCCAGTACGTGGCCACCGGCGACAAGGTGACGGGCGGCCCCGCCAACTCCTTCGTCACCTACTCGCTCGTCTATCCCTGAGCCTGCGCCGCGCCGGTTGAGCCTGTCGGCCACCTTCGGGTGATCGGCATACGAATCCATGAGATACGACAACCGGCGCGCTTAAATTTGCACTGCGAATCAAATCCATGTCGAGAACGAAATCGAGCCCGATCGCCCGGAGCTGGCTGGCACTCGTCGCGCTGCTCTGCTGCGCCTGCGCCTGCGCCCAGGCCAGCGTGACCTTGTCCGGCACACGCGTGGTATTCGACGCGAGCGAGCCGGAGGTGACGATCCAGCTCAGCAACCAGGGCAAGCAGCCGGCGCTGATCCAGGCCTGGCTCGACACCGGCGACGAGCGGGCCGAGCCGGAACGCATCGAGGTGCCCTTCATGGTCACGCCCACCCTGTTCCGCATCGAAGCGGGCAAGGGCCAGGCGCTGCGCATCATCCACACCGGCGAGCCCCTGCCGTCGAACCGCGAATCGCTGTTCTGGCTGAACGTGCTGGACGTGCCGCCCAAGACCAGCGGTGGCGACGAGGTGAATCGCCTGCAATTCGCGTTCCGCACACGCATCAAGATGATGTATCGCCCCGCCGACCTGTCCGGCACCCCGGACGACGCACCGGCCAGCCTGCGATGGACGCTCGCCACCGACGCATCGCAACGCCCGGTGCTGCAGGCCCGCAATCCGAGCGCCTATGTCGTCAACCTCGCCGGCGTCGAGCTGCAATCCGGCGGCAAGACCTACTCGGCGGGTTTCGGTCACGTGCTGCCCGGCGAAACCGCGTCGTTCCCCCTGGTCGGCGCGGATGCGACGGCGCTGCCGAACGCGACGGTCCTGTACAGCAGCGTCGACGACTGGGGGTCGACGCATGGCCACCGCGCGGCGGTCGGCCAATGAATCCGCCGCAGGCAACCCGGCGCCCGCGCGTCTGCCGCGCGCTGCGTTCCGCGCGGCCTCACGTGTCCACCTCGGGAAACGCTACAAGATGATGCGGGTATTGCAGGCGGAAACCGTTCCCCGACTGAAACCGACATGCGCGCTGCTGCTCTCGATCTTCTCCGCCTGGGAAGCCGACGCGCGGGCGGCGGAGACCGCCGACATGGCCGACGGCGCGACCTTGCAGGTCGCCCAGGCGCAATTCGCCCGCGTCGAGTTCGAAGGCGGCTTCCTGAACCACGGCGGCGGCGCGATCGACGTGTCGCGCTACGCGCAGCGCAACGTGGTCCGGCCCGGCATGTATCGCCCCGACATCTACGTGAACGGCCAATGGGCCGGCCGCATCGAGGTGCCATTCCGCGCCGCGCCCGGCATGCTCGATGCACAGCCCTGCTTCGACCAGGCCCTGCTGGAGCGGCTCGGCATCGACCTGGCCAGCCTGCGGCCGAGCCGGCTCGCCTCGCTGGCGCACGACGGCGCCTGTCTGCGCATCGGTCAGGCCGTCGACGAGGCCTCGTTCAGCTTCGACTTCAACGATCTGCGGCTCGACCTCGGCATCCCGCAGATCTCGATGCGGCGCCAGGCACGCGGCTACGTCAATCCCAAGCAATGGAGCGCGGGTGTGCCGGTGGCCATGCTCGGCTACAACCTCAACGTCTACCATTCGCGCGCGCGCGACGCGCGCGCCGCCACCCAGGGCTATCTCGGCATCGACGGCGGCTTCAACCTCCAGCGCTGGCACTTCCGGCACGGCGGTTCGTTCAACTGGGACGATCGCGGCCATCGCCGCTACCAGAACATCGCGACCTACGTGCAGCGCGATCTCTCGGCCTGGTCCTCGCAGCTCGTGATCGGCGATGCCTACACGCCGGGCGAGCTGTTCGACACCAGCGCGTTCCGCGGCCTGCGCGTGGCCACCGACGACCGCATGCTGCCCGAATCGCAGCGCGGTTACGCGCCCGTGGTGCGCGGCGTGGCCAGCACCAACGCGAAGGTAACGATTTCCCAGAACGGCGTGAAGCTCTACGAGACCACCGTGGCGCCGGGCGGTTTCCAGATAGACGATCTCTACCCCACCGGCTACGGCGGCGACCTGAAGGTGCTCGTCACCGAGGCGGACGGCAGCGAGCACTCCTTTTCGGTGCCCTACGCCGCCGTGCCGATGTCCTTGCGCCCCGGCCAGCACCGTTACAGCTTCACGGCCGGCGCGCTGCGCCACCTGCCGAACAGCAGGCCGCTGTTCACCCAGGCGACCTGGCAGCAGGGCCTGACCAATACGCTGACCGGCTACGGCGGCGCCACCCTGGCGCAGGGCTACCTGTCGGTGATGGCCGGCGCGGTGCTCACCACGGGCTGGGGCGCCTTCGGCCTCGATCTCACGCACGCCAGCACCCGCATTCCTGGCGAGCGTGGCCATGCCGGGCAGAGTCTGCGCCTGAGCTACGCGAAAACGGTGGCGGCTACCGGCACCAATATCGCTATCGCCGCCTACCGCTATTCGACCAGTGGCTTCTTCGGCCTGAACGATGCGATGGCCGCGCGCGACCAGGCCAAGCTCGAGATTCGCACCACCGCGCTCTACCGCCAGCGCAACCGCGCCTCGCTGACCCTGAGCCAGCAGCTCGGCCGGCGCGGCGGCAGCCTCAACCTCACGGCCTCGACGGCGACCTACTGGAACCGCCGCGGCTCGGATCTCGATTTCACGATCGGCTACAGCAACAGCTTCCGCAACCTGGCCTACAACGTCTCGGCAAGCCGTCAGCGCGACGCCTGGGGCAAGGCCGGCACGCTGATCTACGCCGGGCTGTCGATTCCGCTCGGCCGCACGCAGCCGGCCACGCTGTCCACCAGCCTGAACCGCGACTCGCGGGGTTCCACCCAGGTGGCCACCAGCCTGAGCGGCGCGGCCGGCGTCGACGGCAACCTCTCCTACGGCCTCAACGTGGATCACGGCAGCGGGCGCGACGGCACGCGCACCAGCGGCGGCGCCAACCTCATGCATCGCGGCGCGCGGGGCGAACTGAGCGGCAGTATCGGCGCCAGCGCCGACTACCAGCAGCTCTCGCTCGGCGCGCGCGGCGCGGTGGTCGCGCATCGCGGCGGCATCTCGCTTTCGCAGCCGCTGTCGGAAACCTTCGCGATCGTCGAGGCGAAGCACGCCGAGGGCGCGCGCGTGACCAATGCCTCGGGCGTGCGCGTGGGCAGCAATGGTTACGCGGTGGTGCCGCACCTCACGCCGTTCTCGATGAACGACGTCTCGCTCGATCCGAAGGGCCTGTCGACCGATGTCCAGTTGAAGGAGACCAGCCAGCGCGTCGCGCCGCTCGCGGGGGCCGTGCCGCTGCTGGTGTTCAAGACCGAATACGGCCGCTCGGCGGTGATCCGCGCGCGGCAGGCCGATGGCTCGCCGGTGCCGTTCGGCGCGATGGTCACCGATGCGGCCGGCAAGGAGGTCGGGGTGATTGGGCAAGGCGGCAAACTGTTGGCCCGAGGGCTGGCCGAACGCGGCCAGTTGACGGCGCGATGGGAAAACGACGCGGACACCATGGCCTGCCGACTGTCGTATTCGCTGCCGATGCGTACGCGCGTCGCGGGATACCAGCCGCTGCAAAGCATCGAGGCGCCCTGTCTGGAAAGCGGCACCCCCGATTTCGCACCGCGACGATCGAGGCGGGAATCGCCCGACATGTCGAGCAACAGCGTCAGTGGCGACGGTAGCGCCGCCGAATCGCACCCTGCACAAGGAATGGTCCGATGAAAAAACAGCTGCTCCTTGCCTGCTTGCTGGCGGGCATGTCGATCCCGGCGTGGGCGATACGCTGCATGTCGGATACCAATAACTCCTTTAACTACTACATCGCCCACGTCAGCGGATTCACCCCCCCCGATTTCGATCCCGGCACGGTCCCGATAGGCGGCGTCATCTATCGCTCCCAGGATCTCGGCCTGAACTTCATCAACAAGCGATTCCCGTCGGCAAGCTTCGAATGCACGGAGCCGCTCGCTTTTTTCTACAAGACAGGTATCGGTGTGCCGAACGACCGTATCTATCCCACGTCCATACCCAATATCGGCATGCGTCTTTCGACCTTCCCGGGTACCGGCTCCATCAACAGCACTCTCGGCGCCTGGGACGAAAGCTTTCCGATCACGATCGAATTGGTCAAGACCGGTGAAATCACCGCCGGCGGCTACCTGAGCGGTGCCTACGCGCAGTATCGGGCCAATACCGTCGATGGACAGCTCATGGTCGAGTTCCGTTTCGCGTCGCCGGTCAAGGTCCAGCCGCGCATACCGACCTGCCGGGTCGCCACGCCCCAAGTCACGGTGCCGATGGGCACCATGACCACGGCGATGTTCACGGGTATCGGCAGCACCACCTTCTCCCGGCGTTTTGACCTCGCGCTGGCTTGCTCGGGCGGCTACCCAGGCACCTCCACCAATGCCTGGGTGACGCTGACCGACGCCAGCCAGCCCGGCAACACATCCACCACGCTGTCGCTCACGCAGAATTCGAGCGCATCGGGCATCGGCATCCAGATCCGCCACGACGACACCGTGCTCGGCTTCGGGCCCGATTCGGCAACGGTCGGCAACACCAACCAGTGGTTCCTGGGCAGGATCGACCAGGGCATGGCCGAGATCCGGGTGCCGCTCACCGCGCGCTACGTGCAGACCGGCGCAAGGGTCGGCGCGGGCAGCGCCAATGCACGCGCGACCTTCACGCTCAGTTACCAGTAGCACGCGTGCGAGACGACGATCGCACACCGGGTTGGGCCGGACCAAGCTGGCACCGGCCCGCAGCGCCTACCTCGCTGCTTCCGGCGGGCGGCTGCGCGGCTGCAGCCAGGCCCCGGCGTGAAGCACCATCCCAGAACGCATGAAATCGATGAAACGACTGCTTTTCCTCGGCGCTGCGCTGGCCTGCCTCGCGAACCCCGCCTGGTCGGCCAACTGCAGCTCCAATACCAGTGATGGATCGGACTATTTCGTCGCCCACATGGTGGGTTTCGATCCACCGGAATTCGCGCCCGGCGCGATTCCGGTCGGCAGTGTCATCTACAGCGCCAAAGGCCGCGGCCTGAGCTTCATCAACAAGAAAAGCGGCGAGTCGCCCAGCTACCGATGCAAGACGCCGATCGCCGTCTACACGACGGGCGTTGGCATGCCGAACGACACGATCTATCCGACGTCGATCCCCAACATCGGAATGCGCATCATCAGCATCCAGGGCGTGCTGCCGCATCTATCCCCCTGGCCGAGCACCGGCGCGGGCTGGAACGAACACTATTCGATGACGGTCGAGCTGATCAAGACCGGCGAGATCACCGCCGGCGGCTACCTGAGCGGTGCCTACGCGCGATACCGCGCGGACAACGACAACGGCGAGATCCTGGTCGAGTACCGCTTCGCCTCGCCGGTCCGGGTCCAGCCGCGGGTGCCGACCTGCCGGGTCGCCACGCCCGAGGTGACGGTGCCGATGGGCACCATGAGCACCTCGATGTTCACGGGCATCGGCAGCCGCACCTTCGCGCGGCACTTCGAGATCGCGCTGAACTGCTCGGGGGGCGATACCGGCACCTCGACCAACGCCTGGGTGACGCTGACCGACGCCAGCCAGCCCGGCAACACCTCGAACGCCCTGTCGCTGACCCGCGAGTCGACCGCCTCGGGCATCGGCATCGAGATCCACCGCGACGACACCGTGCTCGGCTTCGGGCCCGACTCGGCCGCGCTCGGCAATACCAACCAGTGGTACATGGGCAATATCGCCCAGGGACAGGCAGGCCTGCGGGTACCGCTCACTGCGCGCTACGTGCAGACCGGCGCGAAGGTCGGCGCGGGCAGCGCCAATGCGCGCGCCACCTTCACGCTCAGCTATCAATGAAATCCAGCGCGCGCCGCCGCCAGGCGCCCGGCTATCCCAGGCTCATCGCCAGGAAGCGCGCGGCCACGCGCGAGGGCGTGGCGGCATGCGGCACCAGGATCGAGAAGCGCCGCACCAGTGGTCGCGGCGCGATCGAGCGCTTCACCAGCGCCGCGTCGTCGCGCAGCGACATGGCCGAGACGAAACCCACCCCCATCCCCGCCCGCACCGCCTCCTTCACCGCCTCCACGCCGGCGATCTCGAGCGCCACGCGCACCGGCACGCCGGCCCGCGCGAAGGCGCGCTCGACCAGTTGGCGCACGCCCGAGCCGGCCTCGCGCAGCACCAGCGGCGAGCCGGCCAGCGCCTCCAGCGACACCGCCTCGCCGGGCGCGGCCGCCAGCGCATGGGTGGCCGGCACGATCGCGACGATCTCGTCCTCGCGCCAGGGGTGCACCGCCGTGCCCGAAGGCAGCGCGTCGCCGGGCGGCCCCTCGATCAGGGCCAGGTCGAGCGTGCCGAGCGCGGCCACCACGTCGGCGGTGTTGCCGGTCATGGTCTGGATCGCCACGCCGGGCGCGAGGGGCCGGAACTCGGCGATCAGGTAGGGCAGCAGGTAGCTGGCCGGCGTGGTGCTCGCGCCGATGCGCAGCGTGCCGCGCTCGACGCCGCGCACGGCATCGCGATAGGCGCGCGCCTGCGCATAGGCGTCGCGCACCTGGGCGGCCAGCGGCGCCAGCGCCTCGCCGACCGGCGTGAGCCGCACGCCGCGCCCGTCGCGCAGGTAGAGCGGCTCGCCGAACTCGTCCTGCAACTGGCGCAACTGGCCCGACACGGCCGGCTGCGACAGGTGCAGCAACTCAGCCGCGCGGCTGATGTTGCGCAGCTCGGCGACGGTCGCGAACGTTATCAGTTGATCCGGGGTCATGCCGAGAAAATATCAGATTTCCCGATAATCGATGTCACTAATCACAATTTTTTATATCGATATATCCAAATTAGGATTAGCACCATCGAATCACACGTGGAAACCACCCCATGTCCACCGCCAATCCCACCCTGCCGCATGCCGCCGCGCCCTCGGTGCGCGGCCAGCTCAACGGCGTGCTGTTCGTCGCGCTGTTCGCCGCCGCGGTCACCAGCCTGTCCTCGCTGCCGGCCATCGCCCGGCTCGGCCTTTCGCCGTTGATCGTCGGCATCATCGCCGGCACCGTCTACGGCAACGCGCTGCGCGACGGCATGCCGGCCAGCTGGGCGGCCGGCGTCAACTTCTCGGCGCGCAAGCTCCTGCGCATCGCGGTGGCCTTCTTCGGGCTGCGCGTGAGCCTGCAGGAAATCGCCCAGGTGGGCCTGCCGGGGCTGGCGGTCTCGGCGCTGATGGTGGTCAGCACCCTGCTGATCGGTACCTGGGTCGGCACGCGCCTGTTCAAGCTCGATCGCGACACGGCCCTGCTGACCGCGGCCGGCAGCGCGATCTGCGGCGCGGCCGCGGTGCTGGCCTTCGAATCGACCCTGCAATCCAAGCCGCACCAGAGCGCGATGGCGGTCGGCAGCGTGGTGCTGTTCGGCACGCTCTCGATGTTCGCCTACCCGCTCGCCTATCACGCCGGCTGGATTCCGCTCGACGCCCAGGGCCTGGGCCTGTTCTTCGGCGGCACCATCCACGAGGTCGCCCAGGTGGTCGGCGCGGCCAGCGACGTGAGCCCGCAGGTCACGCATACCGCGACCATCGTCAAGATGACCCGCGTGATGCTGCTGGTGCCGGTGCTGCTCGCGCTCGGCGCCTGGCTGGCCCACTCGGCGCGCCAGGCGCGCGCGGCCGACGGCGCCGCGGCCGGCCACGGCAAGCGCCGGCTGGCGGTGCCCTGGTTCGCGCTCGGCTTCCTCGGCTTCGTGATCGTCAACTCGCTCGGCGTGCTGCCGGACGCCACCACCCACACCCTGAACACGCTCGACACCTTCGCCCTGACCATGGCCATGACGGCGCTGGGCATCGAGACGCGGCTCGCCCAGATCCGCGCCGCCGGCCCGCGCGCCCTGGGCGCTGGCCTGGTGCTCTATGTGTGGCTGATCGCCGGCGGCTTCGGCATCACCTGGCTAGTCGAGCGCTGGCTTGGCTGAACGTCCCGCCTCCTCCCCTCGCCCGGCGAATCGCGCCGCGCCCGCCGGCCCCGTCCGGCCGGCGCGGCGCGGTGCTATGCTGGCGCTCGCCTTCCTACGCGCTCCCCTCGACCTCGTGCTGTCCTTCCTGCTCAAGCTGCGCACGCGCGCGCAAACGCTGTTCCGCCTGTCCGACGCGCACACCATGCTGATCTGGTCGGTGATCGCCGGGATCAGCGGCGCATTCGCCACGATCCTGTTCCGCGAAGGCATCGACACCATCCAGCGGCTCTTTTCCGGCGCCAGCGGCAGCTTCGTGGAGATGGCCAGGCGCCTGCCCTGGCACATGCGGATCTGGATGCCGGCCGCGGGCGGTTTCCTGGCCGGCTGCGTGCTGCTGGCCGCGCAGCGTGGCAGCGCGAAACAGGCGGGCGGCGCCGACTACATGGAAGCGGTGGCGCTCGGCGACGGCATCGTGCCGGTCAGGCAGAGCCTCTGGCGCAGCGCCTCCTCGCTGCTGACGATCGGCAGCGGCGGCTCGATCGGCCGCGAGGGCCCGATGGTGCAGCTCGCCGCGCTGGCCGCCTCGCTGGTCGGCCGCCTGGCGCGCTTCGACCCGCCCCGGCTGCGCCTGCTGGTGGCCTGCGGCGCCGCGGCCGGCATCACCTCGGCCTACAACGCGCCGATCGCCGGCGCCTTCTTCGTCGGCGAGATCGTGCTCGGCGCGATCTCGATGGAGAGCTTCGGGCCGATGCTGGTCGCCTCGGTGGTGGCCAACATCACGATGCGCGAGTTCGCCGGCTACAAGCCGCCTTACGAGATGCCGGTGTTCCCCGCCGTGACCGGTTTCGAGGTGCTGGCCTTCGTCGCGCTCGGGCTGTTGTGCGGCGCGGCCGCGCCGCAGTTCCTGCGCCTGCTGGCCGCCTCGAAATCGCGCTTCCACCGGTTGCCGGTGCCCGTGCCGGTGCGGCTCGCGCTCGGCGGGCTGGCGGTCGGCATCATCTCGGTGTGGGTGCCCGACGTCTGGGGCAACGGCTACAGCGTGGTGAACTCGATCCTGCATTCGTCCTGGACCTGGCAGGCGCTGGTGATCGTGCTGCTCTGCAAGCTGCTGGCCACCGCGGCCACCTCGGGCTCGGGCGCGATCGGCGGGATCTTCACGCCGACCCTGTTCGTCGGCGCGGCCGGCGGCGCGCTGTTCGGCCTGGGCATGCAGGCACTGCTGCCGGGCCACGTGTCGGCCGCCTACGCCTACGCGATCGTCGGCATGGGTGCCTTCCTGGCTGGCGCCACGCAGGCGCCGCTGATGGCGATCATCATGATCTTCGAGATGACGCTGAGCTACCAGGTGGTGCTGCCGCTGATGGTGTCCTGCGTGGTCGCCTACTTCGCGGCCCGCGCGCTGGGCCAGACCTCGATGTACGAGATCACGCTGCGCCGCCATCGCGAGGAGGAGGAGCGGCTGCGCCTGAAGGCGACCCAGATGCGCGCGCTGATTCAGCCCGCGCAGACCGTTGTGCGGCCCGAGGCCAGCGTCGCCGAGATGACACGCGTGTTCCTCGAATATCCGGTGAAGTATCTCTACGTGAGTGACGAGGCGGGGCATTTCCGCGGCGCGGTCGCGCTCAAGGACATCACCTCCGACCTGCTCGAGGGCCGCGATACGCAGCACAAGAGCGCGGCCGACTACGCGCATACGCCGTTTCCGCTGCTCACGCCCGACATGTCGCTGGGCACGGCGCTGGGCCATTTCATGTGCTTCCAGGGAGAGCGGCTGCCGGTGGTGGAATCGACGCAGGCGCCGGTGCTGGCCGGCGTGGTCTACAAGACCTCGCTGCTCGACGCCTATCACCGGCTCAACGGCAATCGCTGAGCGCGGCGCGCGATGGCCGCGCGCGGCACGATCGGGAAGAGGGTCGGGAAATCGAAGGAATGAGAACGAGCGCTCAGTTGGCGCCGCGCCCCAGCACCACGCGCGCGAAGAAACCGCCCAGGGTCGCCTCGGTCATGTCGAGCGAGACGTAGTTCGGATCGGCGATGTGGATCGCCTGCACGCCGTCGCACAACCCCATCAGGCCCACCGCGAGCTGCTCGGGCGGCAGCAGCAGCGGCGTGCCGGCCTGCTCGGCGAACATGGCGATGGTATGGGCCATGTCCTCCAGCTTCTCGCGCATGAAGGCGGTGTAGCGGGCGCGGAACTTGGCGTCGCGCGCGGCCTGCAGCTTGGCCTCGCACCACAGCATGAAGGCCGGGTTCAGGCGGATGAAGCGGCTGTAGAAGTTCAGCGCGCGCGATTCCATCTCCTCGCGCGTGCCGCCCGCGTCGAAGATCTGCTGCAGCTCGGCGCGCATCGTCTCGTGATCGCGCCGCAGCAGCTCGAGCAGCAGTTCGGCCTTGCCGCCGAAGTTCGAATAGAACGCGCCGCGCGTGTAGCCGGCCGCCGCCGCGATGTCCTCGACGCTCGCGGCGACATACCCCTTCTTCGTAAATATGGTGTTCGCGGAGTTGAGCAGGCGCTCGCGCGTCTGGTCCTTGCTCTGCTCGCGGGTCAAGCGCTTCGGTTTCATGGCGCGCAGTCTAGCACCAATCGGCGATCGATTCATCTTTGCATTCAGATACAACTGTGTATTAGAATCCATCGCTGTTTCAGAGATGAAAACGAAAGCTTTCGTCGCCGTTCCCCGGTGGAGCCAGCCAGGCCCGCCGGCTCCGCCCGCCTTTCCTCATGAGGTTGCCGTGAATGCATCCGGACCCCGCGCAGTCGTCCTCCTGGGCGCCGCGCTGCTCGTCGCCGCGTGTCATCCCAAGGACAACGGGCCGCCGCCCGCCGCCCGCCCGGTGGTGGCCACGCCGATCGCCGCCGACGGCACGACGGCGGCCGCCATCCTGCCCGGCGATATCGAGCCCCGCTACGCCACGCCGCTGTCGTTCCGGATCGGCGGCAAGATCATCGAGCGCAGCGTGCGGCTCGGCGATACCGTGAAGAAGGGCCAGGTGCTGGCCCATCTCGATCCTTCGGATCCCGAAAAGAACGCGGCCAGCGCCCAGGCCCAGCTCGACGCGGCCAGCCACGCGCTGACCTATGCCCAGCAGCAGGTCGAGCGCGACCGCGCGCAGGCGCGCGAGAAGCTGATCGCGCCGGCCCAGCTCGAACAGACCGAGAACGCCTATGCCTCGGCGCGCGCGCAGCGCGACCAGGCCGCGCAACAACTGGCGCTGGCGAAAAACCAGCTGCAATACACCAGCCTGGTGGCCGATCATGCCGGCTACATCACGGCCGAGCAGGCCGATACCGGCCAGAACGTCTCGGCCGGGCAGGCCGTCTACCAGCTCGCCTGGTCGGGCGACGTCGACGTGGTGACCGACGTGCCCGAGACCACTCTCGCGGTGCTGCAGCCGGGCCACGAGGCGGGCGTCACGCTGCCGGCCCTGCCCGGGCGCAGCTTCCAGGCCCGCGTGCGCGAGATCGCGCCGGCCGCCGATCCGCAAAGCCGCACCTATCGCGTGCGTCTCACGCTGGCCGAGCCGGATCCGGCCGTGCGGCTCGGCATGACCGCCAACGTCGCGCTGGCCGGCACGGCCGCCGACGGCGCGCGCTACACGCTGCCCTCCACCGCCCTGTTCCACGAAGGCCCGAACCCGGCGGTCTGGGTGATCCGCCGCGACGACACGCTGGAGTTGCGCCGCGTCGGCATCGCGCGCTACGGCGAGAACACCATCACCGTGTCGCAGGGCCTGCAGGCCGGCGAGCGGGTGGTCCAGCAAGGCGTGCATGCCGTCAGCGCCGGCGAGAAGGTGCGCGCCGTGGCGCCGCTGCACGCGGAGGACGGCGCGTCATGAGCGAGCGCGAGGAAAGCCGTTTCAACCTGTCGGCCTGGGCGCTGCGCCACCAGGCGCTGGTCGTCTACCTGATCGTGCTGGCCACCGTGGCCGGCATCCTGGCCTATACGCGCCTGGCGCAATCGGAGGATCCGCCCTTCACCTTCCGCGTGATGGTGATCCGCACCTTCTGGCCCGGCGCGAGCGCGCGGCAGGTGCAGGAGCAGGTCACCGACCGGATCGGCCGCAAGCTGCAGGAAACCCCCGCCATCGACTTCCTGCGCAGCTATTCGCGCCCCGGCGAGTCGATGATCTTCTTCACCATGAAGGATTCGGCGCCGGTCAAGGACGTGCCGGAAACCTGGTACCAGATCCGCAAGAAGGTCGGCGACATCGGCTCGACCCTGCCGCAGGGCGTGCAGGGCCCGTTCTTCAACGACGAGTTCGGCGACGTCTACACCAACATCTGGACCCTCGACGGCGACGGCTACTCGGCCGCCCAGCTGCACGACTACGCGGACCAGTTGCGCACCGTGCTGCTGCGGGTGCCGGGCGTCGGCAAGGTCGACTACTTCGGCGACCCCGACCAGCGCATCTTCATCGAGGTCGACAACGCGCGGCTCACGCGCCTGGGCATCTCGCCGACTCAGCTCGGCCAGGCGATCAACGCGCAGAACGCGGTAGCCTCCTCGGGCGTACTGACCACCTCGAACGATCGCGTCTACATCCGCCCGAGCGGCCAGTTCGACTCGGTCGAGCAGCTCGCCGACATGGTGGTGCGCATCAACGATCGCACCTTCCGGCTGGGCGACATCGCCACCGTCAAGCGCGGCTACGACGATCCGCCCGTCACGCAGATGCGCTCGAACGGCCGCGCCGTGCTCGGCATCGGCGTGACCATGCAGCCCGGCGGCGACGTGATCCGGCTCGGCAAGGCGCTGGAGGCCACCACCCGGCAGTTGCAGACGCAACTGCCCGCCGGCCTCAAGCTCGCCGAGGTATCGAGCATGCCGCAGGCGGTCTCGCATTCGGTGGACGACTTCCTGGAGGCGGTGGCCGAGGCGGTCGGCATCGTGCTGGTGGTGAGCCTGGTGTCGCTCGGGCTGCGCACCGGCATGGTGGTGGTGATCTCGATCCCGATCGTGCTGGCCATCACGGCGCTGTTCATGAACATGTTCGGCATCGGCCTGCACAAGGTCTCGCTGGGCACCCTGGTGCTGGCGCTGGGCCTACTGGTGGACGACGCGATCATCGCCGTCGAGATGATGGCGGTGAAGCTCGAGCAGGGCTTCAGTCGCACCCGCGCGGCGGCCTTCGCCTATACCAGCACGGCCTTCCCGATGCTGACCGGCACCCTGGTGACGGTTTCGGGCTTCCTGCCGATCGCGCTGGCGCAATCGAGCACCGGCGAATACACGCGCTCGATCTTCGAGGTCTCGGCGATCGCGCTGATCGCCTCCTGGTTCGCCGCGGTGGTGCTGATTCCGCTGCTCGGCTACCACCTGCTGCCCGAGCGCAAGCGCGACGGCCACGAGGGGCCGCTGAGCGCGCATCACGACGATCACCACGAGGCGCACGACATCTACGACACGCGCTTCTACAAGCGGCTGCGCGGCTGGATCGGCTGGTGCATCGAGCGCCGCTTCGTGGTGCTGGTCATCACCGTCGCGTTGTTCGTGGTGGCGCTGGGCGGCTTCTCGATGATCCCTCAGCAGTTCTTCCCGAGCTCGGACCGCCCCGAGCTGCTGATCGACGTGCGGCTGCCCGAGGGCGCCTCGTTCCCCGCCACGCTGGAGCAGACCAAGCGCCTGGAGAAGGTGCTGGAGAACCGGCCCGAGATCGACCACACGGTCAGCTTCGTCGGCACCGGCGCGCCGCGCTTCTACCTGCCGCTGGACCAGCAACTGGCGCAGCCGAACTTCGCGCAGTTCGTGGTCACGGCCAAGTCGGTGGAGGCGCGCGAGAAGCTCGCCAGCTGGCTGGCGCCGACCCTGCGCGAGCAGTTCCCGGCGATCCGCTGGCGCCTGTCGCGGCTCGAGAACGGCCCGCCAGTCGGTTATCCGGTGCAGTTCCGCGTCAGCGGCGACAGCATCGCGACGGTGCGCTCGATCGCCGAGAAGGTGGCGGCCCAGGTGCGCCAGGACGCGCGCTCGGTGAACGTGCAGTTCGACTGGGACGAGCCGGCCGAGCGCTCGGTGCGCTTCGAGCTCGACCAGAAGAAGGCGCGCGAGCTGAACGTCACCTCGCAGGACGTCTCGAACTTCCTCGCCATGACCCTGCAGGGCACCACCGTCACGCAGTATCGCGAGCGCGACAAGCTGATCGCGGTCGACCTGCGCGCGCCGAAGGCCGATCGCGTCGATCCGTCCCGGCTCGCCACACTGGCCATGCCCACGCCGAGCGGCCCGGTGCCGCTGGGCACGCTCGGCCGCTTCAAGGACACGCTCGAGTACGGCGTGATCTGGGAGCGCGACCGCCAGCCGACCATCACGGTACAGGCCGACGTGCGGGGCGGCGCGCAAGGCATCGACGTCACGCACGCGATCGACAAGCAACTCGACGGCCTGCGCGCGCAACTGCCGGTGGGCTACCGGATCGAGATCGGCGGCTCGGTCGAGGAAAGCGGCAAGGCCCAGGCCTCGATCAACGCGCAGATGCCGCTGCTGGCGATCGCCGTGCTGACCCTGCTGATGATCCAGCTGCAGAGCTTCTCGCGCGTGCTGATGGTGGTGCTGACCGCGCCGCTCGGCCTGATCGGGGTGGCCGCCACCCTGCTGCTGTTCGGCCAGCCATTCGGCTTCGTGGCGATGCTGGGGGTGATCGCGATGTTCGGCATCATCATGCGCAACTCGGTGATCCTGGTCGACCAGATCGAGCAGGACATCGCCGCGGGCCACGGCCGCTTCGACGCCATCGTCGGCGCCACGGTACGGCGCTTCCGGCCCATCACGCTGACCGCGGCGGCCGCCGTGCTGGCCTTGATCCCGCTGCTGCGCTCGAACTTCTTCGGGCCGATGGCGACCGCGCTGATGGGCGGCATCACCAGCGCCACGGTGCTGACGCTGTTCTACCTGCCGGCGCTCTATGCCACCTGGTTCCGCGTCAAGGCGAGCGAGCGCGACGACGCGCAGCGAGCGCCGACCGAACCCACGTCCCACGGAGCCTGACGATGAAACGCCTGACCTATCGTTGCCAGCCCGCGCTGCATGCGGCGCGCCCGCTGGCGGTGGCCGCGGCGCTGTCGGCCTCGCTCGCGCTGAGCGGCTGCTCGCTGTTCGCGCCGAACGACGCGCCGCCCGCCATGCCGTCGCCAGCCCATTACGGCGCCGCGCCGCTGCCCGAATCCACCGTGGCCGCGCAGGGCGTGGCCCAGCACTTCACGGTGGGCGCCCAGCCGGTGCCGGACTGGTGGAAGCAATACCGCTCGGACCGGCTCGACGCGCTGGTCGACGAGGGGCTGCGCGCCAGCCCCAACCTGGCCGCCGCCGAGCACTCGCTGCAGGCCGCGCGCGAGCAGCTGCGCGCGCAGATCGGCAGCTCGCTGCTGCCGAGCGTCGACCTCGGCGGCCAGACGGCGCGCGAGCGCGGCCTGGGCGTGCCCTCGTTCGGCCCGCCGACCGCGCTCTACAACCTGTTCGTCGGCCAGCTCCAGGCCAACTACACGATCGACCTGTTCGGCGCCGCGCGCTTCGCCAACCGCGAGCTGCGCCAGCGTGTCGACGTCACGGCCTTCCAGCTCGAATCGACGCGGCGCGCGCTGGCCGCCAACATCGTCACGGCCGCCATCACCTCGGCCGCGCTCGGCGAACAACTGCGCACCACCGAGCGCCTGGTCGCGCTCGCCAGGGAGCAGGCCGCCGACACCGCGAGCCGCTACCGGCTCGGCTCAGCCTCGCGTTCGGACAGCTACGGCGCCGAGCAGAGCGCCGCCTCGCTCGAAGCCTCGCTGCCGGCCCTGCGCCAGCAATGGCTGAGCGCGCGGCACGCGCTGGCGGTGCTGATCGGGCGCACGCCCGACCAGGCACCCGACGATCTCGCGCTGGCCGAGCTGCAGTTGCCCGAGGACGTTCCGGTGGTGGTGCCCTCGCGCCTGCTCGAGACGCGCCCCGACATCCGCGCCGCCGACGCGGCGCTGAAGGCCTCGGCGGCGGCCGTCGGCGCGGCGACCGCCCAGTTGTTCCCGCAGATCTCGCTGTCGGCCTCGCTCGGCCAGGCAGGCTTCAAGTGGCCGCTGGCGCTGTCGGGCGCGGGCGGCATCTGGAGCGTGGGCGCCTCGCTGACCCAGCCGCTGTTCCATGGCGGGGCCCTGCTGGCCCAGCGGCGCGCCGCGCAGGCCAGCTACGCGGCCGCGGTCGAGCAGTACAAGGCCACGGTCCTGTCGGCGTTCCAGAACGTGGCCGACTCGCTGGCCGCGCTCGACAACGATGCCCAGGCGCTCGATGCCTCCAGCCGCGCGGCCGAGGCCGCGCGCGGCGCCGCCGACGACGCCGCGGCCCGCGTGCGGCTGGGCGCGCTGCCGCCGTCGGCCAGCCGCGCCAGCGAGCAGCAGTATCGCAATGCGCAGCTCGATGCGATCCGCGCAACCAGCTCGCGGCTCGCGGACACGGCGCGGCTGTTCCAGGCGATGGGCACGCCGCCGGATCCGGCGGGCAAGGTGGCGGCCCAGCCGGCGCCGGACGCGGCGGCTAAATAGGCGAAGCGGGCAAGGACGGTGGCGTGCCCGGCGGCACTGCCATCATTGCGGGATTTCCATATCATCATTTCGTCTCGTGAATGGAATCCCGCATTCCGTCCGATGAATAAATGGACGGATTCGAACACAAACTCCCAATAACTTTACTAAACAACACTTTACTAAAACGCCGCGAATTCCCACCGATGCCGCGATTCATCCCGAGCAGGATCCAATCGCGATTTCCCGTGCCGAACAGGCCAGCCCACGCGACTTTCCGCCTTTCATCCCGCCCCTTCCTCTGGATTGTGAATCGAATTTTCGATCACGACATTCCGATTCATTCAAACGGTAATCGCCGCTGATTTGCCGCGCAACACCCTCAGAGTCTGAGATTTCGAAGGGATTAGTGTTTTCCCGTGGATTAGCCGTGTTATTGTTTTTCCGGGCCATTCAAACGCATCCGTTTGACTCCGTTTCCTCAATAACCATACGAACGAGCTTCCAATGGACACACTCGTCAGCATGCAGGTATTCCGCCATATTGTCGAAATCGGCAGCTTCGTCGGTGCAGCCGAACGAATGGGCATGTCGTCGGCCATGGCGAGCAAGCACGTCGCGCATCTGGAAAGCCGGCTCGACGCCCGGCTGCTGCATCGAACCACCCGGCGCGTTTCCCTGACCGAGGCCGGACGTGAGTACTACGAACGAGTGGTGCCGGCGCTGATCGAGATCGACGAGGCCAGCCAGTCGGTCAACACCGAGGCGATCGTGCCGCGCGGGCGGCTGCGCGTGGTGTCACCCTCCTCGTTCGGGTTGCGGCACCTGGTGGGCGCGGTCACCGACTACACGGCGCGCTACCCGGAAGTGAACGTCGACGTGGCGATCTCCGACCGCGTGCTCGATCCGGCCGACGAGCGCTACGACATCGCGATCCTGGTCACGCCTTCGAGCACCAAGCCCGCCTCGCCGTTCGCGCGGCCGCTGGCCACCGCGCAGATCCTGTTCGTCGCCTCGCCAGCGTATCTCGCCGAGAACGGCACGCCAGCCACCCTCACCGACCTGGCCGCGCACAACATCCTGCAGGACAGCAACGGCGCGGGGCCGCTCGACTCGATCGCGCGCGAGGCCGCCATCGCCTCGCGCGTCGCGCTGAACAGCAACCTCAGCGTCAACCAGCCGGAAGCCTTGCGGATCGCCGCGGTCAATGGCGCCGGCATCGCCCTGCTCGGCACCGACGTGACCGGCGACGACATCGACGCCGGTCATCTGGTGCCGCTGCTGCGCGACGTCTCGCCCACCCGCCGGCTGTCGATCCACGCCACGCTGGGAGGCAGCCCGCGTGCCTCCACCACCAGCCGCTCGTTCGTCGACTTCCTGGCCGAGCGTTTCGCGCAGCGCCCGCTGTGCGCCTCGCTGGACCCGGTGCCCGCCGCCGCGCCGATGGCGCTCGCCTGAAGCCGGCGCGCGGCCCACTCGGCCGATGGCATCCGCGAGGAATCAGAGGTCGCGGCCCGCGAGACCGAGCGCGCGCATGCGCCGATACAGCGTGCGCTCGCTGATGCCGAGCCGCGCCGCCAGCGCCTTGCGCGAGCCGCGAAAGCTGCGCGCCACCTGGCGCAGCGTGTCGTCGTCGGGCGCGCCGCGCGCGAGGCCCGCCTCGGGCGGCGCCTGCAGCGCCTGCGGCAGGTGCTCGGCGCGGATCACGCCGTCGTCGGCGAACAGGCAGGCGCGCTCCAGCACGTTGCGCAATTCGCGGATATTGCCGGGCCAGGCATGGGCCTCGAGGCAGGCCCGCGCGCTTTCGTGCAGCGTCCAGGGACGCGCGCCGGGCCGGCCGTCTGCAATGCGGCGCAGGATCGACTCGGCCAGCAAGCCGATATCGCCGGGCCGCTCGCGCACCGGCGGCAGTTCGATCGGAAAGGCGCTGATCCGGTAATAGAGATCCTGGCGGAAACGGCCGTCGCCGATCATCTCGCGCAGCGGCTGGTGGGTCGCCGCGACCAGCCGGAAGTCGGCGCGCAAGGCCTCGATGCCGCCCACGCGCCGGAACGTGCCCGACTCGATCAGCCGCAGCAGCTTGACCTGCATCGAGGCCGGCACGTCGCCGATCTCGTCAACGAACAGCGTGCCGCCCTGAGCCGTCTCGACCAACCCGGGCTTGCGCTGGTTCGCGCCGGTGAAGGCGCCCTTCTCGTAGCCGAATAGCTCGCTCTCGAACAGCGATTCGGCGATGCCCGAGCAATCCACCACCACGAAGGGCCCCGCCGCGCGCGGGCTGGCCTCGTGCAGGGCCCGCGCGAACAGCTCCTTACCCGTACCCGATTCGCCGAGCAGCAACACCGGCAGCATCGAGGGCGCGACGCGCTGCAGGGCCGACAAGGCGCCGTTGAAGGCATCCGAGCTGCCGACCAGGCCGCCCGCGCTGGGCCGCGCGGAGGCGCTGCGCACGGTGGTCAGCCGCTCGACATAGGCCACCACCGCCCCCTCGCCGTCGAACACCGGACGCATCTCGACATCCACGTGCTCGGGCCCGCGCGGCGTGTGATGGATATGCAGCACGCGCGAGGCCGCGCCCGACTCGAGCGCCGCGCGCATCGGGCAATGCTCGCCGGCCTGGTCGCAAGGCACCTCGTAGTGATGCGAGACGCGATAGCAGTGACGCCCGACGTGCGCGCGGCCGGCGCCGCCGAACTGCCGCTGGTAGGCGCCGTTCGCGGCGAGGATCCGGTAGTCGGGATCGACCACGATCATCGGCTGCGGATCGTGCTCGAGGTAGGAAACCAGCGCGCCGAGGCCGGCCGGCGAGGTGGCCGGCACGCTCGCGCCCGATGGACCGGCGGCGGCCGTCGCCGGCGCGAGCGGCTCGAGCGGCACGATCGGGATCGTGCGCCGGGCATCGGCAACACGCTCGGCGCGAGGCTGGCCGGCATCCTCGGCAACATCGGGCGCGGGCATGGAGCGATGGGAGGGACGACGCGTGGACATGGAAGCAGGCTCGGGCGGCCGCGGCCGCGAAGGGACAGACACACAGGACAAACGAATCGCCGCCGGCGCCAACACGGCAGGCCGACGGCGGCGACTGCCAATTCTGCCATGACACTGCCATCGATGGCAGCAATTCATCGCACGCTGCCGCGCCCGTCCGGCGCGGCGCTTCCCGGCGCTCGAAAAAATCGCCGTCATATCAAATAATTAAGGAAAACACGCGCCAGCCTTGGTGGGCTGGCACGCATCTTGTCTCGATTCGATGTTTTCCGCTTTCGGAGTGCCGTTCGATGTCCGCCCCTGCCTTCACCGTCGAGTCGTTTTTCGATCCCGCCACCAGCACGGCCACCCATGTCGTCCTCGACACGGGCTCGCACGAGTGCGCGATCATCGACTCGGTGCTCGATTTCGACCCGAAGTCGGGCCGCACCAGCCACGCCAGCGCCGAGCGCGTCGCCGAGCACGTCGAATCGCTCGGCGCGCGCGTGCGCTGGCTGCTGGAAACCCATGTGCATGCCGACCACCTGTCGGCCGCGCCCTGGCTGCAGGCACGCCTGGGCGGCGAGATCGCGATCGGGCGCGACGTCACCCAGGTGCAGAAGGTGTTCGGCGCGCTGTTCGATGCCGGCCCCGGCTTCGTCGCGGACGGCCGCCCGTTCGACCGGCTGATCGACGAAGGCGACACGCTCGAGCTGGGCGCGCTCGCGATCCGCGCCATCCACACGCCGGGCCACACGCCGGCCTGCATGACCTACCTGGTCGCGCGCGCGGACGGCGGCTCGGCGCCGGCCGAGACGGCCGCCTTCGTCGGCGACACGCTGTTCATGCCCGACTACGGCACGGCACGCTGCGATTTCCCCGGCGGCGACGCACGCACGCTCTATCGCTCGATCCGCAAGGTGCTGAGCCTGCCGCCCGACACGCGCCTCTATCTGTGCCACGACTACCAGCCCGACGGCCGTCCCGTGTGCGTGGTGACCACCGTCGCGGCGCAACTGCGCGACAACATCCATGTCCACCAGGGCATCGACGAGGACAGCTTCGTGGCGATGCGCACCGCGCGCGATGCCACGCTGGCGATGCCGGTGCTGATCCTGCCCTCGGTGCAGGTCAACATGCGCGCCGGGCAACTGCCCGAGCCGGCGCCGAACGGCATTCGCTACCTGAAGCTGCCGATCGACGCGCTGTGAACCGCGCCGCCCCCAACCCGCATTCCCCCGAAGGAGTCCGCACCATGTCCGCAACGTCCTCGACGATCGGCAGCGCCGGCGTGCCCGCCGCGCGCCACGACATCGTGATCGTCGGCGCCGGCGCCGCCGGCATCGCCACCGCGGCCAGCCTGCTCAGGCGCGAGCGCTCGCTCGACATCGCCCTGGTCGATCCGGCCGGCACGCATTACTACCAGCCGGGCTGGACCCTGGTCGGCGGCGGCGTGTTCGAGGCGCCGGCCACCGCCCGGCCGATGGAAGCGGTCCTGCCGCACGGCGTGACGCGCATCCGCGCGGCCGTCGCCGCGTTCTCGCCCGAGCAGGACCGCATCACGCTGGAGGGCGGCGCGAGCATCGGCTACCGGCAGTTGATCGTGTGCCCCGGGCTGGAGCTGAACTGGGCCGGCATCGAAGGGCTGGCGGACACGCTCGGCAAGCACGGCGTGACCTCGAACTACCGCTACGACCTCGCGCCCTATACCTGGCAACTGGTGCAGGCGCTGCCGCGCGGACGCGCGATCTTCACGCAGCCGCCGATGCCGATCAAATGCGCAGGCGCGCCGCAGAAGGCCATGTACCTGTCGGCCGATCACTGGCGCCGCGCCGGGCGCCTGAAGGACATCGAGATCGAGTTCCACCTGGCCGGCAACGTGCTGTTCGGCGTGCCGGACTATGTGCCCGCGCTGATGGATTCGGTGCGCGGCTACGGCATCGACCTGCGTTTCGGCGACCAGTTGGTCGCCGTCGACGGGCCGGCCCAGCTCGCGCGCTTCCGGCGCGCGCGCCCGGAGGCCGAGGGCGGCGGCAGCGAGGAGATCGAGCGCGAGTTCGACCTGCTGCACGTGGTGCCGCCGCAGCGCGCGCCGGGCTTCGTGCGCGACAGCGCGCTGGCCGACGCGGGCGGCTGGGTCGACGTCGACCCGGCCACGCTGCGCCATCGCCGCTACGAGAACATCCACGCGCTCGGCGACGCCACCAACACCAGCAATGCCAAGACCGCGGCGGCCGCGCGCAAGCAGGCGCCGGTGGTGGCCCACAACGTGCTGGCCACGCTCGGCCGCGCGCGCGGCGTGGCGCGCTACGACGGCTACGGCTCCTGCCCGCTGACGGTCGAACGCGGCCGCGTGGTGCTGGCCGAGTTCCTCTATGGCGGCAAGGTCGCGCCGACCTTCCCGGGATGGCTCAACGACGGCACGCGCCCCTCCAGGCTGGCCTGGTTCCTGAAGGAGAGCCTGCTGCCGAGGATCTACTGGAACGCCATGCTCAAGGGCCGCGAGTGGTTCGCGCGGCCGGCGATCAGCGAAGGCTGAAGCCCCCTCGCAAGCCTCGTCAACGACGAAAAGCCCGGCTTCGCTTTGGCGAAGCCGGGCTTTTTCATGCGCAAAGGCGAGGCGCTCGCCTCGCCCGGATCAGACGGCGGCCGCGAGCCGGCGCCGTTCCTTGCGCAGCATGAACATGTTGGCGGCCACCACGCCGATCGTCACCGCCGCGATGAACAAGGTGGCCAGCGCGTTCATCTCGGGGTTCAGGCCGAGCCGCACGCGCGAGAACACCACCAGCGGCAGCGTGGTCGAGCCGGGGCCGGACAGGAAGGCCGACAGCACCAGGTCGTCGATCGACAGCGTAAACGACAGCAGCCAGCCCGACACCAGCGCCTGCGAGATCAGCGGCAGCGTGACGGTGAAGAACACCTTCAGCGGCGTGGCGCCGAGATCGAGCGCGGCCTCCTCGAGCGAGGGATCGAGCTCGCGCACGCGCGACTGCACGATGATCGCCACGTAGGACAGGCACAGCATCACGTGGCCGAGCCAGATCGTGAACATGCCGCGCTGCGCGGGCCAGCCGATCCACTTGGCCAGCTCGATGAACAGCAGCAGCAGCGAGATCCCCTGGATCACCTCGGGAATCACCAGCGGCGCGTTGATCATGCCCGAGTAGAGCGCGTGGCCGCGAAAGCGCCCCATGCGCGCCAGCACGTAGCCGGCCCAGGTGCCGATCACCACCGAGGCGCAGGCGGTCAGCACGCCGATCTTCAGCGACAGCCAGGCGGCCGCGATCAGCTCGTCGTCGCTCAGCAGCGCCGAGTACCAGCGCGTCGAGAAGCCGGACCAGACCGTCACCAGCTGCGACTCGTTGAACGAGTAGACGATCAGGCTCAGGATCGGGATGTACAGGAAGCCGAAGCCGAGGGCCAGCGCGACCAGGCGCAGATAACGATTCGGCATCATTTGCGACGGCCCTCCAGTTCCTTCGCCTGGAAGTGCTGGAACGCCGCCATTGGCACCAGCAGCAGCAGCACCATCGCGCAGGTCACCGCCGAGGCCATCGGCCAGTCCGCGTTGTTGAAGAACTCGTTCCACATGACGCGGCCGATCATCAGCGTGTTCGCGCCGCCGAGCAGTTCCGGGATCACGTATTCGCCGACCGCCGGGATGAACACCAGCAGGCAGCCCGCGATGATGCCGTTTTTCGACAGCGGCAGCGTGATGGTCAGGAAGGCCTTCCAGGGCTTGGCGCCGAGGTCGTAGGCGGCTTCCAGCAGGCGCAGGTCCATCTTCACCAGGTGCGCGTAGAGCGGCATCACCAGGAAGGGCAGATAGGTGTAGACCATGCCGATGTAGACTGCCACGTTGGTGCGGTACAGCTCGATCGGCACGTGGATCAACCCGATCCAGATCAGGAAGTTGTTGAGCAGGCCGTTGTTCTTCAGGATCCCGATCCAGGCGTAGACGCGGATCAGGAACGAGGTCCAGAACGGCAGCATCACCGCCATCATCAGCAGGTTGCGCGAGGCCGGGTTCGAGCGCGCGATGTAGTACGCCATCGGGTAGCCGAGCAGCAGGCACAGCAGCGTGGTGACCGCCGCCACCCACACCGAATTCACGTAGGTCGCGAAATACAGGCTGTCGGTGAACAGGAAGGCGTAGTGTGCGAGGTTCAGCTTGATCGTCAGCGCGCCGTCGGCGAACGAGGTCAGCTCCGTGTAGGGCGGAATGCCGAGCTCGAGCTCCGCGAAACTGATCTTCACGACCAGCACGAAGGGCACCGCGAAGAACAGCACCAGCCACAGGAACGGCCCGGCGATCACGGCCGCGCGCCCGCTCAGGCCGAGCTTGCGCACCGGCCACCGGAGGAACGTCGACAGCGCGCTCATGAGGTCAGCACCACGCCGGCCGAGGCGCTCCAGCGCACGTAGATCTCGTCGTTCCATTCGGGCGTGTCGATCTCGGACAGCGCCAGGCTGGTGGCGTTGGCGATCACGGTCTTCCCGGAGTCGAGGCGGATGTGGTACAGCGAGTAGCCGCCCATGTAGGCGACGTTGGCGACCACCCCATGCGCCCAGTTGTAGGCGCCCTCGGCCGGCTTGCGCGTGAGCGCGATGCGCTCGGGGCGCACCGAGACGGTCACGGCCATGCCCAGCGGCCCGGTGATGCCGTGGCTCACGTGCATGCGGCACGGCAGGTCGGGCGACTCGATGTAGACGTAATCGGGCTCGTCCTCCACCACCTTGCCCTCGAACAGGTTGGTCGAGCCGATGAATTCGGCCGAGAAGCGGCTGTTCGGGTATTCGTAGACCTCGCGCGGCGCGCCGATCTGCACGATCTCGCCCTCGCTCATCACGGCGATCCGGTTGGCCATCGTCATCGCCTCTTCCTGGTCGTGGGTGACCATCATGCAGGTGACGCCGACCTTGTCGAGGATGTTGATCAGTTCGATCTGGGTGCGCTGGCGGATCTGCTTGTCGAGCGCCGACATCGGCTCGTCGAGCAGCAGCAGCTTGGGCCGCTTGACCAGCGAGCGCGCCAGCGCCACGCGCTGCTGCTGGCCGCCCGACAACTGGTGCGGCTTGCGGCTCGCGTAGCGGCTCATCTGCACCAGTTCGAGGGCGTCGCGCACGCGTTCCTTCAACTCGGCCCTGGGCACGCCCTCCTGCTTGAGGCCGTAGGCGACGTTCGCCTCGACCGTCATGTGCGGGAACAGCGCGTAGGACTGGAACATCATGTTCACGGGCCGCTTGTAGGGCGGCATCTGGGCGAGGTCCTCGCCGTCGATCAGGATCCTGCCCGAGGTGACGGTCTCCAGCCCGGCCAGCATGCGCAGCAAGGTGGATTTGCCGCAGCCGGAACTGCCCAGCAAGGCGAACAGTTCGCCCTTGCCGACCGACAGATTGACCTGGCGCACCGCGGTGGTATCGCCGAACTGCTTGACCACGTCGACGATCCGCACGAAGTTCGCGGCGTGGTCGGCCTGCGCGGCGGGGGACGGCGCGCCGGCGGACGGCATGCGCGACTGGCTATTCATGATCTGCTGCATCACTCCTGCGTGTTACCAGACAAAGGCGATTGAAGACGAACAAAGCCCCCGGGGGTACCAGGGGCTTGATGGGGCGGGTTCGATTCCGGGCCGAGGCTCAGCGTCCGGACTTGAACTCCGTCCAGAGCCGCGTCTGCAGACGCTGGATTTCAGGCGGCAGCGGCTTGAGCAGGAACAGCGTCTTGACCACGTCGGCCGGCGGGTAGACCGCCGGGTCGTTCGCCACGTCCTTGCTCACGAACTGGCGTGCCGCCGCGTTCGCGCTCGGGTAGTAGACGGCGTTGGTGATCGCCGCATGGACCTTCGGATCCTCGATGTAGTTGATCCACTCGAGGGCCGCTTCCTTGTTCTTCGCATCCTTGGGGATCGCCATCACGTCGAACCAGACCGGTGCGCCGCCCTTCGGGATGTAGTACTCGATCTTGTAGGGCTTCTTCGCTTCCTGCGCGCGGTGCTTGGCGATCACCACGTCGCCCGACCAGCCGTACGCGAAGCAGATGTCGCCGCCGACCAGGTCGTTGATGTAGCCCGAGGAGTTGAACTGCGTGATGTAGGGGCGGATCTTCTTGAGCATCACCATCGCGGCCTGGTAGTCGGCCGGCGAGGTGCTCATCGGGTCCTTGCCCAGGTAGTGCAGCGCGGCCGCGAACATCTGGTCCGGCGCGTCGAGCACCGACACGCCGCAGGCCTTCAGCTTGGAGATGTTTTCCGGCTTGAACAGGATGTCCCAGTTGTCCAGCGGCACCTTGCCGAGGATCTGCTGCGCCTTGTTCAGGTTGTAGGCCAGGCCGGTGGTGCCGTAGGCCCAGGGCACCACGTACTTGTTGCCCGGATCCGCGCCGGCCACCAGGGCCATCAGTTGCGGATCGAGATTCTTCAGGTTCGGCAGCTTCGACTTGTCGAGCGGCGCGAAGATGCCGGCGGCGATCTGCTTGCCCGCGTAGTTGCTGGTCGGCACCACGATGTCGTAGCCCGAGTTGCCGGTCAGCAGCTTGGCCTGCAGCGTATCGTCGCTGTCGTAGTTGTCGTAGCGGACCTTGACGCCGCTTTGCTTCTCGAAGTTCGGGATGGTGTCCTTGGCAATGTAGTCGGACCAGTTGTACACATTGAGCTGCGTATCCTTGGCCGTCGCCGCCGTTGCGGCCACGCACAGCGAGAGGGCCATCAACCGGCCTGCCACCTTTGCTTTCATCCCGTTCTCCCGTCCGGCCGTGCTCCGGCCGGTATCGACTGTGTCGTCACGACGGCGTCGCCTCGGCAACCCGTCCCTCAAAACCCCGAAAAGTAACACTAATCCCGTGGTGTCACAAAAAAATCGCATCGCTGTCGCGCAAACGGAACACCGGTTTCCGGCAGGGCCGCCGCGCCGCCCGCGCTCCCGAACGGGATCGGGAAGTGCGCGCATTTTATCGGGTTATGGACGGCTGTCCACCCGAAAAAATGTCGGGTCGAGGATGGGCTCGACCCGTTGCCCGACTCCGCGCAAACCAGCTTGGCACGCGCACCGTTACCGGGCCCATGGCGGCGCGACCGAAGCTTGCGATCAAACGCCACGGGGCGCGCCCTCACCTCGCTCGCGGCCAAGCCGGGCGGGGCTCCCGCCACCGATCCGATTCGACCCTGCGACTGAATTACAATATGCCGACCCTTCGCAGTGTCCGCGCAGTATCCGTGTTGCGACACGACTTTCCACCGTGCCTCGTCAATCCATCGATCTCATGCGCCACCGTCCCGCTTTCGCCGTTTTCGCCGCTTCCCGCGCTTTCGCTCACGTCCCGTCATCCGCCGCTCGCCGGCACCCGCTCGGCATCCTGGCTTGCGCCGTCGTACTGGCCTTCGCGGCCAATACCGCGCAGGCCACGGTAGCCCTGGTGCAACCGGCGCGCGAAGCCGCGGCCGATGCGCCGCTCACGCTCACGCTGATCTATTCGGACGATGACACGAAAGCGCTGCCGGTCAGCGTGCCCGACACGCTCGAGGTGACCGTGACCAATGCCGAGCAGCCGCCGGTGCCCGTCAAGCTGCTGCGCGAGGCCGGCGTGCCCGAGCGCTTCACGCTGAAGGCCGGCCAATACCGCAAGGTGAGATTTTCCGCGCCCTGGCCGGACAGCGCGCGCGGCACGGTGACCATCACGCCGGTGGGCTTCGATGCCTCGGCGGCCGTGGTTTCGCTGAACCGCAGCGCCAATCAGTTCGCCGTGGCACGCGCCGAAACCGCCGAGGCGCATCAGGCCAGCCCCGCCGGCGTGGCGGCGGCCGCCTCGGGCGTGGCCGCCACCGCCGGCACGCCGCAGCCGACCGGCGACGCGCTGACCACCGGCGCGCAAGGCCTGTTGTCGAGAATCTCGTACTACGAACCGATGTACATCGGCGTGGGCGTCAACGGCGATGTCAGCGCCAAGCTGCAGTTCAGCTTCAAGTACCGGCTGCACATGCCCGACAACCCGGCCTCGCGCTCGCTGCTGGACAATCTCTATTTCGCCTACACGCAGACCTCGATCTGGGACCTGTCGGCCGATTCGAAGCCGTTCCGCGACACCAGCTACAAGCCGCGGCTGTTCTACTACGTCGCAGACACGGGCCTGCACAGCCCCTGGTTCACGCGCATGGGCTTCGCCGCCGGGATCGGGCACGAGTCGAACGGCAAGGCCGGGCCGGATTCGCGCAGCCTCAACATCCTGTTCGTGCAGCCCACCTGGGAATTCGGCGACCTGACGAGCTACCACTGGCAGGTCTCGCCGATGCTTTATTACTACCTGGGCATCAGCGACAACCGCGATATCGCCGACTACCGCGGCTACATGGACCTGGTCGTCAAGTACGGCAGCCCCGACGGCTGGCAACTGTCTACCACGCTGCGCAAGGGCACCCACCACTGGTACGGCAGCGTCGACACCCAACTCTCCTACCCGCTCGCCAAGCTGTTCGGCAATGCCTGGGGTGGTTATGTCTGGATCGGCTATTTCAACGGTTACGGCGAGGACCTGCTCGACTACAACCAGCGCCAGCACTGGATCGCGCGGGTGGGCGTGAGCATCGCGCGCTGATGCTTTACCATTACGCATTGCCGCACCAGCCCCGACCCAACGACGCACCATGAGCTCCAATCTTCACGACAAGCCCGACAGCCCCTGCATCGGCGTCTGCTCGACCCTGTTCGACGACGTCTGCAAGGGCTGCGGCCGCACCGCCTTCGAAGTGGCCAACTGGGTTTTCATGAGCGAGGAAGAAAAGGCCGCCGTATGGGAGCGCATCACGCTCGACGGCACGGCCATGCGCTTCAAGTACGACAAGATCTGAGCCTCCCGCCCGCGCCGCCGGCTCGCCCTTCGAGCGCCGGACGCAAAAAAGGCGGCACGCGAACCGCCGTGCCGCCCAACCCCAACGCTTGAATCCGTTCGATCAGAACTTCATGCCGACACCGAACCCGACGATCAGCGGGTCGATGTGCAGGCGGCCGATCGATTGGCCGCCGAGCGTGGCATCGGTATGCATCCAGAGCTTCTTGATGTCGAAGTTGACGAAGAACTGCTTGCTGACCTGGACGTCGACGCCGAACTGCAGCGCGGGCCCGAAGCTGCTCTTGTGGACCGCCACGCCCTGGCTGCCCACGTGCAGCCCGTCGTTGTAGAAGAAGGTGTAGTTCAGGCCCGCGCCGATGTACGGGCGAACCCGGCCCGCATGATTGAAGTGGTATTGCAGCAGCAGCGTGGGCGGCAGCACGTTCACGCCGCCGAGCGGGCCGAGATTCGAATTGACCTGGTGACGCGAGGTACCGAGGATCAGCTCGACGCCGAGATAGTCACGAATCATGTAGGTGAAATCGAGTTCCGGCACCAGCGCGTTGTTCACGCCGGCGTTGATGTCGGACAGCGTGCCGCTGCCGCGATCGGCCGGCATGATTTCGATGGCGCGCAAGCGCATCAGCACATCGCCCTGCGCGATACCCTGCCCCGGCGACGCCGCCTGGGAGACCGACGGCAGCATCGCGAACACACCTGCGCAGGCCAGCGCGGAAACGATGCAACGGATTTTTTCATTCATGACTTGAGCCCCCTGAGAACGGTATCGATTGTCCGGGGGCACACCTGGCGACGCGTTGACGTCCATCAAGCCAGCGAAAACGTAGGACGGTTTGTCGCAGGCTCGGGCGCGGTGCCGGTCAGCAGCAACGCGAGCAGGTCGCGCACGCTGCGGATCGCGTTGCCGAAGGGCAGCGCTTCCCGGCCGCGGAAGAACAGCCCGTTGGCGACGTCGCCGCGCAGCGCGGCGGCCAGGCGCGTATCGATACAGAAGTGCCCGAAGCGCTCGATGCCGTCGCGCAGGCCGCAGACCGACAGGCATTCCAGCGCAGTCGGACAACGCTGCCGCAGCGCGCCGAGCTTGCTGCGAATCCGCGCCTCGTGGCGCAGGTAGCGCTCGAGCCAGGGCGTGCGCACCGCGCGCGCGGGCAGGCCCGTGACGCTGATGAAATCGACGATGTCCTCGGGACGCGCCTGCACCAGCACCTGCTTGAAGGCCGGATGCGCATCGCCCTCCTCGGTGACGGCGAAGGGCGTGCCGACCTGGACGCCGTCGGCGCCGAGCCCGAGCGCCTCGCGCACCGCCTGGTGGCTGTTGATGCCGCCGCCGACGATCAGCGGGATCGCCTCGCGCGCGAGGCCCAGCGCCTCGATCGTCTGGCGCGTCTCGCCGAGCACGCGCGCGAAATCGAAGCGCGCGTCGTTGGCCTCCTCGATGCGCGACACGCCGAGATGACCGCCCGCATGCGCGGGATGCTCGATCACGATCGCATCGGGCAGGCGCCCCTTCTTCATCCACTTCTTCAGCACCAGGGCGATGCCGCGCGCGTCGGACAGGATCGGGATCAGCGCGATATCGTGCCCTTCGGTCAGCTCGGGCAGGTCCAGCGGCAGGCCGGCGCCCATCACGATCGCGTCGGCGCCGGCATCGCAGGCGAGGCGCACATAGTCGGCATGGCTGCGCACCGCCTTCATGACATTGACGGCGATCATGCCGTGCCCCTCGCTCCAGCTACGCGCGCGCTCGATCTCGCGGCGCAGCGCCTCGAGGTTGGCCGCCTCGAGCGTGTCGCGATCGGGCCGGGCACGGCAGCGCGCGAGCAGGTCGGCATGGTGATGGCGCAAGTCGATGCTCGCGATGGTGCCGAGCGCGCCCTCGCGCGCGACACTGCCGGCGAGCCGATGCGCGGATATGCCCACGCCCATGCCGCCCTGCACGACGGGAAGCAGGGAACGGCGGCGGATCGTCAGCGGGGCGAAGGGAATGGCAAGCGTCATGGTGAGCCTCGTACGGGCAGCGTCGAAGAAGGCTCGATGATCGGGGAATGGCGGATACGGGGGTTGACGCGCGTCAAGCGCAAGCTGCGACGGGGCCAAGCGGCACTGGCTGGACTCGAGGATGCGCGCAGTTGCCGAGCCGCCGGCTTGCTAATATCGCCACGTGCCGCCCGTGCCGATTCGTGCCGCAAACCCTCGCCCCCTCTTCTGGAGCACACGATGACGTTTTCCACCCTGCTGGTCTTCAGCCTCGTCATGCTGGCCGGCATCGCCACGCCCGGGCCGACCGTTCTGCTCGCGCTCAGCAACGCCTCGCATTTCGGCCTGCGCCGCGCCAGCTTCGGCATGGCCGGCGCGCTCGCCGCCGACCTGCTGCTCGTGACCCTGGTCGCGCTGGGGCTCGGCGCGGTACTGGCCGCCTCGGAGACGCTGTTCGTGGCGCTCAAATGGCTCGGTGCCGCCTGGCTAGCCTATGTCGGCTGGCGGCTGCTGCGCGCCTCGGGCCAGGCTGCCGGGCCCGATCCCGAACGCGTCGCGCCGGCGCGTCGCGCGCTGTTCCTGCGCAGTTTCTTCATCGCGATGAGCAACCCCAAGTACTACCTGTTCATGACGGCACTGCTGCCGCAGTTCGTCGATCGCGGCCAGCCGGTGGCCGCGCAGTACTTCGCGCTGGGGCTGACGGTCGGCGCGCTCGACGTGGTCGTGATGACGGCTTATGCGCTGATCGGCATCAGGTCGGTGGCGCTGTTTCGCGAGCGCGGCGTGCGCTGGATGAATCGCATCAGCGGCGGCATGCTGTTGCTGCTGGCGGGATCGGTGGCGCTGTATCGGCGCGGTACCCACTGAAGCGAACCGCCGGCGCCCGGCGCCGCCCCAAAGAGAAAACGCGGCGATCGATGATCGCCGCGTTTCGCGTGAAAGGCCGGAGCCGGTGCAAACCCGGCCAGCTTGATCAGGCCTTTTCCTGCGTCGCCAGGAAGTCCTCGTAATTACCGCCGAAGTCGTTGAGCGTGCCGTCGGTGCGCACCTCGATGATGCGATTGGCCAGGCCGCTGACGAACTCGCGGTCGTGCGAGACGAAGATCAGCGTGCCCTCGAACTGCTCGAGCGCGATCTGCAGCGACTCGATCGACTCCATGTCCATGTGGTTGGTCGGCTCGTCCATCAGCAGCACGTTGTGGCGGCCCAGCATCAGCTTGCCCCAGATCATGCGGCCCTTCTCGCCGCCCGACAGCACCTTCACCGACTTCTTGATGTCGTCGGCCGAGAACAGCAGGCGGCCCAGCGTGCCGCGCACCATGGTCTCGTCGTCGCCTTCCTTGCGGTAGTTGTCGATCCACTCCATCAGCGTGACGTCGTCCGGGAACTCCTCGTAGGTGTCCTGCGGCATGTAGCCGACGTTCGCGTTCTCGGCCCACTTGACGCTGCCGTGGTCGAGCTCGAGATTGCCGAGCAGCGCGCGCAGCAGCGTGGTCTTGCCCGCGCCGTTCTCGCCGATGATGGCGATGCGCTCGCCCGGCTGCACCGACAGGTTGAAATTGCTGAAGATGGTGCGCTCGTACTTCTTGGTCGCCTCTTCCGCCACCACTGCGATGTTGTGCAGCTTCTTCTCGAACTCGAAGCGGATGAACGGGTTCTGGCGCGACGAAGGCTTGAATTCCTCGATCTTGATCTTGTCGATCTGCTTGGCGCGGCTGGTGGCCTGGCGCGCCTTGGACTTGTTCGCCGAGAAGCGGCGCACGAAGTCCTGCAGTTCGGCCACGCGCTCCTTGGCACGCGCGTTGGCATTGGCCTGACGCTCGCGCGCCTGCGCCGAGGCGAGCATGTAGTCGTCGTAGTTGCCCGGCCAGACCTTCAGCGTGCCGAAGTCCATGTCGGCCATGTGAGTGCAGACCGAGTTCAGGAAGTGACGATCGTGCGAGATGATGATCATCGTCGAGTTGTACTGGTTGAGCGTGTCTTCCAGCCAACGGATCGAGTTGATGTCCAGGTTGTTGGTCGGCTCGTCGAGCAGCAGCACGTCGGGCTTGGAGAACAGCGCCTGCGCCAGCAGCACGCGCAGCTTCCAGCCGGGGGCCACCTCGCTCATGGTGCCGTTGTGCAGCTTCTCGTCGATGCCGATGCCCAGCAGCAGCGCACCCGCGCGCGCCTCGGCGTCGTAGCCGCCGAACTCGGCGAACTTCGCCTCCAGCTCGGCCGCGTGCATGTAGTCGTCGTCGGTGGCTTCCGGGTTCGCGTAGATCGCGTCGCGCTCGGTCATGGCGGCCCACATTTCCGTGTGGCCCTGCATCACCACGTCGAGCACGCGCACGTCCTCGTAGGCGAACTGGTCCTGGCGCAGCTTGCCCAGGCGGATGTTCGGCTCGAGCGCGACATTGCCGCCGCTGGGCTCGAGATCGCCGCCGAGGATCTTCATGAAGGTCGACTTGCCGCAGCCGTTCGCGCCGATCAGCCCGTAGCGGTTGCCCTCCCCGAACTTGACCGAGATGTTCTCGAACAGGGGCTTGGGCCCGAATTGCATCGTGATGTTGGCGGTAGAAAGCACAGCGTGGCCTGTTAAGTGGTAGTTCGACGTAAACCCGACATTTTAGCAGGTCTCGGTGACGCGCTGTACTCGGTGCCGCGGGCGGCACGATGGAAGGAAAATCGGGCGGGATCGTGGTGTTTCGGAAGCGGCAAGGCAAGGATCGCGCGAATGGACCGGGACCTCGACCCCATTTTGGCGTCATGCGACACGACCGCCAGATCCCGCGCACGCGAGGGACGGCGGGCGGCCGGCAAGGCGCCGACATCGCGCCGACCAAGGGTGCCAAGTGCCCCTCGCGCGATGCCGGCGCCTGCCGCTTCAATGCTTCTTCGCGCCCTCCGCGGCCGCCTTCTTCATCTGCTGCGAGGCATTGAGCTGCGCGAACAGCTCCGAGCACGGCACGTCGCGGTTGTTGCTCGGCGCGATCAGCGGGATCAGCGCGGCGAACGGGTTGATGATGCCCAGGCCCACCGCAGCGCCGGCCCGCAAGGCCAGCGCGCCGACGTTGACGCCCACCTTCGGGTTCTTGAAGGTGCCCTTCACGTAGAGCGGCGAACGCAGCGAGAACACGCGGAAGCCCTTGGTCTGCGGATGGATCTGCAGGTCCATGCCCTCGTCGCGCAGGTTCACGTTGCCGTCGACGCGGATCACGGCGTCGTCGGTATCGAGCGCGAACAGCTTGGAGTTCAGGATGCCGTCGGTGGCGACGAAGTCGACCGCCGCGCAGTTGATCTTCACGTCGCGATTGCCGAACAGCTTCTCGTAGACCACGTTGGCGACGTTGAGCCCCGCCGCCTCCATCAGCAGCCGGCTGATCGCGCCGTCGGTGACCAGCGCCTTGACCTCGCCCGTCGAGGTGGCCGCCAGCGCGGCCGGCGAGTTGCCGGAAGCCGCCAGCGTGGCGTCGCCGTTGATCTCGCCGAAGGCCGATTGCATCACCTTCGCGGTCGGGAACAACTGCTTGAGCTTCAGGTGCCGCGCGGCCACCGAGAAGCGGCCCTTGAGCGGCGTGCCGCTGCCGTCGAGCCGCGCCTCGGTGGACAGCGTGCCGCCGGCCACGCCGAAGCGCAGCGGCGTGAGCGAGAGCACGCCGTCCTGCATCACGATATGGGTGTAGAGATCGCTGATCGGCAGGTCCTTGTTCTTGATCAGCTTGCGGCCCGTGAACTTCACATCGGCGTCCAGCGCCTTCCAGCGATCGGTGCGGAAGGTCTCGACCGGCAGCACGCGATCGGCAGGCTGCCTGGTGGTATCGCCGCGCGCGCGCTTGCTCGAGGCGCTGTCGGCGCCCACCACCGGCGCGAGATCCGAGAACTGCAGCAGGTTCGAGACCAGCTCGCCCGAGAGCAGCGGGCGCGGCGCGCGCTGCGCATAGCTGAGCGTGCCATGCAGGTCGCTGCTGCCCACCCGGCCGTCGAAGTTCTCGTAGCGGAAGGTGCTGCCGTTGCGGCGGAACTGGCCGATCAGCCGGCCTTCGGTGGCATAGGGCGGCGTATCGGGCAGGGTGACGCCCGTCAGCGCGTACAGATGCGACATGCTGGTGCCCTGCAGCCAGAGCCGCAGGTCGATGGCGGCGAGCTGCATCGGGTCGGTCAGCGTGCCGACGATCGCCAGGCGCGTGTCGCCAGCCTTGATGTCGGCCTGCAGCGGGAACGGGCGGGTGGCGTCGCGCACCGCGAGCACGCCGCCGATCTTGCCGGTGCCGTCGATCGGCACGTTCTTGTAGCGGCCCTTCACCACCAGGCCGAAGGCATAGGTCGGCGCGGGCGGCGTGGCGGCGGCACCGCTGGCCGCCGAGGCGGCAGCCACCGCGGCATCGGCGGACGAGGCGCTGCTCGCGGACGAGGCCTGCGCGACCGACGCGTCGCCGGCGGATGCGCCCGAGGCCGTCGAAGCCGCCGCGATCGAAACCGACGAGGCACCCGAAGCAGCGGAAGCCGCGGCCGCAGCCGACGCCGCCTCGATCTTCTTCGTCAGTTGCGCGGCCCCGGCCTTGCCGACGCGCTGCGCCGAGGCCGCGCGCGAGGTGGCCTCCTGCTGCTTGAGCACCTCGCCGAGCGGGATCGGCTGGCCGAGCGTGTCGATCGCGACATTCAGGTCGGCCTTGGTGATCGCGTCACGATAGCTCACCGTGCCCTTGGCGAAACCGAAATCGTGAAGCTCGACCTTCCAGGTCGACGGCTCGCCCGACTGCTTGAAGGAAAAGGTCCAGTTGTTGCGGCCGTCGGCGAGCCGCTCGATGTCGAGCGCGGGATTGACGATGTCGATCGAGGGGATCACCACGCGATGCGCGAGCAGCGGCAGCACGGCGAGGTCGAAATGCGCGGCGTCGAGCGTGGCGAAATGCGGGGATTTCGTCCAGTCGGGATTGCCGATCACGATGTTGTTGGCGGTGAAGCTCGGCCAGGGTATCCAGGCGCGCCAGCCGGTTTCGCCGGAGGGACGGCGCCAGCCGACCTTGAGGTCGCCCTGGATCGCGAACGGCCGGCCGATCTCGGTGCTGACGCGTTCGTTGATATACGGCCTCGCGCGATTCCAGTCGAACGTGAGGATGAAGACGACGAGCGCGGCGATCAGCACCAGGATGATGCCGACGATCCAGGCCGCCGATTTGCCGATGACTCGGGTAAGCGTCATGCCGGGCTCCAGTTTTTTCTTATCGAGACAAGACAACGGGCGCAAGGCCGCGCCAGACGACTTGCAAGCAGGTTATCGGTATTATGGCATCGCGCGCGAGGCGTCCTTCTCCCTTTACCATTTCTTGCATTTATGACACCAGCCGGCCTGATCGAAGCCCGCGGCCTGACCCGTCGCGACCCAGTCTCGCAAAGGGTGTTGGTGGCGCCGACCGACTTTCTTCTCGCCGCGGGCATGCGCGTTGCTGTCACCGGTCCGTCCGGATCGGGCAAGAGCGTGTTCCTGCGCGCGCTCGCCCTGCTCGATCCGATCGACGGCGGCGCCCTGCTCTGGCGCGGCGCACCGGTTGCGCGCGCATCGATCACGCGCTACCGCCGCGGCGTCGCCTATCTGCGCCAGCGCCCTGCCGCCTTCGACGACGGCAGCGTCGAGGATCTGCTGCGCTACCCGTATTCGCTGGCCGTCTATGGCGACCTGCGCTTCGATCGCGCCCGCGTGGCCGAGCTCGCGATTCGCGCCGGCCGCGCCGACGATTTTCTCGACCAGGCCGCCAGCGAACTGTCGGGCGGCGAGGCGCAGATCGCCGCGCTGCTGCGCGTGCTGCAGCTCGAACCCGAGGTGCTGCTGCTCGACGAACCGACCGCCGCGCTCGATCCCGAATCGGCGCGCGCGGTCGAGACGCTGGTGACGGCGTGGTTCGAGGCCGCGCCCGAGGCGCGCGCCTATATGTGGGTCTCGCACGATCCGGCGCAGGCGGCCCGGGTCGGCTCGCGCCAGGTGAGGATGCGCGCCGGCGTGCTCGGCGACGCCGACGAGCCGGGCAGCCAGGACCAAGACGAGGCAGCGCGATGAGCCCGGTACTGCAGGACCTGAGCCTCGGCGACGTGGCGATCGCCGCCGCGCTGGTGGCGGTCAATGGCGCGCTGTCCTTCGCGCTGTCGCTGGGCCTGGGCCGCCAGTTGGCGATCGCCGCGGTGCGCACCGTGGTGCAGTTGCTCGCGATCGGTTACGTGCTGGGCTGGGTGTTCGGTCATCCGAGCTGGACCGTGGTGCTGCCGCTGATGATCCTGATGACGCTGGTGGCCGGCTTCGCCGGCGCCGCGCGCGGCGAGCGCACCTACGCGGGCCAGCGCATCGACAGCATCGTGTCGATCTGGGCGGGTTCCTGGGCGGTCGGCGCGGTCGGGCTGTTCGTGGTGATCCGCATCCATCCCTGGTACGAGCCGCAGTATGCGATCCCGATCCTCGGCATGATCCTCGGCAATGCGCTGACCGGCGTCGGGCTCGGCGTCGAACGCATGACGGGCGAGCTGACCGCGCGGCGCGACCGCATCGAGACCGCGCTGGCGCTCGGCGCGACGCGCTGGGAAGCAGCCCGGGACGCCGCGCGCCAGGCCGTGCGCGCCGGCATGCTGCCGACCCTGAACCAGATGGCGGTGGTCGGCATCGTCAGCCTGCCGGGCATGATGACGGGCCAGGTGCTGGCCGGTCAGCCCCCCCTGCAGGCGGTGCGCTACCAGATCGTGGTCATGTTCCTGATCGCGGCGGCCTCGGCGCTGGGCACGGTCGGCGCGGTGCTGCAGACCTACCGGCGCCTGTTCTCGGCCGACCACCGCTTCCTGTCCGCGCGCCTGGTCGAGCGCAAGCCGCGCAGGAAGCGGCGCTGAACGGCGCCTCGGCGAGCGGCCGAGGAGAGACAAGACAAGGCGAGGCGAGGCGAGGCTTACGACAGGCGATCACGACACGCGCAAAAACGCGCCGCGCCAACCGGCACGGCGCGTCGCGCTTCATCACATCGGTCAATGCCGCCGCGCCGGGCGGCGCGAGACACTCAACTCACGGCTGGATCGATACCGTCACGCGCGTGCCGTCGCTCATCGCGATGGTCTTCGCGCCGCCGCGCGTCGAGAGCGAGACGCGCTTGACCTCGCTGACGGTAACCGGCTTCGGGCACTGCAGGGTCTTGCCATCGGCGCTCACCGAGGTGGTGCCGTCGGGCGCGCTGGCCTGGAAGCTGATCTGCACCGTGGCCATGCCCTTGGCGTCGACCGAGGGCGCGAGCCGCACCTGGGTCTGTCGGACCATCGCGCCGTTCGCGTCGCGCGGCAGGGAATCGGCATCAGGGCAACCGTCAGGCATCGCCACCGCGCCCGAGGGCGGCACCGACTTCCAGTTGAAGTCGTCGGTTTCGCCCGAGCGGATCTTGCGCGTTTCCTCGGAGGCGCCGAAGCGCTTCGAATCGACCTTCACCGTGTACTGGAGCTGGCCGTCGTTGCCGCCGCTGGCGCTGCCCTTGATCGGCGGCGCCGCGTTCGCGGCGGAGCTGGCGAGGGCCGCCGCGAAGGCGACGGCGCACACGGCGACGCACGGAATACGCAGGCTCATGCTGTCCTCCTGATATTGCGCCGCCGAGCGGGCGGCGCCTGGTTATATGGCAAGACACGATGCACGCGGATATCCAGTCTAATCGCAAGCGGCGGCTTCGGTGACGCTTGTATGGAGCATGTTGTGGTGGCGTCACGCGCACGGCGCGACGAGGCATCGGCGCCCTGCGCGAGCGCGGCCGCCGATGGCGCGCCGCAGCATGTCGCGCCGTCGCGTAGCCACGCTCGACGACAAAGGCCGCCACGCATCGCGCGGCGGCCTTTGTCGTTGCAACGCAAGATGGCCAGGGCGGATCGGCCGGCGCAAACCCGCCGCCCTCGCCGCCCCGTCACGCGCCGCGTCAGAACCCGCTCAGCACCAGCTTGCCGATCGCGCGCCCGGCCTCGAGCAGGCGGTGCGCCTCGCGCAGGTTCGCGGCGTTGATGGCGCCGAGCTGCTGGCCGACCGTGGCGCGCAGCGTGCCCGCATCGACCAGCCGCGCCACCTCGGTCAGCAGCTTGTGCTGCTCGATCATGTCGGGCGTGCCGAACATCGAGCGCGTGAACATGAACTCCCAGTGGAAGGCCGCGCTCTTCGCCTTGAGCTGCTCGACGGGCACCGGCTTGGCGTTCTCGACGATGGTGCAGATGCCGCCCTGCGGCTTGACGATCTCGGCGGCCGCCGGGAAATGGCGGTCGGTATCGTTGAACACCAGCACGTAGTCGACCGACTCGAAGCCGGCCGCGCGGATCTGCGCCGGCAGGTCGCCGAAGTGGTCGACCACGTGGTCGGCACCCAGCTCGAGCACCCATTTGGCCGACTCGGGACGCGAGGCGGTGGCGATCACCGTGAGCTGGCCGAGCTGCTTGGCGAGCTGGATGCCGATCGAGCCGACCCCGCCCGCGCCGCCGATCACCAGCACGGTCTTGCCCGCGTCGCGGCCTTGCGGCGACACCTTCAGGCGGTCGAACAGGGCCTCCCAGGCGGTGATCGCCGTCAACGGCAGCGCGGCGGCCGCCGCGAAGTCGAGCGAGGCCGGCTTGAGCGCGACGATCCGCTCGTCGACCAGGTGGTACTCGCTGTTCGCGCCGGGCCGCGTAATGCTGCCGGCGTAATAGACCGGATCGCCGACCCGGAACAGCGTGACCTCGGGGCCGACCGCGGCCACCGTGCCGGCCGCGTCCCAGCCCAGCACGCGCGGGCTGGACTCCACCTTGTCCTTGGGCGCGCGCACCTTGGTGTCGACCGGGTTGACCGACACCGCCTCGACCTTGACCAGCAGGTCGCGGCCGCTCGGCGCGGGGGTGGGCAGCTCGACGTCGACCAGCGACTGCGGGTCGTCGATCGGGAGGTAACGGGTCAGGCCAATCGCTTTCATATGCTTGCTCCTCGATGGGGAAACGGATGCTTCGATGGAGGCCATCCTACGCGGCCCGATCCCGGAGAAAAACCGACATAATGCCGGAAACATTTTTTGGGAAATCCGGATAATGAGCGAGCCTCGCGATCCCCGGACCACGCCTGCCGACAAACCGCTCGACCTGCTCGACGTCGCGCTGTTCGTGCGCGCCGCGTTGCTGGCCAATGTCTCGGCGGCCGGCCGCGAGTTCGGCGTGTCGGCCACGGTGGCCAGCAGCCGGCTGGCCCAGCTCGAACGCCAGCTCGGCGCGCGGTTGCTGCATCGCACCACCCGGCGCGTGACGCTGACCCAGGACGGCGAGCTGTTCCTCGCGCGTGCCCAGACGCTGCTCGATGCGGCCGACTCGGCCCGAGCGGCGGTCGGCCGGGCGCGCGGCGAGCCGCATGGCCGCCTGCGCATCTCGATGTCCTCCTCGTTCGGCCGCCAACATGTGGCGCCGGTGATCCCGGCCTTCCTGCGCCGCTACCCGCAAGTCTCGATCGACCTGCGCCTGTCCGACGAGATCGTCGACCTGGTCGACGAGGGCATCGACCTGGCGATCCGGCTCGGCGCGCTGCGCGATTCGAGCCTGGTGGCGCGGCGCCTGGCGGTGAATCGCCGCGTGGTCTGCGCCTCGCCGGCCTACCTGGCCGAACACGGCACGCCCCATCATCCGGCCGACCTGGCGCGCCACGAATGCGTGGTGCTCGGCGACCAGCGCGACTGGGCCTTCGAGACGCCGGCCGGCCCGCTCACGGTGCGCGTCGGCGGGCGCCTGGTGGCCAGCAACGGCGAGGCGATCCGCGAGGCGCTGGTGGACGGCTTCGGCATCGCCATCAAGTCCACCTGGGACGTCGGCCCGAACCTGCGCGACGGCTCGCTGGTGCCCGTGCTGGCCGACTACCCGCTCGCCGAGCCCTCGGCGATCTGGGCGGTCTACCCGAGCCGCGCCTTCGTGCCCTTGAAGCTGACCGCCTTCATCGATTTCATCGCCGCGCATTTCGGCGATCCGCCCTATTGGGATCGCGAGGGCGGCGTCGCGCCCCGGGTGCCGCGCTAGCGCGGCCGAAACCGGAAATCGCTCAGGACGACGAAACCGACGATCCGCGCCGGGCCGTCGCACTGCACGGCCTTGGCGCCGCCCTGCCCGGCGCCGCGCCGAAACCGGCGGCCGGGCCGCGCCGACCGGCTACAATAGCGGCCTTCCCGGCGCGCGAGGCGCGCCGTCCCCGTCTCACGCGACCCGTCATGACCACGAATCTCGTCATCCAGAGCCCCGCGCCGCTGTCCCCGGTCCACCACAAAACCCTGCTCGCGCTGGCACGCGGCACCGGCCTCGCCTCGATCGACGAACAGGCGATCCGCATCGAGGGCGCGCAGCGCGCGCAGGCACCCGACATCGCCGTCTATTGCGGCACCCACGGCCTCGATTACGCCTTCGTCGAGGCGGGCCGCCGGCTCGGCGATTTCGGGCTGGTCGCGATGGACATGGATTCGACGCTGATCACCATCGAGTGCATCGACGAGATCGCCGATTTCTGCGGCCTCAAGGCCGAGGTCGCCGCGATCACCGAAGCCTCGATGCGCGGCGAGATCAAGGATTTCAACGAGAGCCTGACGCGTCGCGTCGCGCTGCTGGCCGGGCTCGAGGCCAGCGCGCTGGAGCGTGTCTACGAGGAGCGGCTGCAACTGTCGCCGGGCGCCGAGGCGATGCTGGCCGGCGCCCGCGCCGCCGGCCTCAAGACCCTGCTGGTGTCGGGCGGCTTCAGCTTCTTCACCGAGCGGCTCAAGGCACGGCTCGGCCTCGACTTCACCCGGGCCAACACGCTCGAGATCGTCGACGGCAAGCTGACCGGCAAGGTGCTCGGCGAGATCGTCAATGCCGAGGTCAAGGCGCGCACCGTGCGCGAGACCTGCGCGACGCTCGGCTTCGAGCCCGCGCGCGCGATCGCGATGGGCGACGGCTCGAACGACCTGGCGATGATGGCCACCGCCGGCTTCTCGGTGGCGTTCCGCGCCAAGCCCGTGGTCCGCGAGGCGGCCAGCGTCGCATTCGACCACGTCGGCCTCGACGGCCTGCTGCGCCTGTTTTGAAGCGCCGCGCTCGCCCCCGGCGCAAGCCGCCAGGCCCATGAAAAATGGCAGATCGGCTCCGGCCGATCTGCCATTTTTTTCGGCGCGCCGGCCGGACGAAGGGCCGGCGATGCCGCCGTTTATCCGAGCGTCGCGGCCAGCGCGCGTTCGATGTCCGCGCGCAGGTCCGCCTCTTCTTCCAGACCGACGTAGAAGCGCACCAGGGTGCCCTGCGACCAGCTCGGCCGCATCGAGGCGATGTCGTAGGGCATCGCGAGACTGCGCGCCCCGCCCCAGCTCCAGCCGATCGCGAACAGTTCGAGCGCCTCGACGAAGCGGTCGATCTGCTCGGCACGATAACGCGCGTCGAACACCACCGAGAACAGCCCGCCCGCGCCCGTGAAGTCGCGCGCGAAGGCTTCGTGGCCCGGGCAGTCGGGCAGCTCGGGATGCAGCACCGAGGCGATCTCGGGACGCTTCTTCAGCCACTTGGCCAGCGCCAGCGCGCTGCGGCTGTGTGCCTCGAAGCGCAGCCGCATGTTCGGCAGGTTGCGCAGGACCAGCGAGCAGTCGTCGGCCGACACGCCCAGGCCGGTGCGCATGCGCGCCAGCTTGAGCCGCTCGTGGATCGCGCGCTCGGCCGTGATGGTCGCGCCCATCAGCACGTCGCTGCCGCCCGACTGGTACTTGGTGAGCGCCTGCACCGAGATGTCGACGCCATGCTCGAAGGGCTTGAACGCCAGGCCCGCCGAATAGGTGTTGTCGATCGCGGTGATCACGCCGCGCTCGCGCGCCACCGCCGTGATGGCCCGCACGTCGGGCACTTCCATGGTCACCGAGCCCGGCGCCTCCAGCCACAGCAGGCGGGTTTCGGGGCGGATCAGCTCGGCGATGCCGGCGCCGATCAGCGGATCGTAGAAGCGCACGCTGATGCCGAAATCGCGCGCCAGCCAGTTGCCGAGATCGGCGTTGGGGCTATAGGCGTTGTGCGGGACCAGCACGTCGTCGCCGCTCTTCACGATGCCGAAATAGACGTTCATGATCGACGCCAGCCCCGAGGGCTGCAGCAGCGCGTGCGCGCCGCCCTCGATCACGGCCAGTTGGCGTGCCAGTTCGAGCGCGGTGGGCGTGGCGTGCAGGCCGTAGCGCCACTTGTCGTCCTCGCGCCAGTCGAGCGCGCGCATCGTCGCCAGATCGGGGAACACCACGGTCGAGGCGCGCGCCACCGGCGTGACGAACGAGGCCCAGCCGGCGGGCAGTTCGCCTTCGGGCTGGACGATGCGGGTCTGGAGGGCGCGCGGCGAAGAGGTATCGGTCATATGAGGGAGAGGAAGCAGGGGAAACGATCCGCACAGGGTAGCCCGATTCGCGGAGCTTGGCCCGGTACAGTCGCCGGCGACGTCGCCGAGCCGGTCGGCGCGGACGCGCCGGCGAGGCTGGGTGGAGATGTCATGCGGTTCGCGAAGGCGTCGCGAAACAGGTCGGCACCGCGCGGACCAGGCGGTGCTCACCGCGGCGGCCGCCCCGCTCGGCGATGGCCGGGGCGCGCCGCTCGCTGCATTGCGTCGGCGCCGGCTCAGTCCGAGGTGGAGAGATTGCCGACGCCGCCGACCGCGTGCCCCGCGCGCGGCGCCGCCCCGGTACCCGCGGCACCGGAAGCGGGCGCGGCCGGCGCCGGTGCATGCCCCCTCTGCCCCGTCTGCCCCGCGTGGCTCGCGCCGCCGGCCGGGCGCAGCACCACCGGCTGCGGATCCGATTCGTCGGCATTCATGCGATCGGCCGACAGCGCGCCCGATGCATCGAAATGGCCGACCCAGACGCCGGTGATATTGGTGCCGTCGTTCGACTCCTCGATCTCCAGCGTATCGCCGTCGCGATCGCCCGCCAGCAGGATCACCTGGCCCGTGTCGGCGTAGCGATATTCGCCGTGCACGCCCGGCTCGTCCGTCTTCGGGCCGAGATGGGCCACGATCGCGCGGCCGCCCAGCGTGCCGTCGTAGCGCGGCAGCTTCTCGAGCGCCGGATCCGGCTTCAGCGGCTTGGCGGGCGCCGTGTCGTCGCGCTCGGGAGGGGCCGCCGCGGCGGCCGCCGCCGCCTCCGCGGTCGAGGCGCCCGAGGTAGCCGCCGCCGGCGGCTGCTGGGGATGCGTCTGGGCGTGCAGCGCGCCGGCTGCCAGCGCGCAGGCGAACGCTGTCGCGAGGCGGGATCGGATGCGGGATCGGTTTCGGCTTGCGGCTGCCACGTCGGCTTGCTCCTTTTTACCAGGGGTCGACAATCAGTCCATGCGCTCGAATACGGCGGCGATCCCCTGCCCGCCACCGATGCACATCGTCACGAGCGCGTAGCGGCCCGAGATCCGGTGCAGTTCGTACAGCGCCTTCACGGTGATCAGCGCGCCGGTCGCGCCGATCGGGTGGCCCAGCGAGATGCCCGAGCCGTTCGGGTTGACCTTGGCCGGATCGAAGCCGAGCTCGTTCGACACGGCGCAGGCTTGCGCGGCGAAGGCCTCGTTGGCCTCGATCACGTCGAGATCCGCAACCTGGATGCCCGCTTTTTCCAGCGCCTTCCGGGAGGCCGGCACGGGGCCGATCCCCATGTAGGCCGGATCGACGCCGGCATGCGCGTAGGACAGCAGCCGCGCCAGCGGCTTGAGCCCGCGCGCCTCGGCCACGCGCCGCTCCATCAGCGTGACGGCCGCGGCCGCATCGTTGATGCCCGAGGCATTGCCGGCCGTGACCGTGCCGTTTTCCTTCGCGAACACCGGGCGCAGCTTGGAGAAATCCTCGGCGCTCGCGTCATGGCGCACGTGCTCGTCGCTATCGAAGAGCACGGTGCCCTTCTTCGAGCCGATCTCGATCGGCAGGATCTGCGTCTTGAAGTAGCCGGCGCGGCTCGCGTGCGAGGCGCGGCGATGCGATTCGAGCGCCAGCGCGTCCTGCGCCTCGCGCGTGATGCCGTACCTGGCGGCCACGTTCTCGGCCGTCACGCCCATGTGGATCGACTGGAACGGGTCGTGCAGCGCGCCGAGCATCATGTCGACGATCTTCGCGTCGCCCATGCGCTGCCCGAAACGCGCCGCCGGCATCGTGTAGGGCGCGCGGCTCATGTTCTCGGCGCCGCCGGCCACGGCGATGTCGGCATCGCCGAGCAGCACGCTCTGCGCGGCCGAGACGATCGCCTGCAGGCCCGAGCCGCACAGGCGGTTCACCGTCACCGCCGGCGTGTGCTGCGCGATGCCGCCCTCGATCGCGGCGACGCGTGCCAGGTACATGTCGCGCGGCTCGGTATGCACCACGTTGCCGAACACCACGTGCCCGACTTCCTCGCCGTTCACGCCCGCGCGCTCCAGCACCTCGCGCACCACGCGCGCGCCGAGCTGGGTCGGCGAAAATTCCTTCAGGCTGCCGCCGAAACCGCCGATCGCGGTGCGCACACCACTGACCACCACCACTTCGCGCTGCTGCATAGTGCCTCCGATGTCATCGATTGGTGACCCGCAGGGTAATACGGATGCGGGGCGCGGCGATCGAGGATTCCTTCGAGCGGGCCACCGCCGCCGGGGACGGCCGGCGGCGCTCGCGATCAGCCCTCGAGCAAGGCGCGGACCGCGTCCGCCTCGGGGATCGGGGCCACCGCGCCGTAACCGCGCGTGGACAGCGCGGCTGCCGCGTTGGCGTAGCGCGCGGCCGTGAACGGATCGTCGCCGGCCACGATTCGTGCGATGAAAGCGCCGCCGAAGCAGTCGCCCGCGCCGGTCGCGTCGAGCGCCTCGACCGCGAAGCCCGGCACCAGGCGCCGCTCGTCGCGCGTGGCGACATAGGCGCCGTCCTTGCCGAGCTTCAGCGCGACCACGGCCGGGCCGCAATCGAGCAGCGCATCGACGATCGCGTCGCGCTCCTCATGGCCGGTCAGCAGGGTCACGTCGTCCCAGCTCGGCAGGCAGATGTCGGTGCGCCGCAGCGCCTCCAGCATCACCGCGCGGGCCCGCGCGAGCGGCCACAGCTTGAGCCGCAGGTTGGTGTCGAAGCTCACGCGCACGCCGTTCGCGCGCGCATGGTCGATCGCCGCGAAGGCCGCGTCGCAGGCGCTCGCGCTGATCGCGAAGCTGATGCCCGACAGATGGATCACGCGAGCCGCCGCGATCGCCTCGAGCGGCAGCTCGCCGCTCGCGTAGCGGCTCGCCGCGGAGCCGGCGCGCAGGTAGTCGAAGGCGTGGCCATGCTCGCCGTGCGAGACGAAATAGACGCCGGTCGGCGCCGAGCGATCGACGCGCACCGTCGCGGTGTCGACCTGCTCGCGCCGCCACAGCTCGAGCAGGAGCCGGCCGAAATGGTCGTCGCCGACCGCCGACACGAAACCGGTGCGCGCGCCCTGGCGCGCGGCCGCGATGCAGAAGTTCGAGGTATCGCCGCCGAAACCCTGCAGGTATTGCGGCGAACCCGGCTGGGACTGGTTGAATTCGACCATCGCCTCGCCGAAGGCGAGGACTTCGGGGCACCGAGGCGCCATCGACTCCGTCATGCCGCGCCGACCTCGCCCCACAGATCGTGGCCGTCGGCGCCGGTGATCGTCACCGGCACGAAATCGCCGACCTTGTAACGCTTGGCGCCCTGCACCGGCTCGACATAGACCACGCCGTCGATTTCCGGCGCGTCGGCCGCGGTGCGGCCGATCCCGCCTTCGGCGTTGACTTCGTCGATCAGCACCTTCAGCGTCTGGCCGACCTTGCGCTCGATGCGCGCCGCCGAGATTTCCTCGGCCACTTCCATGAAGCGCGCGCGGCGTTCCTCGCGCACCTCGTCGGGCAGCGCGCCGTCCAGTTCGTTGGCGGTGGCGCCCTCGACCGGCGAATAGGCGAAGCAACCGACGCGATCGAGTTCCGCCTCGCGAATGAAGTCGAGCAGGGTCTCGAACTGGGCTTCCGTCTCGCCGGGGAAACCGGCGATGAAGGTGCTGCGGATCGTCAGGTCCGGGCAGATCTCGCGCCACTTGCGCACCCGGTCGAGCACCTTCTCGGCATTCGCCGGGCGGCGCATGCGCTTGAGCACTTCCGGGTCGGCGTGCTGGAACGGCACGTCCAGATAAGGCAGCACGTGGCCGCGCGAGGCGCCCTCGGCCATCAGCGGGATCACCTCGTCGACGTGCGGATACGGGTAGACATAGTGCAGGCGCACCCAGGCGCCGTATTGCGCGGCCAGCTCGCCGAGCGCGGCGACCAGCTCGGTCATGCGCGTCTTGAGCGGGCGGCCGTTCCAGAAGCCGGTGCGGTACTTGACGTCGACCCCGTAGGCGCTGGTGTCCTGCGAGATCACCAGCAGTTCCTTGACGCCCGACTTGAACAGGTTCTCCGCCTCCAGCATCACCTCGGCGACGGGGCGCGAGACCAGGTCGCCGCGCATCGAGGGGATGATGCAGAAGGTGCAGCGGTGATTGCAGCCTTCGGAAATCTTCAGGTAGGCGTAATGGCGCGGCGTGAGCTTGATGCCGGCGGCCGGCACCAGGTCGGTGAACGGGTCGTGCGGCTTGGGCAGGTGGCTGTGCACCGCCTGCATCACCTCGCCCAGCGCATGCGGGCCGGTGACGGCCAGCACCTTCGGGTGCACTTCCTCGATCAGGCCGGCGCCGCTCGCGCTCTTCTTGGCGCCCAGGCAGCCGGTCACGATCACCTTGCCGTTCTCGGTCAGCGCCTCGCCGATCGCGTCGAGGCTCTCCTGCACGGCATCGTCGATGAAGCCGCAGGTGTTGACGACGACCAGGTCGGCGCCGTCATAGGTGCCGGAGATTTCGTAACCCTCGGCACGCAGCTGGGTGATGATTTGTTCGGAGTCGACCAGGGCCTTCGGGCAGCCGAGCGATACGAACCCTACTTTCGGGGTATGGGACATCGGGAATCTGTGGGGGGTGTGGCGGCAAAAGCGAGAGTTTACAGCGATTTATGTCCGGGGAGCCAAAATCGGCGCCAGCCGGTGAGGCCAGACGGCAAATCGACCACCGATTACAACCAGCCTGCATCCCGGCCATCCACAGACGCCTCCCGCTTCGCATCCCGCGACACGGCTTCCTGTCATCCGGATGACATGTTTTTCGGCGTGCGCCACTCTCTGGTGATACGCGCACGGCACCGCCCAGTCCGGCGCCCATACCAACATCGATGCCCATCTGAGAGCCCGGATGCCGCCGCCAGTCAATCGCCTGCCGTCTTCGCCGTCGGCGACCGCCCCTGGCGATCCCGCCGCAAGCACCGCCCATCCGGGCTCGTCGACAACTCCCGCCGCCCCCGCCCCAAGCCAGCAGTCACGCCGCGGCCCGCTCGACGCACTGTCCAGCCTGGCCTCGCGCATGGGCACCCGCAAGGCGGCCGGTGACGAAAACCGCGGCAGCAAGGAAAACCCGCACCGCACGCGCGCCGCGCTCGACAAGACCGAAGCGGTGATCGGCCCGACCGCCTCCGCCGGCTACGAACTCTGGGCCGCCAATAACGCCACTTCGGCCGTCAACGGGATAGTCAGCACCTTCCACGGCGCCAACCCGGCCACCCAGGCCGTTTCGAGCGCCGCCAACGGCGTCGGCATGCTGCCGCAGACGCTCGATATCGTCTCGACCGGCGTCGGTTACGCGAACAAGACACTGAAGGTCGCGCAGACCCACGCCGACGCGAAGCAGGCCCGGCCCGGCACCCTCGCCGGCAACGATGCGCTGAGCGCGCACGCGCAAGCCAAGGAGGCGCTGGCCAAGGCGACCCCGGGCGCGATCCGCGATGTCGGCCTCGGCGCCGCCGGCCTCGCTGGCCGCATCCACAGCGCCGCGGACCACGGCAAATCGCTTTACGGCAGCGGCGCCCTGACGGCCGACGGGGCCCTGGGCCTGGCCGGCGGCGCCGCCTACATCGGCGCCGGCGCGCTGCAGAACCGCGGCGTCAACCAATCGGTGGACCGCATGCAGGCGCTGCGCTCGGCCGTCACTCGCCCGCCCAGCGCCCGCCAGGATGTCGGCAGCGCCGCGACGCGCCAGCTCGACGCGCTGTTCGCGAGCGACAAGCTCGACGCCAACGTCTACTCGATCCTGCGCACGCGCGGCGAACCCGAGATCGCGCGTTTCCTGGAGCATCACGCCACGCTCGGCCTGGCCGGCCAGCAGAAGCTGCGCCAGGTCCTGCACTTTCCCGGCGAGCGCAACATGATGCAGGTGCTGAACCTGGGCCGCACCAGCAACATCAACACCGCCAGCATGCGGCGCGGCGCGCGCGAGGCGGTGATCGACGCCTTCATCGGGATGGAGGTGCGGCCCGGGCGCACCGAGGCCGTGATGGACCAGTTGAAGACGGCGCGCGCCGAGGCGCTGGGCCGGCCGATGGCGCCGGCGGTCGCGGCCGTCGAGACGCAGATGCGCGCGGCGGGGATCGACACGGCCGACTTCGCGCCGGGCAGCCTGCGCGCGATCGCGGCATCGGGCGACGCGGCGGGCTTCATCCAGCACTACCAGGCCCTGCCGGCCGAGGACAGGACCAAACTGCACGCCGCCCTGCACTTCGGTTCGTGGCGATTCTGGAAAGCCGACGCGACGCTGCCGACCACCAGGCCGCAACGCGCCGACATCCGCGCCGCGCTGGTCTCGCAGTTCGCGAAGGGCGCCAGCGTCGACCGCCTCGCCGCGCTGAAGCTGCGCTACAACGAGAAGGTGCTGCCGCTGCAGACGGGCCGCACGCACGCGCGCCCGGCGGTGCCGGATACGCTGCGCGCGCATATCCTCGCGCACCAGGATCTCAAGCTCGACTCGCTGAAGGAGGAGAAGCGGCACGCGAAGATCCAGATGGGCTACGGCACCGCCATCGGCGCGCTGACGATCGCCGAGCTCGCCGTCAATCCGGCCGCGGGCGCCGGGATCAGCGCCTCGCGCGCGGTCATGAGCCCCGTCTACCTCGCCTACGCGGGACGGCGTGGCGTCGTCGCCGAGATCAACGCGCGCAAGGCCCGGCCGATCGACGCCTCGATGCGCGAGGAAGCCCTGCTGCGCGCGATGCCGACGATCGACGCACGGATCGCCGAAGGCCAGGCCGATCCGGCCAGGCTCGCCGATCCCGCGAAGTTCATGAAGGACACGCTGGCACTCTCGCCGGCACAGATCGGCAAGCTCGACGCGCTGCAGCGCTCGGGCGACACGGCAGCGGCCCAGGCCCTGCTCAAGGATCACGCGCCCGACGCCAATGCCCGAATCGCCCTGCGCGTGCTCGCCGAGCAGAGCACGGGCGCGAGCGGCAACGCCGCGCAACAGGCAGCCGCCCGCACCTTCCTGCAGGACGAGGCGCGCGCGAGCGGCAATCCGCAACTGGCGCAGGTCGCGGCCGACGCCACGGCGGATCAGGTGTATGCGCAACTGAATCGGCATTTCCTCGAAGGCGCCGCGCTCAATCCCAAGGCGTCGCTGCCGGCGCTGGCGCAACGGCTTTCGGCGGGCGGCAATACCGCGGCCCTCGACGCGCAACTCGGCTTCGATACGCGCGCCTACCAGGGCCAAGCTCCCGAGCGGATTGCCGAGCAGCTCGCCACGCGTTTCGCGCAGGACAATCCCGTCTACGCGACCCGCCTGTTCGCCGCGCAACTGGCCGGACTCGACGGCACGGCCAGCCCGGCGGACGCGCGCAATACCTTGCGCGATTTCCGCTTCAGCGAAACCGAAATCCAGGAACTCGCCGCCAAACCGCCGGCCGAGGCCGCCGACTGGCTCAACTCGCATCTGTTCGGCGAGAACCTGCGGCGACGCTTCTCGAATGCCGTGCTCGACCCGCGTGGTGTGGCTGCCGCCACCAGGCTGGCCGAGCGCATGCCGCAGCACGCCGCGAACGCGCGGGAACCGCTGACCTGGCGCCTCGGCCTCGAGCAGGCCGGCGCGCATGTGATCGATAACGCCGGCTCGCCCGGGCTCGATTCGATGCTGCATGCCCTGCACCAGCAGTTGTCGGGCAGCACGGCGCCCTCGCCGAGCGCCAGCTCGCGCAAGGTGATGGAAGCACGCCGGCGCGTGCTGGCCGAGGTCACCGCCGGCCAGGCCGATCGCCACGTCGACGTGACGCGCGATGCCGACACGATCGTGCGGATCGCGGCCGCCACCTTCGGCAAACCGGGCGCCACCGCGAAAATCGTCAAGGCCTCGGGCGGCGGGCATCCGACGATCGCGGGTGGCGACGGCATCGCCGATGCCTCGCGGATCGCCGCCGTGCTGGTTCACGATCAGCAGACCGGGCGCAGCTTCGTGCTGCATGGCGGCGATGCCGCAAAGCTCGGCGCGACGCATCAACCGGCCGATCGGCAGCCGCCGGGCACGAGTTCGTCGACCGACGGCAGCACGTCGTCCGACGCGCCCGGCGACGATGCACGCGCCGCTCGTTCGCATTCGCACGGCAACGGCTCGGCGCGCGTGCCCAATGCCGTGCCGGGAGACACGACGCACCAGCCGCTGCGCGCGGGGCGCCGTCGCCAGGATCCGAACGCCGTCGTCACGGGTAACGACGAGCCTCGCGACTGGCTGCCCGAGCTGGAATTCGGCTCCTTCTCGAAGGACCTGCTCGGCTCGGTCGGCATCGACCTGCCCGATGGCGAGGCCCTGCTGCCCGCCTCGGCGGTCAGTCGCGCCGCGCCGCCCACCACGCAGGCCGCGGCCTCGTCTTCGCGCCTCGCGACCGGCGCCGCCGCCTCGAGTTCGGCGCAGGCCACCGACGAAATTCACAGCCTCGCCGACCTGCGGCGCTTCATCACCGAAACGGGGCGCGCGGGCCAGACCATCGCGCTCGGCCGCTCGACGGTATCTCCCGGGCAGGAAACGCTGTATGGCTATCGCGGCCTCGTCTATCGCGGCGATACGCGTTCGCCGAACCAGTTGCGGCAGGACGGCGGCTTTCGCAGCGCCCGCCCGCTCGACGAGGACGCGAACCTGCTGGAAGCGCAGGGACTCGGCGAGCACAAGGGAAATCCCGGGCAATCCGGCGTCGCCACCTCGAAAGTCGCGTCCACGGCGCTATCCCAGGCCGCTGGCGGCAGCGCCAGCGAACGCGGCTACGTCTACCTGATCGACACGCGGCGCTTCGCCGAAACCGATCGCGCCTACGACCTGACCCATACGCTGGCCGAGGCCGGTCATCTGCAGGCCGGGCAAGCCGCCGACGGGCACGACGATCCGACCGGCGCGACCGTCAATGCCACGCGCGTGCCGGATTCGGCGATCGTCGGCTGGGTGAGGCTGCCCGAATCGGGCACGCTTGCCGGCGAATTGCGCTCGGCCACGCCCGAGGCACGCGCAAGCCTGCTCGCCGAACTGGTGAAAAGCGATCGGGCCAGCGTGCATCTGAACGACGGCCGCGCCTCGATGGAAGACTGAGCGGGCACTACCGCCGCGTGATGGATTCGCCCTCCCTCTCGCGGCGCGGGACCGGCTTTTGCGCCGCCGCATGCGCGCCCCGCCAGACTGCAACGATTCGTTACAGCGGGTTCGACCCGCCAACGCCGGCCGCCGCACGAAAAATGTCGCATCGCAATGGACATGCCCGAGGTGTTCGTGCTGTCCCGGATCGCTCGGTTTATTGGCCTGCGCGCCTTTCCTCCGATTTTGCGATGGACTTTTCAATCGATTCTTTCAGGGTCCGATGCCTGCAACAGGCTGTATCTTTTCGTTACAAATTCCCAATCGAAGCGATTTAGCATGACGGGATACTGCAAAAAACGGCTCCTATCTTCAATCGCATCTATACCGAACGAGGCGAGAAACGATGAAAGTCGCCATTCTCGGCGGTCCGGCCAATCAAACCAAGCAACTGGAATCGTGGTTGCGAAATGACGGTCATCAGCCTGAATTCTTCAAGACTGGAAATAATTTTTTTGCCGCGCTCAGGCGCAACGATTTCGAACTCCTGCTGGTCGACGTGGTGCTGCCCGATCTGTCGGGCATCGACCTGATCGCCTGGGCCCGGCATCACTTCGACTGGCACGTGCCGATCGTCGCGATGACGGCGCGCGACACCTGCCAATCGGCCGCCGAGGCGCTGAAAGCCGGCGCCGACGATTATCTGGTGCGTCCGATGCGCGAGGCCGAAGTCCAGTCACGCATCATGACCGCGGCCATGCGATATGCAAGCGATTCGAATGACCGTGCCGATTTCGGCGCTTATTCGCTCGACACGAAAACCACGAAGATTCGGCTGCATGGCGAATCGGTCAATCTGACTCGCAAGGAATTCGAATTGGCCGCCTATTTTTTCCGACATCCGGATCAATTGATTTCACATGAAACCTTATTGAATCGGATCTGGAAATTGCAAAGCGACATCGACACGCGCACGGTCGCGACCCACGTGAGCCGGATCCGCAAGAAACTGCAGCTCGACGGCAGCCACGGCTGCGAAATCCTCTCGCTCTACGGTTATGGCTACCGCTGTCTGCTCAATCGCGCCGACACGGCGAGCACGCCAGGCAGCGAGGCGCCGCAGCCGACACCGCCCGCCGCCGCCCCGATCGCCCTGCCCGGCGGCGCGAGCCCGCTCGCGACGCTCGACACCTCGCCGGCACCGATCGACGTCGCTTGCGAACCATCGCTGTCGCTGCACGAAGCCAGGCGCCCGGTCGACCGCTACGTCGCCAACCTGCTCAAGGAACGACAGGATTTCGAGGATCAGATCCGCCGGCTGCGCGACGCGTTCTGCGAGGCGACGCTCGAGCTGCGCGCGCTGAAGCGCCAGCATGGGCGCCGGCATCACGAGGTGGAGGCCTACGCTGACTTCAGCGAGGATCTGGCCTGAAGGGGCGAACCCCGCTCGAACCCCAGAGCCGGACATGACAAAGGCCCGCACCAGGCGGGCCGTTTCGATACCGGGCCATCATCCGATGGCCCCGCTGCCGCTTATTTCTTGTCCGGATCGTCCGACGGCGTCGGCTGCTTGAACGGGAACGAGCTGAACATCGATTTCGCCTGGCTCTGCATCTGTTCCTGCATCTGCACGAACATGTTCTTCGACTGCTCGATGTAGCTCGTCATCATGCCCTGCATCATCGGCGCCTGCATGTTCATGAACTGCGACCAGACCTCGGGGTTCATCGCGTTGCTGCCGTCGTAGAGATTCTTCGACTGGTCGGCGAGCTTGTTCTGGATGTCGATGAAGGCCTGGATGTTCTTTTCCAGGTAGGTGCCCATCATGCCCTGCATCGCATGGCCGTAGAAGCGGATGATCTGCGAGAGCATCGACGAGGAGAACATCGGCACGCCGCCGCTTTCCTCCTCCAGGATGATCTGCAGCAGGATGCTGCGCGTGAGGTCCTCGTTGCTCTTCGCGTCGACGACCTTGAAATCCTCCTGCTCGAGCACGAGCTGCTTGACATCGGTCAACGTGATGTACGTGCTCGTTTCGGTGTCGTACAGCCGGCGATTCGGGTACTTCTTGATGAGTCGTTCGGCAGTCTTCTTTGTAGTAGTCATGGAACACCTGTGAGCGCCGGGGTGGCGCGATGACAGCGCTCGCCGCCGCGACGGCGCGCGGCCGGACGGAACGCACTCGGAATCTGTCGAGCCCGCGGCGCGGCCTGCCCCACACGGCGGCCGCGCCAGCAGGCTCAGCCCATGTGCAGACCGCCGTTGAGCGAGAAGTCGGCGCCCGTGGCGAAGCCCGATTCGTCCGAAGCGAGCCAGGAGACGATCGAGGCGATCTCGTCGGGCGAGCCGAGTCGGCGCACCGGAATCGTCGCGACGATCTTCTCGAGCACGTCGGGACGGATCGCCTTGACCATGTCGGTGCCGATATAGCCCGGCGACACGGTGTTGACCGTCACGCCCTTGGTCGCCACTTCCTGCGCCAGCGACATGGTGAAGCCGTGGATGCCGGCCTTGGCGGTCGAGTAGTTGGTCTGGCCGAACTGGCCCTTCTGGCCGTTCACCGACGAGATGTTGATCACCCGGCCCCAGCCGCGCTCGACCATGCCGTCGATCACCTGCTTGGTCACGTTGAACAGGCTGGTCAGGTTCGTGTCGATCACGGCCTGCCAGTCTTCCAGCGTCATCTTGCGGAACACCACGTCGCGCGTGATGCCGGCGTTGTTGACCAGCACGTCGACCTCGCCCACCTCGGCCTTGACCTTGTCGAAGGCGAGCTTGGTCGACTCCCAGTCGCCGACGTTACCCTCGGAGGCGTGAAAATCGAAGCCCAGGGCCTTCTGATCCTCGATCCACTTCGCGCGGCGCGGCGAATTCGGCCCGCAGCCGGCAACCACCGTGAAACCCGCCTTGTGCAGACGCTGGCAAATGCCCGTCCCGATGCCGCCCATGCCGCCCGTTACGTAAGCCACTCGCTGAGTCATACTGAACACTCCATTTATCGTTGTCGAAGCGCCGGACGGCGCTTCCTTCGTCGTCTGCCTGGTTCAAGCGCGGCGCGCTCCCACCGCGCCGCGCGGCGGTGTCACGGGCGCTCGACCGCCAGCGCCACGCCCATCCCGCCGCCGATACACAGCGATGCGAGGCCGCGCTTCGCATCGCGCTTCTGCATCTCGTACAGCAGCGTGACCAGGATCCGGCAGCCCGATGCGCCGATCGGATGACCGATCGCGATCGCACCGCCGTTCACGTTCACCTTCGAGGTATCCCAGCCCATCTGCTGGTGCACGGCCAGCGCCTGCGCCGCGAAGGCCTCGTTGATCTCCATCAGGTCGAGATCGCCGACCGACCAGCCGGCGCGCTCCAGGCAGCGGCGCGAGGCCGGCACCGGGCCCATGCCCATCACCTTCGGGTCGACGCCGGCATTGGCGTAGGCCTTGATGCGCGCGAGCGGCGTGAGGCCGAGCGCCTTGGCCTTCTCGGCCGACATCACCAGCACCGCGGCAGCGCCGTCGTTGAGGCCCGAGGCATTGGCCGCCGTCACCGAACCTTCCTTCGAGAAGGCGGGCTTGAGGCCCGCCAGCGACTCGGCCGTCACGCCGTGGCGCACGAACTCGTCGCTGGCGAAGCGGATCGGCTCGCCCTTGCGCTGCGGGATCTCGATCGGCACGATCTCGTCGTCGAAGCGGCCCGACTTCTGGGCGGCCTCGGCCTTGTTCTGCGAGAGCGCCGCGAAGGCGTCCTGGGCCTCGCGCGTGATGCCGTATTCCTTGGCCACATTCTCGGCGGTGATGCCCATGTGGTAGTTGTTGTAGACGTCCCAGAGGCCGTCCACGATCATGCTGTCGACCAGCTTGGCGTCGCCCATCCGGAAGCCGTCGCGCGAGCCCGGCAGCACGTGCGGCGCCGCGCTCATGTTCTCCTGGCCGCCCGCGATGACGATCTCGGCGTCGCCCGCGATGATCGCGTTGGCGGCCAGCATCACGGCCTTGAGGCCCGAGCCGCAGACCTTGTTGATGGTCATGCCGGGCACGGCGGTGGGCAGGCCCGCCTTGATCACGGCCTGGCGCGCCGGGTTCTGACCCGATGCGGCCGTCAGCACCTGGCCCATGATCACTTCGCTGATCTGGTCGGGCGCCACGCCGCTGCGTTCCAGCACGGCGCGAATCACGCTCGCGCCCAGTTCCGGCGCGGCGATCTTGGCCAGCGAACCACCGAATTTGCCGACCGCGGTGCGCGCGGCCGATACGATCACTACGTCAGTCATGTCTTCATCCTCCAGGCCCGCACCGCGACCCGCTCCGTTGAAAAAATGCCGGGGCACAGACGGCCAGCGTGCGCCGCCTGTCGCGATCCGTCAATGCTCCTGCTTCAATTCCTTACCAGGACGTAGCGCCCGGGTGCCGGCTCGATCACCGGGAACTGCGCCGAACCCAGCGAGGCGCGCGGCTTGGTCTTGCGACCGCCGTATTGGTCGAGCCAGTCAATCCATTCCGGCCACCAGCTGCCCGGGTGCTCGGTCGCCGCGTCGAACCAGTCCTGCGCCTGTTCCGGCAGTTCCTTGGCGTCGGGCGCGTCGAAGCTCCAGTAGCTGCGCTTGTTCTTGGCCGGTGGATTGATCACGCCCGCGATATGACCCGAGGCGCCGAGCACGAAGCGCAGCGGCCCGGTCAGCAGCGAGGTCGAGGCGTAGGCGGTCTGCCAGGGCACGATGTGATCCTCGCGCGAGCCGTAGATGAAGGTCGGCACGTCGATGCGCGTGAGGTCGACCGGCTCGCCGCACACGGTGAGCGCGCCGGGCTCGCGCAGCTTGTTCTCGAGGTAGGTGTGGCGCAGGTACCAGGCGTACATCGGGCCCGGCAGGTTGGTCGAGTCGCTGTTCCAGTACAACAGGTCGAACGGCGCCGGCGTGCGGCCCTTTAGGTAGTTGTCGACCACGTAGTTCCAGACCAGATCGTTGGGCCGCAGGAACGAGAAGGTATTGGCGAACTCCACGCCATGCATCAGGCCCGGCGCCGTGCCGTGCTTGCCGCCGATCGACTGCTCGCGCATCTGCACGTGCGCCTCGTCAACGAACACGTCGAGCACGCCGGTATCGGTGAAGTCGAGCATCGCGGTAAGCAGCGTCATCGAGGCTACCGGGTGTTCGCCGCGCGCGGCCAACACCGCGAGCGCGGTGGCAAGCATGGTGCCGCCCACGCAGAAGCCGAGCGCGTTGATCTGCTCGCGGCCGCTGATCTGCTGGACCGTGTCGATCGCGGCCAGCACGCCCTCGTTCATGTAGTCGTCCCAGCCCTTGGCCGCGATCGACGCATCGGCATTGCGCCACGACACCAGGTAGACCTGGTGGCCGCTGGCCAACGCATGCGCGACCAGCGAATTCTCGGGCTGCAGGTCGAGGATGTAGAACTTGTTGATGCAGGGCGGCACGATCAGCAGGGGCCGCTCGTAGACGGTCGCCGTGACCGGCTGGTACTGGATCAGCTGGATCAGGTCGTTCTCGAACACCACCGCGCCGGGCGTGTTCGCGAGGTTCTTGCCGACCACGAATTGCGATTCGTCGGTCTGCGAAATCTTGCCGCGTTGCAGATCGCCAAGCAGGTTCATCATGCCCTGCCGCAGGCTTTCGCCCTGCGTGTCGAGCACGCTCTTCTGCGCCTCGGGATTCAGCGCCAGGAAGTTGCTCGGCGACAGTGCTGCGGTCCACTGCTGCACCGCGAACAGAATCCGCTCGTGCGTCTTGGCATCGGTCTCGACCGCCTCGGCGAGCGCCTGCAGGTAGCGCGCGTTGAGCAGGTACCAGGCAGCCGTGAAGGCATGCGCGGGCGAAGCCTTCCAGGCCTCGGCGCTGAAGCGCCGGTCCTTCAGCTCGGGCGCCTCGAGCTGCGAGGCGGTCGCCTTGCGGAACAGCTCGGCGCTCTCGCGCGCATAGTCGGCCTGTAGCTGCTGCAGCCGCGCCGGCGGCACCGAGGCGACCGGCAGCGACATGCCCGGCAGCGCCGCGCCGCCGGGAAAGGCCGCGCCGAACTGGCTGCCAAACTGGCCGCTGAACGGATTGCCGAATTGAGCTGCAAACGGTGCACCACCCGCGGCCGGCCACTCGGGCAGCTTGGGCATGGCGAACGGAAGGGGAAAGGAAGCAGCCGGATTCGCTTGCGCAGACTGACCGGCCGCGGCGCGCAGGGGCTCCGCGAAGCGGCCCCATGCGTCGAGCCACTGCTGGAACATCTGTTGAATCGGCTGGGACGCATCGGCCGTCTGGCGCCCCGGATTGAAGTCAGCTTGTGAGGAAGTCGACGAATTTTTCGGTGCTGTCATACCTGCCTTACCGGTGATTCCTGGCTGTGCATCTGGACATCCTGCGTCAACGACCTTCCGGCGACGCGACCTGCCGGCCATCATACGCTGGAGGTGGCTTCACGATTCTGCCGCAGTGCAGTAGTTTTATCATTATCGTTTTCCCCCATGTGCTGCCGCGGGGGAAAACGCGCGAGGCCGCGACTATGCGGCAATCCGTCGCAACATCGTCGACGAGGCCCGGCCCGAGGCGACGTGCGAGTGGCTTGGAGCCGGTTCAGCCTAACCGGGTTCCGTGACGGGAATCATGTCACGCGCCGCAGCAAAAAGCCCCCGGCATTTGTACCGGGCCAGGCAAGAAATACCCGTATCGATATGAGCGAGGGGCCGTGGAGGGGCGATCCCCCGTGCTGCCGGCCCGCTCTTCAGGCTTCTAGTCGTTGATCCAGATCATCGCGGCCATGCGACCCGTGACCCGATCGCGCCGGTAGGAGTAGTAGCGATGGCGCTCGGTCACCGTGCAGGCGGTGCCGCCCGTCGCCTGCATGATGCCGAGCCGCGCCAGGCGCAGGCGCGCCAGCGCGTAGAGATCCGCGTGGTGCTTGCCCGCCGCGCCGTCGACCGCCACGAAGGCGCGGGCGGTCGCTTCGCGCTCGTCCGGCAGCGCCGCATCGACGAATGCCGCGTGCACGTCGGCGCCGACCTCGAAGACGCGCGGGCCGATCGCCGGGCCCAGCCAGGCATGCAGGCCGCTCGCCTCGACGCCGGCCAGGGCCGCCACCTGCGCCGCGGTGCGCTCGAGGATGCCCGCCACCAAGCCGCGCCAGCCCGCGTGCGCGGCACCGACCGCGCGGCCGGCCGCGTCGCAGAACAACACCGGCAGGCAATCGGCCACCATCACCACGCAGACGGCGCCGGGCACGTCGGTCACGCTGGCATCGGCGCGAACCGGCGCGTCTGCCGCCGGGCCGGCCGCCAGCACCGCGTCGGCGCGCACGACCTCGGTGCCGTGCACCTGCTCGAGCCAGGCCGCGCGCGGCTGGCCGGCCAAGGCCAGCAGCCGCGCGCGATTCGCCTCGACAGCGGCCGGATCGTCGCCGGTATGAAGGCCGAGATTCATGCCGCCGGGCGCATCGCCCTGCTCCGCCGACCATCTGCCATAAGGCGCGGCGCTCACGCCGCCGTCACGCGTCGAAACCAGCGCGCGCACGCGCGGCGCGACGCGCCAGTCGGGTTGCAGGCAATCGTCGAGGCTCAGCTCGGGCAGCGTGATGGTGGTCATTCAGTCCTCTTCCGGATCGTCGCGTACGTAGATGATCTCGCCATCGTAATCATCGTCGTCGTAATCGTCCTCGTCGTCGAAGTCGGCGTCCTCGGCACCGAAGCCGAGAGCGGCGGCCAGCTCGGCGATGTCGTCGGGCACCGGACAGCGCCACTGCATCGAGCGCCCCGTGAGCGGGTGCACCAGGCCGAGCCGCCAGGCATGCAGGGCCTGGCGCGCGAAACCGCCGGGCAGCGCCGCGACCGAGCGCTTGCCGCGTGCGCGGCCATACACGGGGTCGCCGAGCAGCGGATGGCCGGTATGCGCGCAGTGCACGCGAATCTGGTGCGTGCGGCCGGTCTCGAGATCGCAGTGGATCGCCGACACCGGCTGGTTCTGCCAGAGCACCGTATCCACGCAGCGGAAGTGCGTGCGGGCCGGCTTGCCCGAGGCGCCCGTGACGACCGCCATGCGCGTGCGCTCGCGCGGATCGCGGCCGATCGGCGCGTCGATGGTGCCGCTCTCGGGCATGCGCCCCCACACCAGCGCGAAATAACGCCGCTTGACGGTGCGCGCCTGCAACTGCCGGACCAGATCGGTCTGCGCCGCGAGCGTGCGCGCCACCACCATCAGCCCGGAGGTTTCCTTGTCGAGGCGATGGACGATGCCGGCGCGCGGCAGGCCGGCCGCCGCCTCGCCGTAGCGATGCAGCAAGCCGTTGAGCAGGGTGCCGCTCCAGTTGCCGGCGGCGGGATGCACCACCAGGCCGGCGGGCTTGTCGATCACCACCAGGGCTTCGTCCTCGTAGACGATCGACAGCGGCACCGGCTCGGGCGCGAACGCGAGCTGCTCGGGCAACAGGTCGGGCACCAGCTCGATGGTCGCGCCCAGCGGCACCGGCTGGCGCACCTTGGCCGGCGCGCCGTCGACGCGCACGCGCTGCTCGTCGATCCAGCCCTGCAGGCGGCTGCGCGAGAATTCGGGGAATAGTTGGGCGAGCGCCTTGTCGAGGCGCTCGCCGGCGAGCGAGTCAGGCACCACCACCACCCGCGGGGCCTCGTCGCCCGATGCGGCGCAGGCCGGCGCGGCAAGCGACTCGCCGGACAGATCATCGTCGAGCGAATCGCCCGCCGATGCGTCGGACGGGGTGGAGCTTGGGCTATAATCGTCGCCATTTGCCGTGCCCGGCCGGGCACGGAACGAACTTGAACGGGTCATTTAGACTGGGTCACCGAGACTGAAAGCTAGGACATGCGAGCCACATTCACCATGATGAATTCGACCAAACGCGTGGCAAAACCTGTGGCCGCGTGGGCTGCATTGGCCGCGGCCGCCGCGCTGATCGCCGGCTGCCACGGCTTGCCGCAGAAGACCGACGAAACGGCGACCTGGTCGAACAACAAATTATACTCAGAGGCTCAGGATGCCCTGAACGGCAGCGATTGGGGCAAGTGCGCGAAATATTTCGAAGCGCTGCAAGGCCGCGATCCGTTCGGCCATTTCGCCCAGCAGGCGCAGATCAACGTAGCCTACTGCAACTGGAAGGATAACGAAGCAAGCGCCGCCGACCAGGCCGTCGACCGTTTCATCCAGCTGCACCCGGATCACCCGGACATCGCCTATGCCTACTACCTGAAGGGGATGATCCACTTCAACGACGATCTCGGCCTGTTCGGCCGCTTCTCGGGTCAGGACATGAGCGAGCGCGATCCGCAGGCGCTGCGCGAATCGTATGACGCGTTCAAGATCGTCGTCGACCGCTACCCGAAGAGCAAGTACGCGCCCGACGCCGCCGCGCGGATGCGCTACATCGTGAACGCGCTGGCCTCGCACGAGGTGCACGCCGCCGACTACTACTACCGCCGCGGTGCCTATGTGGCCGCGATCAACCGCGCCCAGCTGGCGATCACGCAGTACAAGAACGCGCCGGCGATCGAGGACGCGCTGCACATCATGGTGCTGTCCTACGGCAGGCTGAACCAGCCGCAACTGGCCGACGACACCAAGCGCGTGCTGGCCAGCACCTTCCCGGACAGCCCGTACATCACGGGGCATGCCCGTCCCGGCGCGAAGAAGAAGTCCTGGTGGCAGTTCTGAGCCCGCTCGCGAGGCTGCCCCGCCGCGGGCGGCCTGCCGCGAGCACCCACTAAAAAACCCGGCCATGGCCGGGTTTTTTATTTGATGGCGAGACAACCGCCTGCCGAAGCGAGTTCAGGCACGAATGCCGCGCCCGCCCTCCTCGAAGAACTCGCGCACCACGTCGATCTCGCGCGTGCGCTTGAAGGGCGGCAGGCTCTGCCAGATGCGCCGACCATAAGGCTTGTCGACCAGCCGCGTGTCGCAGATCATCAGCACGCCGCGATCGGTCTCGGCGCGGATCAGGCGGCCCGCGCCCTGCTTGAGCGTGATCACCGCCTGCGGCAGCTGGTGCACGGCGAACGGGCTCAGGCCCTTCTTGGTCAGCGCATCGAGCCGCGCTGCCAGCACCGGATCGTCGGGCGGCGCGAACGGCAGCTTGTCGATCACCACCAGCGACAGCGCGTCGCCGCGCACGTCCACGCCCTCCCAGAAGCTCTGGCTGCCGACCAGGATCGCATTGCCGTAGGCGCGGAAGCGGTCCAGCAATTCGGTGCGACTCGCGTCACCCTGCACCAGCAGGGGCATGTTCCAGCCGCGCGCCTCGATGGTCTCGCGCAGCTTGGAGGCGATCCGGTCGACAGCGCGCAAGGTGGTGCAGAGCATGAACACGCCGCCGCCCGAGGCTTCGATGGCCGGCAGCGCCGCATCGAACACCGCGTCGGTGAACATCGGCGAGGACGGCTGCGGCAGGTCGCGTGGCACATAGAGCAGGCCCTGTGCCGGATAGTCGAAGGGGCTGGGCAGCGTCATCGAGCGACGCGAGCTGAGCCCCATCTGTGCCGCGTAGTGGGTGAAGTCGCCGCGCACCGACAGCGTCGCCGAGGTGAAGATCCAGGCGCGCGGCACGCCAGCGCGCTGCTTGGCGAAGATCGGCGCGACCGACAGCGGCGTTTCGTGCAGTTGCACCGTCTGCGAGAACACCTCGACCCAGCGCACCTTCTCGTCGGGGTCGTCGCGCTTCGCCTCGGCCGCCTCGCCACCCGCCGCCACCTCCTTCACGGTTTTCGCCGCGCTGGCCGCCGCCGCATCGGGCGCGACCCAGCCGGCCAGGATGCCCTGCAGCTCGCGCGCGCGGCGCAGGCAGGCGCCCAGCGATTCGGCGCGCTCGGCCTGCCCGGCCAGCGCCGAGGCGAGCGCGTCGAGCGCGGCATCGACATCGTCGAGCGCGGCGAACAAGGGATGATCCTCGCCGAGCTGCGCCAGCGAGACGCGCACGATGCCGCCGTCGGCGAAGGCGAGCCGCACGTCGCGCGCCGCACGCTCCAGCGCGGCGCCGAGCTTGACCCATTCCACCGCGTCGCGCGCATGGGCCAGGCCCTCGACCACGGTATCGCGCGCGAGCTCGAGCATCTGCGTGGTCGACAGCGTCTCGCCGAAGAACAGCGTGGCCGTCTCCGGCAGTTGGTGCGCCTCGTCGAAGATGATGGTGTTCGCGCTCGGCAGCAGCTCGGCCATGCCGGTATCGCGCAGCATGATGTCGGCGAAGAACAGGTGGTGGTTCACCACCACCACGTCGGCCTGCTGCGCCTCTCGGCGCGCCTGCATCACGAAGCATTCCTTGTAGTGCGGGCAATCCTGGCCGAGACAGTTGTCGCGCGTCGAGGTGACCATCGACCAGACCGGCGCCGTCTCGGGCACGCTGGCCAGTTCGGCCTTGTCGCCGCTGCGCGTGAGCTTGGCGAACCGGACGATCTCCTGCAGGTAGGCGGTGTCCTGCCGGGTCGGCAGGCGGCCGTTGTCGGCCGTGCGCTGCAGGTAGTAATGGCAGAGGTAGTTGGAGCGGCCCTTGAGCATCGCGATCGTGACGGGCACGGCGAGCGCGTCGCGCACGGTCGGGATGTCGCGCTGGAACAACTGGTCCTGGAGGTGCTTGGTGCCGGTCGAGACGATCACCTTGCCGCCCCACAGCATGGCCGGCACGAGATAGGCATAGGTCTTGCCGGTGCCGGTACCGGCCTCGACGATCAGGGTGTTGTCGGCGCCGTCGTCCTCGGCGGTGGCGGCGCTGTCGCCGCGCGCATCGTCGCCGGCCGGCGCGGTCTCGCCCGCCTGCAGCTTGCGGGCCGGGCGCTTGCGCGCATCGAAGATCTCGGGCTCGGGCAGCTTGCGCGCCGACGCCTCCATCGCGGCGGCCACCGCGCGCGCCATGTCGATCTGCGAAGCCCGCGGCCGGTAGCCGTCGAGCACGCGCGCGAGCAGGCCGCCCTCACCGAAGATCGCGTCGAGTTCATTGACGCGCTTGCGGCTCGGGGTGGCAAGGGGATGGGGGGTGTCCGCGCGCGAAGACGCGGCGGACGATTCGTCGCGCCGCGTGTCAGCGGGTGCTTCTAGCGGTGAATTCAAGGCAAGCGGTTCCTCATTTCCGGTGCCTGACGCGGCCCCGGCGCTTGCCAGGCCGCCCTCAGGCGCGCTGATCCGGTTCGAGCTGCGATTGCAGCATGATGATTTTGTCCTTGGCCAGCAGCTTTTCCTTCTTCAGCCGGTGCAGCGCCAGATCGTCGATGTCAGAGCGCATTTCCTTGAGCTCGATCTCGCGTGCCAGCTGACTGTGCTGCTCCTGCAGGGATACCAGCCGGTTGCGCAATTCCTGCTTCAGCTCTGCTTGACGGGTTTGCATGCTCGCCTCCTCAAAAGAACCGGCTCGACGCAGCGGCCTTCCGATACCGCTCGCGATTCGCCGGGTTGGCTGTCCGAACGAAATACCCACCCCTGGCTGTCTGGCGTGACGACGTGCGCGGCACGCCCTACTGCTGTTGTTGCTGTTGCTGCTTTTCCTTGGCCTTCTCGGCCGCCTGGCGCTGCCGCTCCTCGACATCGGCCTTGTGCTGCTCGGCCTCGCGCTGCTTGTCCGCGTAACGCTCGGCGTTCTGTGCCCGCTCCTGCGCCTTTTGCGCGGCCTGTGCGTGGGCATCGTCGAGCTTCTTCTGGAAATCGGCCTGCTTCTGATCGTACGCCTGCTGGCTGGCCGCGCGCTGCGGCGCGTCGGCGTCGCGCTGCGCGCGCTTGAGCTCGTTCTCGCGCTGCCTGTCGGCATAGGCGGACGCGCTCGCGGCCTCGCTGGCGGCGCGCTGCGGCGCTTCGGCCTGCTGCTGCGCGGCCTTCAGCGCGAGCTCGTCGTCACGGCGCTTGGCGCGCACCGCGCGCTGCTCGTCGTTCAGGGCGAGCTGCTGCTGGCTGATGCTCGAACGCTCCTCACGCATCGTGTCACGCGCTTTGGTCAGACAATTGTTGACGAAGAACTTGCTGTAGCAGTCATGCTGGGCCACGCCATAACGATAATTGTTTTCCGCCGTGCGCTGATCGAGCACTTTTTGGCGGGCATCGAAATCGCGATCCTGTGCCGCGGCGACAGTGTCGCTCGTGACGGCTGCATCGGACGCGGCCGCCTGCGCGGCGGCCACGGACGAAGCGGCGCCGAGCGCGAGGGCCAGCGCGGCAACGAGTAAACGGGAGATTGGCAACGTCGTAGGAAAGCTGCGGGACATGGGGCAAATTCTAACACCGCACCGCCGCCCTCGCGGCGGCGCCCCGATGCATTTATGGCAAAATGCCCCGCTCCATTCACCCGCCCGGCCCGGTTCGCCGGCCACGGGCGTTCCAGCAGGCCGTAGACGCACTCACTACCCATGACGGAAACCGTAGCACTCAAGATCGTTCAACGCATCGCCTCCGAACTCGCGGTCCAGCCGCGGCAGGTCGCGGCAGCCGTGCAACTTCTCGACGAAGGCTCCACCGTTCCGTTCATCGCCCGCTACCGCAAGGAAGTGACGGGCAATCTGGACGACACGCAACTGCGACAGCTCGAGGAGCGCCTGCTGTACCTGCGCGAACTCGAGGAACGCCGCGCCACCATCCTCGCCAGCATCGAGGAACAGGGCAAGCTGACCGACGAGCTGCGCGGCGCCATCGAGACCGCCGACAGCAAGCAGGTGCTCGAGGACCTCTACCTGCCCTACAAGCCCAAGCGCCGCACCCGCGCGCAGATCGCCCGCGAGGCCGGCCTCGAGCCGCTCGCCCAGGCGCTGCTGGCCAACCCGCTGCTCGATCCGCAAGCCGAAGCCGCCGCCTACGTCGACGCCGACAAGGGCGTGGCCGACGTGAAGGCCGCGCTCGACGGCGCGCGCGACATCCTGTCCGAGCAGTTCGGCGAAACGGCCGAGCTGCTCGGCAAGCTGCGCGACTACCTGCACGGCCAGGGCGTGGTCTCCTCGGCCGTGGTGGAAGGCAAGGAGAACGAGGAAGGCGAGAAATTCCGCGATTACTACACGTATTCGGAAACGCTCAAGACGGTGCCTTCGCACCGCGCGCTGGCCCTGTTCCGCGGGCGCAACGCCGGCGTGCTGACGGTCAAGCTGGGCCTGGGCGAGGAACTCGACGCGCAGGTGCCGCATCCGGGCGAGGCGATGATCGCGCGCCATTTCGGCATCGCCAACCAGAGCCGCCCGGCCGACAAATGGCTGTCCGACGTGTGCCGCTGGTGCTGGCGCGTCAAGGTCCAGCCGCACCTGGAAACCGAGCTGCTGACCAAGCTGCGCGAGGACGCCGAGAGCGAGGCGATCCGCGTGTTCGCGCGCAACCTCAAGGATCTGCTGCTGGCCGCGCCCGCCGGCCCGAAGGCCGTGATCGGCCTGGATCCGGGCCTGCGCACGGGCGTCAAGGTGGCGGTGGTCGATCGCACCGGCAAGCTGCTCGCCACCGACACGATCTACCCGCACGAACCGCGCCGCGACTGGGACGGCTCGCTGGCCAAGCTCGCACGCCTGGCCGCGCAGACCCAGGCCGAGCTGATCAGCATCGGCAACGGCACCGCCTCGCGCGAGACTGACAAGCTCGCCAGCGAACTGATCTCGCGCCATCCCGAGCTGAAGCTGCAGAAGATCGTGGTGTCCGAGGCCGGCGCCTCGGTCTATTCGGCTTCCGAAACGGCGGCCAAGGAATTCCCCGAGCTCGACGTCACGCTGCGCGGCGCCGTCTCGATCGCGCGCCGCCTGCAGGATCCGCTCGCCGAGCTGGTCAAGATCGAACCGAAGGCGATCGGCGTCGGCCAGTACCAGCACGACGTCAACCAGCGCGAGCTGGCGCGTTCGCTGGATGCCGTGGTCGAGGACTGCGTGAACGCCGTGGGGGTCGACGCGAACACCGCCTCGGCCGCCCTGCTGGCGCGCGTCTCGGGGCTCAATGCCACGCTGGCGCGCAACATCGTCGATTTCCGCGACGCCAACGGCCCGTTCCCGTCGCGCGAGCATCTGCGTCGCGTGCCGCGCCTGGGCGACAAGACCTTCGAGCAGGCCGCCGGCTTCCTGCGCATCAACGGCGGCGAGAACCCGCTCGATCGTTCTTCGGTCCACCCGGAAGCCTATCCGGTGGTCGAGCGCATGCTCGCGAAGATCAGCAAGCGCATCGACGACGTGCTCGGCAATCGCGACGCGCTGGCCGGCCTCGCGCCGACCGAGTTCGTCGACGATCGTTTCGGTCTGCCGACGGTTCGCGACATCCTGTCCGAACTCGAGAAACCGGGCCGCGATCCGCGCCCCGAGTTCAAGACCGCGACCTTCCGCGAAGGCGTCGAGAAGGTATCCGACCTGATGCCGGGCATGGTGCTCGAGGGCGTCGTGACCAACGTGGCCGCGTTCGGCGCATTCGTCGACATCGGCGTCCACCAGGACGGCCTGGTCCACGTCTCGGCGATGTCGACCAAGTTCATCAAGGATCCGCACGAGGTGGTGAAGGCGGGCCAGGTGGTCAAGGTCAAGGTGCTCGATGTCGACGTGAAGCGCCAGCGCATCGCGCTGACGATGCGCATGGACGACGAACCCGGCGTCGCCACCAGCGGCAGCCGCGGCGGCGCCGGCAACGATCGCGGCGCGGCGCGCGGCGGCATGGGCGGCCGGCCGCAGCGCTCGCGCGAGCCGGAGCCGGCCGGCGCGATGGCGGCGGCCTTCGCCAAGCTCAAGCGCTGATCCATCCCGGGCTATTGAGCTTCGAAGCCCGCAGGAAACGAAAAACCCGCATCCCCGGATGCGGGTTTTTTCATGGCGCGCGCACAAAAGAAAAAGCCGCGCGCTCGCGCGGCTCCGTCGAGGGCAGCAACGGTAGCGGCGCTCGGCGCCGCAGCCACCTCCAGCCTCAGATCTCGATCTTGGTGCCGAGCTCGACCACGCGGTTGGCCGGGATCGAGAAGAAGTCGGTCGGCTTCGCGGCGTTCTGGTGCATCCAGGCGAACACACGCTCGCGCCAGATCGACATGCCGGGCAGATGGGTCGGCACCACCGTCTCGCGCGCGAGGAAGAACGAGGTGTCCATCAGCTCGAAGGACATGTCGTGCTTGCGGCCGATGTCCTCGAGCACGGCCTTCACGTCGGGCGTCTCGTTGAAACCGTATTCGGCCTTGACGATGTACAGCCCGCCGCCCGCCTCGTGCACCGTCACGCGCTCCTCGTCTCGCACATAGGGGATGTCGCGCGTGATGAAGGTCAGGAACAGCGTGCGCTCGTGCAGCACCTTGTTGTGCTTGAGATTGTGCAGCAGGCTCACCGGCACCAGCGTGTCGCTGCCAGTCAGGTAGATCGCCGTGCCCGAGACGCGATGCGGCGGATGCGCCAGCAACCCCTGCAGGAACGGCGTGAGCGGAATGCCGTCGGCGGCGGTGCGCTCCTTGACGATATGGCGGCCCTTGAACCAGGTGGTCAGCAGGAAGAACAGCAGCGCGCCGATGCCCAGCGGCAGCCAGCCGCCCTGCGCGACCTTCAGCAAGTTGGCACCGAAGAAGCCGAGGTCGATGATCATGAACACGCCGATGATGGCGGCCACCAGCAGGCGGTTCCACTTCCAGACGTTGATCATCACGACACCGGCCAGCACGGTGGTGATCACCATGGTGGCGGTCACCGCGATGCCGTAGGCGGCGGCCAGGTTATCGGAGGACTTGAAGCCGATCACGATGCAGAGGATTACGAACAACAGCAGCCAGTTCACCACCGGCACGTAGATCTGCCCGATCGCCAGATCGGAGGTGTGCAGCACCTTCATGCGCGGCACGTAGCCGAGCTGGATGGCCTGGCTGGTCAGCGAATAGGCACCCGAGATCACCGCCTGCGAGGCGATCACGGTGGCCACCGTGGACAGCACCACCAGCGGCAACAGCGCCCAGTCGGGCGCGAGCAGGAAGAACGGGTTCTCGATCGCCTTCGGATTCTGCATCAGCAGCGCGCCCTGGCCGAAGTAGTTCAGCACCAGCGAGGGCATCACCAGCACGTAGGCGGCGAGCCGGATCGGGCGCATGCCGAAGTGGCCCATGTCGGCATAGAGCGCCTCGGCGCCGGTCAGCACCAGCACCACCGAGCCGAGCACCACGTAGGCCTGCAGCACGTGGGCCGACATGAAGGAGAAGGCGTAGTAGGGATTGATCGCCGCGATCACCATCGGCACGCGCGCGATGTGGTAGATGCCGAGCGCGGCCAGCGTCAGGAACCAGATCACCATGATCGGGCCGAACAGCTTGCCGACCATCGCGGTACCGTGGCGCTGGATCCAGAACAGCGCGATCAGGATCACCACCGTGATCGGCAGCACCATGTGGCTCAACTGCGGCGTCGCGATCTCGAGGCCCTCGACGGCCGACATCACCGAGATGGCCGGCGTGATCACCGCGTCGCCGTAGAACATGCAGGCACCGAAGATGCCGAGCGCCATGAGGATCCTGGCGGCATTCCTGCGCGGTTCGATCGAGCGCAGCGCCAGCGCCATCAGCGCCAGCACGCCGCCTTCGCCGTTGTTGTCGGCGCGCATCACGAACAGCACGTACTTGACGCCAACCACCAGCATGATGGCCCAGAACAGCAGGGAGATCACCCCGAGGATCGAGGCCTGCGTCAGCGGGATCCCGTGGGAGGGGCTGAACGCCTCCTTCAGCGAATAGAGCGGGCTGGTGCCGATATCGCCGAACACCACGCCGATCGCCGCGACGGCGAGAGCCTGCAAGGAGGAAGAGCGTGTGTTCGAATGGTTCGTGTCGGTCATGGAAGCGTAACGTTCCGTTCTGGGGTCGGAAAAACGAGCGCTATTCTAGACTGACCGGGTCGCAATGCCACCTCGCGGTGTTGCCGTGATGCGACGCGGCGCGGCCAGTGTAGCATGCGTCCCCGTTTAGACGGAAAGCGCGCCGGCAGACGGGGCGCCGGCGCGCAAAATGAAATCGGCGCCCATGGGCGCCGATGCGGTGCGCCGCGCGATCGCTTCGCGCGGCGTGTCGAGCGAGTCGCTTACTGCGCCGCCTCGTCGTTGCGCTGCGTATAGCCGCGCTTGGTCCAGGCCACCAGGTTGTGCGGACGCAGCGTGTCCCACTCCTCGAAGGGCTGGTGGATCCAGGGATTCGTCACCAGATGCTGGACGAAATAGTCGGGCTTGACCTTCGAGCAGGCCTTGTACCAGAGCACCGCCGAGCGCACCGCCGTGACCGACGGATAACGCTCCTTCAGATGCTGCTGGACACGTGCGAGCGTGACGCCCGAATCGACCAGGTCGTCGACCAGCAGCACGTTGCCCGACAGGTTGCCGCGCGTCATGGTGATGTACTGCGCGATATCGAGATCGCCCTGCTGGGTACCGGCCGCCTCGCGATACGAACTGGTCGCGAGAATCGCGAGCGGCAGGTCGTAGATGCGCGAGAGCTGGTCGCCCACGCGCAGGCCGCCGCGCGCGAGGCAGAGGATCTGGTCGAACTTCCAGCCCGATTCGTGCACCGCGAGCGCGAGCAGCTCGACGAGCCGGTGATATTCGTCCCAGCCCACCCAGAGGTTCTTGTCGTCGTTGCGAGGATCGGACATGGCGATCGGAGCGCCGTGATGATTCGTGGCTTGCGTCATCGTGCGGGCGAACCTCAGACCTTGAACGGATGACGCAGCAGGATCGTCTCGTCGCGATCGGGGCCCGTCGACACCATGTCGATCAGCACGCCAGCCACTTCCTGGACGCGCGTCAGGTAGGCGCGGGCCGTCGCCGGCAGCGCATCCCAGCGATCGATGCCGACCGTGCTTTCCTTCCAGCCCGGGAAGGTTTCGTAGACCGGCTCGCAGCGCGCCACGTCGGCCGCGCCGCGCGGCAGCAGGTCGACGTCCTTGCCGTCGATCTTGTAGCCGACGCAGAGTTGCACTTCCTCGAGACCGTCGAGCACGTCGAGCTTGGTCATGCAGAGGCCCGACACGCCGTTGATCTGGATCGAGCGGCGCAGCGCGGCCGCGTCGAGCCAGCCGGTGCGTCGCGGACGGCCCGTGACCGAACCGAATTCCTTGCCGACGTTGGCCAGCGTCAGGCCGACCTGGCTCTGGCGCGCGGGATTGTCCGCGTCGTAGAGCTCGCTCGGGAACGGGCCCGAGCCCACGCGCGTGCAATAGGCCTTGGTGATGCCGAGGATGTAGTTGAGCTTCTGCGGGCCGACGCCGGCGCCTGCCGCGGCCGCACCGGCCACGCAGTTGCTCGAGGTGACGAACGGATAGGTGCCGTGGTCGATATCGAGCAGCGTGCCTTGCGCGCCTTCGAACAGCAGGTTCTGGCCTTGATGGTTCGCGTCGTAGAGACGGCGCGAGACATCGGTGACCATCGGCTTGAGACGATCGGCATAACCGAGCATCGTGTCGAGCGTGGCCTGGAAATCGACGGCCGCGCCGCCGAGATACTGGGTCAGCACGAAGTTGTGGAAGTCGAGGTTCTCGCGCAGGCGATCGGCGAAGGTCTTCGCGTCGAACAGGTCCTGCACGCGCAGCGCGCGGCGGCCGACCTTGTCTTCGTACGCGGGGCCGATGCCGCGGCCGGTGGTGCCGATCTTGTCGGCGCCGCGGCGGGCTTCGCGCGCCTGGTCGATCGCGACGTGGTACGGGAGGATCAGCGTGGCGGCTTCGGAGATGAACAGGCGCGAGCGCACGTCGATGCCCGCCTCTTCCAGCTCGCCGATTTCCTTGAACAGCGCCTCGGGCGACAGCACCACGCCGTTGCCGATGTAGCAGGCCGTGCCCGCGCGCATGATGCCGGAAGGAATGAGGCGCAAGATGGTTTTCTTGCCGCCGATGATGAGGGTGTGACCGGCGTTGTGACCGCCCTGGAAACGCACGACGCCGTGAGCGTGGTCCGTCAGCCAGTCGACGATCTTGCCCTTGCCTTCATCTCCCCACTGGGTTCCCACGACGACGACATTGCGCCCGGGAGTCACATTCACTGCGCTGGCAGACATGTTGATTCGTTAGCTGGTTAAAAACGTATTCTACCTAGGTTCGGCGCGGGTTCCGAATTTTTCCGTTTCGCGTCAACGATATGGCACCCGAAACATCCGCGCCGCGCTTGTTTCAGCGGGTCTGGACGAGCCACGTGCCGCCCTGCTCGACCAGCACGCGGTCGCAGGCGAACTCGTCGAGCACGTGATCGTGCCCCGGCAGCGCCTGGATCACGACCTCGCCTGCATCGCGCAGCGCGGCCACCGCCACGCGCAGCGCCTCGTCCTGGCGCCAGGGCGCGAGGATCGCCGTGCCGCGTGCCTCGATCGGCGAGATCCGCGCGATTTCGCGCAGGTCCAGCGAGAAGCCGGTGGCCGGGCGGGCGCGGCCATAGGCCTGCCCGACGTGGTCGTAACGGCCGCCACGCGCCACCGCGTTCGGCACGCCGTCGACGTAGGCCGAGAACATCGCGCCGCTGTGATAGGCGTAGCCGCGCAGGTCGGCCAGGTCGATCGCGACCTCGGCGCCCTGCACCTGGGCCGCGAGCTGCGCGAGATCGTCGAGCGCGCGCGCGATTTCTGGCAGCGCCGGCAACTGACGACGCGCCTCGTCGATCACCGAGGCATCGCCGTACAGATGCGGCAGCGCGCGCAAGGCGGCGCGCGTATCCGGCCCCAGATCCTCGGTCAGTTCGTTCAGGAGCGGCACGTCCTTGCCGGCCAGCGCGCCGTACAGCGTCTCGCCACGCGCGGCGGCCACCGCGTCGCGCGAGAACAGCGCATTGAGCACGCCGGCGTGGCAGAGGTCGAGGCGGATCGTGCCGATGCCGCTCAGGCGCAGCGCGTCGAGCATCAACTGCTGCACCTCGAGATCGGCCTCGAGGCCGGCGTGGCCGTACAGCTCGGCGCCGATCTGGATCTGCTCGCGCGTCGCGTGCAGGCCGCGCGGCCGCGTATGCAGCACGTTGCCCGCGTAGCAGAGGCGCGTCACGCCCTGGCGGTTCAGCAGGTGCGCGTCGATCCGCGCGACCTGCGGCGTCATGTCGGCACGCAGGCCCAGGGTTCGGCCCGACAGCTCGTCGACGAGCTTGAAGGTGCGCAGGTGCAGATCGTTGCCGCCGCCGGTCAGCAGCGACTCGAGATACTCGAGGAGGGGCGGCATCACCATTTCATAGCCATACGAACGGAAGCGGTCGAGCAGCCTGCGACGCAGCTCCTCGATCTTGCGTGCTTCCGACGGCAGCACGTCGGCAATATTCTCGGGAAGTAACCAGGTCGACATCGTCACGGTCCTACGACAGAAACTGCGGCGCGCGCTGGCGCGCCGGATTTGGAATCGGATGGTGCAAATACCGGGCCTTTGGCGCAGCACGCGAGGCGGCGGCGCACGCGGCGCGACGCGATCCGGCCCGATGGGCCGGAATCGGTCAAAACAGGAGAAAACGGGCCGGATCGACGGCCCTACGTCAGGTCGAGAAGACGAGCAGCACGAGGCCGATCACCATCACGATCAGGCCGCCGATCCGGATATGATGCGGCGGCCGCTCCGCTATTCTACGAAAGGTGTCGCGCCAGGCGACCGGAAACACGAACGGGAACGCGCCTTCGATGATCAGCATCAGCGCGAGAGCGAGCAACAGCGAACCGGCCAGATCCATGCGGTATCGATGCGCCGCGCGAAGCGGCGCCCCTTCTCAGCGTCAGTGTTTGCGGGGAGCGGGAGCCGGCGCCGCGGAAGCACCGCCGCCCGTCGGGCTGCGCATGAAGCGGAAGAACTCGCTGTCCGGGTCGACGACGATCACATCGTTCGCATGGAAGGTGTTCCGGTACGCCTGCAGGCTTGCATAGAACTGGTAGAACTGCGGATCGCGGCCGAAGGCTTCGCCGGCGATCGAGGCGGCCTTCGCGTCCCCCTCGCCCTTGATCTGCTGGGCCGACTGGTAGCCGTCCGCGAGGATCTGCTGTTGCTGGCGGCCCGCCTCGGCCTTGATGCGCTCCGCGTCGGCCGCGCCTTCGGCGCGCTCGGTATCGGCACGCTCGCGCTCGGCCACCGACATGCGGCGATAGGCAGCCTCGGCCGCGGCGGCGGGCAGGTCCACGCGCAGCAGCGACACGTCGGCGATCTCGACGCCGTAGTCGGCGGCCGCGGTTTGCAGCGAACGCTTGGCTTCGTCGGCGATGGCCTGTTGCGCGCCGATCGCGTCGACCAGCGAGCGCGTCGAGAACGCCTGTGTCAACGCGCCCTTCAGCGAGGCCAGCAGCGGATCCACCGCATCTCGCAGGCCGCCTTCGGTCTTCGCGTAGTACTTGAGCGGATCGGCGATCCGGTAGCGCACCGCCGGGCTGACCAGCACGTCCTGCTTGTCGGCCGTGGTGCAGCTCTGCGGATCGGCCCATTCGAGCGTCTGCAGGCGCGTGTCGACCAGCACGGCCGTCTGCAGCGGCGCCGGCAGCTTCGCGTGCAGGCCGGGGCCCAGCACGGTCGGTTCGCCGTCGCCGCGGGCCGACAACACCGCCGCGTGACGCGGATCGACGATGAACACGGTGGACGACGCGACGAACGCGACCACCACAAGCGCAATGACGAGCGCAACGATTCGATTCATGTGTGGCGCTCCCCTTTACTGCAGATCGTCTTCGCGCGACCGGCTGCGGAACGCCTCGCGCGATCGCAGCGGATCGTTGCCGGGCGCCGCGCTGGCGGCATTGGCGGCGCTCGCGGCCGGCGCGGCGCTCACCGATGCCGCGGTGGCACCGGAGGATGCCGGCGCGGCGTTGCCCGCATCGGGTGCGCTGGCCGGCTGCCCGGCCGCGGCCGGCGCGGCGCCGCTGGCGGCTTCGGCCGCGCGCTGACGCTGCTGCTCGACGATCTTGTCGATCGGCAGGTAGACCAGGCTGTTGCCGCTCTTGCTGCCGATATAGACCTTGGTGGCCTTCGAGTAGATGTCCTGCATGGTGTCGAGGTACATGCGCTCGCGCACCACCGCCGGCGCCTTCTCGTATTGCGCGTAGACCTGCTTGTAGCGATCCGCGTCGCCCTGTGCCTGCGTCACGACGCGATCGGCATAGGCTTTCGCGTCGTCGACCAGCTTGGCGGCATCGCCGCGCGCGCGCGGCAGCAGATCGTCGGCATAGGCCTGCGCCGCATTCTTGGCCGCCTCGCGCTCCTGGCGCGCCTTGCCGATCTCGTCGACCGCCGCCTGCACCTGCTCGGGCAGTTGCGCGGCCTGAATCACCACGCCCGTCACCACCAGGCCCGTCTGCTCGCGGTCGAGATCACCCTGGATCGCCGCGCTCAATTGATCGCGCAGCTTGTCGCGATCGGCGCCCGTCACTTCGCTGGCCGCCGCGGCGCCCACGATGCGACGAATCGCCGCCTGCGCCGACTGGCGCACGGCGAGCTCGGGATCGACGGTTCGGAACAGGTAGTCGGTGGCGGAGCGGACCCGGTACTGGACGATGAAGCGCACGTCGACGATGTCGCCATCGCGCGTGAGCATTGAGGCATCCTTCACGTTCGCCACGCGCACCACGTTGTTGCGGCCGATCTCGGTGGCGTGGATCTGGGCGGTATCGACGATCTCGTGCGACTCGAACGGATACGGCAGGCGCCAGTGAACGCCCTGGCCGACCGTGCCGCGAGATTCGCCGAACTGCAGCACCACGCCGGTCTGGCCGTCGGGCACCACGAACACGCCGCTGCCGGCATAAACGGCGACCAGCACGCCGATCACGATGCCGACGCCAACCCTCGCCGCGCGACCGTTGTCGGGGCGAAAGCCGCGATTGCCGCCGCCGCCCTTGCCGCCGAACAGGCCAGCCAGGCGCCGGTTGAAATTGCGCCACATTTCGTCGAGATCGGGGGGGCCTTCGCCGTCGGGCGGCGGACGCTTCGGGTCGTTCTTGCGGGACTTGTCGCCATTGCCCTCGCCGCGACCCCAGCGGGGATCGTTGATCGACAGCATCGGGCGCTTGCGCAGCCAGGAACTCCGCTCGTTGTAATCGTTCACCTGAGTTTGTTCACCAGATTGGGCCTCGACTGTGCCGGCAGGCTGCCGGTCAGTGCCCGTGTTCGGAAACCGTGTGGTCGTCGTGCGGTTCGGTCAGCCCGTTGCCATCGAACCGAACGTCGCGCTCGGGCAGCAACCCCGTGCCGGCAAGCGCATCGCTGCTCGCGATTTCGGCAATGGCGGCGCGCAGCGTATCGAGCCCCTGGCCCGTGCGTGCGCTCAAAAAGACGCGCGAAATATTACCATACTCATCGCGCTCGACCGCGTCGCCGCGGGCCGCCAGCTCGGGCACCGCGTCGATCTTGTTGAATACCAGCACCTGCCGGATCGCGTCCGCGCCGATCTCGTGCAGCACGTCGTTGACCTGCTCGATCTGCTCGAGCCGAACCGCGCTGGAGGCGTCGACCACGTGCAGCAGCAGGTCGGCGTGAATGGTTTCCTCGAGCGTGGCGCGGAACGCGGCCACCAATTGGTGAGGCAGCTCGCGGATGAAGCCGACCGTGTCGGACACCACAATCTGGCCGACCTCGTCGCCGAGATAGACACGTCGCGAGGTGGTGTCGAGCGTGGCGAACAGCTGGTCGGCCGCATAGGCCTGCGCCTTGGTCAGCGCATTGAACAGCGTCGATTTGCCCGCGTTCGTGTAGCCCACCAGCGACACCGACATGGTGCGGTTGCGCTCGCGTTGGCGGCGCTGCGTGTTGTGCTGGCGGCGCAGCTTGTCGAGCCGCGACTTCAGCATCTTGATGCGCTCGCCGATCAGCCGGCGGTCGGTTTCGAGCTGCGTTTCGCCGGGGCCGCGCAGGCCGATACCGCCCTTCTGCCGCTCCAGGTGGGTCCAGGCGCGGATCAGCCGCGTCGACAGGTACTGCAGCTGCGCCAGCTCGACCTGCAGCTTGCCTTCGTGGCTGCGCGCGCGCTGCGCGAAGATGTCGAGGATCAGGCTGGTGCGGTCCACCACGCGGCGGTTCAGCGTGCGCTCGAGATTGCGCTGCTGGGCGGGGGCGAGCGGGTGGTTGAAGATGACGATGTCGACGTCGTTGGCGTCGCAGGCCAGACGCAGTTCCTCGGCCTTGCCGCTGCCGATGAACATGGCGGCGTCGGGGCTGGAGCGTCGACCGGTGAGCGTGACTGCGGGGCGGGCACCCGCGCTGGAGGCGAGCAGGCTGAGTTCTTCGAGACTGGCCTCGAAATCGGTCTTGCCGAAATCGATGCCGACTAACGCTGCGTTGATCAAATTATCGGGTGTCAAGATAAGGCGGCTGGCGTGGATCGCCGGCGGCGACGGACGCCAGCCGCGGCAATCGGGTTAGGACGAAGCTTCCGCATCCGGGTGGAAATTCACCGGGCGCGCCGGCACGACCGTCGAGATAGCGTGCTTGTAAACCATCTGGGTAACCGTGTTACGGAGCAACACGACGTACTGGTCGAACGATTCGATGTTCCCTTGCAGCTTGATGCCGTTGACGAGGTAGATCGACACCGGCACATGCTCCTTACGCAGTGCGTTCAAAAACGGGTCTTGTAACAATTGCCCTTTGTTGCTCATGGCGTACTCCATCTTTTTTGCAGGTTGATCTTCTAGATTGGCGGTGAAGAAAAAGAGATCCACCGTCAATCGCTACACTATAGCCGATTTTGCTTCCCCTGCTCCGGGGCCGGCCGTTCGGTCTAGTCGCCGCGCCCCTTGTCCGCGTAGGGGTTCACCGAGGAGCGGAACTCTATTCGCAATGGAGTGCCGGTCAGCGCGAAAGTTTCCCGGAAACGATTCTCGAGATAGCGCTTGTAGGTTTCGGTGACGGCATCGAGCGCATTGCCGTGGACCACGATCACGGGCGGATTCTGGCCGCCCTGATGCGCATAGCGCAGCTTCGGCCGGACCGGACCGCGGCGGCGCGGCTGCTGGAATTCGACCGCCTCGATCAGCGCGCGCGTGAGCTTCGGCGTCGGCAGCTTCTTCATGGCGGCGGCATAGGCGTCGTCGACCGAGCGCAGCAGCGGGCCGATGCCGGTCTTCTCGGCCGCCGAGATGAAGTGGAACTTGGCGAATTCGAGGAATTTCAGCTTGCGGGTCAGGTCCGCCTTGGTGCGATCGCGCGTGTGAGCATCGAGCCCGTCCCACTTGTTCACGCCCACCACCAGCGCGCGGCCCTGCTCCACCACGAAGCCGGCGATGTGCGCGTCCTGGTCGGAGATGTCCTGCTGCGCATCCAGCAGAAGAATGACGACGTTGGCGTCGGAGATCGACTGCAGCGTCTTCACCACCGAGAATTTCTCGATCGCCTCGAACACCTTGCCGCGACGGCGCAAGCCGGCCGTGTCGATCAGCGTGTAGGGCTTGCCGTTGCGCTCGAAGTCGACGTAGATCGAATCACGCGTGGTGCCCGGCATGTCGAAGGCGATTACGCGATCCTCGCCGATCAGCGTGTTGACCAGCGTCGACTTGCCGACGTTCGGGCGGCCCACGATGGCAATCTTCACGCCGCGTGAGGCCTGGGTATCGTCGGCTTCCTCGGGCTGGCCGGCGTAGGCGACTTCCAGCGCCTCGTTGATCATGTCGGTCACGCCGTCGCCGTGCGCGGCCGAGATCGCGCGCGGGTCGCCCATGCCGAGCTCGTAGAAGTCGGAGGCGACCGCCGTGTACTTCATGCCCTCGGCCTTGTTGACCACCAGGAAGATCGGCCGGCCAGTCTTGCGCAGGTAGTCGGCGATCGACTTGTCCTGCGGAGCGAGCCCGTTGCGGCCGTCGACGATGAACACCACCACGTCGGCTTCCTCGACCGCCTGGCGCGTCTGGCGCGCCATTTCGTGCAGGATCCCGTCCTTCGCGACCGGCTCGAAGCCGCCCGTGTCGACCACCAGGTAAGGGCGCGCGCCAGCCCGGCCCTCGCCGTAATGGCGGTCGCGCGTGAGGCCCGGCAGGTCGGCGACGAGGGCGTCGCGCGAGCGTGTGAGCCGGTTGAACAGCGTGGATTTCCCCACATTGGGGCGCCCGACGAGGGCAATGACCGGTTTCATTTGATGTCGTCTACGGTATTACGCAGGAGCGGGAGACCTGCCGCGCGCGAGATGCGCTGCGACGGGCGGCTGCGTTGAATGAAAATTAGCACGAATTCCGCGCCGCGACGGGCGCTCGCGTGCGACTCGCGCAACGCGTGAACACGGCGGCATGCCGCCCGGGCAGCGCGCCGGCCCCATCCGCTCGGGGGCATCGGCGGCAATCGCCACGCCAAAAAACATGCGCGGCCCGCGCCATCGGGCGCCGGGCCGCGCAATTCCAAACCGATCGCTCAGCGCGGACGGAAGCCGTACAGCTCGCCGCCCTGCGTCTGCACCACCAGCGTGTCGCCGGCCAGCACCGGCGCCGCCGTGATCGGGCTGCCGTCCGTCTTCATGCGCGCGACGAAGGAACCGTCGTCACGCGACAGGAAGTGGACGAAACCCTTGTAGTCGCCGAGCACCAGCGCATGGCCGAGCAGGTAAGGCACGCCGACATCGCGGCTCTTGAGCTTGTCGTTGCGCCAGAGCTGGTTGCCGGTCGACACGTCGTAGGCCGTGACCACCGACCAGTCGTCGCCGCCAGCCAGCACGGTATCGTCCTGCGCCACGCCGCTGCGGCTCGAGAAAGCCTTCTCCCAGAGCGGCCGGCCCGAGTTCGCATCGAAGCAGCCGATCTGCCCCTGGAAGGTGACGGCGCAGGTAAGTGCGCCGACCAAGGTGGGCGGGCCGCTGACGTCGTTGATCCGCTCGACCTCGGTCACGCCCTTCGGGAACGAAACCGGCGTCTGCCAGAAGGCGTCGCCCGACTGCAGGTTGATGGCCACCAACCCGCCGCCGGGGAAACCGGCCAGCACGGCCTGGTCGCCCGCGAAGGTCATGCCGGCCGACACGCGCAGGTTCAGCGGCACCGCGCGGCTGCGGTAGACCCACTTCTGCTCGCCGGTCTGCGCGGCGAAGGCGATCACCTGGCCGTCGATGGTGCGCACGATCACCAGGCCATTGCCGACCAGCGGCGGCGAGAAGATCTCGCCCTGCACGTTGGTCTGCCAGAGCTGCTTGCCGTCCGCGCCGAGCACGAACACGCCGCCCTTGAGCGCGCCGACCGCGGTCAGCGTGCCGTCGCTGCCGACGCCGGCCGACAGGTCCGAGCGCAGCTTGGTGCGCCACACGGTCTGGCCGGTCTTGGCATCGATCTTCTCGACCGTGCCGTTGGCGGCTGCGGCGTACACCGCGTCGCCGACCGCGATCGGCGAGAACGAATAGCGCCCGCCCTTGCCGACGCTCGTCTTCCACGCCTGCTGGACATTGAGCACGGGCTTGATCTCGGTGAGCGGCGTCGGCACGCGGCGCGCGTCCTTGGTGGCCGAGCAAGCCGACAGCGCGAGAATGGCAGCGGCACAGGCGATCGGAAGAGCGTTACGTTTCAGCAAATTCATCGGTGAGCGAAGCTATCTAGGGTTGTGGAACGAGCGTGGACGCTCAGCTACCGAGCGCGTCGAGCTTGAACTGCACGAGCTGGCGCGCACGCTGGTCTTCCTTCGGCAGCGAGTCGAGCGCGAGCTGGTAGGCCGAGCGCGCGTCGTCGCGCTTGCCCTGCGCCGCCAGCAGGTCGCCGCGCCGGTCCGCGACGAGACCCTTGAAGCCTTCGTCGGACGTGCCGTTGAGCAGTGCCAGGCCGGCGTCATAGGACTTCTCGTCGAGCAGCAGCGAGGCCAGGCGCAGCTTCGCGATTTGCTTGTACTCGTCGTCCTTCGCGTGATCGATCGCCCATTGCAACTGGGTCTTGGCACCAGCCGAATCGCCCGCCATGTACAGGCCCTTGGCCGCCGCCAGCGCCGTCATCTGCGCATAGGCGGTGCCGCCGTACTTGTCTTCCATGTCGGCGGCCGCGCGCGCGATCTTCGCCTTGTCGCCGGAGGTGACGGCCTGCTGCACCGCCTCGTATAGCCCGGAAGCTTCGGAGGCCTGATGGCGCTGCCAGAAATTCCAGCCGTTCCAGGCCGCGACGACGACGAGCACGGCAGTCAGGATCCAGGTCGTCAGGTTGCCCCAGCGGGCCCACCACGCTTTTACGCTTTCAATCGATTCTTGTTCGTCGTGATAACTCATCGCCTAGCGATTCCTTCTGTCCAGCTTGTTGTCGAGCGGATGCGCCGCGATCAGTCGTCGCCGTCTTCGGCGGATGCAACCATCGCATTGATTAGAAATTCGGTCAAGTTCTCGACCGTTACCGTCTGCTGCGCGCTCTTTTCGCCTTCCGCGCCGCGCAAGGCCTTCACGCCGGCCGTGCCGTTGGCGACCTCGTCCTCGCCGAGGATCACCGCGTAGGCGGCGCCGCTCGCGTCGGCGCGCTTCATCTGCGACTTGAAGCTGGCGCTCGCGCCGTCGGCGCTGCAGTGGAAAATCACGTCGAGGCCGGTGTCGCGCAGGCGCTCGCCGATGATGAAGGCCTGTTCGCGCGCCGCCTCGCCCTGGTGGACGAGATAGACGTCGACGCCGTCCTGCTCCGGCACGAGCTGCTCTTCCTTGAGCAGTTCGAGGATCCGCTCGACGCCCATCGCCCAGCCGCAGGCCGCCGTCGGCTTGCCGCCGAGTTGCTCGATCAGCGGGTCGTAGCGGCCGCCAGCGGCCACCGTGCCCTGCGCGCCGAGCTTGTCGGTCACCCATTCGAACACGGTCAGGTTGTAGTAATCGAGGCCGCGCACCAGGCGCGGATTGATCGTGAACGGCACGTTGTTGGCCTTCAGCAGGCGCTGCAGGCCGTCGAAGTGCGCGCGCGAGCTCTCGCCGAGGAAGTCGATCAGCTTCGGCGCGTTCTGCGCGATCGCCTGCAGGGCCGGATTCTTGGTGTCAAGCACGCGCAGCGGGTTCGTGTAGAGACGGCGCTTGGCATCCTCGTCGAGCACCTCGACGTGCTGCTCAAGGTACTTGATCAGCTCGACGCGGTGCGCGGCGCGCTCCTCGGCCAGGCCGAGCGAGTTGATCTCGAGCTTGATGCCGGTCAGGCCCAGGTCATCCCACAGGCGCTGGCACATCATGATGATTTCCGCGTCCGCATCCGGGCCGGCAAAACCGATCGCTTCCACGCCGACCTGGTGGAACTGGCGATAGCGGCCGCGCTGCGGGCGCTCGTGGCGGAACATCGGGCCGACGTACCAGAGGCGCTTCGGGCCGTCATACAGCAGGTTGTGCTCGATCGCGGCACGCACCACGGCGGCGGTGTTCTCCGGACGCAGGGTCAGGTTCTCGCCGTTCAGCGCGTCGGTGAAGCTGTACATCTCCTTCTCGACGATGTCGGTCACTTCGCCGATGCCGCGCGTAAACAGTTGCGTATGCTCGACGATCGGGGTGCGGATGTTCTGGTAGCCGTAGGCGCGCAGCAGCGACTTCACGGTCGACTCGAAGAATTCCCACAGTCCGGCATCCTGCGGGAGGATGTCGTTCATGCCCTTCACGCCCGTCAGTTTTTCGAGCTTTCGCTTGGTTTCGGTCATCTGATTTCGGTTGACGATTTATTGCTCGGCCGTTGCCTGGCCGTAGTTGCGCGCGACGTAATCGCTCACGATTTGCTGGAATTCCTCGGCGATGCGCTCGCCGCGCAGCGTCTTGACCTTCTCGCCGTCGATGAACACGGGCGCGGCCGGATTCTCGCCCGAGCCCGGCAGGCTGATGCCGATGTTGGCGTGCTTCGACTCGCCCGGCCCGTTGACGATGCAACCCATCACCGCGACGTTCATCTTCTCGACGCCCGGGTAGGTCTTGCGCCAGGACGGCATCTGCTCGCGCAGGTAGGTCTGGATCTGCATCGCCAGTTCCTGGAACAGCGTGCTGGTGGTGCGGCCGCAGCCCGGGCAGGCGATCACCATCGGCGCGAACGAACGCAGGCCCATGGTCTGCAGGATTTCCTGGCCGACCACCACCTCGCCGGTACGCGGCGCGCCCGGCTCCGGCGTCAGCGAGATGCGGATCGTGTCGCCGATGCCTTCCTGCAGCAGCACGCCGAGCGCCGCCGTCGAGGCGACGATGCCCTTCGAGCCCATGCCGGCCTCGGTCAGGCCCAGGTGCAGCGCGAAGCCGCAGCGCTTGGCCAGTTCGCGATAGACGGCGATCAGGTCCTGCACGCCGCTGACCTTGCATGACAGGATGATCTTGTCGCGACCGAGGCCCAGTTCGACGGCGCGCTCGGCCGAGCCGATCGCCGACTGGATCAGTGCCTCGTACATCACGCTCTGCGCGTCCCAGGGAGCGCTGCGCGCGGCGTTCTCGTCCATCATGCGCGCGAGCAGGTCCTGGTCCAGGCTGCCCCAGTTCACGCCGATGCGCACCGGCTTGTCGTACTTGGCGGCAGCCTCGATCATCTGCGCGAACTGCGTGTCGCGCTTGGCGCCCTGGCCGACGTTGCCCGGGTTGATGCGGTACTTCGAGAGCGATTCGGCGCAGGCCGGGTAGTCGCGCAGCAGCAGGTGGCCGTTGTAATGGAAGTCGCCCACCAGCGGCACCGCGACGCCCATCCGGTCGAGTTGCTCACGGACCGCCGGCACGGCGGCCGCGGCCTCGGGCGTGTTCACGGTGATCCGGACCAGCTCCGACCCCGCGTTGGCCAGTTCCTTGATCTGGATCGCGGTGCCGATCGCGTCGGCGGTATCGGTATTGGTCATCGACTGCACGCGCACGGGCGCGTCGCCGCCGATCGTCACCAGGTTCCCGCCCCAACGGACATCCACCGCGTGCGAGCGGCGGCGCGGCAAGGAGCCGCCGAACACCGGTTCGGTGGAACAAATCTGGCTGCTGCGTGGGGATTGAGCTTCGGATTGCATCGTTGGATCCATTTACGCCGGAAGCGCCGCCCGCGGACGGCGCGCGAATTGAAAAAGCGTCGTGCCCGGTCAGCCACGACGCTAGCTGTCAGGGCAGCGCGAAGCGCGCGACGTTGCCCTTACCCGCCGAATATTTTGCCGGATCGACGATTTTTCCGTCGAACGTGACCGACTCGAGGCCGGCCCGGTTGCCGATCGTCACGCGCAGCGGCGTATCGCCCGCCACCTGGCGCGTCTCGCCGGCCTTCACGAGGGCCGACACGAGTTCCTTGCCGCTCTTGTCACGCACGCTGACCCAGCAATCCTGCTTGACCGTGATGCCGAGCACCGACTGGCCGGCCGCCGCGACAACGCTCGCGCCATCGGCCGACGATGCCGCGGCCGGCGCCACGGCCGACGACCCGGGCTGGGCCGGCGCCGCGGCCGAAGCGCCAGCGTCGTCCGTGGCCGGCGCACTGCCGCCGGCACTCGCCACGGCATCCGAGGCGACACCGCCCGTCACCGTCGAGCCGCCCACCGCGATCGCGGTGGTATCGGAGGTGGCTGCCGCCTGGGCCGCCACCGAGGAAGCCTGCCCGGCTTCCGAGGCGGCCGGCGATGCCGCACCGGTATTGGACTTGAAGCGCGCGAGCCAGTTCGCGGAATCGCCGCTCGAATGCCACATCGCCGCCGCGATCAGCACCACGATCACCGCCAGCACGCCCCACAGCCAGGTGCGACCGCGCGTGGGCGCGCCGAGCGGAATCGAGACGCGGCCGCGCGGCAGGCCGGTACCGGCCGAGGCCGGCATCGACAGATCGACCTCCGGCACGCCCTTCTCACGACGCAGCGCCTGCGCGAACGGTTCCGGATCGACGCCGAGCATCTTCGCGTAGCTGCGCACCACGCCAGCCGCGAAGGTCGCGCCCGGCATCTGGCTGATATCGCCGGCCTCCAGCGCGCGCAGCTTCGGCGCCGCCACCTTCAGGCGAGAGGATACGTCCGCTACCGACCAACCCTTTGCCTCGCGCAGCTGCGCGAGGCGCGCCCCGACCGCCGCCAACGACTCCAACCCCGCCGACGCCGGCTTGTGCTCGGCGTTCGTCTCTGTGCCTCTTGGCGGTTGCGGCTCGCTCATCCTAATCCTCGCGTCGATTCTTCTTCACTTACGCGACCGCGCCGGCGCATCGCCCGGCGCCGAAGCGCAACCGTTAAACAGAGGCGGGCCAAGCCCGCCCCGGATCGCTTTCGCGTCGCCCGGACTTCCCCGTCAGACAGCCCGGACTTCGATGATCTTTCCCGCTCCCGTCCGTTCCGCCAGGCGCGTGCGGTCCTTCACGGCGCCGGCAAGCTGACCGCAGGCGGCGTCGATGTCATCGCCGCGCGTCTTGCGCACGGTCGTGACCACGCCGGCATCGATCAGGATCTGCGAGAACTGCTTGATCCGCTCGTTCTTCGAGCGAAGCAGCCCCGATTCCGGGAACGGATTGAACGGGATCAGATTGAATTTGCACGGCACGTCGCGGGTCACCGCGAGCAACTCGCGCGCATGCGCGTCGGTGTCGTTGACGCCGTCGAGCATGCAGTATTCGAATGTGATGAAATCCCGCGGCGCGACGGTCAGATAGCGCTGACATGCGGCCATCAGCTCCCGCAGCGGGTACTTCTTGTTGAGCGGCACCAGTTCGTCGCGCAGCGCATCGTTCGGCGCATGCAGCGACACCGCCAGCGCCACCGGCAGTTCGGCGCCGAGGCGGTCCATCATCGGCACCACGCCGGAGGTGGAGAGCGTCACGCGGCGCCGCGACAGCCCGTAGGCGTTGTCGTCGAGCATCAGCCGCATGGCTGGCACCACCGCACTGTAATTGAGCAGTGGCTCGCCCATGCCCATCATCACCACATTGGTGACGACGCGATCGGCTTTGCCGTTCGGCCCGGGGGCACGCCCGAGCGATTCGCGCAGCGCGAATTCCGCCATGCGCAATTGTCCGACGATTTCAGCCGTCGAGAGATTGCGCGAAAAACCCTGCTTGCCTGTCGAACAGAACCGACAGTTCACGGCACACCCGGCCTGCGAGGACACGCACAGCGTGCCGCGCGTTTCTTCAGGGATGAACACGGTCTCGACCGCGTTGCCGTTGCCCACGTCGATCAGCCACTTGCGCGTGCCGTCCGACGAGACGTGATCGCTGGCGATCTCGGGCATGCCGATCATCGCGCGGCCCTTGAGCTTTTCGCGCAAGGACTTTGCGAGATCGGTCATGCCGTCGAAATCGGCGGCGTTGTACTGATGAATCCAGCGCTGCAACTGCTTGGCGCGAAACGGCTTCTCGCCGAGGCTGCCGCAATACGCGACGAGGCCTTCGGCGTCGAAGTCGAGAAGATTGACGGAAGTTTCGCTCGTCATGGTGCCCTGCCTTGCCGCGTGCGCCGGATTCCGTTACCCGCTTAGCGCGAGTAGACGTTCAGGCCGGCGAAGAAGAACGAGATTTCGACGGCTGCCGTTTCCGGCGCGTCCGAGCCGTGCACGGCGTTGGCATCGATGCTGTCAGCGAAATCGGCACGAATGGTACCGGCTTCGGCCTTCTTCGGATCCGTCGCGCCCATCAGGTCGCGGTTCTTCAGGATAGCGTTCTCGCCTTCCAGAACCTGGATCATCACCGGGCCCGAGATCATGAAGTCGACCAGGTCCTTGAAGAACGGACGTGCTGCGTGGACAGCGTAGAACTGCTCTGCCTCACCGCGCGACAGGTGCGCCATACGAGCCGCGACGACCTTCAGGCCAGCGCCTTCGAAACGGCTGTAGATCTGACCGATCACGTTCTTTGCCACTGCATCCGGCTTGATGATCGACAGGGTGCGCTCGATTGCCATAAAAACTCCAAGAAATTAAGAAGTTACGTTTTCAAATGAATCCGCTATTGTAACACGTTCCCGTGTATCATAGCGATTGAACCCTTACACAATCGTAAGGTCGAAAACCGGGTATGCTGACACTTGCGCGTCGCCCGTGTTTTCTTGCTCGGCGGCCCTTGAAACCTTGGGCCGGCAAACCGATCTTATGCAGTGCGGCGCCCGGATTGCTGCAGCGCATCGCGATGCGTCCGGTTCCCGATCGCTGTCACGTTCCATGCTAGGAGAAACCATGAACGACTATCCGTACAACTTCGGTCGCGGCGGTACGCTGGCCTCGGCCGAAACCCGCAACCGCGTGCTGCGGAATACTTACTGGCTGCTCGCGCTCTCGATGATCCCGACCGTGCTCGGCGCCTGGGTCGGGGTCGCGACCGGTTTCTCGCTGTTCGCGGCCACCAGCCCGATGATGAGCCTGCTGGCCTTCTTCGCGATCGCCTTCGGCTTCATGTTCGCGATCGAGCGCACCAAGAACAGCAGCGCCGGCGTGTTCGTGCTGCTCGGCTTCACGTTCTTCATGGGCCTGATGCTGTCGCGACTGCTCAGCTTCATCCTCGGCTTCTCGAACGGCCCGTCGCTGATCATGCTCGCCTTCGGTGGCACCGGCGTGATCTTCGCCGCGATGGCCACCGTCGCCACGGTCAGCAAGCGCGATTTCTCGGGCCTGGGCAAATGGCTGTTCGTCGGGGTGATCGTGCTGATCCTGGCTTCGGTCGCCAACATGTTCCTGCACCTGCCGGCGCTGATGCTGACGGTGTCGGTGCTGGCGATCGTGATCTTCTCGGCCTACATGCTGTTCGACGTGCAGCGCGTGGTGAACGGCGGCGAGACGAACTACATCACGGCCACGCTGGCGATCTACCTCGACCTGTACAACGTCTTCACCAACCTGCTCGCCCTGCTCGGCATCTTCGGCGGCAACCGCAACTGAGCGGAATCACCGCGATGCGGATCAAGAAAAACCGGCCTTCGGGCCGGTTTTTTCATGCCCGTTCGAGATCGGCTCAGTCGCGCTCGAATACCGCGATCGATTCGACGTGCGAGGTATTGGGGAACATGTTGACGACGCCCGCGCCGCGCAGCCGATAGCCGGCCTCGTGCACCAGCAGGCCGGCGTCGCGCGCCAGCGTGGCCGGGTTGCAGGAGACGTAGACGATCCGCGTCGGCAAGGGGCCTTCGCCGCTCTGCGCGATCTCGGCCAGCGCCTTCGAGACGGCCAGCGCGCCTTCGCGCGGCGGATCGACCAGGAACTTGTCGAATGCGCCGAGGGCACGCAGGTCGTCGGCCGTCACCTCGAACAGGTTGCGGCAGGCGAACGAGGTATGGCCGTCGACGCCGTTCTCCTTGGCATTGGCCAGGGCGCGCGTGGTCAGCGCCTCGCTGCCCTCGATCCCCACCACCTCGCGCGACAGACGCGCCAGCGGCAGGGTGAAGTTGCCGATCCCGCAGAACAGGTCGAGCACGCGGTCCTCGCGGCGCGGCGCGAGCAGGCGCAGCGCGCGGCCGACCAGCACGCGATTGATCTGATGGTTGACCTGGGTGAAGTCGGTCGGCTTGAACGGCATGCGGATGTTGAATTCCGGCAGCGTGTAATCGAGCGACTTGTCGAGCGGGTATAACGGGAACACCGAATCCGGCCCCTTCGGCTGCAGCCAGAACTGCACCTGGTGGGCATCGGCGAACTCGCGCAGCAGCGCCTCGTCGGCCGCGTTGATCGGTTCGAGCACGCGCAGCACCAGCGCGGTCACGCTCGAGCCGACCGCCAGTTCGATCTGCGGCATGCGATCGCTGATCGAGAGCCCCTCGACCAGCCGGCGCAGCGGCACGAGCAGGGCCGAAACGTGCGGCGGCAGCACCTCGCAGCTGGTCATGTCGGCCACGTAGCTGCTCTTCTTCTCATGGAAACCAACCAGCACGCCGCCCTTCTTCGCGACGTTGCGCACGGTCAGCCGCGCGCGATAGCGATAGCCCCACGACGGCCCGTGGATCGGCGAGAACATCGCCTCCGAGCGCAGCTTGGCGAGATGCCACAGATTGTCCTCGAGCACGCGCTGCTTGATCGCGACCTGCGCACGCACGTCGAGATGCTGCATCGAGCAGCCCCCGCAGGTACCGTAGAACTGGCACTTCGGCTCGCTGCGCATCACGCTCGGGCGCAACACCTCGACCAGGGTGGCCTGCTCGTAGCTGGCCTTGCGGCGATAGCTCGAATAGGTGACGCGCTCGCCCGGCAGCGCGCCCTCGACGAAGATCACCTTGCCGGACTCGCCGTCCTCGTTCACGATGCGGCCGACGCCGCGCGCCTCGTGGTCGAGCGATTCGATCTCGATGGGCGCGCTGACTTGCACGACGGGCGCGTTCCGGGACTTGCGCGCGGGAGTGTGGGCGGCTTCAGACACCAGCTTTTCCTGACATTCGTTTGTGGGAAGGCGAGATTGTAGACGAATGGCCGCCCCGCATCGGAGATTCGCCATGCAACTGATCAACTGGAACGTTCAATGGGGTCGGGACGCGAGCGGTCGCGTCGATCTCGGCCGCACCGTGGCCGAGGCGCGTGCACTCGCCGACTTCGACGTGCTGTGCCTGCAGGAACTCACGCGCGGCTTCGACAGCCTGCCCGGCGGCCCCGGGGCGGACCAGTTCGCCGAACTGGCCGCGCTGCTGCCCGGCTACACGGTGATCGAGGCGCTCGCCGTCGACCTGCCGCCCGATCCTGGCCAAGCAGCCGCCGGCGCGCCGCGGCGCCAGTTCGGCAACGCCATCGCCACGCGCCTGCCGGTGGGGCGGATCCTGCGCCACACGCTGCCCTGGCCGGCCGACGACAGCGTGCCCTCGATGCCGCGCGTGGCGCTCGAGGCGAACCTGCAGACCGCACACGGCCCGCTGCGTGTCGTCACCACCCACCTGGAATTCTATTCGGGGGCGCAGCGCATGGCCCAGGTCGAGGCCTTGCGCGAGCAGCATCGCGAGGCGCTCGACCACGCGCGGCACCCGGCCTCCGCCGAAAAGACCGGCAGCGCCTTCACGGCATCGGCGCGGGCACGCGACGCGGTCGTCTGCGGGGACTTCAACAGCGCCTGGCGCGACGATGCCTACCGACGCCTGCTGGCCCCGATCGACGGCGCACCGGCTTTCGTCGATGCCTGGATGCACGCCCATCCCGGCGAGACGCCACCGCCGACGGCCGGCGTCTACGACACGCAGCAGTGGCAGCAAGGCTCGCTGACCTGCGACTTCGTGTTCGTGACCGAAACGCTGCGCGAGCGGATCCTGCGCTGCGAGATCGACAGCACGACACGCGCCTCCGATCACCAGCCGATCCTGCTCGAATTGCGCAACTGAGCGGGTCGCGCGCCCGGGGACGCACAATGAAAAACGGCGAATCGATTCATCGGAATCGATTCGCCGTGCGTCACCAAGCGCTGGATTATTTGGGAAATGCCGCCAAGTATTCGGCCCAATGCGGCGCCGGCTCGGCCACCAGGCTGTCCTTCACGAGTTGCACCTCGTCCGCGTATTCGACCGCGGTGAGACCGCCGCGCATCATCTGGAAGCGACAGTACAGCAGATAGGTATTGACGACATCGGTCTCGCAGTAATTGCGGATCGCCTCGAGCTCGCCCGCGCGATACGCCTCCCAGACCTGCCCGCCGTCCATCCCCAGCTTGCCCGGGAACCCGCACAGCTTGGCCAGCGCGTCGAGCGGCGCGTTCGCGCGCGGCTGGTACAGCGCCAGCAGATCCATCAGGTCGGTATGCCGGGTGTGGTAGCGCGACAGGTAGTTGTTCCACTTGAACTCGCGATCGTCCTCGCCCATGTCCCAGTAACGCGGCGCGGCGATGCCGTGCACCAGTGCGCGGTAATGGAGCACCGGCAGGTCGAAGCCGCCGCCGTTCCACGACACGAGCTGCGGCGTGTATTTCTCGATGGTCCGGTAGAAGGACTGGATCAGCGCGGCCTCGCCGTCCGCGGCGGTACCGAGCGAGCGCACGCGGAAGCCGCTCTTGTCGCGGAACACGCAGGAGATCGCCGCCACCCGTTGCAGGTGATGCGGCAGGAAATCGCCCCCCGTCTTTTCGCGGCGGGCCTCGAACGCATGTTCGGCCACTTCCTCGTCGCTGAGGTCGGCGGGAAGATCTTCGAGACGGCGAATACCGTCGACATCGGGAATTGTCTCGATGTCAAAAACCAGAATTGGAGTCATGAATCAGTTACGGAACCGCGCTTTACAGAACGGCGTCCTTGCGAACGCCATTGGAGGCAAAAAACCGCTTCAGCCGCACCAGCGCTTCCTGCTGAATCTGCCGCACGCGCTCGCGCGTCAGGCCCATCTCGTCGGCCAGCTCCTCGAGCGTGGCCGGCTCGATGTTGTTCAGGCCGAAACGCCGCTCGATCACGTGGCGGTGCTTGTCGGACAGGCGCGACAGCCAGGCGCGCGTGAGCGTCTCGAGCTCGCGATGCTGGACCTCGGCATCGGGCGACTGGCTCTGGTCGTCGGGCAGCAAGTCAAGCAGGCTGCTCGCCGGGTCCAGGTCGAGCGGCGCGTCGAGCGAGGCGGTGTGCTCGTTCAGCGCGAGGATGTCGGTGACTTCCTCGGCCGTCTTGCCGGTCAGGTAAGCGATGTCGTCGATGCTGGCCTCGCGGCGCTCGGCCGCCTCGCCCGTCGACATCGAATTCTTTTCCAGGTGACGCTTGGCGCGCAGCACCTGGTTCAGTTCGCGGATCACGTGCACCGGCAGCCGCACGGTGCGCGCCTGGTTCATGATGGCGCGCTCGATGCTCTGCCGGATCCACCAGGTCGCGTAGGTCGAGAAGCGGAAGCCGCGCGTCGGGTCGAACTTCTCGATCGCGTGCATCAGGCCGAGGTTGCCTTCCTCGATCAGGTCCAGGAGCGGCACGCCGCGGTTCAGGTAGCCCTTGGCGATGCTCACCACCAGCCGCAGATTGCGCTCGATCATGACCTGCCGCGCCTCGAATTCGCCGGCCTTGGCCAGTCGCGAATAGCGCTGCTCCTCCTCGACGGTCAGCAGCGGCTTGACGCTGATGCGGTTCAGGTAGTGCTGGATCGTATCGGCGGTCAGTTCCGCCTGCAGCATGGCACGGAAATCGTCGGCCTCCGGGGCACTCTCGCGGCCGCCGCTGCCCGATTCGCGCTCGCCGCCCTCGGATTCCTCCGCGTCGGACTCGCGCGCCTCGTAGTCGCGTTCGTTCTCTGCGGCATCGTCATCGTCGTCCCTCGAAGCACCAGACCGCCCCACCGATGCTTGCGTGGCACGACTGATTTTCTCAGACTCGGCTTGCGGCTCGTGGCGCTTCGATTTCGGCATGGTCGTCTCGTCTATTGAGGCGGCAGGTACTTCAGCGGATCGACAGGTTTACCCTGCCGGCGAACCTCGAAATGCAGCATCACGCGGTCGGAATCGCTGTTACCCATCTCGGCGATCTTCTGGCCTTTCGTGACGGAATCTCCCTCTTTTACCATCAAAGCGCGGTTGTGTGCATACGCCGTGAGGTAGGTTGCGTCGTGCTTGACGATAATGAGGTTGCCGTAGCCGCGCAGTCCATTGCCGGCATAGACCACGCGCCCGTCGGCGGCCGCCTTGACGGGCGTGCCCGCCGCGCCGCCGATATTGACGCCCTTGTTCTTCGAATCGTCGAACTGGTTCAGGATCGGGCCGCGCACCGGCCAGGCGAAACTGACCGAGCTCGGGCCCGCGCTGCCGGCATCGGCCGGCGCCGGAGCCGGCGCGGTCGAGGGCCCCGCGTTGGCGGGCGCGCCGTTGGCACCGTAGATCGGCGGCATGGCAGGGCCGCTCGACAGCGGCGGCACCGCCGCGTTCGAGCTGCCGGGCGGCGGCAGCGTGCCGGGCGCAGCCGCGGCGACGGCGCCGTTCGGCGGCGCCACGCGCAGCAACTGGTCGACCTCGATCTGGTTCGGGTTGGCGAGATTGTTCCAGGCCGCAATATCGCGATAGTTCTGGCCGTTCTCGAGCGCGATCCGATAGAGCGTGTCGCCCGGCTTCACGCGGTAGTAGCCCGGCGGCGGCGGGCCGAGCGGCACCGCAGGCTGCGCGGCCGCCGCGCTCGAACCCGGCGCGGTGCCGATCGCGCCCGCGCCCGAGCGGTCCACCACCGGCGCCTGGTCCATGCGCGAAGCACAGGCGGCGACGAGCAGGAGTGCGGCTGCACAGATGGCGCGCTGGCCGATTCGCTGGCCGAATGTCAGCGGAATAGTCGATTGTTTGTTTTGCATCGCGCGCAACGTAATCATCAGTGTCAAATCACTCCGGATTTTAAAGGGACAAAGAAAACGCGATCAAGCCGCGACTCCCGCCATTGGGTCGGCCCGACCCGCTCGACCAGCGTCAGGACCTGCGGCTGGCCGCTCTGCGCGCCGACCGGCGCGACCAGGCGACCGCCGACCGTCAGTTGCTCGAGCAGCGCCTGCGGCACGTCGAGCCCCGCCGCCGCGATCACGATCGCATCGAACGGCGCGGCCGACGGCAGGCCCAGGCGGCCATCGCCGTAATGCAGCCGGATGTTCGGCACGCGCAACGGCCGGAGATTTCGTTTCGCGCGTTCGAACAACGGCTTCACGCGCTCGATCGAATAGACGTCGCGCGTGAGGTGACTCAGTACGGCTGCCTGGTAACCGCAGCCGGTGCCGATTTCGAGGACCCGCTCGGGAACGCGCCCGGCGAGCGCGAGCTCGATCATGCGGGCCACCACCGAGGGCTTGGAAATCGTCTGCTGATGGCCGATCGGCAGTGCCGCATCCTCGTAGGCCTGGGCCGCCAGGCCCGGATCCACGAACAGGTGGCGCGGCACGGCGGCCATCGCCGCCAGCACGCGCGTATCGGTGACGCCGTTGGCGCGCAGCCGTTCGACCATGCGCTCGCGCACCCGTTCCGAGGTCAGGGCCAGCGCGCCCGCGACGGCGGGTTTTCCCGCACTGCCGGCAGCCGTCCCCGCCGCGTTCGCCGGTCCTTTCGCCTGGGCCGCGCCATGGCCGTGCGCGGCGCGCGCGAGGCCCGCCGGGCGGGCCGGCGAGCCGGCCACGGAGGCGCCCAGGGTCGGGCGCGCCGGCGAGCTCGGATGCCGCTCGTTCGGGCGCGCCGCGCTCTTGCGCGGTGCACGTTTCAGATCCTCGAGCGCAAGCGGAAACCGCTTGGCGCGCTCGCCGCTCATGAAGCCTCGCCCCGCGCGCGCGTCCACGCCTGCGTCGCGGCCAGTTTCTGAGAGTCGGTGAGATCGAGCTGCAGCGGCGTGATCGACACGTAGCCGTTCGCCGTGGCATGGAAATCGGTGCCCTCGCTCGAGTCGAGCGCCGCGCCCGAGGCGCCGATCCAGTAGATCGCCTCGCCGCGCGGATTGGTCTGGCGGATCACCGGCTGCGACGGATGCCGCTTGCCGAGCCGCGTCGCCTGCCAGCCCTTGATCTGCTCGTAGGGCAGGTTCGGGATGTTGACGTTGAGGAAGGGCTGGCCCGGCATCGGCCGGGCGATGAAGTGGCGGACGATCTCGGCGGCCACCCGCGCGGCCGATTCGAGTTCCACCCAGTCCTTGTCGACCAGCGAGAAGGCGATCGCCGGGATGCCGAACATGATGCCTTCGGTGGCGGCGGCGACGGTGCCGGAATACAGCGTGTCGTCGCCCATGTTCTGGCCGTTGTTGATTCCCGACACGACCAGGTCGGGCCGTTCCTCGAGCATGCCGGTCAACGCCAGGTGGACCGAGTCGGTCGGCGTGCCGTTGACGTAGTGGAAACCGCTACTCGCCGAGCGATGCAGCGACAGCGGCCGGGACAGCGTCAGGGAGTTCGAGGCCCCGCTGCAGTTCTGTTCGGGCGCCATCACGGTCACGTCGGCGAACGGCCGCAGCGCTTCGTAGAGCGCGGCCAGACCGGGCGCCAGATAACCGTCGTCGTTGCTGAGTAGGATTCGCATGCGGCGATTGTAACCGAGGAAAGATGGCGCGCGAACGACAGCCCGGGCGCCCCGGGGCCGTCTCGCGCGGCGGCTCAGATCACGCGCCGTTCGCGCAACGCGGCGATCGCCGCGGCCTCGTAGCCGAGCCCGCCGAGCACCTCGTCGGTATGCTCGCCGAGCGCCGGGCCGAGCCAGCGCGTATCGCCCGGCGTGTCGGACAGCTTCGGCGTGATGTTGGGCAGCGGGATCTCCTGTCCGTCCGGCAAGCGAAAGCGCTGGATCATCTGGCGCGCCACGAACTGCGGATCGCTGAACATGTCGGCCACGCTGTAGATCCGGCCGGCCGGCACGTCGGCCGCGTTGAGCACCGCCAGCGCGGCCTCGATGGTGCGCGGCGCGAGCCAGGCGGCGATCGCCTCGTCGATCTCGCGGGTGCGGGGCACGCGCCCGTCGTTGTGGGCGAGCGCCGGGTCGTCGGCCAGATCGGCGCGCTCGATGGCCTTCATCAGGCGCTTGAAGATCGGGTCGCTGTTGCCGCCGATCACGATGCTGCCGTCGGCGCAGGCATAGGTATTGGACGGCACGATGCCGGGAAGCGAGGCGCCGGTGCGCTCGCGCACCATGCCGTAGACGCCGTATTCGGGCACCACGCTCTCCATCATGTTGAACACGGCCTCGTAGAGCGCGACATCGACCACCTGCCCCTTGCCCCCGTTCATGTTGCGATGGTGCAGCGCCATCATCGCGCCGATCACGCCGTGCAGCGCGGCGATCGAGTCGCCGATCGAGATCCCGATGCGCGGCGGCGGCAGTTCCGGGTAGCCGGTGATGTGGCGCAGGCCGCCCATCGATTCGGCGATCGCGCCGAAACCGGGACGGTCGCGATACGGGCCGCTCTGGCCGTAACCCGACAGGCGCACCATCACCAGGCCCGGATTGTCGGCCGACAGCACCTCGTAGCCGAGGCCCAGCTTCTCGAGCAGGCCGGGCCGGAAATTCTCGATCACGATGTCCGCCTGCGAGGCGAGCTGCTGCGCGATGCGCCGGCCCTCGTCCGTCTTCAGGTTCAGCGTGACCGATTTCTTGTTGCGCGCCTGCACCGCCCACCAGAGCGAGGTGCCGCCCGCCTCGGGATAGAGCTTGCGCCACTTGCGCAGCGGGTCGCCGCCGTTGGGATCCTCGACCTTGATCACGTCGGCGCCGAATTCGGCGAACAGGCGGGCCGCGAACGGCCCCGCGATCAGCGTGCCGAACTCGAGCACCTTGACGCCCGCGAGCGGGCCTGGGGTAGCGCTCATCTGTGGAATCTCCGGAGCGGCGTGCGCCGCGTTGGGGCTTACATCGACCGGCGGTCGAGCATCGCGCGGGCGATGGTGCCCGCGTCGACGTATTCGAGTTCGCCGCCGACCGGCACGCCGCGCGCGAGCCGCGTGACGGAAAGGCCGCGCGCCTTGAGGGTCTGCCCAAGGTAATGGGCGGTCGCCTCGCCTTCGTTCGTGAAGTTGGTCGCGAGCACGACCTCCTTGACGATGCCGTCCGAGGCGCGGCGCACCAGCCGGTCGAAATGGATTTCCTTGGGACCGATGCCGTCGAGCGGGCTGAGCCGCCCCATCAGCACGAAATAGAGGCCGCGATAGGTGAGCGTCTGCTCGAGCATGATCTGGTCCGCCGGCGTCTCGACCACGCACAGCAGGCTCGGATCACGCTCGGCATCGCTGCAGACCTCGCAGATGCGCGACTCGGTGAAGGTGTTGCATTTTTCGCAGTGCTGCAGGTGCTCGGTGGCGAACAGCAGCGAGCGCCCGAGCTTCTCGGCGCCCTCCCGATCGTGCTGCATCAGGTGATACGCCATCCGCTGCGCGGATTTCGGCCCGACGCCGGGCAGCACGCGCAGCGCTTCGACAAGGGCGGACAGGGCGGAGGGCTGCTTCATGCGATACCGGTCGACGTGGGACGCCGCCTCAGAACGGCAGCTTGAAGCCCGGCGGCAGCGGCAGGCCGGAGGTCATGCCGCTCATCTTTTCCTGCGAGGTGGCTTCGGCCTTGCGGACCGCGTCGTTGAACGCCGCCGCGACCAGGTCCTCGAGCATGTCCTTGTCGTCCGCGAGCAGGCTCGGGTCGATCGCCACGCGGCGCACCTCGTTCTTGCAGGTCATGGTGACCTTCACGAGCCCGGCGCCCGACTGGCCTTCGACTTCGATGAGGGCGAGCTGCTCCTGCATCTTCTTCATGTTTTCCTGCATCTGCTGGGCTTGCTTCATCAGCCCGGCGAGTTGGCCTTTCATCATGGACGTGCTCCTTGGTGTTCGTGTGAGACCGGCGCGATCTTAGCGCCGGTTCCGGGATTAGGGAATGGGCTGCGCGCGATCAGTGCAGCGTGGGCGCGCCGCCGGCGCCGCCGGCGCCGTCGGCGGCGACCGGCTTCACCGAGCCCTCGACGATGCGCGCGCCGAAATCGCGGATCAGTTGCTGGACGAAGGGGTCGGCGCCGATCTCCTGCTCGGCCTCGCGCTGGCGCTTGGCGCGCTCGACCGCGTCGAGCGCAGCCGCGGTGCGACGCGCCGGGCCGACCTCGACGCTCAGCTCGACCGGCTTGCCGAGCGCCTCGGCGAGCGCGGTCTTCAGCTTGGCGACCTGCGCGGCATCGGCGTATTGCGGCACCGGCACCGCCAGTTTCAGCGCGCCGCCCTCGAGCGAGGTCAGCTCGCTGTTGAAGGCGAGCTGGTAGGCCACGCCCTTGAGCGGCAGGCTCGCGGCCAGTTGCGGCCATTCACCCTGGTAGCCGATCGCGTCGAGCGGCACGGCCGGCGGCAGCGGCCGCGTGTCGACCGGCGCGGGCGCCGGCTGCGGGGCCACGCGCACGTCGTCGGGACCGCTGTCGAAGACGGGAATGTAGCCGTCGTCGGGCGGCGGGCCGTAATTGTCGTCTGCCGACATCGGCAGGTAATCGTCGGGTGGAATGTCGTCCCAGGGGGGCGGCGCCGAAAGATCCGGCGACGACGCACCTACCGGCTGGGATGCGGCGGCGGCCGGCGCGGGACGCGGACGCGGCGTCGGCACGTTCACCCGCGGCGCGGGTGCGGCGGCCTTGGGGGCCGGCGCGGCTGATTTAGGCGCGGCGGCGGCACGCTCGCGATCGGAGGCGGAGGACACGCGCATGCCGCGGCTGCGCAGCACGTCCAGCGCCGCGGCGGCGCCGCCGGCGCGTGCCGGCGCCGGGCGCTCGACCACGACGGCCGGCAAAGTGGGCTGGCTTGTGATCGGTGCCGCGACAGGTTCGACGGATTCGACCGGCGCTGCGGGCTCGGATTTCGCTTCGACAGGCGCGACCACCGCCGGCTCGGGCATGGCCGGAACCTCGGCGGCAGCCGGGGCAGCGTCGGTCTGGGCGACTACGGGGGAAGCAGGAACATCGGTCGATTCCGGCGCAGGCTCGACGAGCGGCTCGGTTACCGGCGCGACGCTCGGCACCGGCTCGCTCGACGCGGCGGCTTCGACCGACGCGACCGGCACTGACACCTCGGGGGCCAGCGGCTTCGAAGGCACCGTGGCGGCCGGCGAGACCGAAGAAGCCGCCGGCTTGGCCAGCGGCTTCGGCTCGATCGCGGGCACTGCGGGCGTGGCACTCGCCGAGGAGGCTACGCGTGGTGCCGCTGCTGCACCAGCAGGTGCCGTAGCGCGCCGGTTGCCCGCCGCGGCCGGCGATACACCCGGCACCGCCCCGCCGCCGCCCGGCCCGGCCGGTTCGAAGGCGAGCATGCGCAGCAGGGTCATGGTGAAGCCGGCGTATTCATCGGGCGCGAGCCCCATCTCGCCGCGCCCGACCGTCGCGATCTGGTAATAGAGCTGCACCTGCTCGGGACTCAGCAAGTCCGCGAAACGGCGCAGGTCGCCAGCCTCAGGCCACTCGTCGAGCACCGAGGCGGGCGCGAACTGCGCCCAGGCGATCCGGTGCAACAGGCCCGCCAGATCCTGCAGGGCGGTCGAGAACGACAGGCTGCGCAGCGCCATCTCGTCTGCGATCGTCAGGATTTCAGGACCATCGGCCGCCGCGATCGCATCGAGCAGACGCACCATGTAGGTCTGGTCGAGCGCGCCGAGCATGCCCGACACGGCCGCCTCGGTCACCTCGTTGGCCGAGTAGGCGATCGCCTGGTCGGTCAGCGACAGCGCATCGCGCATGCTGCCCTGCGCCGCGCGCGCGAGCAGCCGCAGCGCCTGCGGCTCGAAGGCGACCTGCTCCTCGCCGAGGATGCGCTCGAGGTGCATGACGATATGCCCTGCCGGCATCTGCTTCAGGTTGAACTGAAGACAGCGCGACAGCACGGTGACGGGAATCTTCTGCGGATCGGTGGTGGCGAGGATGAACTTGACGTGCGGCGGCGGCTCTTCCAGCGTCTTGAGCATCGCGTTGAACGCATGGTTCGTCAGCATGTGCACTTCGTCGATCATGTAGACCTTGAAGCGCGCATCGACGGGCGCGTACACGGCGCGCTCCAGCAGCGCGGCCATTTCGTCGACGCCGCGATTGCTCGCCGCGTCCATCTCGACGTAGTCGACGAAACGCCCCTCGTCGATTTCACGGCAGGCACGGCAGACGCCGCAGGGTTGCGAGGTGATGCCGGTCTCGCAATTGAGCGCCTTGGCGAAGATCCGGGACAGCGTGGTCTTGCCGACGCCGCGCGTACCGGTAAACAGATAGGCGTGATGCAAACGCCCGCCGTCGAGCGCGTGCGTGAGCGCCCTGACGACGTGCTCCTGGCCGACGAGCGAAGCGAAATCCTTCGGACGCCACTTGCGTGCGAGAACTTGATAGGTCATCGGGAAATTGTATCAGTAACGTATGGCGTCGCCGACAGGCAAGCGGCCATCGAAATCCTCGCCGCGCGAACTCGCGCCGAGATGAACGGCGTGCGCGATGCAGCCATGTAGAACGTGGCGGGCAGGCAGGACAATCGGGATCTGGAGTAGGCGAACACGCCGCGGCGGCAGCTGATCGAACAGGAAGAAAGGGGGAAGGTGACGAGCCTGACCCTCGGCACTGGCGGAAAACGGCTGTGGCTGCTTCGTTCCCGACCTGACCAGGTTCACCGGCCCACCATGCGAGGAGGCCCGTCACGGCGAATTCTATCACCGCTTCACGCTGAACGCGACCGATTTATCGTACGCATCGCGAGACGCCGTGCCGGCCGCGCGATTCGATGCCCTGCAACGCAATCGATCCACACGAACACGCAGGAAAGGAAGGCGCGATTCATGAGCCTGATTCAGGCATTCCCGCCCGCTCGAACAATCGGAAGAATAAACAATAGGAAACTCACTTTCCGATGTGCCGCATTGCCATCGACGCGCGCCGCGATTACATGGCATTACCGCGGCGAGCGCCGCCTCTTGTATTCCGAAGCGCCTACCCCATCTCCCTGTTGTCGCCAGCAAGGGCCGACAGCCCTACTCGCGAAGCGGATACTATCGCCGCCAACGGTGGATAGCAATTTAGGCTAATATGACGCCCGAGTGACCCGCGAGCCACGGTTTGCAAGCGCTTCACGCCGCCGTGTTCCACGGGGCGGAGCTGCCTGGACCGGCAGCCGGTGCAAAGACCGGCGAGCGCAGGCAGTCCCCGAAACGAATGAGGTATTGACCAAATGAGCGAACTGATCAAACACATCAACGACGCATCGTTCGAGCAGGACGTCGTCAGATCCGACAAGCCCGTCCTGCTCGATTTCTGGGCGGAATGGTGCGGCCCCTGCAAGATGATCGCGCCGATTCTCGACGAAGTCTCGAAGGACTACGGCGACAAACTGCAGATCGCGAAGATCAACGTCGACGACAATACCGCCACCCCGGCCAAGTTCGGCGTGCGCGGCATCCCGACCCTGATCCTGTTCAAGAACGGCGTGGTCGCCGCTCAGAAGGTCGGCGCGCTGTCCAAGTCGCAGCTGACGGCCTTCCTCGACAGCCACCTGTAAATCCGTATTGCCGCAAAAAGCCTGTTGCCAACCGGCAACAGGCTTTTTGCGCAAGCGCCGAACGGCAAAGCAGGCCCGAATCGGCGTGTGCTAGAATTTCATTCGACGTCGCCATCCGACGCAAAAGTCTCTGAGCGATTCCGCTCGCCCTCCTCCCTATATCTTTCGTAGCATCTCCTCCCTGGCGGGTTCTCCGTATGCATTTATCCGAGCTCAAGTCTCTGCACGTCTCCGAATTGATCGAAATGGCCAATGGTCTGGAGATCGAAAACGCGAACCGCCTGCGCAAGCAGGAGTTGATGTTCGCCATTCTAAAAAAGCGCGCCAAGACGGGCGAGACGATTTTCGGCGACGGCACGCTCGAAGTCCTGCCGGACGGCTTCGGCTTCCTGCGCTCGCCGGAAATGTCCTACCTCGCGAGCACGGACGACATCTATATCAGCCCGTCGCAGATCCGCCGCTTCAACCTGCACACCGGCGACACCATCGAAGGTGAAGTGCGCACGCCGAAGGACGGCGAGCGCTATTTCGCGCTGGTGAAGGTCGACAAGGTGAACGGGCAGCCGCCCGAGGCCTCGAAACACAAGATCATGTTCGAGAACCTCACGCCGCTGCACCCGAACAAGCCGCTTTCGCTCGAACGCGAAATGCGCGGCGAGGAAAACGTCACGGGCCGCATCATCGACATGATCGCGCCGATCGGCAAGGGCCAGCGTGGCCTGCTGGTGGCCTCGCCGAAGTCGGGCAAGACGGTCATGCTCCAGCACATCGCGCACGCCATCAAGCAGAACCACCCGGACGTGATCCTGTTCGTGCTGCTGATCGACGAGCGCCCTGAAGAAGTGACCGAAATGCAGCGTTCGGTGGCGGGCGAAGTGATCGCCTCGACCTTCGACGAACCGGCCACGCGCCATGTGCAGGTCGCCGAAATGGTGATCGAGAAGGCCAAGCGTCTGGTGGAAATGAAGCATGACGTGGTGATCCTGCTGGACTCGATCACGCGCCTGGCCCGTGCCTACAACACCGTGATCCCGGCTTCGGGCAAGGTGCTCACGGGCGGTGTCGACGCCAACGCGCTGCAGCGTCCGAAGCGCTTCTTCGGCGCGGCGCGCAACATCGAGGAAGGCGGTTCGCTGACCATCATCGGCACGGCCCTGATCGAAACCGGCAGCCGCATGGACGACGTGATCTACGAAGAGTTCAAGGGCACCGGCAACATGGAAGTGCACCTCGAGCGCCGTCTCGCGGAAAAGCGCGTCTACCCGTCGATCAACCTGAACAAGTCGGGCACGCGTCGCGAGGAAATGCTGATCAAGCCGGACATCCTCCAGAAGATCTGGGTGCTGCGCAAGTTCATCCACGACATGGACGAAGTCGAAGCGATGGAATTCCTGCTCGACAAGATTCGCCAGACCAAGAGCAATTCGGAGTTCTTCGACCTGATGCGCCGCGGCGGCTGAAGCCCCGCCCCACCGCCGGCCATCGCGCCGGCGCCAGCAAGAGCCGCCCTTTGGGGCGGCTTTTTTGCATCCCGCCCCCTCGCATCCGCTTCAACCAGCGCAGCGGTCTATTGCGCATTCCAACCTGTACGTAAACGTACACGTTGATCTAGAATCGGCCAGGTTCCATTCGAATCGCCGCTGCCGATGCCCCGCCCCTCCGATCCCAGCCTGCTGACCGTGCGCGATGCCGCCGAGCGCCTCGGCGTCACGCCGCGCACGCTGAAGTACTACGAGGAACGCGGGCTCGTCACGCCGAGCCGCAGCGAGGGTCGCTACCGTCTCTACGACGAGGCCGACCTCGATCGTTTCTCGCGCATCCTGCGCTTGCGCGCGATCGGCTTCTCGCTGCATGGCATCACCGAGATGCTGAAACGGCCGCTGGAGCCGGCCGCCGAAAGCGGCGGGCGCCGCCGCTACTCGGAGAACTCGCTGCGCGACATCCACACGGAATTGACCGCGCAGGTCGCCCGGCTCGACGAGCGGATCGCCGCCGCGCGCCGCGAACTGCGCGAAGTCGAGACGGTGCGCGCCGAATTGCGGCACGACCTCGACTACATCGAGCGGCGCATCGCCGGCGACAATCCCGATGAACTGATCGCCAAACGCCAGGCCGCGGCAAAACAGGCCAAACCGACCCAAGCGGCGCAACCCGAGCGCCGCGCCCGGAGCCGTTCCGGCAAGCCACGCCCATGAACACGGTGGCACCCCGCCCTTCGTTCTGGCGTATCGAGACGCTGCGCGGCGAGCTGTTTCCCTGGGTGATCGCGCTGGTCACCGGCCTCGACTACTTCGACAACGCGATCTTCTCGTTCTTCGCCAGCCATATCGCCGGCGGCATCAACGCCTCGCCCGACGAACTCGTCTGGTCCTCGAGCACCTATGCGATGGCGGCCGTGCTCGGCATCCTCCAGCAGCAATGGTGGATCGATCGCGTCGGGCATCGCCGCTACGTCAGCGGCTGCATGCTGCTCTACGCGCTGGGCGCGCTCGCCGCCACCGCGGCCGACACCTCGCTGCAACTGGCCTTCGCGCGCGGCCTGCAGGGTTACTTCATCGGCCCGATGATGGGCGCCTGCCGGATCCTGATCCAGATCACCTACGCGCCGCCGCAACGGCCGCGCGCCACGCGCGCCTTCCTGATCATGCTGCTGCTCGGCACCTCGCTCGCCCCCATCGTCGGCGGCGAGCTGGTGGCGCATTTCACCTGGCGCGCGGTGTTCGCCTGCACCGTGCCGCCCGCGCTGCTGTTCTCGGCGCTGGCCTATGGCGCGCTGCCCGACAGCGGCCACGCGCCGCCCGAGGAACGCACCAACAGCCACATCTGGCCTTACGTGATGTTCGCCTTCGCGCAAGGCGCCCTGCAGATCGTGATGCAGCAGGTGCGCTACCAGTTGTTCCTGTCCTCGCCCTCGCTGATCGTGCTCAGCTTCGCCGGCTTCGCCTCGCTGGCCTGGTTCGCGCGCCAGCAGTGGAACCATCCCTCGCCGCTGGTGCGCATGTCGGCGTTCCGCCAGCGCAGCTTCCAGGTCGGCCTGCTGCTCTATGTCTTCTACTACTACATCACCACCTCGTTCAGCTACCTGAGCTCGCGCTTCCTCGAGGCCGGCCTCGGCTACCCGGTCGAGAACGCCGGGCGCCTGACCGGCACCACCTCGCTGATCGCCGCCAGCGCGCTGTTCGTCTACCTGCGCTACGCGAAACACGTCACGCGCAAAAAATGGATCATCGTGCCGGGCTTCGCGCTGGCCGCCTGCACTGCCTTCGTGATGTCGCGCATGACGCCCCAGGTCAGCGAGGCGCAATTGACCGTCCCGCTGCTGATGCGCGGGCTGTTGCTGTTGTTCATCGTGCTGCCGGTGGCGAACCTGACCTTCCGCGATTTCGCGCTCGACGACTACACGCACAGCTACCGCCTCAAGAACATCTTCAAGCAGTTGACGCTGTCCTTCGCGACCGCCTCGGTGATCATCGTCGAGCAGCATCGCGACGCGCTGCACCGCGAACGCCTGTTCGAGCAGGCCAGCCCGCTCAACCCGATCTTCGCGCAAACGCTCGACACGCTGACGCGCGGTTTCGCGGCCGCCGGTCACGCGGCGGGCGAGGCGCAGGCGCTCGCGCTCGCCTCGCTGAACCAGACCTTCCTGCGCCAGGCCGCCTTCCTCGCCTCGCTCGACGGCTTCCTGTTCGTGGCGGGCGTGGCCATCTGCGGCGGCCTGATCGCCGCCTGGCAAAAAGCGATCGATTGAGGTACCGTGCGCCTGTTTCGTCACGCCCCTCGCTCCGATGCTCTCCCGACTCTCCCGGTGGCTCGACGCGCGCCGCCGCGATCGCGCGCTGCGCAGTTTCCCGATTCCCGACCCGCTCTGGGATGACACGCTCGCCCGGCTGCCGTTCCTCGCCAAGCTGCCGGCCGCCGACCTGGCCCGCCTGCGCGAGATGACGAGCTGCTTTCTCGCCGAGAAATCCTTCTCGACCGCGCATGAACTTGAGCTGACCGAGGCCATGACGGTCGGCATCGCCGTGCAGGCCTGCCTGCCCGTGCTCAATCTCGGGCTCGACCTCTACCGCGGCTGGGTGGGCGTGGTGGTCTATCCAGGCGAGTTCGTGATCCGCAAGACCGTCGAGGACCACGACGGCGTGGTCCACGAGGTCGAGCAGGACGCCAGCGGCGAAGCCTGGCAGGGCGGCCCGGTGATCCTGTCCTGGGAGGACGTGCAGATGTCGGACGGCAGCGACGCCTACAACGTGGTGATCCACGAATTCGCGCACAAGATCGATATGATCAGCGGCGAGGCCGATGGCCATCCGCCCCTGTTTCGCCGCCTGCATGCGCCGCACCTCGACGCGACGCGCTGGGAAAACGTCTTCGACCACGCCTACGACCGTTTCTGCGACCGCGTCGACGCGGTGCCGGATCGCGCCTGGGCGCGCTTCGAGCGCAACTCGCTGATCGATCCCTATGCGGCCGACCACCCTTCCGAATTCTTCGCGGTCTGCAGCGAGGCGCTGTTCGTGCGGCCGAGCGCCTTCGAGGCGGAATTCCCCGAGCTGTACCGGCTGCTCGCGCACTATTACCGCCAGGATCCGGCCGGCACCGGCGCGCTGGCGGAGCTGCCGCCCGTCTGAAGCGCGCGACAAATCCGGGCGCCGTGCGCGAAAATCGTCAACCGCCTGATTTTCTGGCATAATCGCCGTTTTTCGACCCTAGGCAAGTGGCTCGCCAGGCATCGTTTGCGGTTCAGGACGACGCGGCGGGTTGGCTACCGCTCCATTACAGGACACATCATGAAACCTGGCATTCACCCGGATTACCGCGAAGTCGTCTTCCAAGACATGTCGAACGGCTTCAAGTTCGTGACGCGCTCGACCATCCAGACGCGCGAAACCATCGAACTCGACGGCAAGACCTACCCGCTGGCCAAGATCGAAGTCTCGTCGGAATCGCACTCGTTCTACACGGGTCAGCAAAAGATCATGGACACGGCCGGCCGCGTCGAGAAGTTCAAGAACAAGTTCGGCTCGCGCGCGAACGGCAAGGCTTCCTCGTAAGCCAGCCGCGCGAGACCCGGGCCGGCGGCAACGCCGGCCTGCATGGTCCGAACCGAAAAAAGGGCAGCCCAGGCTGCCCTTTTTTCGTCTGCGCGTGTTGCGGCACCGGGCTTGCGGCAACGCCCGTGCGCAACGTCTACAATGCCGGATGCTCGTAACACGGCAGTGCCCAGCGGCGCCGCCCGGCGCCTACTCATAACAAGCCAATCACTGCATGAAGCCTGTCGTTCGTCTCACCGCCTCCGCCACGCGCGCCCTGCCGCGCTGGCTGCTGCTCACGCTCTGCCTGGTCTACGCGGGCTTCGGCCTGTTTGCCCGCGACCCATGGAAGAACGAGGATGCCGCCGGCTTCGGCGTGATGTGGACGATGGCGGGCGGCTCGCTGCACGACTGGCTGCTGCCCAACCTGGTCGGCAAGTTCATCACCACGGACGGCCCGCTCGGCTACTGGCTCGGCGCGCTCGGCGTCGAGGCCTTCGGCCCCTGGTTCTCGGCGAGCAACGCCTCGCGGATCGCCACCGGCATCCTGTTCTGCGTGGCCTGCGCCTTCGTCTGGTACACCGCCTACCTGCTCGGCCGCCGCCCCGAGGTGCAGCCGTTCAAGTACGCCTTCGGCGGCGAGCCCGAGCCACGCGACTACGGCCGCACGCTGGCCGACGGCGCGCTGCTGGTGCTGCTGGCCTGCTTCGGGCTGGCCGAGCGCGGCCATGAAACCACCCCGCAACTGGCCCAGTTCGCCTGGGTCGCGATGCTGGTCTACGGCCTGGTGCGGCTGACCGACAAGCCGCTGCACGGCGCCACCTGGTGGGGCATCGCGGTCGGCCTGCTGCTGCTGTCCGGCAACCCGGTGCTGGCCGCCGCGCTGATCGTCGGCACCGCCGTGCTGATGCTGGCCACGCCCGAGGTCCGGCATCGCCACCTGCTGCTGGTCGGCGTGCCGATCGCCGTGCTGCTGTTCGCGCTCTGGCCGCTCGCCGCCCTCACGCTCTATCCCGACGACGCCAGCTGGTTCTTCAACCAGTGGCTGCACGGCAGCCTGATGCGCTTCTCGGGCCCGCCGACCGCGGTGCTGCGCTACGCCGCCAAGAACCTGCCGCTGTTCACCTGGCCGGCCTGGCCGCTGGCAATCTGGGCCTGGGTGAGCTGGAAGGGCTGGCGCCGCCGGCCGCACATCGCCGTGCCGCTCGCGGTGGCTGCCCCGCTGGTCGCGCTGGTGATCCTGCAGAGCCAGGAAACCAACCGCGTCTACATGCTGCTGCTGCCACCGCTGGCGGTGCTTGCCACCTTCGCCCTGCCCACCTTGAAGCGTGGCGCGATCAACGCGATCGACTGGTTCGCGGTGCTCAGCTTCACCATCCTCGGCAGCTTCGTGTGGCTGGTCTGGCTGGCCTCGATCACCGGCTTCCCGCATCCGCTGGCCCGCAACCTGGCGCGCCTGGTGCCCGGCTACGAATCGCACTTCAACATCCTCGCCTTCGCCTGCGCGCTGATCGCCACGCTCTGCTGGTGCGCGCTGGTGCGCTGGCGCATCTCGCGCCAGCCCAAGGTGCTGTGGCGCAGCGTGGTGCTCTCGGGCGCCGGCACCACCCTGATGTGGGTGCTGCTGATGACGCTGTGGCTGCCCTTCGTCAACTACAGCCGGACCTATCGCGACGTGGCGGTGCAGATCGCCGCGCACCTGCCGGCCGACTACGAGTGCATCTCGCCGGTGCGCCTAGGCGACGCGCAGATCGCCACCTTCGCCTACTTCGGCGACATGCACTTCTCCTTCACCGACGACTGCGACGTGATCCTGCGCCAGGACCCGGCCGACTACGGCGAGCCGAGCTCGATGTCGGAATACGTCTGGCGGCTGATCTGGGAAGGCCGCCGCGCGGCCGACCGCGACGAGCGCTTCCGTCTCTACGAGCGGATCGAGCGGCCCAAGACGCCGATCCGCCGTCATCCGGGACGCGGCGCCCGCATCGCGCGGGATTGAGCATGTTCGCCGACGTCCGCCGCATCGCCGGCCTCGCCTGGCCGGTGCTGATCGGCCAGCTCGCGATCATCGCCTTCGGCGTGATCGACACCGCGATGGTGGGCCGCTACTCGGCCGTCGACCTGGCCGCGCTCGGGCTCGGCTCGTCGATCTACGTGTCGGTCTTCATCGGCCTGACCGGGATCCTTTCGGCGCTGCAGCCGATCGCGGGCCAGTTGTACGGCGCGCGCCACTTCCAGGAGATCGGCGAGGAAGTGCGCCAGGCGATGTGGCTGGCGGCGATGCTGGCGGTGCCCGGCTTCCTGCTGCTGCACTTCCCGAACCTGCTGCTGCGCCTCGCGCACACGCCGCCCGAGCTGCACGACCGCACTGTCGACTACCTGCGCATCCTGTCCTTCGGGCTGCCGGCCAGCCTGATGTTCCGCATCTACAACGCGCTGACCAACGCGGCCGGCAAGCCTCGGCTGGCGATGATCCTGCAGATCGGCGCGCTGGCGCTGAAGATCCCGCTCAACATCTGGTTCATCTTCGGCGGCCTGGGCGTGCCGGCCCTGGGCGGCCCCGGCTGCGGGCTGGCCAGCACCCTGATCAACTGGGCGCTCGCGCTGATCGGCTTCACCCTGGTCACGCGGCTCAACGTGTTCGCGCCGCTGGGCATCTTCGCGCGCTTGTGCACGCCGACCTGGGAGCGCCAAAAGGCGCTGCTCAAGCTCGGCCTGCCGATGGGGCTGTCCTACCTGATCGAGGTGACCTCCTACACCTTCATGGCGCTGTTCATCGCGCATTTCGGCACCACCACGCTGGCCGGCCACCAGATTGCCGGCAACCTCGGCGCGGTGCTCTACATGACGCCGCTGTCGATCGGCATCGCCGCCTCGACCCTGGTGGCGCGCTCGCTCGGCGCCGGCCGCCCCGACGAGGGGCGGCTGCTGGCGCGGCACGGCGTGAGCTTCGCGGCGATGACCGCGATCGGCTATGCCTGCGTGGTGCTGCTGCTGCGCCAGCGCATCATCGGCGCCTACACGCCGAACCCGGCCGTGATGGCCGCCGCCCTGCCGCTGGTCACGATCGTTGCCTTCTACCACTGCGTGGACGCGATCCAGGTCACCACCGCCTTCGTGCTGCGCGCCTACAAGGTGGCGGTGGTGCCGACCGTGATCTACGCGGTCGCGCTGTGGGGCGTCGGGGTGGGCGGCGGCTACCTGCTCGGCTTCGACGTCGGCGGCTGGGTGCCGGCCGCGCTGACCGGCGCGCGCGGCTTCTGGAGCGCCAACTTCGTGAGCCTGCTGATCGCCGGCGCGGCCCTGGTGCTCTACCTGCGCCACGTCAGCCGGCGCCAGTTGCGCGACGCGGGCTGAACGACCGGCCGGGGCGTGAGCCGGAATGGCCAGGCGCCGCGCCAGCCGCCGGATTCGACCTGACGTGCGCCAAGGGGCCAGCCGCGACGGCGGCCCGAATACTTCCTGGCGAAACGATCGGCGCGATTGGCTGCGCCAAAGCCCATCCTGCCCGCGTCCCGCGGCTCCCGACCTCCCGGAAATCCACCGCCCGACTGGAGGCTTCCGTCAAACTTGGTCAAAACGGCCCGCCGCCGGCCCTTCTCCCCTTTACAGCCCCCGTCGCGATGCGCAACACTGCGCGCGCTGCCTCAAAAAGGGCACGCATTTGTCCTATGCTTGATCGCACGACATCGGCCGTTCGCATCGCATCATCGCCTGTCCGTCATAACAGCGGTTCCACCGCTCTACTGGGGAGTCCTTGCCATGCTGAAAAAACTGCTGCTGTTGCTCACCCTGTCGCTCTCGCTGGGCGCCACCTTCGCGGCGGCCGTCGAGGTCAATACCGCCGACCAGGCCGCGCTCGAATCGGTGAAGGGCCTCGGCCCGGTGAAATCCAAGGCGATCATCGACGAACGCGCCAAGAACGGCCCGTTCAAGAGCGCCGATGACCTGGCCAGCCGCGTCAAGGGGCTCGGACAGAAGTCAGTCGCCAACCTCGAGGCCGCCGGCCTGACGATCGGCGGCTCCTCGACGCCGCCGACCGGCGCCAAGGCCAGCCAGCCCGCCACGCGCGCCACCAAGACCCAGGCCGGCACCAGCACCGGCACGCCGGCGCCCGCGCCGAGCGCGACCACGCCGTCCACCTCGACCGCGCCGGCCCCGTCCACCACGGCAGGCACCACCCAGACGGGCGCGGCCGCCGCCAACGCGGCCTCGCAGCCGACCAAGCCCGCCAAGGCGAGCCGTGCCTCGCGCAAGAAGGACAAGGCGGCGGCCGCCGCCAGCGCCGCGGCGGCAGGCAGCGCCCCGGCCGCGGCAACCGCCACGACCGGCGCCTCGGAGCCCAAGGCCAAGAAGCCCAGGAAGTCGAAGAAGAGTCAGGCCGCATCGGCCGCGTCAGGCGCCTGACCCGTCGGCCCGCCGCGCGAGATGCGGCTGGCCGCGAACACAAGCCCGGCGCCGCCCTCGCGGCGCCGTTTCAGGAAGTGGGAACCCGGCATCGGAGAGAAATCATGGGTCTGCTCGATATGGTGACTGGCGCGCTAGGCGGCCAGAATGGCGGCGGCAATCAGGGCGCACTGCTCGCCGCCGCGCTCGAATTCGTCAACAACCAGCCCGGCGGGCTGAACGGCCTGATCGAGAAGTTCCGCCAGGGCGGCGTGGGCGACGTGATCGGTTCGTGGGTCGGCACCGGCGCGAACCAGCCGATCTCGCCCGACACGCTCCAGAACGTGCTCGGCTCGGACACCGTCACCTCGCTCGCCAACAAGGCCGGCGTCGATCCCTCGACGGCCTCGAACCTGCTGGCCCAGGTGCTGCCGCACCTGGTCAATCACGCCACCCCGGACGGCAACGTGCCGGCCGACGGCCAGGTCGACGCGCCGAACCTGCTCGGCACGCTCTCGCAGCTGGCCGGCCTGTTCGGCGGCGGCAACAAGACCGCCTGATTCGCCGCCAGCCCTCGTCCGCGTCCGGTCGCCAGGCCGGGGCGCGGTCGAAGGCGCGGGCCCGGGCCGCAGCCTGCCCCGGGCCCGCGGCGGCGCAACCCGCGAGCCGGCGAACCGGCCGCCCTCACGAGCCGCCGCATGGACTTCACCAGCGCCCAGGCAACCATCTCCGACGCCGCGATCCACGATCCGCTGCTCGCGCATTTCCTCTCGGCCATCCTCTTCAGCCACCCCGGCGACGCGATCAAGAAGAGCGCGCGCGCCGTCTACGGCAAGTTCGCGCGCCCCGGCAAGAACGCGGCCTGGACCTGCCGGCACGCGGGCTGCACGCGCGCCTCGATCTGGTCGCACGAGATCTCGGAAGGCAAGATCACGCGCTGCCTGGCGCGCGACATCGAGGGGCGGCGCTATGTCGACGTGCTCGCGCCGGACCTGTCGGGCAACCCCTATCGCTACGCCTTCAAGCATGTCGCGACCCGCTCGGCGACCACCTTCCTCGGCTACTGCCAGGAACACGACAACCTGCTGTTCCGCGATCTCGACAACGGCCTGACGCGCTACGACGACACCCAGCTCAACGCGCAGTACCTGCGCTCGCTGAAGAAGCGCGCCTACGAGACCGAGCGCCAGATCGCGATCTGGCAGGACATCGCCGTCGAACTGCGCCAGCTCGACGAGGCCTCGCATGCCGAGCTGGCGGCCGCGAGCGAGCGCGTCGAGCGCAACCTCGCCGAGCTGCGCGAGTCGCTCGCGCGCTGGCAACGCGTCTACGAACAGGTCCGCGCCGGCCTGGAAGCGGGCCGCCCCGCCGTCGGCTCGCGCTGCCACCAGCTCGCGGCGCCCGGCTACCTGTTCTCCGGCGTGGTGGACCTGAGCCAACCGGGCGACACCGAACCCCTCGTGGTGTTCCTGCTGAAAGCCGACTTCGCCGACGAGAGCGCCTTCTTCGTCGGCGCGCTCGACAATGCTCACGGCGACGGCATCCTCGACCATCACGATCTCGGCGCCTCGGACGGCCGACAGCAGGTCGCGCAGTACCTGCTGTCGATGAAATCCGGCTTCGTCTTCTCGCCCGATTTCGAGGCCGGGCTGCCCGAGGCCGCGCGGGCGGCCTTCCATCGCAGTCCTGATTTCGAACGGGGCTCGCTCGCATTCGACGCCGTGTATTGCGAGCGCTTCCTGTTCGGCGCCGGCTGAGCCGCCGGCAACAGCCGAAACAAGCGACGGCCGAAAAAAAACCCCGCCGAAGCGGGGTTCCCGAAGCCCTTGCCAATCGCGCGGCTTCGCCTCAGTGCACGACGCGATCGAACACGAACTCGCCGTCCTGCACGTCGACCGGGATCACATCCTTGGGCCCGAAGCGCCCGGCCAGGATCAGCTTGGCCACCGGATTCTCGATCTCCTGCTGGATCGCGCGCTTGAGCGGACGCGCGCCGAACAGCGGGTCGTAGCCGACCTTGCCGATCTGGTCGAGCGCCGCGTCGGTCACTTCCAGTTGCATGTCGAGCTTGGCCAGCCGCTCGTGCAGGCGCGCCAGCTGGATCTTCGCGATCGACTGGATGTTGCTGCGATCGAGCGCATGGAAAACCACCACGTCGTCGATCCGGTTCAGGAACTCGGGGCGGAAGTGCAGCTTGACCTCCTCCCACACCGCGTCCTTCACCGCCTCCTGGGGCGAGCCCACCATCGACTGGATCACTTGCGAACCGAGGTTCGAGGTCATCACGATCACCGTGTTCTTGAAGTCCACGGTGCGGCCCTGCCCGTCGGTCATGCGGCCATCGTCGAGCACCTGCAGCAGCACGTTGAACACGTCCGGGTGCGCCTTCTCGATCTCGTCGAGCAGGATCACGCTATACGGCTTGCGACGCACCGCTTCGGTCAGGTAACCGCCTTCCTCGTAGCCGACGTAGCCCGGCGGCGCGCCGATCAGGCGCGCGACGCTGTGCTTCTCCATGAACTCGCTCATGTCGATGCGGATCAGGTGATCCTCCGAATCGAACAGGAAGCCGGCCAGCGCCTTGCAGAGCTCGGTCTTGCCGACGCCCGTCGGGCCCAGGAACAGGAACGAGCCATAAGGCCGGTTCGGGTCCGACAGGCCCGCGCGCGAGCGGCGGATCGCATCGGCCACCGCGCTGATCGCCTCGTCCTGGCCGATCACCCGCTCATGCAGCTTTTCCTCGATATGCAGCAGCTTCTCGCGCTCGCCCTGCATCATGCGCGAGACCGGGATGCCGGTGGCACGCGACACCACCTCGGCGATCTCCTCGGTGCCGACCTGGGTGCGCAACAGCCGCGGCTTGCTCGGATTGTGCTGCTCCTGCTCCTCGGCCTGGGTAACCTGCTTGAGTTGCGCCTCGAGTTGCGGAAGCTTGCCGTATTGCAGCTCGGCCACCTTCTCGAGCTTGCCCTCGCGCTGCAGCTTGGCGATCTCGGCGCGCACCCGGTCGATATCCTCCTTGAGCTGGGCGCTGCCCTGCACGGCGGCCTTCTCGGCGGTCCAGATCTCCTCGAGGTCGGCATACTCGCGGCCCAGCCGCTCGATCTCTTCCTCGATCAGTTGCAGGCGCTTCTGCGAAGCCTCGTCCTGTTCCTTCTTGACGGCCTCGCGCTCGATCTTCAACTGGATCAGGCGACGGTCGAGCTTGTCCATCGATTCGGGCTTCGAATCGATTTCCATCTTGATCTTCGAGGCGGCCTCGTCGATCAGGTCGATCGCCTTGTCCGGCAGGAAGCGGTCGGTGATGTAGCGATGCGAGAGTTCGGCCGCGGCCACGATGGCCGGATCGGTGATGTCCACGCCGTGGTGCAGCTCGTACTTCTCCTGCAGCCCGCGCAGGATCGCGATGGTCGCCTCCACGCTCGGCTCGTCGACGATCACCTTCTGGAAGCGGCGCTCGAGCGCGGCATCCTTCTCGATGTACTTGCGGTACTCGTCGAGCGTGGTCGCGCCGATGCAGTGCAGCTCGCCGCGCGAGAGCGCCGGCTTGAGCATGTTGCCCGCGTCCATCGCGCCCTCGGCCTTGCCGGCGCCCACCATGGTATGGATCTCGTCGATGAAGACGATGGTGCGGCCTTCGTCCTTGGCGATGTCGTTGAGCACCGACTTCAGGCGTTCCTCGAACTCGCCGCGGTACTTCGCGCCGGCCAGCAGCGCGGCCATGTCGAGCGAGAGCACGCGCTTGTTCTTCAGCGTCTCGGGCACCTCGCCGTTGACGATGCGCTGCGCCAGCCCCTCGACGATGGCGGTCTTGCCCACGCCGGGCTCGCCGATCAGCACCGGGTTGTTCTTGGTGCGGCGCTGCAGGATCTGGATCGAGCGGCGGATCTCGTCGTCGCGGCCGATCACCGGATCGAGCTTGCCCGAGCGCGCGCGCTCGGTCAGGTCGACCGTGTATTTCTTGAGCGCCTCGCGCTGGCTCTCGGCATCGGCGCTGTGCACCTGCGAGCCGCCGCGCACAGCCGCGATCGCCGCTTCCAGCGCCTTGCGCGTCATGCCGTGCTGGCGCGCCAGCTTGCCGGCCTCGCCCTTGTCGTCGGACACCGCGAGCAGGAACATTTCGCTTGCGATGAAGCTGTCGTTGAGCTTCTGCGCTTCCTTGTCGGCCTGGTTCAGCAGGCCGGCCAACTCGCGGCCGATCTGGATGTCGCCGCCGGTGCCGGTGACCTGCGGCAGGCGCGAGATCGCCTCGTTCAGCGCGCCTTGCAACGCCTGCACGTGCACGCCGGTGCGCGACATCAGCGAGCGCGCCGAGCCGTCGGTCTGGCCGATCAGCGAGGCCAGCACGTGGACCGGTTCGATGTATTGATTGTCGCGGCCGGCCGCGAGGCTCTGGGCGTCGGCCAGCGCTTCCTGGAACTTGGTGGTGAGCTTGTCGATTCTCATGAAGAGACCTCCAATTTTCGAATAGCTCCAACATGAGGCTGCTTGCCGGGGTTTCAAGCGCTCGCTAGGCAAGATGTGTGCCTTGCGGCGTTCAGCCCCGCCCGGCATGGCTTGGCCGAATGGGGCCCGAGCCCGGCGAAGCGCAGGGAGCAGGCGCGGGATTCGGTCTGCCCGGGCGGCGTCCAGGCTCGATGACGGCGCCAGCCTGGCTGCGTCAGGATAGCGAGAAACGAGGCTGGATGGCGACGGACGCCGCCGTTGGGAGGAAGCGCGGGCGCTCAGGCCGGCTCGACGACGATCGGCACGATGCCGAGCGCGGCCGCCAGCGGCGAGGCGGGGCGCGAGAGTTCGGCGATCGTGTGGCGGTCCAGTTCGGAGAAGAAGGCCTCGCGCGCGGCGTACAGCACGCCCTTGAGGCGGCAATGCGGCTCGATCACGCAGGAACGGTGCTCGACGCCCTGCCCCTCGCCGCCGAAACAGCCCACCAGGGCAAAATCGCTCTCGGTGGCGCGCACCACCTCGCCGATCGTCAGCCGCCCCGAATTCGCGTTGATGCGCAGGCCGCCGTTGCGACCGCGCACGGTGTCGACCCAGCCGAGCTCGCCGAGCCGCTGCACCACCTTCATCAGGTGATTCTTCGAGATGCCGTAGGCATCCGAGATCTCCTGGATCGTCGACAGGCCTTCGCTGCGCACCGCCAGGAACAGCATCACGCGCAGCGAGTAGTCGGTGTAGTCGGTCAGTCTCATGAGCGAAGTCGATCGTGTCGTTGAGGTGCCAGCGTCGGCGGCCGCCGCCGGATACAGGCGCCTGCCGAAACGGAAATCGCGCGATAATATGCGCCCTGGAAGCACTTTTTGGCGGATGGCCGTTCGCTATTGTGCGACAAAATCGCGACAGTGTAGCGGCCCCGTTCTCCCTTCGACCATGATCCCGACCAATCCGGCCCTCGAACTGGCCGCCCGCCCCTCCCCCGAAGCGGTCTCGCCCGCGCCCGCCGGCCCGCGCGAGGCCGAGCCGAGCGAGGACAATATCCGCGGCCTGGTCGACGCGTTTTATCTGCAGGTGCGCGCCGATCCCCTGCTCGGCCCCGTGTTCGGTGCCCGGCTCGACGGCCGCTGGGACGAGCACCTGCCGAAGATGGTCGCGTTCTGGTCGAACCTGGTGCTCGGCACCAAGGGATATCGCGGCAACCTGCAGGCCAGGCACCAGCCGCTCGAAGGCGTCGAGCCGGCGCATTTCAGCCGCTGGCTGGCCCTGTTTCTGAGGACCGTCGAGGCGCGCTACCAGCCGGCCGCCGCGGTGCGCTTCATGGAGCCGGCGCTGCGCATCGCGCAAAGCCTGCAGTTGAGCCGCTTCGGCTGGGACTACCGGATTCCCGACGAGCAGCAGGCCCTGCTCGACGCGATCGCGCCGAAACGACCACGCGACGACGACGCGCATCCGGCACGGCCGCGCGGCGAGCCGTTCCCGGCCCGCATCATCGGCCGGGGCGCCGACGACGGCGCCTGAGCCAGCCCTTCCCCGGAATCCTCGACGCCTAGCCGACGAAGCCGGCCAGCCAGTCCTTCAAGGCGCCGATCTCGCGCAGCGCGAGCAAGTCGCGCTCCAACTCGGCCAGCGCGCGACGCAGGCCGGCGATGTCGTCGCCGAGCGTGCGCAGCGCCGTGTCGGGCGACAGCACGGCATTCGCGCCGATCCCGTAGCCATGCCGGAAATCCGCCTCGACGCGATGCAGTTCGCGATCGAGCGAGGCCAACTGGGCTTTCAGGATGCCGTTGTAATGCCGCAACAATTCGTCGCCGGCACCGGCAAGCCGGTCCGCATCGGCGGCGCCCAGGTCGCGCTCCAGTTCGAGCAGTTGCAGCAGGTCCTGCTTGTCGTAGGCGCGGTTGAGCCGCTGCATCAGTGCGGTCTTGCGCTCGCGTTCGTCCGCATCGGGCTCGCGATCGGGGTGGAGCGCGCTGGCCAGGCGCCGGTAGAGATCGCGCAGCGAGCGGCTGACCTGCGCCGGCGCCATCTCGGGCACCGCCTCGGTGTCGGTGCGATCCGCCTCCGCCTCGGCCGGGCTTTCCGGCTGCGCTTGCGCGGTGGCGGCACGCGCCGCCTCGGCCGCCTTGCGCTTCGAGCTCGAGGCCCGCTGGCGCTCGCCACGCTGGGCCTGGCGCGCCTGCGCGTCGGCCGAGGCGCGTGCCTCCTGCGCGTCCAGCTCGGCCTGGATCCGAAGCATCATCGCTTCCTCGGATTCGTCCTCGGGCGGCTCGGCCGCGGCATGCCCCGGCGCGGCATCCTCGGCCGGTGCCGCATCGCGCCGGCGCGACTTGCCGCCACGACGGCCGGCATCGCCTGCAGCCTGCCCCATCGCCGCCGCGCCATGGCGGGCGAGGATCGCGCGCAATTCGCGATCCGCGTCGGCGCCGAGCAGCGGCCGCGCGAAATGCACGATCAATTGCGATGCCAGCTCGCGCTCGGCCCGGCTCAGCCCCTTCATCTCGGCGGCGACATCGAGCTGGCGCACCAGCTCGGTCTCGCGCGCGCTCAGTTCGCGCGCGAGCGGCACCCATTCCTCGACGTAGCGCTGCTGGAACGGCGGCCAGACCGTCTCCCAGGCGCGCAGCCGCTCGCGGCGCGCGGCCACCTGCCGGGTCAGCGCGTTGAAGCTGCGTTGCGAAGGGGACAAGCCGGCACTGCCGTCTTGCGGCACCAGCAGGATGGCGCCGGGTGGGGATTCGGTCATGATCGGGGAGACACTGCGCGGGAGTTCGGGCGAGGCGCGATGGTAGCGGGCCGGCTGGCCTTCGTCGAGCCGAGCCGAATGAAGTCAGCCGAGGCGCGTCGCCCGGCTTGCCGCCGCCCTCAGCCCGGCTCGCGCCGGTTGCCGGAGCGCAGGCCCCAGCGCGCCAGCGCCGCGTCGTCGCTGCTGCGCGCATCGACCCAGCGCTCGCCCGACGGCGTGCTTTCCTTCTTCCAGAACGGCGCCTCGGTCTTCAGGTAGTCCATCACGAATTCGCAGGAGGCGAAGGCGTCGCCACGATGCGCGGCGACCGTCGCGACGAACACGATCTGGTCGAGCGGCAGCAACCGGCCGACGCGATGGATGATCGCCACCTCAATGCCCGGCCAGCGCGCGATCGCCTCGTCGGCGATCGCCTCGAGCGCCTTCTCGGTCATGCCGGGATAGTGCTCGAGCTCCAGCGCGGCCACCGTCTCGCCCTCGTTGAGATCACGCACCGTGCCGACGAAGCAGGCCACCGCGCCGATCTTCGGATTGCGCGCGCGCAAGGCCGCCAATTCCGCGCCGACCTCGAAATCCCCGGTCTGGACCCTTGCCCTGAGCCTTGTCATCGCGCCTCCTCAGCCGCCCGTCACGGGCGGGAAGAAGGCCACCTCGCAGCCATCCGTGATGCGCGTGCCCGCGTCGGTCATCACGTGATTGCAGGCCATGCGCAGCGCGCGGCCCTCGGCCAGCGTCTCGGCCCAGGCGCCGCCGCGCGCGCGCAGCCAGTCGCGCACGTCGCCCACCGTGGCGATGCCGTCGGGCACCGTCACCGATTCGCCGGCCACGCCGAGCGCCTCGCGCACGCTGGCAAAGAATTTCAGTTCGATCTTCATCGCTTCATCGGATTCGCAGGCCCGGCGGGTTCAGCCGAGCAGTTCGGAAAAAGGCAGGAAACGGACCGTCTCGCCGGCGCTGATCGCGTGGTTCGGCGGATTGTCGATCAGGCCGTCGGCCCAGACGGTCGAGGTCAGCACGGCCGAGCTCTGGTTCGGGTAGAGATCGAGCCCGCCCGCCTCGTTGATGCGCGCGCGCAGGAACTCGTTGCGGCGATCGCCGCTGCGCTGCGTGAAATCGGCGCGCAGCGACAGCGCGCGCGGCGCCACCTGGGTGGCGCCGGCCAGCCGCAGCAGGAACGGCCGCACGAACAGCAGGAAGGTCACGAAGCTCGACACGGGGTTGCCGGGCAGGCCGATGAAATGCGCCTCGCCGCCGGCCTCGGCCCCCGCCGCCTCGCGGCGCACCGCGCCGAAGGCGAGCGGCTTGCCCGGCTTCATCGCGATCTGCCACAGCGCGAGCCGCCCTTCGGCCTCGACGGCGGGCTTGACGTGATCTTCCTCGCCGACCGACACGCCACCGCTGGTGACGATCAGGTCGTGCTCGCGCGCGGCATCGCGCAAGGTCGCGCGCGTCGCCTCGAGCGAATCGGGCACGATGCCGTAGTCGCTGACCTCGCAGCCGAAGCGCTCCAGCAGGCCGCGCAGGCTGAAGCGGTTGGAGTTGTAGATCGCGCCGGGCTTGAGCGGCTCGCCCGGCATGGTCAACTCGTCGCCGGTGAAGAACACCGCCACCTTCAGGCGGCGCCGCACCGCCAGGCTCGCGCAGCCGACCGAGGCCGCCAGGCCCAGCGCCTGCGGCGCGAGCCGCGTGCCGGCCGGCAGGATCACGGCGCCGCGCCGGATATCGGCGCCCTGCGCGGTGATCCATTCGCCCGCCTTCGGCGTGTGCAGGAAATCGACCTCGTCGCCGGCCGCGGCGGCCTGCTCCTGCATCACCACCGCGTCGGCGCCGGGCGGCACCGGCGCGCCGGTGAAGATGCGCGCCGCGGTGCCGGCCGCCAGCGGCTCGGCCGCGTGGCCGGCCGGAATCCGCTGCGAAACCGGCAGGCGGCGCTCGCCGCGCGTCAGGTCGGCGACGCGCACCGCGTAGCCGTCCATCGCGCTGATCGCCATCGGCGGCACGTCGAGCGGCGACACCACGTCGGCGGCCAGCACGCGGCCGAGCGCGTCGAGCGTCGGCACGGTTTCGGAGCCGGCCAGCGGCACCGCCGCGCCGAGCAGCGCGGCGAGCGCGTCGGCGGTCGACAGCATGGGGGGACGGGGGGCCTGGGGAGCGGGAGTCGACATCTGGGTGGTCGTGGGGGGAGCGGAAGCCACATTGTAACGAGCGAGCCGGGCGACGGTGCGATATGACGCGCATGTCGAGGCGCGCATGCCGGCGCCGTCGGAACGCCCGGCAGCACGTCCGGTGGCCCAAAAACGACGAGGCCGCGCCGGGCAAGCCCGGTCGCGGCCTCGTGACGTGCCACGGCTGCGCGCGGGCGAGACACCAGGCGCGCGACGCGAGCCGCGGCACTCGCCGCCGGCGGCTCGCCCGGCGCCTCAGCCGCCGGTATGCGCGGCGATGAAGTCCTTCACCTGCTGCACATCGGCCTTCACCACCTCGAAGCGCTGCGGCAGCGCCTCGATGCCGTCGAACGCGGCGGGACGCTCGGCCTCGCGGCCCAGCGCCTCGCGGATCGTCTCGCCGAACTTGATCGGCTGGGCGGTCTCCAGCACCACCATCGGCACGCCCGGCTGCAGGTGCTCGCGCGCCACCTTCACGCCGTCGGCCGTGTGCGTGTCGATCATGGTCGCGTAGCGCGCATGGACATCGCGGATCGTCGCCAGGCGATCCGCGTGCGTGCTGCGGCCCGAGACGAAGCCGAACTCGGCCACGCGCGCGAAATCGCCGCTCGCGGCGAGATCGAAGCCGCCCTTGTGCTCGACGTCGTGGAACAGTTGCAGCACGCGCGCCGGATCGCGGCCCAGCAGATCGAACACGAAGCGCTCGAAGTTGGAGGCCTTCGAGATGTCCATGCTGGGGCTGCTGGTGTGATAGGTCTGCTCGGCGCCGCGCACGCGGTAGCTGCCGGTGCGGAAGAACTCGTCGAGCACGTCGTTCTCGTTGGTGGCCACCACCAGCTTCTCGATCGGCAGGCCCATCATGCGCGCGATATGGCCGGCGCAGACGTTGCCGAAGTTGCCCGAGGGCACCGTGAACGAGACGCGCTCGTCGTTGCTGCGGGTCGCGGCGAAGTAGCCCTTGAAGTAGTAGACGACCTGCGCGACCACCCGTGCCCAGTTGATCGAGTTGACCGTGCCGATCTTGTGGCGCGCCTTGTAGGCGTGGTCGTTCGAGACCGCCTTGACGATGTCCTGGGCGTCGTCGAACACGCCTTCCACGGCCAGGTTGAAGATGTTCGGATCCTGCAGGCTGTACATCTGCGCCGACTGGAACGCGCTCATCTTCCGGTGCGGCGAGAGCATGAACACGCGCACGCCGGCCTTGCCGCGCATCGCGTATTCGGCGGCGCTGCCGGTGTCGCCCGAGGTCGCGCCGAGGATGTTGAGGGTCTCGCCGTGCTTGGCCAGCGTGTACTCGAACAGGTTGCCGAGCAGCTGCATGGCCATGTCCTTGAACGCCAGGGTCGGGCCGTTCGACAGTTCCAGCAGCGCCAGCGTGGTGCCGCCCTCGCTGCCGAGCGTCTTGATCGGCGTGATGTCGGCGGCGTTCTCGCCATGGCGCGTGTTGGCGTAGACCTCGGCGCGATAGGTGCGGCGCGTGAGCTCGCGCAGGTCCTCGGCCGGGATGTCGTCGCTGAACTTGGAGAGCACCTCGAAGGCCAGCTCCGCGTAAGGCAGCTCGCGCCAGCGCGCCAGTTCCCCGGCGCTCACGCGCGGGTATTCGGCCGGCAGGTAGAGCCCGCCGTCCTTGGCCAGGCCGCCCAGCAGGATGTCCGAAAACGTATGGCGCTCGCCGATGCCGGCGCCGCGCGTCGAAATGTAATTCATGTCGTCCTCAGTTGAGCGCTTCCATGCGCAGCTTCGTGACCTTGGAACGGATCGTCGGCAACGCCTCGATGCTCGCGATCGCCGCGTTCACGTTGCGCTCCACCGTCACGTGCGTGATCAGGATGATGTCGGTTTCGTCGCTGCCGCCGTCGACCTGGTCCGATTCCTTCTGCAGCAGCGCGTCGATCGAGATGCCCGATTCGGCCAGGATGCGCGTGATGTCGGCCAGCACGCCGGTTTCGTCGGCCACCCGCAGGCGCAGGTAGTAGCCGCTGGTGACCGCCTCGATCGGCAGGATCGGCGTGTTCGACAGGCTTTCCGGCTGGAACGCGAGATGCGGCACGCGATGTTCCGGGTCGGCCGTGTGCAGGCGCGTGACGTCGACCAGGTCGGCCACCACGGCCGAGGCGGTCGGCTCGGCGCCGGCGCCCTTGCCGTAGTAGAGCGTGGTGCCGACCGCGTCGCCGTGCACCACCACCGCGTTCATCGCGCCCTCGACATTGGCCAGCAGGCGTTTCTCGGGGATCAGGGTGGGATGCACGCGCAGCTCGATGCCCGCCTCGGTGCGGCGCGCGATGCCCAGCAACTTGATGCGATAGCCGAGTTCCTCGGCGTAGCGGATGTCGGTGGCGGCCAGCTTGCTGATGCCCTCGACGTAGGCGCGCTCGAACTGCACCGGCACGCCGAACGCGATCGCGCTCATGATGGTGGCCTTGTGCGCGGCATCCACGCCCTCGATGTCGAAGGTCGGGTCGGCCTCGGCGTAGCCGAGCTCCTGGGCGGCCTTCAGCGCGGTGGCGAAGTCCAGGCCACGGTCGCGCATCTCCGACAGGATGTAGTTGGTGGTGCCGTTGATGATGCCGGCGATGTACTGGATGCGGTTGGCGGTCAGGCCCTCGCGCAGCGCCTTGATGATCGGGATGCCGCCGGCCACGGCGGCCTCGAACGCGACCATCACGCCCTTCTCGCGCGCGGCCGCGAAGATCTCGCTGCCGTGCACGGCGAGCAGGGCCTTGTTGGCGGTCACCACGTGCTTGCCGTTGGCGATCGCGCGCAGCACCAGCTCGCGGGCGATGCCGGTGCCGCCGATCATCTCGGCGACGATCGAGACCGAGGGATCGTCGACCACCGCCTGGAAATCGGTGCTCAGATCGACGCGCGCGCCGCCCAGCGCGGCCTGCGCCTTGGCCGGGTTGCGCAGCGCGATGCGCGTGATCTCGATGCCCCGGCCGGCGCGCCGCTTGATTTCTTCCTGATTGCGGCGCAGCACCTCGAAGGTGCCGCTGCCGACGGTGCCGAAGCCCAACAGGGCGACTTTGATCGGTTCCATGCTGCGTGTGGTTGCGTTTTGAAGTTGAAGGACGGATGCGGCCGCTCAGGCCGCGTGACGTTTGCGATAGCCGTCGAGGAATCGCGCGATGCGATTGATCGAGTCGGTCAGATCGTCGATGTTCGGCAGGAACACCACGCGGAAGTGATCCGGGGTGGGCCAGTTGAAGCCGGTGCCCTGCACCAGCAGCACGCGCTCCTTGAGCAGCAGGTCGAGAATGAATTCCTGGTCGTTCCGGATCGGGTAGAGCTTCGGGTCCAGGCGCGGGAACATGTAGAGCGCCGCGTCGGGCTTCACGCAGCTCACGCCCGGGATCGAGGTCAGCATGTCGTAGGCGAGCTCGCGCTGGCGATACAGGCGCCCGCTCGGCACCAGCAGCTCGTTGATGCTCTGGTAGCCGCCCAGCGCGGTCTGGATCGCGAACTGGCCCGGCACGTTGGCGCACAGCCGCATCGACGAGAGGATCCCGAGCCCTTCCAGGTAGTCCTTGGCGCGCGCGCGGTTCTCGCCGTTCAGGCCGGCCACGGACATCCAGCCGGCGCGGTAGCCGCAGGAGCGGTAGCTCTTGGACAGGCTGTTGAAGGTGACCGTGATCACGTCCTCGGTGAGCGAGGCCAGCGCCGTGTGGGTCTTGCCGTCGTAGAGGATCTTGTCGTAGACCTCGTCGGCGAAGATCAGCAGGCCGTGCTCGCGCGCGATCGCGATCAGCTCGCGCAGCAGGTCGTCGGAATACAGCGCGCCGGTGGGGTTGTTCGGGTTGATCACCACCAGCGCCTTGGTGTTCGGCGTGATCTTGCGGCGGATGTCGTCGGTATCGGGCATCCAGCCGTTCTGCTCGTCGCACATGTAGTGCACCGGCGTGCCGCCCGACAGGCTCACCGCGGCGGTCCAGAGCGGGTAGTCCGGCGCCGGCAGCAGTACCTCGTCGCCGTTGTTGAGCAGCGCCTGGGTGGCCATCACGATCAGCTCCGAGGCGCCGTTGCCGATGTAGATGTCGTCCAGGCCGACACCCTTCACGCCCTTTTCCTGGGTGTAGTGCATCACGGCCTTGCGCGCCGAGAACACCCCCTTCGAATCCGAATAACCCGACGAAGCCGGCAGGTTGCGGATCATGTCCTGGATGATCTCGTCGGGCGCCTCGAAACCGAAGGGCGCCAGGTTGCCGATGTTCAGCTTGATGATCTTGTGCCCTTCCTCCTCGAGGCGCTTGGCGTGCTCGAGCACCGGGCCGCGAATGTCGTAGCAGACGTTGAGCAGCTTGTTGGATTTCTGAATCGGTTTCACGGCGGGCACGTTCCTGGGCAAGGCCTGCGGGGCAAGAAAAGGGGGGCGAAACTGGAAAGCGGCGGGTGGATGCGCGCTGTCTAGGAAAGCGGTCGGGAAGCGCGGCCGGACGCGGCTTGTGGCGACGCGCGACGCAAATGCCGCCCGGGGGCGACTTAAAAGTTATAATTTAGCGGATTTTCACCCGCTTTCGCAATGCACCATTCCGGCTCGCCGGCCGGGGCGGCGCCCACCGGCACCGCGCACGGCCGGCGGCGCGCCCGCCCGAGCCCCTGGCGGCCGGCGCGCCGCCGGGCCCGCCCCGACCGGGCGCGGGCCAAAACGGTGCAACCGGCCCAACCGATACCGCGGACAACGATTTGAAACTGCATCAGGACCCGAGCGAGGCGCTCAATACCGTCACCGGCTACGGCCCCGACTACGTCGACATCAACCTGGCACGCCACGAGCACAGCGTGATCGTGCTGCCGGCCGCGCCCGTGGTGGCCTGGCCGGTCGACGCCTTCGAGGCGCTGGAGGCCCGCCATTTCGAGCTGTTGCTTGATCCGTCCCCGGAAGTCGTGATCTTCGGCAGCGGCGCGCGCCTGCGCTTCCCGCATCCGCGGCTGACCGCCGCACTGGCCGCGCGCCGGATCGGCGTCGAGACCATGGACTTCCAGGCCGCCTGCCGGACCTACAACATCCTGATGGGCGAAGGCCGCAAGGTGGCCGCGGCGCTGCTGATCGAACGTCCGGCCGCCTGAGGCGCGCCGCTCGTCCCGGCATCCCGGCCTGGCTCCATCATCCCTCCGATCCCTCCCATCATCCGAATCGACATCGAGGGATCGAAGCGTCTTTAATTGAACGTTAAGGCGCGATGCGTTACAAAGCCGGCGGCGCCGCGCCCGCGGCATGCCGCTTTTCCGATTCCGAATTCCGTTTTCCGTTCGTCTGACAGGCTGACCGACTCCATGACCGATACGCCATCGAGGCTGCCGCTCAACCGTGCCGTACTCCTACTGATCCTGCTGGGCCTCGCGCTGATCTGGTTCGGCCCGCTCGGGCTGCGCCACCTGATCCCCAGCGACGAAGGCCGCTACGCCGAGATGGCGCGCGAGATGTTCGTGACCGGCGACTGGATCACGCCGCGCTACAACGGCTACAAGTATTTCGAAAAGCCGCCGCTGCAGACCTGGCTCAATGCCCTGAGCTTCGCCTGGTTCGGCATCGGCGCCTGGCAGGCGCGGCTCTACACGGCGCTGGTCAGCTTCGGCGGGATCCTGCTGGTGGGCTATACCGGCGCGCGCGTGTTCAACCCGGTGGCGGGCCTGTGCGCCGCGGTGGTGCTGGCCGCCTCGCCGTACTGGAACCTGATGGGCCACTTCAACACGCTCGACATGGGCCTGTCGTTCTGGATGACGGTCACGCTCTGCGCGCTGCTGCTGGCCCAGCGCCCGGGCCTCGCCACCGGCGCGACGCGCGGCTGGATGTGGCTGTGCTGGGCCTCGATGGCGCTCGCGGTGCTCTCCAAGGGCCTGATCGGCGTAATCCTGCCCGGCGCGGTGCTGGTGCTCTACACGCTGATCGCGCGCGACTGGGCGCTGTGGAAGCGCCTGCACCTGGTCAGCGGCGTGGTGATCTTCTTCGCGATCGCCACGCCCTGGTTCGTGCTGGTGCAGCAGCGCAATCCCGAGTTCTTCGACTTCTTCTTCGTGGTCCAGCAGTTCCGCCGCTACCTGACGCCCGAGCAGAACCGCCCGGGCCCCGTCTACTACTTCGTGGCGGTGCTGCTGGTGGGCTTCCTGCCCTGGCTGTCGATCGCCGTGCAGAGCCTGCGCCACGCCTGGCGCATGCCGCGCCAGCCCAACGGCTTCGCGCCGATGATGGTGCTGCTGGTCTGGAGCGGCTTCATCTTCCTGTTCTTCAGCGCCTCGCACTCGAAGCTGGTGTCCTACGTGCTGCCGATCGCGCCCTCGCTGGCCCTGGTGCTGGGCGCCTACCTGCCGCTGGTGGCGCGCGAGCGCTACCGCCTGCACCTGATCGGCTACCTCCTGTTCCTGGTCGCAGCGGCCGCGGGCTGCGCGGTGCTCGGCCAGCTTGGCGACGAACGCACCCCGAATTCGCAGTACGTGGAATTCCAGCATTGGGTGTGGGCGGCGCTGGCAGTCGCCTTCGTGCTGACCCTGGTGGCGCTGTGGGTCAACCGCCGCGGCAAGGCCGGCATCGCCGCCACCGCCTTCGTGTTCGGCCTCGCCTGGCTGCTGCTCGGCACCATCGGCGGCACCGGCCACGACGCCTTCGGCCGCTACAGCTCGGGCGCGCTGCTGGCGCCGGCGATCCGCGCCGAATTCGCCAGGCTGCCGCCCGACACGCCGTTCTACGCAGTCGAGATGCTCGATCACACGCTGCCTTTCTACGTCGGCCATACCACCACCCTGGTGGCCTACCAGGACGAACTCACGTTCGGCATCTCGCGCGAGCCGCAGAAATGGGTGCCCACCATCGAGGAATGGGAGCGCCGCTGGCGCGCCGAGCCCGCCGCGATCGCGGTGATGCGCCCCGAGCGCTACGAGGCGCTGCTCAAGGCCGGCCTGCCGATGAAGCTGATCGCGCGCGACAACCGCCGCGTGGTCGTCGAGAAGCCCCAATCCTGAGGAAAGCCGCACCGATGAATCCCGTCTCGCTCGTCTGCATCGTCACCGGCGTGCTGCTCAACGCCTGCGCGCAACTGCTGCTGAAGGCCGGCGTCAATGCCGTCGGCCATTTCGAATTCTCGCGCGCCAACATCATCCCGGTCGGCTTCAAGATCGCCACCCAGTTGCCGATCATCGGCGGGCTGGGCTGCTACGTGCTGAGCGTGGTGGTCTGGATCGTCGGCCTGTCGCGCGTGGACGTCTCGATCGCCTACCCGATGCTCTCGCTCGGCTACGTGGTCAACGCCTTCGCCGCCTGGTACCTGTTCGGCGAGGTGCTGTCGATGCAGCGCCTGATCGGCATCGGCATCATCCTGATCGGCGTGCTGGTGCTCGCGCGCAGCTGAGCGCCAGGGAGCGGAAGGGGCGAGGAAGGGACCCAGCGACGGCACGAAGCCGCGGCATCGCGGCCTCTCCCTCTTCCCCCCACAAAAAGAGACGTTGTAATCTCGCGAACCAGTGTTTAATGCGCATGCCGGATCGCATACGATCCAACCCCATTTAAAGACCATCGCCGCCATGAGCCAGACATCCGTGCCGTTCTTGCCGCTCACCCGACCGGAAATCGACGAGGAAACCATCCAGGGCGTGACCGAGGTGCTCCGTTCCGGCTGGATCACCACCGGCCCGCAGAACCAGCGCTTCGAGGCCGCCCTGTCCGAGTATTGCGGCGGGCGCCCGGTACGCAGCTTCAACTCGGGCACCGCAACGCTCGAGATCGGCCTGCGCATCGCCGGCGTCGGCGCCGGCGATGAGGTGATCACCACCCCGGCGAGCTGGGTCGCCACCGCCAACGTGATCCTCGAGGTGGGCGCCACGCCGGTGTTCGTCGACATCGACCCGGCCACCCGCAACTTGGACCTGGACGCGCTCGAGCGCGCCATCACGCCGCGCACCAAGGCCGTGATCCCCGTCTATCTGGCCGGGCTGCCGGTCGATATGGACCGGCTCTACGCGATCGCGCGCGAACACAAGCTGCGCGTGATCGAGGACGCCGCGCAGGCGCTCGGCTCGACCTGGAAGGGCAAGCGCATCGGCGCGTTCGGCGACATCGTCTCGTTCAGCTTCCACCCGAACAAGAACGTCACCTCGATCGAGGGCGGCGCGCTGGTGCTCAACGACGAGGACGAGGCGATCCTGGCCCAGAAGTACCGCCTGCAGGGCGTGACGCGCACCGGCCTGGACGGCATGGACTGCGACGTGCTGGGCGGCAAGTACAATCTGACCGATGTCGCGGCCCGAGTCGGCCTCGGCCAGCTCGCGCAGATCGAGCGTTTCACCGAGCAGCGCCGGCGCCTGGCGCGCGCCTATTTCGCCGCCTTCGAGGCGAGCCCGGCGGTGGCGCTGGGCGTGGGCCTGCCGCTCGCCGATTTCGAGCACGGCAACTGGCACATGTTCCAGATCACGCTGCCGCTGGAGCGGCTCTCGCTCACGCGCGGCGAATTCATGGCGCAACTGAAGGAAGCCGGCATCGGCTCGGGCGTGCACTACCCGGCGATCCACCTGTTCACGCTCTATCGCGCGCGCGGCTTCCACGAAGGCATGTTCCCGCACGCCGAGCGCTTCGGCGCGTCGACCGTCACCCTGCCGCTGTTTACGCAGATGAGCGAGGCGGACGTCGGGCGCGTGGTCGAGGCGATCAACCAGATTTGCGAACGATACGGAAAATAAGCGGAAATGACTCACCCTGAAACACGCGCCACGAACCCGGAAGTCTCAATCGTCATCCCCGTGTACAACGAGGAAGACGGGCTCGCCGCGCTCTTCGCCCGACTGTATCCCGCGCTCGACGCGCTCGATGCAACGTACGAAGTGATCTTCATCAACGACGGCAGCCGCGACCGCTCGGCAGCCCTGCTCGCCGAGCAGTTCCGCAAGCGCCCCGACACCACGCGCGTGGTCCTGCTCAACGGCAACTATGGTCAGCACATGGCGATCCTCGCCGGCTTCGAGCAGTCGCGCGGCCAGATCGTGATCACGCTCGACGCCGACCTGCAGAACCCGCCCGAGGAGATCGGCAAGCTGGTGCACAAGATGCGCGAAGGCTACGACTACGTCGGCACGATCCGCATGCAGCGCCAGGACAGCCTGTTCCGCCGCAAGGCCTCGGCCGCGATGAACCGGCTGCGCGAGCGCATCACGCGCATCAAGATGACCGACCAGGGCTGCATGCTGCGCGCCTACAACCGCCAGATCATCGACACCATCAACCGCTGCGGCGAGGTCAACACCTTCATCCCGGCGCTGGCCTACACCTTCGCGCAGAACCCGACCGAGATCGACGTCGCGCACGAGGAGCGCTTCGCGGGCGAATCGAAGTACTCGCTGTACAGCCTGATCCGCCTGAACTTCGACCTGGTCACCGGCTTCTCGGTGGTGCCGCTGCAATGGCTGTCCTTCGTCGGCGTGATCCTCTCGATCGGCTCGGCCGCGCTGTTCCTGCTGCTGCTGATCCGCCGCTTCATCGTCGGCGCGGAAGTCCAGGGCGTGTTCACGCTGTTCGCCATCACCTTCTTCCTGCTCGGCGTGATCATCTTCGCGCTGGGCCTGCTCGGCGAGTACATTGGCCGGATCTACCAGCAGGTGCGCGCGCGGCCGCGCTACCTGATCCAGACCGTGCTCGAGGAGCGCGCCGAGCGCGCCCACCTGCCGCTGCCGGGCACCGCCGGCGAGGCCGCGCGATGAAGCCGCGCGCGGTCGTCTTCGCCTATCACAACGTCGGCGTGCGCTGCCTGCAGGTGCTGCTCGCGCGCGGCGTCGAGGTCGCCCTGGTGGTCACCCACGAGGACAGTCCGAGCGAGAACATCTGGTTCGGCAGCGTCGCCTCGGTGGCGCGCGAGCACGGCATCGCGGTGATCACGCCGGCCGATCCGGCCGGCGCGGAACTGCGCGAGGCAGTGGCCGCCGCGCAACCGGATTTCATCTTTTCGTTTTACTACCGGCACATGCTGCCGGTCGCGCTGCTCGCGCTGGCCGCGCGCGGCGCCTACAACATGCACGGCTCGCTGCTGCCGAAGTACCGCGGCCGCGTGCCGACCAACTGGGCGGTGCTGCGCGGCGAGACCGAGACCGGCGCGACCCTGCACGAGATGGCCGCCAAGCCCGACGCGGGCGCCATCCTCGGCCAGACCGCGGTGCCGATCCTGCCCGACGACACCGCCGCCCAGGTGTTCGACAAGGTCACCGTGGCCGCCGAGCAGACGCTCTGGCGCGTGCTGCCGGCGCTGCTGGCCGGCGAGGCGCCGCACCTGCCGAACGATCTCTCGCAGGGCAGCTACTTCGGCGGGCGCAAGCCCGAGGACGGCCGCCTTGACTGGTCGAAGCCGGCCGCCGAGGTCTACAACCTGATCCGCGCGGTCGCGCCCCCTTATCCGGGCGCCTTCACCGAGCTACACGGCCGCCGCTTCGTGGTGGCCCGCGCGCGCCTGGCCGCGCCCGGCTCGCCCGCCGCGCAAGCCGCGCGGGATTTGCCGCCGGGGCTGCACGTAAGCGATAATGCGCTATTCGGCGTCTGCGGCGACAGCCGCGCCGTCTCCATCCTCGAGCTGCGCGAGCAGCATCCTGGCCGTCCGGACCACGAGACGGTCCTGTCTCCCGCTCAATTCGCGCAGTTCATTGATTCTTCCCGTCAGTCATGAAAGCAAAAAAAGTCCTGATCCTCGGTGTGAACGGCTTCATCGGCCATCACCTGTCGAAGCGCATTCTTGAAACCACCGATTGGGAAGTGTTCGGGATGGACATGCAGACCGATCGGCTTGGCGATCTCGTCAACCACGAGCGGATGCACTTCTTCGAAGGCGACATCACCATCAACAAGGAGTGGGTGGAGTATCACGTCAAGAAGTGCGACGTGATCCTGCCGCTGGTGGCGATCGCCACGCCCGCCACCTACGTGCAGCAGCCGCTGCGCGTGTTCGAGCTCGACTTCGAGGCCAACCTGCCGATCGTGCGTTCGGCCGTCAAGTATCGCAAGCACCTGGTGTTTCCGTCGACCTCCGAGGTCTACGGCATGTGCTCGGACGAGCAGTTCGACCCGGATGCCTCGGCGCTGACCTACGGCCCGATCAACAAGCCGCGCTGGATCTACGCCTGCTCCAAGCAGCTGATGGACCGCGTGATCTGGGGCTACGGCATGGAAGGCCTGAACTTCACGCTGTTCCGTCCGTTCAACTGGATCGGCCCGGGCCTGGACTCGATCTACACGCCCAAGGAAGGCAGCTCGCGCGTGGTCACGCAGTTCCTCGGCCACATCGTGCGCGGCGAGAACATCAGCCTGGTGGACGGCGGCTCGCAAAAGCGCGCCTTCACGTATGTCGACGACGGCATCAGCGCGCTGATGAAGATCATCGAGAACCCGGACGGCATCGCCTCGGGCAAGATCTACAACATCGGCAACCCGCACAACAACTACTCGGTGCGCGAGCTGGCCAACAAGATGCTCGAGCTGGCCGCCGAATTCCCCGAGTACGCGGCCTCGGCCAAGCAGGTGCAGCTGGTCGAGACGACCTCCGGCGCCTACTACGGCAACGGCTACCAGGACGTGCAGAACCGCGTGCCGAAGATCGACAACACCATGCAGGAACTCGGCTGGGCGCCGCAGTCGACCTTCGACGACGCGCTGCGCAACATCTTCGAGGCGTATCGCGGCCACGTGGCCGACGCGCGCGCCCTGGTCGAACAGCAAAACTGACGCCTTGGCCCGCATCGTCCTCAAGATCGACGTCGATACGCTGCGCGGCACGCGCGAGGGCGTGCCGAACCTGGCGCGCATCTTCGATCGCCATGCCGCGCGCGCGACCTTCCTGTTCAGCCTCGGCCCCGATCACACCGGCTGGGCGATGCGCCGCGTGCTGCGGCCCGGCTTCCTGAAGAAGGTCTCGCGCACCTCGGTGGTCGAGCATTACGGGATCCGCCAGCTGATGTACGGCGTGCTGCTGCCGGGGCCCGACATCGGGCGCCGCGCGGTGGGCGAGATGCGCGCGATCCACGAGGCCGGCTTCGAATGCGGCATCCACACCTGGGACCACGTCTACTGGCAGGACAACGTGCGCAGCCGTGAACGCGAGTGGACGGCCCGCGAGATGGGCAAGAGCCACGCGCGCTTCATCGAGATCTTCGGCGCGCCGCCCGTCACGCACGGCGCGGCCGGCTGGCAGATGAACCCGGCCGCCTTCGAGCAGATCGACGCCTGGGGCATGCGCTACGCCTCCGACGGCCGCGGCCACGGGCCGTATCGCCCGGTGCTGGCGGGCCGCACGCTGGATCACGTGCAGTTGCCCACCACCCTGCCGACGCTCGACGAGGTGCTCGGCATCGACGGCATCGACGAATCGAACGTCGCCGCCCACCTGCTGGCGCGCACCGAGCACAATCCGCACGACCAGGTGTTCACGCTGCATGCCGAGCTCGAAGGCCAGAAGCTCGCGCCGGTGTTCGAGCAACTGCTGGCCGGCTGGCGCGCCCAGGGTCACACCTTCGCGACGATGGGCGACTATCATGCCGCGCTGGACCTCGACTCGCTGCCATCGTACCCTGTCACGTGGGGCGAGATCCCCGGCCGCTCCGGCGAACTGATCGTCCAGCCCGACTGATCGCCAGCCGGCGCGCCGTCCTCTTTCCCGCCATGTCCGGCACGACGAAGCGTCGTGCCGCCGATAACAACAGGAGAATCCCGTGTCCGTCGAAATCGACCGTCAAATTCCCGATTTCACCGCACCGGCGACCGGCGGCGATTTCACGCTGTCGGCGCTGAACGGCAAGAAGCTCGTGCTGTATTTCTACCCGAAGGACAATACGCCGGGCTGCACCACCGAAGGTTTGCAGTTCCGCGATCTGTACCCGAAGTTCAAGAAGGCCGGCGCCGAGATCGTCGGCGTCTCGCGCGACAGCCTGCGCTCGCACGACAATTTCAAGGCCAAGCTGGAACTGCCCTTCCCCTTGATCTCGGACCCCGATGAAACGCTCTGCGCGATGTTCGGCGTCATGAAACTGAAGAAAATGTATGGCAAGGAAGTGCGCGGCATCGAGCGCTCGACCTTCCTGATCGACGGCGACGGGGTACTGCGCCGCGAGTGGCGCGGCATCAAGGTGCCGGGCCACGTCGACGAGGTGCTCGGCGCTGTACAAGCGCTTTGAGGCGGGTTATATTGGGCCGCAATGAATGCCCGTCAGTCCACTCTTTTTCGTAGCTGCGCAGTCGGTCGGCGCGAGTTTCGTTGGCCCGTGACGCGCAGTGCTACGCAGCAAGAAGCCGAGCCGCTTGTCCCTGTTCGGGGGCAGCGGCTTTTTTCATGGTCTTTTGCGGCACGCTGCGCCCGCCGCGTCTCTTCCCGTCAAGGAGCTGACCGAAAACTAGGCGAACCGGCGATTTGATACTCCTGTGCGCCACCGCGCGCAAACTGCACGCCTCGCGTGACAGGATGCGAACCGCGGCGCACCCCAAGCGACACGATTCCTCTCGAGGGACACCATGCCTTTGCCTACTCCCCCCAGCAAGCTCGGCAGTCTGCTGCCGCCCGACGAATACAAGGTGAAAGCGCGTCCGGCCAAGACCGCGAAACGCGCCGCCGAAGGGGACACGGCCAGCGCCGCCGCGGCCGACTACGCCAGCACCAGCGTCGCCGAACCGATGGCCGCCGCCGCCAACACGCCGGCCGCGCTGCACGCGGTCGACAACGCCGCGCCCGCCAGCGCCCCGGCGCCGGCGCGCAGCCGCAAGTCCAGGCAGACCGCCGCCCTGCTCACGCCGGTACCGACCCCGGCGGCCGCGCCCACCGCCCCAGCGGCGCCGGTCGCCCGCGCCGAGGCACCCGCCGGCCGCGCGCCCGCGACCCACGCCGCTCCTGCGCGCGAGGCCGGCAAGACCACACGCGGACGCAAGGCCGCCGCGCTCGAGCAGCAGAAGCTGTTCGTGCTCGACACCAACGTGCTGATGCACGACCCGAGCAGCCTGTTCCGCTTCGAGGAGCACGACGTCTATCTGCCGATGATGACGTTGGAGGAGCTCGACAACCACAAGAAGGGCATGTCCGAAGTGGCGCGCAACGCGCGCCAGGTCAGCCGCACGCTCGACGCGCTGGTGGCCGACGGCGGCCCGATCACGGCCGGCATTCCGCTGTCGCGCCTGGGCAGCCGCGAAGCGGTCGGCCGCCTGTACTTCCAGACCACGCTCAACGATATCGAGCCGGTCGAGGGCCTGCCGCAGGGCAAGGCCGACAACCAGATCCTCGGCGTGGTGCGCGCGCTGCAGCGCGAGCGCAGCGACCGCCTGGTGGTGCTGGTGTCGAAGGACATCAACATGCGGATCAAGGCCCACGCGCTGGGCCTGCCCGCCGAGGACTACTTCAACGACCAGGTGCTCGAGGACACCGACCTGCTGTACTCGGGCGTGCGCGAGCTGCCGCAGGACTTCTGGACCAAGCATGCCAAGGGCATGGAGAGCTGGCAGGACACCAAGACGGGCACCACCTACTACCGCGTGACGGGCCCGATGGTCGCCTCGATGCTGGTCAACGAGTTCGTGTTCCTCGAGCCGCAGAACGGCGAGCCGACCTTCCACGCGATCGTGCGCGAGCTCAACGGCAAGACGGCGCTGCTGCAGACGCTGCGCGACTACAGCCACCACAAGAACAACGTGTGGGGCATCGTGGCGCGCAACCGCGAGCAGAACTTCGCGCTGAACCTGCTGATGAACCCGGAGATCGACTTCGTCACGCTGCTCGGCCAGGCCGGTACCGGCAAGACCCTGGTCGCGCTGGCCGCGGGCCTGGCCCAGGTGCTCGACGACAAGCGCTACAACGAGATCATCGTGACGCGCGCGACGGTGCCGGTCGGCGAGGACATCGGCTTCCTGCCCGGTACCGAGGAAGAGAAGATGCAGCCCTGGATGGGCGCCTTCGACGACAACCTGGAAGTGCTGCAGAAGACCGACGACGCGGCTGGCGAATGGGGCCGCGCGGCCACCCAGGAGCTGATCCGCTCGCGCCTGAAGGTCAAGAGCATGAACTTCATGCGCGGTCGCACCTTCGTCGACAAGTACCTGATCATCGACGAGGCGCAGAACCTCACGCCCAAGCAGATGAAGACGCTGGTCACGCGCGCGGGCCCCGGCACCAAGATCGTCTGCCTCGGCAATATCGCGCAGATCGACACGCCCTACCTCACCGAGGGCAGCTCGGGCCTGACCTACGTGGTCGACCGCTTCAAGGGCTGGGGCCACAGCGGCCACGTCACGCTCGCGCGTGGCGAACGCTCGCGGCTGGCCGACTACGCGTCCGACATTCTCTGAGCGGCGTTTCGCTCGGCGGCACCCAAAGCGCTCCCTAGGGAGCGCTTTTTTCATGGTGGCGGCAATACTTGATCCATCCCCCTATTTCACCATGAGGCATTTGGGGCCAGGGTTTTTGCGCAAAAACTCCAATGCGCTGCTCAAAAATCGGGCAACTTCTCATGTCATTCATGAAGAATCCTTGCCGAAACCGCGCCGGAGCCACTACCATCCGATTTACCCGTGGTCATACGATAGGCGCCTCATTCGGCGCCTGCCCTCTTCCGATGCTGCGAATCTGGCTGTCCGTCGTCGTCGTTTCCCTGCTCGCCGCGTGCTCGACCGCGCCGCAGCAGTCGTCGACGCGCACCGGTGCCGCCCCGCGCATCACCACGCCGCGCGCCTACGCGCCGCCGCGCGGCTTCCCGAACTTTGTCGATCACAGCATCGGCCGCGAGGAAATCCCGATCCAGGCCATGAGCCTGGTCGGCATCCCCTATCGCTGGGGCGGTAATACGCCGGACAGCGGCTTCGACTGCAGCGGGCTGGTGCGTTATATCGTGTCGCGCGCGGCCAACGTCTCGCTACCGCGCACCACGGCGGAAATGAGCATGCGCGGTGAATCGATCGAACCCGACGAGATCGCCCCCGGCGACCTGGTGTTCTTCAACACCACCGGCCGCCCGCATTCGCACGTCGGCATCTACGTGGGCAAGCTGCGCTTCGTGAATGCGCCCTCGACGGGCGGCACGGTGCGTCTCGACTACCTGACGAACCCTTATTGGGCCAAGCATTTCGACGGCATCCGGCGCGTCGCGCCGGCACGTCACGCGCCGGCGCCGTTCGACACGCCAACCTACGAGGCCGACAATCGCCAACCCGATCCGGCACCGGTGCCGCAGGCGGCGCCGGCCGCCGCGCCCGTTTATGCCGCGGCGCGCGCGGAAAACACGCCGGCACGTGTCGCGCCGACGCCGATTCAGGCGACTGCCACCCCCATCGCGACCGCGACGACAGCCATCGATGCCGCACCGCCGCCGCGCCTCGCGGCCGCCGCCGGCGAGGATCAGTTCGAGCCGCCGCCGTCCGCGCTGTCGGCCGCGCAGCAGCAGGCCCGCGCGGCCGGCGCCACCACCGCGGCCGTGACGCCACGCGCGCCCGAGGTCGACACCAGCATGGCCGCGCCGCAATATGCGCCGCTCTCTTCGCCGCCCGTCACGGCAACGGCAAGCTCAACGGCAGCGAACCGCGCGCCGGATCCGATCGACGCCGCGGCCGATGCCTTCGAGCCACCCCCGCCAACCGCCCGCGCCGCTGCTCAGCAGGCCCGCTCGGCAGCGCCCGAAGGCGTGCGGATCATCCGCGCCTCGACCGCCTCCGGCAACCTCCCCGGCAGCGGCGACGATCCGATCGCGCGCTTCGCCAACGGCAGCTACTGAGCCTGCCGCTTTCACGCGGGCGGCTCACGGCCGCCATCGCCGATTCCCCTTCCCCCATCCAGGGTGCTTGGCTCAGGCCAGCGTCCGGATCGAATTCGACACGCCGCGCGCGCAGTCGATCACGGCCGGCGCGAGCCGGCGCTCGGCTTCCTCGATGCTCCAGCGGCTCGACGGCGCGACCACGTGCACCGAACCGACCGGCCGCCGCTCGCCGTCGAACACGGGCGCCGCGATCGTCATGTCGCCGATGAACAGTTCCTCGCGATTCGAGGCATAACCACGCAGCCGCGCCTGGCCGAGCAGCGCCTCGATAGGCGCGATCTCGGTGACGGTGTACTGCGTATGCGCCACGCGCTCGCTGGCGAGCAGCAGCGCATGCGCCTCCGGCTCGGGCAACGCGCCCAGGTAAGCACGCCCCGAAGCCGTGCAGTACATCGGGATGCGGCTGCCGATCGGCATGTGGATCGGCACGAACTTGGTACAGACGAAGCGCGCGACGTAGACCATATCCGTGCCGTCGGGCTCGGTCAGGTTGGTGGTTTCGCCGGTCACGTTGGTCAGTTCCGAGAGGAACGGATTGGCGACGTCGATCAGCATGTCCGCCGACAGGTAGCTGAAGCCGATCTGCATCACGCGCGGCGTGAGCTGGTAGCGGCGCGTGCGCGGATGCTTGCGCACGTAGCCGAGCCGCTCCAGCGTGTAGATCATCCGCTGCGCCGAACTCTTGGTGATCGCGGTCGCGTCGGCGACCTCCTGCAGGCTCATCGAGCGGCGCTGGGCGCCGAACGCGCGCAGCACCGCGATGCCCTTCTCCAGCGACTGATTGAACAGCGCGTCGCTGCTGGCCTCGCCGCCCTCGGCGGCCGGCGTCCGGTCGGACTCACTCATGGAAACGCCCAATGGTCATCATGTGGCATCGACGATAGCATATCGAATATCGATACGCAAAAATCTTTCATCGATATTTTTGACTCGAATACCATGACTCGGTAGGTGTTCATCGATTTCTGACCGGCTGGTCTTCCGCATAGGAGGCAATCCCATGTTTCAGTTCGCCAAACGCTTCGCCCTCGTCCTGGCCTGCGCGCTCGCCCCGCTGGCCGCCGCCGTCGCGCCCCTTTCGGCCCAGGCCGCGCCGCCCGTCTACACGGTGGGCGCCACCGCCACCGGCGTGCCCTTCACCTTCCTCGACGTGAAGAGCAACTCGATCCAGGGCCTGCTGGTCGACGCGATCAACGCCACCGGCCACGCCGCCGGCTTCGACGTGAAGATCGAGCAGACCACCTTCGCCGCCCTGATCCCCTCGCTGACCACCAGGAAGATCGACATTATCTCGGCCGCCATGCTGAAGACGCCGGCGCGCCAGCAGGTGGTCGACTTCTCGGACACGGTCTATTCCTACGGCGAGGGGCTGGTGGTGCCCGCCAGCGACACCGGCAAGTACAGCTCGATGGACGACCTGAAGGGCGCCGTGGTGGGCGCCCAGGTTGGCACGGCCTTCGTCGACGCGCTGAACAAGAAGGGCATCTTCAAGGAGGTGCGCACCTACGATTCGGTCGCCGACATCCTGCGCGACGTCGCGCTGGGCCGCATCCAGGCCGGCTTCGGCGATCGCCCGATCCTCGCCTACCAGTTGCAGAAGAATCCCAACCCGAAGATCCGCCTGGTCGAGGGCTACCAGCCCTCGGTGCTCGGCCAGGTCTGCTTCGTGGTGCGCAAGGGCGATCGCGACACGCTCGACAAGCTCAACGAGGGCATCCGCAAGATCAAGGCCGACGGCACGCTGAACCAGATCGTCAAGAAATGGCAGGTCGAGTGACGCGCCCGCGCGTCGCGTCCAAGGAGAGTTCGCCATGTCCCTGCAGAACCTGCTCGACTTCCTGCCGATCCTGCTCAAGGGCGCGATCGTCACGGTCGAGATCACCGTCTGCTCGTTCGTGCTGAGCACGCTGATCGGCCTCGCCTTCGCCCTGATGCGGGTCTCGCCGAACCGCCTGCTGTCGGGCGGCGCGGCCGCCGTGATCAACGTGATCCGCGGGCTGCCGATCATCGTCCAGTTGTTCTACATCTACTTCGTGCTGCCCGATCTCGGCGTGCAGCTATCGGCCTTCCAGGCCGGCTGCATCGGCCTGGGCATCGCCTACTCGGCCTACCAGGCCGAGAACTTCCGGGCCGGCATCGAGGCCATCGACCGCGGCCAGATCGAGGCCGCGCAGTCGATCGGCATGCGCGGCGCGATGATCATGCGCCGCGTGGTGCTGCCGCAGGCCTTCCGCATCGCGCTGCCGCCCTACGGCAACACGCTGGTGATGATGCTGAAGGATTCCTCGCTGGCCTCGACCATCACGGTCGCGGAAATGACGCGCGCCGGCCAGTTGATCGCCTCCTCGACCTTCCAGAACATGACCGTCTACACGCTGGTGGCCCTGCTCTACCTGGCGCTGAGCCTGCCGCTGGTCTGGAGCCTGCGCAGGCTCGAACGCCGCCTCGGCCTGAAGGGGGCGCGATGATCCGCATCGACGATCTGCACAAGCGCTTCGGCGAGACCGAGGTGCTCAAGGGCGTGAGCCTGGAAGTCAGCGCGGGTGAGGTGGTCTGCCTGATCGGGCCGTCCGGCTCGGGCAAGTCGACCCTGCTTCGCTGCATCAACGGGCTGGAGACGCACCAGGGCGGCAGCATCGCCATCGACGGCCAGCGCGTGGATCCCGCCTCGCCCACCATCCACGCGCTGCGCACGCAGGTCGGCATGGTGTTCCAGCGCTTCAACCTGTTCCCGCATCGCAGTGCGCTGGAAAACGTGCTGGAGGGCCCGGTCCACGTCAAGAAGGAATCCCGCGCGGCAGCCCTCGAACGCGCGCGCCGGCTGCTCGACAAGGTCGGCCTCGCGCATCGCGCCGATGCCTATCCGTCGCAGCTCTCGGGCGGCCAGCAGCAGCGCGTCGCGATCGCGCGGGCCCTGGCCATGCAGCCGCGCGCGATCCTGTTCGACGAGCCCACCTCGGCGCTCGATCCCGAGCTGGTCGGCGAGGTGCTCGGCGTGATGCGTCAGCTGGCCGCCGACGGCATGACGATGATCGTGGTCACGCACGAGATGGGTTTCGCGCGCGAGGTCGCCGATCGCGTCGCCTTCCTGCACGACGGCCGGATCTGCGAGGCGGGTGCCGCCGCCGAGGTGCTCGGCAATCCACGGCATCCGCGCACGCGTGATTTCCTGCGCCGCATGCTCGATCCTCATTCCTCCACCGTGTCCGCGACATGAGCGCCTCCTTCGCTGCGTCCCTGCCGCCCTCGCTGTGGGCCGCCACCGCGCCGCCCGGCGTCGACGCGCCGCCGCTGGCCGAATCGGTGGCGACCGACGTCGCGATCGTCGGCGCCGGCTACACGGGGCTGTCGAGCGCCCTGCACCTGGCCGAGCGCGGCATCGCGGTGCGCGTGGTCGATGCGCACGAACCCGGCTGGGGCGCCTCGGGCCGCAACGGCGGCCAGGTGATCCCCGGCCTCAAGTACGATCCCGACGAACTGCTGCGCCGCTTCGGCGAACGCAACGGCCATGCCCTGATCGAGATGGCCGGTGGCGCCGCCGATACCGTGTTCGACCTGATCACCCGCCATGGCATCGCCTGCGACGCGATGCGGGCCGGCTGGGTCCAGCCGACGCATTCGGTGAAACTCCTGCCGACCCTGCAGGCACGCGCCCGGCAATGGGAACGCCGCGGCGCGCCGGTCGAACTGCTCGACGGCGAGCAGGTGGCGGCCAGGCTCGGCACCCGCGCCTTCATCGGCGGCTGGATCGACCGGCGCGCCGGCAGCGTGCAGCCGCTCGCCTACGCGCGCGGGCTGGCGCGCGCCGCGCAGCGCGCCGGCGCGATCCTGCATGGCGGCACACCCGTGCTCGGCCTCGAGCGCGAGGGCGCCGGCTGGCGCCTGCGCACCGCGCAGGGCGCGACGATCCGCGCCGCCCAGGTGCTGATCGCGACCAATGGTTATACCGACGGCCTGTGGCCGGGGCTGCGGCAGTCGATCATCGCGGCCAACAGCTTCATCGTCGCGACCGCGCCGCTGCCCGACGAGATCGGCCGCGGCATCCTGCCGGGCGGCGAGGTGGCTTCCGATTCGCGGCGCCTGCTGCTGTATTTCCGCAAGGATGCCTCGGGCCGCCTGCTGATGGGCGGGCGCGGGCCGTTCCGTGAACCGGGCGCCGCCGCCGACTGGGCCCATCTCGAACGCGCGGCGGCCCTGATGTTTCCGCAGCTGCGCGGCATCGGCTACGACTATCGCTGGGCTGGACGGATCGCGATTACCCGCGATTTCCTGCCGCACCTGCATCGCCCGGCGCCGGGCCTGACCATCGCGCTCGGCTACAACGGCCGCGGCATCGCGCTGGCCACCACGCTGGGCCGCCATCTCGCCGACGCGATCGACGGCAGCGCGCCCGAGCTGCCGCTCGCGCCCGCGCCGATCCGGCCGATTCCGCTGCATGCGCTGCAGCGGCTCTATATCAGCGCCGGCGTCGCCTGGTACGCGCTGCTCGACGCGCTGTCCTGAGCAACGCGCACTTCTCGCGCGCCCAAAACGAAGCGCCGCGGCCTTTCGGCTCGCGGCGCTTCGTTTTTGCGGAGCGAGGCGGCGGCATGCCGCCTCGTGCCGGGATCAGAACACGCGGTGCCCGACCCACCAGCCGGCCGCGGCGATCAGCGCCGAGGCCGGAATCGTCAGCACCCAGGCCCAGATGATATTGCCGGCCACGCCCCAGCGCACGGCCGAGAGCTTGCGGGTGGCACCCACCCCGACGATCGCGCCGGTGATGGTATGCGTGGTGGAGACCGGGATCCCCATCCAGGACGCCGAGAACAGCGTCAGCGCGCCACCCAGCTCGGCGCAGAAACCACCGACCGGCTTGAGCTTGGTGATCTTCTGCCCCATCGTGCGCACGATCCGCCAGCCGCCGAACAGCGTGCCCAGGCCCATCGACAGGTAGCAGGCCGCGATCACCCAGATCGGCGGCGCATCGGCCGTGGTCGAGGCATAGCCGGTGGCAATCAGCAGCATCCAGATCATGCCGATGGTCTTCTGCGCGTCGTTGCCGCCGTGACCCAGGCTGTAGAGCCCGGCCGACACCAGTTGCAGGCGCCGGAAGCGCCGGTCGACCTTGCTGGGCGGCGTACGGAAATACAGCCATGACACGCCGAGCATGAACAACGAGCCGAGCACGAAGCCGAGCAGCGGCGAGATGAAGATGAAGGCGACCGTCTTCATCAGCCCGTCGAGGTTCAGGGAGCCCCAGCCCGACTTGGCCACCGCCGCGCCCACCAGGCCGCCGATCAGCGCATGCGAGGAGCTCGAGGGGATGCCGTAGTACCAGGTGATGATGTTCCAGCCGATGGCGCCCACCAGCGCGCCGAACACCACGTAGTGATCGACGATGGAGGGATCGATGGTGCCCTTGCCGACCGTCTGCGCGACCTTCAGGTGGAACACGAAATAGGCGATGACGTTGAACATCGCGGCGAAGGCGACGGCCTGTTGCGGCTTGAGCACGCCGGTCGACACGACGGTGGCGATCGAGTTCGCCGCGTCGTGGAAACCGTTCATGAAGTCGAACACGAGCGCGACCAGTACCAGCGTCGCGACGGCCCAGATGGCGAGTTGTATCGAATGCATCGTGTCGGGCTCAGGCGTTTTCCAGCACGATGCCTTCGATGATGTTCGCGACGTCCTCGCACTTGTCGGTGATCTCCTCGAGCAGCTCGTAGACCGCCTTCAGCTTGATCAGGTTCTTGACGTCGTTTTCCTCGCGGAACAGCTTGGACATGGCCGAGCGCAGCACGCGGTCCGCCTCCGACTCCCAGCGATCGATTTCCTCGCAGGCCTTGAGAATCCGCGCCGACTGCTTCATGTCGGACAGCAGCGCCACGGCGGCCTGCACGTGCTGGGCCGATTCGAGCACGATGTGCGCGAGCTGGCTGGCCTCGGACGTGACGGCGCGCACGTCGTACAGCGACACGGCCGTGGCGACGTCCTCCATCAGGTCGAGGATGTCGTCCATGGTGGTGATCAGCTTGTGGATTTCGTCGCGGTCGAGCGGCGTGATGAAGGTCTTGTGCAGCAGGTCGATCGCTTCATGGGTGAGCTTGTCGGCGGATTTTTCCGCGGACTGGACCTTCTGCTTGTGGATCTCGGCATCGGCGAGATTGTCGATCAGCAATTCGAGCTCGCGGCCGCCGGCCACGATGAAGTTCGCGTGCGAATTGAAGATTTCGAAAAACTTGCCCTCGGTGGGCATGAATCGACCGAACATGAATTTTCCGGGTGTTTGTCAAATGACTGTCATAAAAAGCGGCGTCATTGTACCGTTTCCCGGAAATACGGATGAAGCGATCGCCTGGGCTGCGACGAGATACAACGCTTCGCGGCCCAGGGCTTTACAAGCGGGGCTTAGTCGCTCTGGAAATGCTGCGAACCGGCAAAGTTGTCGAACTTCGTGTAAGGCCCCAGGAACGTGAGCCGAACCGAGCCGATCGGGCCGTTACGCTGCTTGCCGATGATGATCTCGGCGGTGCCCTTGTCGGGGCTGTCCGGGTTGTACACTTCGTCGCGGTAGATGAACAGGATCACGTCCGCATCCTGTTCGATTGCGCCCGATTCGCGCAAGTCGGACATCACCGGGCGCTTGTTGGGCCGCTGCTCCAGGCCGCGATTGAGCTGCGAGAGCGCGATCACCGGCACGTCGAGTTCCTTGGCCAGGCTCTTCAGCGAACGCGAGATTTCGGAGATTTCCGTGGCCCGGTTCTCGCCCTGCGAGGAACCCGTCATCAGCTGCAGGTAGTCGACCACGATCAGGCCGAGCTTGCCGCATTGCCGCGCCAGGCGTCGCGCGCGCGAGCGCAGCTCCATCGGGTTCAGGCCACCGGTCTCGTCGATGAAGAGCTGCGCCTCGCTCATCTTCTGCACCGCGTGCGTGAGTTTCGGCCAATCCTCATCGGTCAGCCGCCCGGTGCGCATGCGATGCTGGTCGAGCCGCCCGACCGAGCCGAGCATACGCATCACCAGTTGGCTGCCCGGCATTTCCATCGAGAACACCGCCACCGGCAGGCCGTATTCGACGGCCACGTATTCGCCGATGTTCATCGAGAAGGCGGTGTTGTGCGTGACGACGTAGTCGTCGGTGATATACAGCCGGGTCGGATGCGAGACCGAGATGCACTGCGTTTGCGTGACGCGGGTCGGCTCGATCGAGACGATCACCGGCATCTTGCGCCGCGTGCGACCTGCCGCCACGCGCTCGCGCTTGCCCTCGAACAGGAACAGGCTCTGCGGATCGGGGTGGCTGATGGTGCAGACATAGGCCGTCACGCCGTCGCGACGCTCGCCCTGGCAGGTATAGGCGGCCGCCTTCTCGCCGATCGAGCACCAGGCGCCGAGCGAGCGCGCCAGTTCGCAGACGTCGCGCGCCAGTTGCGGGCTCGCCGTCGAATAACGGACCGTGCCCCAGGACTCGACCCAGCCGTCGGTATCGAGCAAGCCGCGCAGCAGGTCCAGGCGCACCGATTTCTCGGCGTCCAGGTAGGCGCGCGGAATGAACTTTTCATGGCTCGTGCAGCCCCAGAGGCCCAGCGCCTCGAGCGCCTCCTCGAGCGGATTGACGGGCGGCCGCTCGATCTCGCCGCCGGCTGCCCGGCGCTTGATGCGCCAATCGTATTGACCGCCGTGCTCGAGTTCGAGGCAGGCGTCGACGCGCTCGCGCATCCGCGCCAGGGTCGCCTCGGCCTTCACGCTGAAGCGCACCGCCGTGCCGCCCGGCGCGCCGTCGCCGAGCAAGGCGCCCAGCACCCAGCCATCGACCGGCAAGGGCTCGGCGCGCCCGAATTCCCCTTCGTGCAGGTCGATCCACAGCCGGTTGCGATAGCGCTCGCGCGTCAGCAGGGTGCGGATCTCGGCCGTGTTCAGCACGCGCGGCTTGTCCCAGCCGCGGTAATGGACGCGCCAGAGGTGCTCGTCGCAGCACTCGGTCGAGCGGCCGTCGGAGAAGCGCACGCGATGCACCTGGCGTTCGCCCTGCGGATAACGGCCGGTGACGAAGGAAGGCCTGCCGTCGATCGAGGCGAGCATGTCGCCCACCCGCAATTCGCCCATCGCCTTCCAGCCGGTCAGGGTCTTGACGCGGGCATCGAGCGGCTGCGCCTTGCCCATCGACGGCCGGCCCGCCACGATGATCAATTCCCCGCCATGCATCCCCGAGGTCATCCGGTCCAGGTCGACAAAACCGGTCGGCGTGCCGGTCACATCGCTCGGATTGGCCGTGTGATACAGCGTGTCGATCCGCTCCACCACCTGGGTCAGCAGCGGCCCGATCTCCAGGAAGCCCTGGGTGCCGCGCGCGCCGTCCTCGGCGATCGAGAACACCTTCGACTCGGCCTCGTCGAGCAGTTGGCGGATTTCCTTGCCCTGCGGATTGAAGGCGTCGGCGGAAATCTCGTCGGCCACCGACACCAGCCGGCGCAGCACCGCGCGATCGCGCACGATTTCCGCGTAGCGACGGATATTGGCCGCGCTCGGCGTGTTCTGCGCCAGCGCGTTCAGGTAGGCCAGGCCGCCCACGTCGTCGGCCTTGCCGGCCGTGACCAGCGCCTCGTAGACAGTCACCACGTCGGCCGGGCGCGTGCCGGCGATCAGCCGGCCGATGTGCTCGTAGATCAGCCGGTGATCGTAGCGGTAGAAATCCTGTTGCGACAGAAAGTCGGCGATGCGGTCCCAGGCTGCGTTGTCGAGCAGGAGGCCGCCCAGCACCGATTGCTCGGCCTCGACCGAGTGCGGCGGGACTTTCAGCGATTCGAGTTGGGGATCTTGCGGCGCGTTCATGGCTTGGGATTATCGCGAAATGCGAGGGGGGGCGCCAGCGTCGGGCGGATGAAATGCGGCGGAAAACAAAAAAGGCAGGGCCGGTTTCCCGGACCCTGCCCTTTCACGGCGCGGGGCGATGGAGGCTGCCCGCGCCTGAACGACGTGACGCTTAGGCGTGGTCGCCGATCACGTTGATCGTGACGTCGACGACGACGTCCGTGTGCAGCGCGACTTGCACGCCGTGCTCGCCAATCATCTTCAGCGGGCCTTCCGGCAGGCGCACTTGCGCCTTCTCGACGTCGTAGCCTGCCTTCTTCAGCAGTTCGGCGATGTCGCCGTTCGTCACCGAGCCGAACAGACGGCCGTCGACGCCCGACTTCTGCGTGATCTCGAACGACTGGCCAGCCAGCTTCTCGCCGATGGCCTGCGAGGCGGCCAGCTTCTCGGCGGCGACCTTCTCGAGTTCCGCGCGGCGGACTTCGAATTCAGCGATCGCGTCCTTGGTCGCGCGGCGAGCCTTGCGATTCGGGATCAGGAAGTTGCGTGCGTAGCCGTCCTTGACCTTGACGATGTCGCCGAGGTTACCCAGGTTCGCGACTTTTTCCAACAGAATGATTTGCATTCGAATTCTCCTTATTGCGTCGCCGGCCTTAGGCCTTGTGCTGATCCGTGTACGGCAGCAGCGCGAGGAAACGCGCACGCTTGATTGCCGTGTCGAGCTGGCGCTGGTAGTGCGCCTTGGTACCCGTCAGACGCGCCGGCGTGATCTTGCCGTTTTCGCCGATGAAGTCCTTCAGCGTTTCCGTGTCCTTGTAGTCGATCTGCTCGACACCGGCTGCCGTGAAGCGGCAGAACTTCTTGCGCTTGAAGAGCGGGTTTTGTTGCTGACGACGCTTGTCGAATTTCTTGCCAGTGGGACGGGGCATGATTCAGTCCTTTCCTATGTCCTGCAATGCTGTGATGTGAAACACCAGGGTTCGCGCGTTGCGGCTCTTTTTCGCCAGGAAACCGGTGAAGAGCGTCTCGACGCCCATCTCGCAGGCTTCCAGCTTGCCGCTGGCCTCGCCGGCCGCCATCGCCTCGATCGTCATTTCGACCTGTCGGCGGATGCCTGCCTCGACGACCTCCGTGCGGTGTTGCAAGGTGCAGCTCGCGATCGGAACGCCGGCGGGGGTGTAGCGCACCGCCTGTCGCTCGACGACGCTTGCCGTCAGTTGCAGCCTGTTCACGGGGTTGACGCGATCCTTGGTGGCTTGACCTTGTGAGTCTTAAGCCTGCGCTTCGGTCGGCTGGGCAGCAGCCGCCTTCTTGGCTTCTTCGCGCTGAACTTCCTTCATCATCGGCGACGGGCCGGTTTCGGCCTTCTTCATCTTGACGATGAGGTGACGCAGCACCGCGTCGTTGAACTTGAACGCGTGTTCGAGTTCGTCGAGCGTAGCCTGGTCGCACTCGATGTTCAGGCAGACGTAGTGAGCCTTGGCGAGTTTCTCGATCATGTAGGCCAGTTGACGACGGCCCCAGTCCTCGACGCGGTGGATCTGGCCGCCGCGCGTGGTGATCGTGGACTTGTAACGCTCGATCATGGCGGGCACTTGCTCGCTCTGATCGGGGTGCACGATAAAGACGATTTCGTAATGACGCATACACACTCCTTGTGGATTGAAGCCACCCGGGCGTCGGAACCAGTGTGGCAAGTGAGAAGCCGAAGATCATAACCCGAATGAGGGACGCACGCAATGGTTTCCCTGCTTTCGTGGCACGAATCGGCCATGTTTTCAACGACTTGAGGTTCCTGGCTCCTTCCTGGCCCGCTTTGGGCCCGCTACCGGGCCGCCACCGGCGCGCCGCGCGGGTCCGCCGATCCGGCCCCGAACCGCCGCCTCAGGGCGTGCCGCCCCAGTAGCCGGGCCGCGCATAGACCTCGCGCAGGTAGTCGATGAAGTAGCGCACGCGGGCCGGGACGTAGCGCTGCTGCGGGTAGACCGCGAGGATGTCGTAGTCCGGCAGCGCGAATTCGTCGAGCACGGTCTCCAGCTCGCCGGTCTCGAGCTGGCGCGCGATCTCCCAGGTCGAGCGCCAGCCCAGCCCGCGCCCTTCCGAGGCCCAGCGGTGCAGCAGCTCGCCGTCGTTGCAGTCGAGATTGCCGGCCACGCGGATCGTCACCAGCTTGCCGTTGCGCCGGAAATACCAGCCGCGGTTCTGGCCCCCTTGCAGGTTGAAGGCCAGGCAGTTGTGGCGCAGCAGGTCGTCGAGCGACTTCGGGCGGCCATGGCGGCGGAAATACTCGGGCGTGCCGCACACCACGCGGCGATTGGTGGCCAGCTTGACCGCCACGAAGTTCGGGTCGACCGCGCCGCCGATCCGGATCGACAGGTCGTAACCCTCGCGCACCAGGTCGACCACGCGGTCGGTCAGGTTGAAGGACAGTTGCAGGTCCGGCTTGTCGGCGATGAACTCCGGCGCGAGCGGCGCGACGTGCTTGCGGCCGAAGGCGGCCGGCGCCGACACGATCAGGTGCCCATTGACGGCGCGGCGCCCGGCCGCCAGCTCGTTCTCGGCCTGGTCCCAGTCGCCCAGCAGGCCGCGGCAGCGCTCCAGGAAGGCCGCGCCCTCCTCGCTGACCACCAGCCGCCGCGTCGAGCGGTACATCAGCTTCACGCCCAGGCGCTTTTCCAGCGCGTCGATGCGCCGGCCCAGCACCACCGGGGAGACGCCCTCCTCCAGCGCCGCCGCGGCCAGGCTGCCGGCATCGGCCACCTTCACGAAGGTTTCGATCTGCTTGAAGCGGTCCATGCGACTGCCTGCCTCCTTATGCCTCGAAGCGCCGCCGCGCCTGGGCGCAGCCGCGATTCGATACTTTTAGTTTCGAAATAAGCGACGAGAGCCGATCTTATCAAAGCTTTCACGTAACCATAAAGTGTCTCCGACTACGTGATCCGCCATTCCCAAGGAGACATGCATGGCCAAGATGAGAGCCGTCGACGCCGCCGTCCTGGTGCTCGAGAAGGAAGGCATCCAGACCGCCTTCGGCGTTCCCGGTGCCGCCATCAACCCGTTCTACTCGGCGCTGCGCCGCTCCGGCGCGATCGGCCACGTGCTGGCGCGGCACGTGGAAGGCGCCTCGCACATGGCCGAGGGCTACACGCGCGCCGCGCCCGGCAATATCGGCGTGTGCATCGGCACCTCGGGGCCGGCCGGCACCGACATGATCACCGGCCTCTACTCGGCCTGGGCCGATTCGATCCCGATCCTCGCGATCACCGGCCAGGCGCCGCGCGCGCGGCTCTACAAGGAAGACTTCCAGGCGGTCGACATCGAATCGATCGCCAAGCCGGTCACCAAGTGGGCGGTCACGGTGCGCGAGCCGGCCCTGGTGCCGCGCGTGTTCCAGCAGGCCTTCCACCTGATGCGCTCGGGCCGCCCGGGCCCGGTGCTGGTCGACCTGCCGATCGACGTGCAGTTGGCCGAGATCGAGTTCGACATCGACACCTACGAGCCGCTGCCGGTCTACAAGCCCAAGGCCAGCCGCAAGCAGGCCGAGGCCGCGATCGCGATGCTGGCGGCGGCCGAGCGGCCGCTGATCGTGTCCGGCGGCGGGGTGCTGAACGCGGTGGCGGAGGACCTGCTGGTCGAGTTCGCCGAGACGGTCGGCGTGCCGGTGATCCCGACCCTGATGTCCTGGGGCGCGATTGCCGACGACCATCCGCTGATGGCCGGCATGGTCGGCCTGCAGACCTCGCATCGCTACGGCAACGCCACCCTGCTCGCCTCGGACTTCGTGCTCGGCATCGGCAACCGCTGGGCCAACCGCCATACCGGCAGCGTCGAGGTCTACACCAAGGGCCGCAAGTTCGTGCACGTCGATATCGAGCCGACCCAGATCGGCCGCGTGTTCGGCCCCGATCTCGGCATCGTCTCGGATGCGAAGGCCGCGCTCGAGCTGTTCATCGAGGTGGCCCGCGAATGGAAGGCGGCCGGCAAGCTGCCGGCGCGCGACGCCTGGGTGGCCGAGTGCCAGGAACGCAAGCGCACGCTGCAGCGCAAGACCCACTTCGACGAGGTGCCGGTCAAGCCGCAGCGCGTCTACGAGGAGATGAACAAGGCCTTCGGCCGCGATACCTGCTACGTCAGCACCATCGGCCTGTCGCAGATCGCCGGCGCGCAGTTCCTGCATGTGTACCAGGCGCGCAACTGGATCAACTGCGGCCAGGCCGGCCCGCTGGGCTGGACCATCCCCGCCGCGCTGGGCGTGCGCGCGGCCGACCCGTCGCGCCCGATCGTGGCGCTCTCGGGCGACTACGACTTCCAGTTCCTGATCGAGGAGCTGGCGGTGGGCGCGCAGTTCAAGCTGCCCTACGTGCACGTGGTGGTCAACAACTCCTACCTCGGGCTGATCCGCCAGGCGCAGCGCGCCTTCGACATGGACTACTGCGTGCAGCTCGCCTTCGAGAACGTCAACGCGCCCGAGCTCGGCAGCTACGGCGTCGACCACGTCGCGGTGGCCGAGGGCCTCGGCTGCAAGGCGCTGCGCGTATCGAAGCCCGAGCAGATCGCGCCGGCCTTCGAGCAGGCCAAGCAGTTGCTCGCCGAGTTCGGCGTGCCGGTGGTGGTCGAGGTGATCCTGGAGCGCGTCACCAATATCGCGATGGGCGCCGAGATCGACGCGATCAACGAGTTCGAGCCGCTGGCCGAACGCGCCGAACATGCGCCGACCGCGATCACGCTGCTCGACTGAGCGTGCCCCGGGGCGCGCGGCGGGCTGATCCAGCCCGCGCCGCGCGCCCGCTTCCCCAACCCAGCTGACCGACCGGATTCCATCGCCATGCCGAAATTCGCCGCCAACCTGACCATGCTGTTCACCGAGCTGCCCTTCCCCGACCGCTTCCAGGCGGCCGCCGAGGCCGGCTTCGACGCCATCGAGTTCCTGTTCCCCTATCCCTACGACAAGGCCGAGCTGGCCGAGCGGCTCGCGGCCAACCGGCTCAAGCTGGTGCTGCACAACCTGCCGGCCGGCAACTGGGAACAGGGCGAGCGCGGCATCGCCTGCCTGCCCGATCGCCGCGCGGAATTCGAGGACGGCGTGGGCCGCGCGATCGACTACGCGAAGGCCTTGCAGGTGCCGCAGCTGAACTGCCTGGTGGGGATTCCCTCGGCCAGCGCGCCGCGCGACACGACCCTGGTGACGATCGTCGAGAACCTGCGTTTCGCCGCGCGCGCGCTGCAGCAGGAAGGCATCCGCCTGCTGGTGGAGCCCTGCAACCATTTCGACATCCCGGGGTTCGCGCTGAACCGCTCGTCGGAAGCGCTCGACGTGATCCGCGCGGTGGGCTCCGACAACCTGTTCCTGCAGTACGACATCTATCACATGCAGCGCATGGAGGGCGAACTCGCGGCCACGCTGCGCGCGAACCTGCCGTCGATCGCGCACGTCCAGCTCGCCGACAATCCCGGCCGCCACGAGCCCGGCACTGGCGAGATCCGCTACGACTACCTGTTCGCGCTGCTCGACGAACTCGGCTACGACGGCTACGTCGGCTGCGAGTACAAGCCGCTCAAGGGCACGCGCGAAGGCCTCGGCTGGCTGCGCGAGGCGAGGCAGCGCAGCGCCGAATACGCCTGAGCCCCACCCACCCCTCATTCAGGAGACATCCACACATGGCAACGATCGGTTTCATCGGCCTCGGCATCATGGGCTCGCACATGGCCCGCAACCTGCTGAAGGCCGGCCACTCGCTGGTGGTCAACGGCGCCTTCCCGATCCCCGACGACCTGCGCGAGCGCACCCGCGTGGTGGCCAATTCGAGCGCGGTGGCCGACAGCGCCGAGATCATCATCTCGATGGTTCCGGACACGCCCGACGTGCGCAACGTGCTGTTCGCCGAGGACGGCGTGGCCAAGGGGCTGACGGCCGGCAAGCTGGTGATCGACATGAGCTCGATCTCGCCGCTCGACACGCAGGAATTCGCCAGGCAGATCAACGCGCTCGGCTGCGACTACCTCGATGCGCCCGTCTCGGGCGGCGAGGTGGGCGCGCGCGACGCGACGCTGACCATCATGGTCGGCGGCCCGGAGCAAGCCTTCGAACGCGCCCGGCCGCTGTTCGAGGCGATGGGCAGGAATGTCTCGCTGGTCGGCGACAACGGCGCGGGCCAGACCACCAAGGTCGCCAACCAGATCATCGTCGCGCTGAACCTGGAGGCGGTGGCCGAGGCGCTGCTGTTCGCGGCGCGCTCGGGCGCCGATCCGGAACGCGTGCGCCGCGCCCTGATGGGCGGGTTCGCGGCCTCGCGGATCCTGGAGCTGCACGGCGAACGGATGACCAAGCGCACCTTCGACCCCGGCTTTCGCATCGAACTGCACCAGAAGGACCTGAACCTCGCGCTCGACGGCGCGCGCCGCCTCGGCCTGGCGCTGCCGCACACGGCCAGCGCCCAGCAGTTGTTCAGCGTGTGCGCCGCGCATGGCGGCAAGGCCTGGGATCACTCGGCGATCGTGCGCGCGCTCGAGATCATGTCGAACCTCGAGATCGCCGAGGCGAAATAAGCCGAGGAGAAGCGCCGGGGCAATCCGGAGGCAGGCGCGAGACACGGGCGGCCTAGCCGCCCGAACCGTGGGGCGCCCGCCGGATCCAGCGATCCGGCGGGCGGTTTGAAGGCCGCTCTGGGCTGAGAGCGGCTGGTGGGGTCCGCAGCGGCACCCGGCGACGCCGGGGAAGCCTTGGTCGGTCAGACGTCGTCGTCGGGTGTCCGCCTGTCGGATCCGTATCCTCAAGCAGTCCGTAGCAAGCGGGCGGCACGCGCCGCCCCTGCCTGATTTCCCTGCGCATCATGAAAAAACGGGCCGAGCGGCCCGTTTGCTTTTCACGACGAAGCCGCGCCCCGTCTCAATACGTATCGAAGGCCGCCTGCAGGCGCGCCGCGTCGTCGATGCCGGCCGCCAGCGCCAGCATCAGCAGCACGCGCGCCTTGAACGGGTTCAGCGAGCCGGCGCTGACGAAGCCGAGCGCCTCGTCGTTGGCCGCGCCGTTGCGCATCACGTGGCCCGAGCCGACGCGCGAGGCGCGCACCACCGCCACGCCGCGGCGCGCCGCCTCCTGCAGCGCAGCCTGCAGCGTGGCATGGATCGAACCGTTGCCGGTGCCCGCCACCACGATGCCCTTCACGCCGGCGGCCACCAGCGCATCGACGCCGATGCGCGAAGCCCCCGCGTAGCTGCTGACGATCTCCACCGCCGGCCAGGCGCCGATACTGAAGCGCGGCGCGCTGGCCGCATCGCGCACGATACCGCGCGCGAACTCCACGCGGCCGTCCTGCACCCAGCCGAGCACCCCGGTCTCGGGCGACTGGAACGCGTCGACGGCATAGGTGCTGGTCTTCACCACGTCGCGCGCGGCGTGGATCTTGTTGTTGAACGCGACCAGCACGCCGCGGCCGCGCGCAGCCGCGCTGGCCGCGACCGTCACCGCGTTCAGCAGGTTCAGCGGACCGTCCGGCGAGAGCGCGGTGGCCGGGCGCATCGCCGCCGTCATCACCACCGGCTTGGAGGTCGCCACGCACAGATGCAGCAGCGTGGCGGTTTCCTCCAGCGTGTCGGTGCCGTGCGTGATCACGATCCCGTCGATGCGCGGATCGGCGGCCAGCGCCTCGATGCGCTGCACCAGGGTGGCCCACAGCGCCGGCTCGAGATCCTTGCTGTCGATGCTGGCCACCTGCTCGCCCTCGATCTGCGCGACGCGCGCCAGCGCCGGCACGGCGTCGAGCAGCGAGGCGAGGCCCAGGGCGCCCGCCTGGTAGCCGGCGGTGTTGGTGGCGTCGGGCGCGGCGCCGGCGATGGTGCCGCCGGTGGCCAGGACCGCGATGCGCGGCAGCGTGGCCGGCGCGGCCGGGGAGGTGGGGAGCGAAGTCGTATGTGTCATGGTCGTATGTGTCATGGCCGCGATTGTAATCGCACTGAATCGCCGTCGGCCACGCTCGGGCGCGCCGACTTCGGCAGGCGGCCCGCGTCAACGCCCCGGCCGCTCCGCGCGTTAGTGCGGAGGTAGTTCTGGTATTTTCGAGACGATTTGCCATAATGGCCCGGCGATCGTCGCAGCCGCGCGTCGCAAGGTGTCAACGACAGGGCCAATTACCCAACGGGAGTGTCCAATGAAAATCCGATCGCTGATGGCCGCGTTGCTGCTCGGCGGCATGCTGGCTTCACCCGCCTTCGCCGCGAACAGCCAGCAGGACAAGATGAAGGCCTGCAACACGCAGGCGGCCGGCAAGTCCGGCGACGAGCGCAAGGCCTTCATGAAGGACTGCCTGTCCGCCAAGCCGGCCGGCAAGATGTCGCAACAGGACAAGATGAAGGCCTGCAACACGCAGGCGACGGGCAAGAAGGGCGACGATCGCAAGGCCTTCATGAAGAGCTGCCTGTCGAACCAGCCGGCGGCCTGACGCTCCACCGCCCGCACCACGATGCCGCGCCCTGCTGCTCGCAGGCGCGGCATTTTTCTTTGGGCCGCGCCGTCGCGCGTCCGCCAAGCCCCCTGCCCGGCCGGCACCGTCGCCGGCCCGATTTTCTCCTATGATGGATGAGCGCCACGCGGCCCCGCCGTGCCGGCTTCCTCCGGCTCCCGCGTGCGCCCATCCCGCCACGCCCGCGCATCGAACGGGCAAGCCTGGAGACAAGCATGGCAAGCACGAGCAGACGTCGTCGCTGGATCCGTCGCTGGTTGATCGTGGTGGTGTTCTGGGCCGTGCCGGTCGCGATCGTCGCGGTGCGCGAGATCCAGGACGAATCGGCCTACAACCGCGCCGAACTCGAACGCGCGCTCGACACCTGGCAACTCAGCGATGCGCAACAGGCCGCCGGCCTCGCCACGCGTTGCCGCGGCACGCCCGATGACGCCCGCGCGGCCGGCTGCCCGGCCGAGGTGCTGGCCGCCAATGCCGCGCGCCGGCAGGACGCGCGGGCCGACTACGCGATGCGACGCCATACGCTGGCCATCTACCTGCTGCATGCGCTGATCGGCTACTGGGTGGCACCGGCCGCGTTGCTGTTCGCCTGCGGCGCGCTGATCGGCCTGTTGCGGCGCGCGCTGGGCCGCGCCCCGGCGCCGCCCGTCGATCCCCCCGCGCCCGCGCATTAAGCATGCTCCATGTTGCAGCGCATTCAAACGCCGGCCGCCGAAATCCTCGCGCCGGCCCGCCGTGAAGGCCCGTGGCAGGCCCTTTCCGAGCCTTTTCACCGGCAATGGAATTCACTGATTCAATTCGGAAAATGGCAATTTAAAGAATTTCAACGATTTGACGCTTTTTTACCTAAATGCCGAAAAAAGTCGCAGATCGCTGTGATATAACTCCGGACGCATTGCCCAGTTTTGGCGGGACGACCCTCAAGACCACACCTGATGGAGAAGGAGAAAAACGATGCAAAAACGCAATCTCGTGTTGAAAGCCGCCGCCGCGCTGATCGTCGGCAGCCTCGCGCTCACCGGCTGCACCACCACGCCGGACAAGCCCGACAGCGCGTCGACCAACGCATCGAAGCGCCAGGCGATCGACGCCAGCGTGAACGCCACGCTCTCGCGCCTCTATTCGACCGTGCCGGGCTCGCGTGAGCTGGCCGCCAAGTCGCGCGGCATCCTGGTGTTCCCGAGCGTGCTGCAGGCCGGCTTCATCGTCGGCGCGCAGACCGGCAACGGCGCGCTGCGCGTGGGCGGCAGCACGATCGGCTACTTCAACACCTCCTCGCTGTCGGTCGGCCTGCAGGCCGGCGCGCAATCGAAGGCGGTGGTGTTCCTGTTCATGACGCAGGACGCGCTCGACAAGTTCCGCGCCACCGACGGCTGGTCGGCCGGCGCCGACGCCTCGGTCGCGCTGGTGAAGATGGGCGCGAATGGCGCGATCGATTCGAACACGGCCACCGCGCCGGTCGAGGTGATCGTGCTGACCAATGCCGGCCTGATGGGCGACGTGTCGATCAACGGCACCAAGGTCACCAAGCTGGACCTGTAAGACAGGCAGCAAGGCTGCGCGGCCTCTGCCAGGGCCGCGCAACCGCGGACATGAAAAAGGCGCCTCGCGAGAGGCGCCTTTTTTGCCATGCAGCGGCCGGATTGAATCCTCAGGTGGCCGAATCGATGACCTTGAAGCGCGAGCGCTTCTGCGCGCGGATCAGCGCCTGGTAGACGTCGACATACTGCTGGGCCATGCGCCGCGAGGTGAAGCGCTCCTCGAAGCGCTGCCGCACGCGCGTGCGCGAGAGCGCCGAGAGGCGGTTCACGGCCGCCACCGCGCCGATCTCGTCCTCCACGATGAAGCCCGTCAGCCCCTCCTCGATCACCTCGGGCACCGCGCCACGATTGAAGGCGATCACCGGCGTGCCGCAGGCCATCGCCTCGATCATCACCAGGCCGAAGGGCTCGGGCCAGTCGATCGGGAACAGCAGCGCATGCGCGCCGGACAGGAATTCGGCCTTCTGCTCGTCGGCGATCTCGCCGATGAACTCCACGTGCGGCAGCGCGAACAACGGCTTGATGCGGCGCTCGAAATACTCTTCGTCGGCCGCGTCGATCTTGGCGGCGATGCGAATCGGCAGGCCGCAGCGCTCGGCGATCCGGATCGCGCGATCGACACGCTTTTCCGGCGAGATCCGGCCCAGGAAGGCGAGGTAGCGCTGCTCCACCGGCTGCGGCGTGTAGAGCGTGTCGGGCAGGCCGTGCAGTACCGTGGTCAGCCAGTTGGCGCGCGGCAGCGGCTGGCGCTGCGAATTCGAGATCGAGACCACCGGCGCGGTATTGAACAGGTCGAACACCGGCTGCTGCTCGAGCAGGTCCAGGCGCCCGTGCAGCGTGGTGAGGAACGGCGTGGGCTGGCGCTGGAATACCGAGAACGAGTAGTAGTCCATGTGGAAATGCAGCACGTCGAACTCGGCGGCGCGGCGCGCCACACGCTCCATCAGCAGCATGTGCGGCGCCACGCGATCGCGGATCGACACGTCCAGGCGCATCGCGCGTGGCCATACCGCGTCGAGCTTGGCCTTGGTGTGCGAGTCCCCGCTCGCGAACAGCGTCACGTCGTGCCCCAGGTCGACCAGCGCCTCGGTGATGTAGGACACGACACGCTCGGTGCCGCCGTAGAGCTTCGGCGGCACCGATTCCGTCAGAGGCGCGATCTGAGCAATCTTCATCGTTATGTTCTCCAGGAACGCCCATGGGCTGCGGCACAAAGGGCACAAAGCCGCGCTACCGCTAATCCGACATTATTCGCGATCCGGCCAGTGGGTGGCAGGCAGATTGCATTTTCTGGACCTTGTTACAGCACGGATACATTCGGTTTCGGCAGGACTTACCGCATCGCAACATGGCTTGCGTCCCTGCCTCGTCCAGGCCGTTTTCCGCTCAGCGCGCGGGCCATTTCCAGGCCGGGCGGTCGAGCTGCTCGTCGTCGACGCGCGTCTCGCCGAGCCGCTTGTCGAGCACCAGCGACAAACTGCCGGCCTCGCGCTCCAGGGTGGAAACCAGGCGCGCCGCATGCGAGACCACGATCACCTGCGAGCGCGCCGTCGCGCGGGCAATCAGGCGCCCCAGCGCCGGCAGCAGGTCCGGATGCAGGCTGGTTTCCGGTTCGTTGAGCACCAGCAGGGCCGGCGGGCGCGGCGTCAGCAGCGCGGCGGCCAGCAGCAGGTAGCGCAGCGTGCCGTCCGAGAGTTCGGCCACGCCGAGCGCGCGCAGCAAGCCCGGCTGCTGCATGGTCACCTCGAAGCGGCCACGCCCGCCGGTCTCGACGGCCAGGCGCGCGCCCGGGAAGGCGTCGTCGATGGTCGCGTCGAGCGCCTCGGCGTCGCCGATCTCGCGGATCGTCTGCAGCGCGGCGGCCAGGTCGGCGCCGTCGTCGGCCAGCACCGGCGTATGCGTGCCGACCTGCGCCTGGCGGGCCGGCGCGCCGGCATCGGTGCGGAAATGGTCGTAGAAGCGCCAGGAGCGGATTCGCTCGCGCATCGCGATCATCTCGGGCGCGCCGGAAGGATCGACGAATTCGGTCAGCATGCTGTCGAACGAGGCGACCGGCTGCGGCACGCTGCGCCAGTCGCCGGCCGCGTCGCGGGTGCGGATCTGCGCGCCGTGCCGCTCGACCAGCAGCGTCGAGGGCCGCAGCAGGGCGCCGCTCCACAAGCATTCGCGCTTGATCACCGGATCGAGGCCGAAGGCCGAATCGGAGACGATCGGCAGGCCCAGGTCGATGGCATAGCCGAAATCCTCGCAGGCGAAGCCGAGCTTGAGCGAGACGGGATCCTTGCGCGCCAGCGGCTGGACCGGCGCCTCGCCCGCCAGCATCGCGCGCGAGAAGCGCTCGGGGCCCGCCCACAAGGTCGAGGCCAGGCCGCCCTCGCGCGCCAGCGAGGGAATCGCGCGCCCCTGGGCGGTATCGGCCAGCAGGCGCAGCGCGCGGTAGACGCTGGACTTGCCGCTGCCGTTCGGGCCCGTCACCACGTTGAGCCCGGCCAGCGGCACGATGAAGTCGCGCAGCGAGCGGTAGTTGGCGACCGCCAGCGCGGTCAGCGGCGGCATCGAGGGGCCGGCGCCCGGCTTCGGATCGGTCATGCGAGGCTCGCTCGGCGAAGGAGGAAGGAAGCGGCGGCGGCGGCGCTCAGCGCACCACCTCCGGGGCGGGCGCCTCGGCGGCGGTCGGATCGGCCGCCGTGTTGGCGGCCGTGCTGGCCGCCGGCTCGTGCGGCATCCACGAGGGCAGCACCGGCTCGCGCCCCTGCTCGGGCGTGGCCAGTTCCATGCGGCCGCGCGGCAAGCTGTCCGGGTAATGGGCCTGCAGGAAGGCGATCAGCCCCTCGCGCACGCGGCAGCGCAGGTCCCAGGCCAGCGAGGAGTCGGGCGCGCTGACCAGCGCGCGCAACTGGATCGAGCGCTCGGTGGCATCGGTCACCTGCAGCACCTGCACCCGGCCGTCCCATTCGGGCGCGGTGCTGACGATGCGCGACAACTCGTTGCGCAGCGGCTCCAGCGGCGTGCGGTAGTCGACGAACAGGAACACCGTGCCGATGATCTCGGCGCTGTTGCGGGTCCAGTTCTGGAACGGGTTCTCGATGAACCATTGCAGCGGCACCACCAGCCGGCGCTGGTCCCACAGCCGCACGGAAACATAGGTGCCAGTGATTTCCTCGATCCGGCCCCACTCGCCCTGGATCACCACCACGTCGTCGAGCCGGATCGGCTGCGAGATGCCGATCTGCAGGCCGGCGATCAGGTTGCCGAGCACCGGCCGCGCGGCGATACCGGCCACCAGCCCGGCCACGCCGGCCGAGGCCAGCAGGCTCGCGCCGATCTGCCGGACATTGGGGAAGGCCATCAGCGCGGCGCCGGTGCCGATGATCACCACCACCACCATCGCCGAGCGCGCCAGCACGCGCGCCTGGGTGTGGATGCGGCGCGCCTCCAGGTTGTTGGGCCGGTCGACCGGGTTGGCCTGCACGATCGCCTCGCCGACCGCCGCCGCCAGGCGCATCAGCAACCAGGTCAGCGCGATGATCAGGCCGACCGCCGCGAGCGTGCGCAGGCCGCCCGCGTGGCTCAGTTCGTCGGCCACCTGCAGGGACAGGAATTCGAGCGCCAGGAAGGCCAGCACCGCCAGCGCGGGCCGGTCGATATAGCGCACGATCACGCTCATGAAGGGATAGGGGCGCGCCAGCGGGATCAGAATCCGCGCGCCGAGCCAGTGGATGCCGGTCACGACGGCCAGCAGGAGCGCGGCAACGAACAGCGTGCCGAGCCAGGAGTGGAGCGGCGCATCGGCGATGGCCGCGAGTTGATCGATGGTCATCGTCATCGCGCGGGAGTCGTCGTCTGGGGCGGAGGCGGCGGGATCCGCGGATCCCGCTTCCGCCGGGGTTGCTTGGAACAGGACAAAGGGCCGGGAGCCGCCCTCGCCTTCAGTTCAGCTCGGGCACGGCGGCCTCGAGCCTCAATTGCCGTTGCGGCAGGGAAACGCCTTGCCGAGCCCGAGCGAGACGGCCGTGCTGGCGTTGTAGTCGACGATCTTCGGGTTCTCGGCGACGTACTTGCGCACCGCGTCCGTCATCTGCTGCGCCTTGATGTCGGGCGGCAGGCAGAAGTACTGGCCGACGCGCGGCCCGGTGGTGCCGCCGATCGCGTCGATCGTGTTGTACACGCCGTCGGCCGCGCCCTCGATATACGCGCCGCACGAGGCGCGCGACTTCACGTCGGTCTTCGCACAGAGCTTGTCGAGATCACCGGCCGTGAAAGCGTGCGCCGACAGCGGCGCGACGAACGCGGCGGCAAAACACAGAGCCCGCAACATTGGATCTTCCTTATGTCAGGTCGGCGGCCTCGGGCCGGTACGACGAAAGCGGCGCGGCGAAGGCCGCGCCCAAAACCGCTATTTTGCACTGTTTTGGCCACCCGCCCCACTGGCGGGGCGGCCGTCGCCGATCCGCACGGTGCGCGTGGACAGGATCTTGACCGCGTCGGGCGCCTGGTAATGCTTGGCGAACTCCAGCGCGGTGACGCCGACCTGGTTCTTGATGGCCGGATCGGCGCCCTGGTCGAGCAACAGGGTGACGGTGGTGTCGTGGTTGCCGCGCGCGGCCATCATCAGCGGCGTGGTGCCGTTGGGCGAGCCCGCGTCGATGTAGGCGGACTTGTCGAGCAGGTAGCTGACCACGTCGTCGTGGCCGTTGGTGGCCGCGTAGTGCAGTGCCGTCCAGCCCTTCTTGCTGACCTCGGCGCCCTTGTCGACCAGGAACTTCACCAGCGGCAGGTCGCCGTTGAGCGAGGCCATCATCAGCGCGTTCTCGCCGGCCGGGTCGGTCTTCTCCAGGTCGACGTTGGGTGCCGAGGCCAGCGCCTCGGCCACCTTGTCCGACTTCTCGCGCGCGGCGATCACGATCAGCGGATTGCCGCGCTCGTCGGTCAGGTTCGGGTCGAGCCCGTTCTTGAGCTGCTTGCCGATGTCGGCGATATCGTCGAACTTGACGGCCTTGACGATCGCGTCGCGCGATTCGGCATGCGCGAGCGTGGCGGCGAAGCCGGTGCCGCAGGCGGCGGCGAGGACGAGCGCGCGCAGCGCGGCGCCCGGGCGGATCATGGACAGACCGTTGATCGGTTTCATATTGTTAGGCTCCTACCCTGGGTTGCTCCGGCCGGCGATCGCATCAGGCGGCGATCTTGAACAGCCGGAAAAAGTTCTGCGTGGTCGCGGCGGCCAGCGCCTCATCGCTGATGCCGCGCTGTGCCGCGATAAAGCGTCCGACATAACTGACGTACGCAGGTTCATTCGGCTTGCCGCGATACGGCACCGGCGCGAGGTACGGCGAGTCCGTCTCGATCAGCAGGCGCTCGATCGGCACGCGCCGCGCCACGTCCTGCACCTCCTCGGCCTTCTTGAAGGTGACGATCCCCGACAGCGAGATATGGAAGTCCTGCGCCAGCGCCGCCTCGGCCACGTGCCAGGGCTCGGTGAAGCAGTGCATCACGCCGCCCGGCACCGAGGCACGCTCCTCGGCCATGATCCGCAGCGTGTCCTCCGAGGAGGCGCGCGTGTGGATGATCAGCGGCTTGGCGGTGGCGTGCGCGGCGCGGATATGCGTGCGAAAGCGCTCGCGCTGCCATTCCATGTCGGCGATCGTGCGCTCGCCGAGCCGGTAGTAGTCGAGGCCGGTCTCGCCGATCGCGACCACCTTCGGATGCGCCGCCAGTTCGACGAGTTCGGCGAGCGTCGGTTCCCGCACCTCCTCGTGATCGGGATGCACGCCCACCGAGGCGTAGATGTGCTCGTGCCGCTCGGCGATCGCGAGCACCTGCGGCAGGGTCTCGAGGTCCACCGAGACGCACAGCGCATGCGTGACCTGGTGCTCGCGCATCTTGTCGAGCACCTCGGGCAGGCGCTCGGCGAGCCCTTCGAAATTGATGTGGCAATGCGAATCGACGAACATCGGTGCTTCCTGTCTGGGCTCAGGCCTGTGCGGCCGGGCTCATGCGTAGAGCTCGCGATAGCCGAGGAACAGCTCCTCGAACACGAGCCGCGCATTGAGCGGGTGGTTCTCGACCGCGCGCTGGCGCGTCACGGTCTTCATGAAACGCGCGAAGGCGTTGGCGTCGAGCGCCGCCGCGCAGCGTTCGAGCGCCGCGCGCTGCGCGGGGAAATAACGCGGCTGGCCGGCCGCGCGCTGCGCCAGCAGATCATAGAGCCAGCGCTGCAGCCAGCCCAGCACCACCGGCACCGGCAGCTTCTGCAGCGACTCGCCGCAGGCGAACGGATCGCAGCCCGCGCCGGCCGCCAGCTGCGCCAGGGTCCAGTCGCGCAGCGGCCGGTTCTCGTCGGCGGCCAGCGCCAGCGCGGCCAGCGGCGCGCCGCCCGCTTCGGCCAGCAAGGCTGCCGCGTCGGGCACCTGCTGCGCCGCCAGCCAGGCCTCGGCGTCCGCCGCCGAGGGCAGCGTCATCGGCCATTGCCGGCAGCGGCTGATGATGGTCGGCAGCAGGCGGTCGAGCCGCGCCGACACCAGCAGGAACAGCACGCCCGAGGGCGGTTCCTCGAGCGTCTTGAGCAGCGCGTTGGCGGCCGCCACGTTGAGCGCCTCGGCCGGGTACAGCACCACCACGCGCGCGCCGCCGCGATGCGAGCCGACGCCGACGAAGTCGAGCAGGCCGCGCACCTGCTCGATCTTGATTTCCTTGCTCGGCGTGCGGGTCTTCTTGCCGCCCTCGTCCGCGTCAGCCTTGGGCTCGTCGGCAACCGCGCCCGGAGCCTCGCCGGCCAGCGCCTCGGGCAGCACGATCCGGTAGTCGGGGTGATTGCCCTGCTCGAACCAGGTACAGGCCGCGCACTTGCCGCAAGGCTCGCCCTTGGGCAGCGGCGATTCGCACAGGAAACCCTGCGCCAGGTGCTGGGCGAAACGCAGCTTGCCGATGCCGGCCTGGCCGTGCAGCAGCAGCGCGTGCGGCCAGGCCGCGCGCAGCGCCTGCAGGCGGTCCCAGTCCTCGGTTTGCCATGGATAGATCATCGGGTCGGCCCTTTGCGGGTGGATCAGAGCGAAGCCAGCACGCCTTCGAGCTGGCGCTGGATCTGGGCGATCGACTGGCTGGCGTCGACGATCAGGAAGCGATACGGCGCCTCTTCGGCGCGGCGCAGGTACTCGGCGCGCGTGCGCAGGAAGAAGGCGTCGCTTTCCGCCTCGAACTTGTCGGGTGCGCGCGCCGCGCCGCGCCGCTCGCTGGCCACCTCGGGCGGCACGTCGAACAGGATCGTCAGGTCGGGCTGGAAGCCGCCCTGCACCCAGCGCTCCAGCGTTTCCAGCTTGTCGCGCGGCAGGCCGCGGCCGCCGCCCTGGTAGGCGAAGGTCGCGTCGGTGAAGCGGTCCGAGACCACCCAGTCGCCGCGCGCGAGCGCCGGCTCGATCACGCGCGCCAGATGCTCGCGACGGCTCGCGAACATCAGCAGGGCCTCGGTTTCCAGGTCCATCGCCTGCTCCAGCAGCACCGCGCGCAGCGACTCGCCCAGCGTGGTGCCGCCCGGCTCGCGGGTCTGCACCACCTGGCGGCCGCTGGCGGCGACCTGCGCGCGCAACTGCTCGCAGAACCAGGCGAGGTGCGTGGTCTTGCCCGCACCGTCGATCCCTTCGAACGTGATGAATTTACCGCGCGCCATCATTGACCTCGTAGGTATTTGTCCACGGCCTTGTTGTGATCGCCGAGCGTATCCGAGAAGACGCTCGTGCCGTCGCCCTTGGCGACGAAATAGAGCGCCGGGGTGGCGGCCGGGTTCACGGCGGCCTGCAGCGACGCCGCGCCCGGCAGGGCGATCGGCGTCGGCGGCAGGCCGCGGCGCGTGTAGGTATTGTAAGGAGTGTCCATCTGCAGGTCCCGCTTGCGCAGGTGCCCGTCGTAAGCGTCGCCGAGGCCGTAGATCACGGTCGGATCGGTCTGCAGCGGCATGCCGATCCGCAACCGGTTCGCGAACACCGCCGCCACGTAGGCGCGGTCGGCCGCGTGGCCGGTTTCCTTCTCGACGATCGAGGCGATCGTCAGCATTTCGTAAACCGAGCGATAAGGCAGCCCGGGAGCGCGCATGCGCCATGCTTCGTCCAGCCGCGTCTGCATCAGCTGGTAGGCGCGCCGGTAGAGGTTGATATCGTTGGTGCCCTTGTCGAACAGGTAGGTATCGGGGAAGAACAAGCCCTCGCCGCTGCCCCGCTCGATCTGAGCGGGTGTCGCGCCGATCGCGCGCAGCAGTTCGGCATCGCTCATGCCCGCCGTGCTGTGCACGAGGGCCGGATTGCCGTCGAGCTCGGCGCGCATGCGCTTGAAGGTCCAGCCCTCGATGATGGTCGCGACGTATTCGTTGACGTCGCCGCGCGCCAGCTTCTGCAGCACCTCGTACGACGTCAGGCCGGTCTTGAACTCGTAATTGCCCGACTTGAGCCGGCTGTCCAGCCCGAGCACGCGCGTCATCAGCACGAACAACTGCGGCTGCAGGGGCACGCCGCCGCGCACGAGCTGCTGCGCGACGCTCTTGACGCTGCTGTGCGGCTTGATCGTGACATCGACGGTCGGTGACGGTAAGGCAAGCGGCTGGTTCGCCCAGTAATAACCGCCGCCCGCCAGCGCAGCGGCCAGGACGACGGCCGCCGCCGCGAGCGCGGCGCATTTCGAGAGTAGGGACATGCGGAACGGGACTCGGTGAAGGTCCATATAATACTTGCTTGTCTTCGCCAAAGTCAGGATTGACTGTTCCCCGTTTCCATGAGCACACCGATCGTCAACGGGGCGCCGACCGCGGCTGCCCCCGCCCTGCCCGTCCTGCCGCGTCCGGCGGCCGCCGAATTCGAGGCGGCGCTCACGCGCGGCGTCTACGCGCCGCTGTCGCAGTTCGGCATCATCGATGTCGCCGGCGACGATGCCGCGGCCTTCCTCCATAGCCAGTTGACCAACGACATCGAGCACCTCGACGCGGCCGGCGTGAAGCTGGCCGGCTACTGCACCGCCAAGGGCCGCCTGCTGGCCTCGTTCCTGGCCTGGCGCAGCGAGTCCGGCGTGCGCCTGCTGGTCTCGAAGGACATCCAGCCCGCCGTGCAGAAGCGCCTGTCGATGTTCGTGCTGCGCGCCAAGGCGAAGCTGAGCGACGCGGCCGGGCTGGTCGCCGTCGGCATCGCCGGCGAGGCTCGCGAGGCCTTGTCGGGCCTGTTCGAGGCGCTGCCCGACGGCGTCCATACCAAGCTCGACGGCCCGGCCGGCACGCTGATCCGGCTGCCCGACGCCGACGGCCGCGCGCGCTACCTGTGGATCGCCAGCCACGAGCAGTTCGAGGCCGGCGCCGTGGTGCTCGACGGCAAGCTCGCGCGCGTCTCGCCGGCCGTGTGGGACTGGCTCGAGATCCGCGCCGCCGAGCCGCGCATCACCCAGCCGGTGGTCGAGCAGTTCGTGCCGCAGATGCTCAACTACGACGTGATCGGCGCCGTCAATTTCCGCAAGGGCTGCTACCCGGGCCAGGAAATCGTCGCGCGCAGCCAGTATCGCGGCACCATCAAGCGCCGTGCCGCGCTGGTGCACGTCGAGGGCGAGACCGACACGGTGCGCGCCGGCATCGAGCTGTTCCACAGCGAGGATCCGGGCCAGCCCTGCGGGATGATCGTCAACGCGGCGGCCGCGCCGGCAGGCGGCGTCGACGCGCTGGCCGAGATCAAGCTGGCCGCGCAGGAATCCGGCACGGTCCACCTCGGGGCCGCCGACGGCCCGGCGCTTGCCTTCCTGCCGCTGCCCTACGGCATCCCCACCGAAGTCTGAGCGCGCGTGCTATCGTGGCGCGCGGACCAACGCGAGCCACGGCGCGTGCCCGGTCCGCGCACCCCGATCCCAGTGAGGGAATCACCTGATGTGCCTGATCGTATTCGATTGGCAGCCCGAGGCCGAGGACGGCCCGGTGCTGACGCTCACCGCGAACCGTGACGAATTCTTCCGCCGCACGAGCGCGCCGCTGGCCTGGTGGGAGGATGTGCCCGGCGTGCTGGCCGGGCGCGACCTGGAAGGCGGCGGCACCTGGCTCGGCGTCTCGCGCGACGGCCGCTTCGCCGCGCTGACCAACTACCGCGCCCCCTTCGACATCCGCGCCGGCGCCCCGACGCGCGGCAAGCTGGTGTCGGACTTCCTCGGCGGGCGCAACCTCGCGCCGCTCGACTACCTCGAGCAGATCGCCGGCACCGCCGCGCTCTATAACGGCTTCAACCTGCTGGTCGGTGACTGCCGGCGCCGCGAGCTGGCCTGGTACTGCAACCGGCCGGCCGAGCCCGATACCGCGCTCGACGCGCCGCTGCGGCTGGCCGCCGGCGTGCACGGGCTGTCCAACGCGCGGCTCGACACGCCCTGGCCCAAGCTGGTCCACAAGCGCAGCGAGCTCGGCACCCTGCTGACCTACGAGGCCGCGCCCTCGCTCGACGCGCTGATCGAGATCATGCGCGACACGCGCACCGCCGCCGACGAGGCGCTGCCGCATACCGGCATTCCGCTGGAGCGCGAGCGCGCGCTGTCGGCCGCCTTCATCGAGACGCCCGAATACGGTACGCGCGGCACCACGGCGCTGCGCGTGGCGATCAAGGAGCGCTCGCGGCTGACGGTCGAGATCAAGGAACGCTGCGACGACGACGGCTCGCACCGGATCGTGCGGCCCGGCGCCTTCGAGCGCGCGATGAGCTTCGACGTGGAGCTGGGCGGCACGCGTTGAGGCCGGCGCGCGCCGTTTCGACGCGCAGCCTCTCGCAAGGATTCGCATAGATCGACGCGCCTCGCCGCTAGGGCGCGCGCGCCATCTCGACGTGGATCACGCCGGCCGTGTCGAAAGGCTCGCCGACGATGTCGAAACCGCGCTGCCGGTAGAACGGCACCGCCGCCGGCTGCGCATAGAGCGTCACGCGCGCCTCGCCGCGCGCGGCGGCTTCCGCCACCAGCGCGCTCAGCACGCGCGTGCCGATGCCGCGGCCGCGCGCTTCCGGCAGCACCGACAGGCGGCCGATGGTGGTGCCGGCCAACAGGCGCGCGGTGCCTACCGCGTGGCGCGTGCCTCGGTCATCGCCGCCTTCGCCTCGCACCAGGTAGGCCACCGCGTGATGCGCCAGCGGATCCTCCTCGTCGAGTTCCAGCTCCGGCGCGATGCGCTGCTCGCGCACGAACACTGCGTCGCGGATGCGCGCCGCATCGGCGCCGAGCCGCGTCCAGTCGCCCGTTTCCACCTCGATCCGCTCCATCGCTGCGCCTCGTCGACCTGGTCGGCGCGGCGGCGCTCAGTCCTGCTCGAACGCCTCGCGCAATGCCCGCACCGCGTCCGCATGCGCCTGCCGGACCGCCGGAACGTACCCGCCCATCTTGAAGAATTCGTGAATCATGCCCGCGTAGCGGACCAGCTCGACACGATTGCCGGCCGCGCGCAGCTTGTCCGCGTAGGCGATGCCCTCGTCGGAGAGCGGATCGTATTCGGCCACCGCGATCCAGGCCGGCGCGAGGCCCGCGAAGGACGGCGCGCCGCGCATGCCGTCGAGCGGCGCGAAGCGCCAGTCCTCGCGATCGGCCGGGTTCGGCACGTACTGCGAGAAGAACCACTGGATGGTTTCGGCCGTCAGCAGGTAGCCGTGAGCGAGCCGCGCGTGCGAGGCCGTCTGCTGGTGCGCCGTGAGCCCGGGGTAGATCAGCAGTTGCAGCCGCGGCGCGATCCCTCGATCGCGCGCCAGCACCGCCACCGCGGCGGCCAGCGTGCCGCCCGCGCTGTCGCCGCCCACCGCCAGGCGCGCCGCGTCGACGCCGAATTCGCTGGCATGCGCGTGCAGCCAGGCATAGGCGTCCTCGGCATCGTCGTGCGCGCTCGGGAAGCGTGCCTCGGGCGCGAGCCGGTAGTCGACCGACAGCACCGCGCAATACGCGTCGCGCGCAAACATCCGACACAGCGCGTCATGCGTGTCGAGGCTGCCGACCGTGAAACCGCCGCCGTGGTAATAGACTAGCGCCGGCAGCGGCTCGCCCAGGCTCGGCATCTCGGGCAGGTAGAGCCGCGCGCCGATCGTTTCGCCGTCGCGGGTCGGCACGCGCAGCTCCTCCACCGAGGCCATCGGCGCGGGCGCGAGATCGAGGATCGGCGCACTGCGCTCGTAGGCTGCACGCGCGGCCTGTGGCGTCTGGGAGGCGTAGGCGGGACGTCGGGCGCGCTCGATCATGTCGAGCACCTGGGCGATTCCGGGATCGAGCGGCATCGGGGCGGCGGTGGATAGGCAAAGGGTGGACGATAGCGGCACATGATGCCACGCGCCGGCCAAGCAGCGGCCAAGCAGCGGCTTGCCCGCGCAGGATGGGCGGCAATGCCCGCGCGCCGCCCTTTCGCTTTTCGCGCCTAGGCGCGGCTCAGCCCAGCGCGACGAGCTGCTTGCCGAAGTTGTGCCCCTTGAGCATGCCGAGGAAGGCTTCGGGCGCGCGCTCGATGCCCTGCGCGATGGTCTCGCGGTAATGCAGCTCGTGACGCGCCACCAGCTCGCCCAGTTCGGCCAGCGCGGCCGGCCAGACCTCGGGATGCTCGGTGACGATGAAACCCTCCACGCGCAACCGCGCCCTGAGGATCGGCCCGGGCTGCCGGATCGGCGCGGCCTCGCCGTCGTAGCCGGCGATCATCCCGCACAAGGCGACGCGGCCGAATGCGTTCATCAGCGCCAGCGTCGCGTCGAAACCGGGGCCGCCGACGTTCTCGAAACAGAGATCGATGCCGTCGGGCGCGGCCGCCGCCAGATCCTCGGCCAGGCGCCCGGCCTTGTAGTCGACGCAGGCGTCGAAGCCGAGCGTGTCGCGCACGTAGCGGCACTTGTGCTCGCCGCCGGCAATGCCGATCACGCGAGCGCCGGCGCGCCGCGCGAGCTGCCCCACCACGCCGCCGACCGCGCCGCTCGCCGCGCTGACCAGCAAGGTCTGCCCCGCGCGCGGCTCGAGCAGGCGATTCACGCCGTACCAGGCCGTCACGCCCGGCATGCCCACCACGCCGAGATGGGCCGACAGCGGCACCCGCGACGCATCGACCTTGCGCAGCCCCTTGCCGTTCGAGACGCCGTGCGTCTGCCAGCCGAACATGCCGACCACGCGGTCGCCGACCGCATAAGCGGCATGACGCGACTCGATCACCTCGCCGGCCGTCTCGCCGATCATCACCTCGCCGAGCGGCTGCGGCGCCGCGTAGGATTTCGCTTCGCTCATGCGGCCACGCATGTAGGGGTCCAGCGAGAGGAAGCGGTTACGCACGCGTAGTTCGCCATCGCGCAGTGGCGCGAGCGGCGTTTCCACGAGCCGGAAATTGTCGAGGCTGGCCGCGCCCTCGGGGCGCGACACGAGCAGAACCTGCCGATTGATGTCGGTCATCGCTGTCTCCTGTCTCCATGTCATGACGCCCGCCTCGCCGGAGAGGAACCTCCCGGCCTCGTCCTGGCGCGAGCCCAACGCGATTCGGCCCCGTCGTCGCCGATCGGGGCCGCTGCTGCCACGGGGGCCGTCAGGCGTCGCTCGGCCCCGGATTCGCGCCCGGATCGGTGCGCGAGCGCTGCCGGGCGATATCGCGGCCCACCGCCAGCCGCTTCATGTACTTGAAGGTGCCGATCGCCTTGGCGACGAAATTGCCCTGGCTGTCGCGCACCTCGCCCTCGCAATAGGCCATGGTGGTCGAGCGGTGCATCACGCGGCCATAGGCACGCAGCTCGCCGCGCCCCGGCTGCATGAAGTTGACCTTCATCTCCACCGTCACCACGCCCACGCCGTCGTCGGTCAGGCTGCGCGCGGCCATCGCCAGCGCCACGTCGGCCAGCGTCATGGTCACGCCGCCGTGGGCGATGCTCCAGGTGTTCATGTGCTGCTCGGCCAGCGGCAGCGCGATCTCGCTGGCGCCATCCTTGGCCGAGACGAGCTGCACGCCGAGCGCGTCGACGAAGGGGCTCTCGATGGTGGGCGGCGCCTTGCGCGGGCTGCTGTCCTGGCTCATCGCGCGCCTCGCGCCGTCTGGCCGATCAATCCGCGCGACTCGCGCGCCGCGGCGTGTGCCGATGCCTTCTGTGTCATGTTGCCTTCTTGCCTAGCGATCAAGGATTCAGTGAATGTCGATGCGGGTGCGCGCCGGCTCGGGCCGCGCGCCCCTGATCCAGAACCGAAGCCTACCAAACTTGCGGGCCGGACGATTCGGCGAATTCGGCGGCGTGTCGTCGAATACGGGGCCTGAAAGGCGATCGTCAAGCGCCAAGCACAAAGGGCGGCCGACGCCGCAGCGCCGCCCGCCCTTTGCCTTCATGCCGATCAGCTCGCCGTCACGCGATCATGCGATCTCGAACAGCCCCGCCGCGCCCTGCCCGCCGCCGATGCACATGGTCACCACCACGTACTTCGCGCCGCGGCGCTTGCCCTCGATCAGGGCATGGCCGGCCAGACGCGCGCCCGACACGCCATAGGGGTGACCCACCGCGATCGCGCCGCCGTTGACGTTGAGCCGGTCGGCCGGAATCCCGAGCGTGTCCTGGCAGTACAGCACCTGCACCGCGAAGGCCTCGTTGAGCTCCCACAGATCGATGTCGGACACCTTCAGCCCCGCCTGCTTGAGCAGCTTGGGCACCGCGAACACCGGGCCGATGCCCATCTCGTCGGGCTCGCAGCCGGCCACCGCGAAGCCGCGGAAGATGCCCAGCGGCGCCAGCCCCTCGCGCTCGGCGAGCTTCGCGTTCATCACCACGCAGGCCGAGGCGCCGTCCGAGAACTGGCTGGCGTTGCCCGCCGTGATCACCCCGCCCGGCACCGCCGAGCGGATTTTCGAGACGCCTTCCAGCGTGGTGTCGGGACGAATCCCCTCGTCGGACGAGAGCGTGACCTCGCGCGTGTGGAGGCGGCCCGTGGCCTTGTCGGCCACGCCGGCCAGCACGGTGATCGGCACGATCTCGGCGTCGAAGCGGCCGGCCTCGCGCGCGGCCGCCGCGCGCAGTTGCGATTGCACGCCGTATTCGTCCTGGCGCTCCTTGGCGATGCCGTAGCGCTTGGAGACATTCTCGGCGGTCTGCAGCATGCTCCAGTAGATCTCGGGCTTGTGCTCGCGCAGCCAGCCTTCCTGCAGCATGTGGTGGTTCATCTCGTTCTGCACGCAGGAGATCGACTCCACGCCGCCCGCCACGAACACCTCGCCCTCGCCGGCGATCACGCGCTGCGCGGCCAGCGCGATGGTCTGCAGTCCGGAGGAGCAGAAACGGTTGATGGTCATGCCCGGCACCGACACGGGCAGGCCCGCGCGCAGCACGATCTGGCGCGCGATGTTGGCGCCGGTGGCGCCTTCCGGATTCGCGCAGCCCATCAGCACATCCTCGACGCGCGCCGGATCGAGCTTGGCGCGCTCGACCGCGGCGGCCACCACATGCCCGCCCAGCGTCGCGCCGTGCGTCATGTTGAGCGCGCCGCGCCATGATTTCGCCAGCCCGGTGCGGGCGGTGGATACGATTACGGCTTCGTTCATGCCAGTCTCCTGGTTCGAATTGCTTGTAGACGGTTGTCGACGCAGGCGGCCCGCTCAGGCGAGCACCGCCTGCGCCTGGACGCGGGCCACGCCCGCGGCCTGAAGTTCTTGCCATGCCCGCGCCAGCGAGCCGTTCAGGTCGATCGCGCGGCAGGCATCCTCGATCACGGCAGCCTCGAAACCGGCCGCGCGCGCATCGAGCGCGGACCAGGCCACGCAGTAGTCGGTGGCCAGCCCGCAGCACCAGACGCGTTTCGCGCCGAGCGCGGCGAGGTAGCCCGCCAGCCCGGTGGGCGTGCTGCGATCGGCCTCGACGAAGGCCGAATAGCTGTCGACCGAGGCGTCGAGGCCCTTGCGGATCACCAGCCGCGCCTGCGGGATGTCGAGCTCGCTATGCAGCGCAGCGCCCTCGCTGTCCTGCACGCAGTGCACGGGCCACAGCACCTGTTCGCCGTAAGGCAGGGAGATCGTCGAGAACGGCTCGCGGCCCGGGTGGTTGGCGGCGAACGACACGTGCGCGCGCGGATGCCAGTCCTGCGTGATCACCACCTGCTCGAAGCGCCGCGCGAGCCGGTTGATCACCGGCACCACCGCGTCGCCGTCGGCCACCGCGAGCGCGCCGCCCGGCATGAAATCGTTCTGCACGTCGATCACGAGCAGCACATCGTCGCTATGCATGCTGGTATCCTCCGCGCGCTTCAGCCGTTGAAACCCTTGCCGGCCGCCGCGAGCTTCGCGATCGACGGTGCCGGCTGCCAGGCATCGCCGTTCGCGCCTGCCGCGTAGCGGCGCATCGAGCGCTCGACGTTGTAGAGGCCGACCGTGTCCGCGTACAGCATCGGGCCGCCGCGCCAGAGCGGGAAGCCGTAGCCCGTCAGGTAGACCATGTCGATGTCGGAAGCCTTGGAGGCGATGCCCTCCTCGAGGATCTTCGCGCCTTCGTTGACCAGCGCGTAGACCAGCCGCTCGACGATCTCCTCGTCGGCGATCTTGCGGCGCTCGACGCCGGCTTCCTTCGAATAGGCCAGCACCATCTCGTCGACCAGCTTCGATGGCTTGGCGCGCCGCTCGCCGGCCTGGTAGTCGTACCAGCCGCCGCCGGTCTTCTGGCCGAAGCGGCCGAGTTCGCAGAGGCGATCGGCGATCTTCGAGTAATGCAGCTCGGGCTGCTCGAGGTAGCGGCGCTTGCGGATCGCCCAGCCGATGTCGTTGCCGGCCAGGTCGCTCATGCGGAACGGCCCCATCGCGAAACCGAAGGCCTCGATCGCGCGATCGACCTGGGCGGGCAGCGCGCCCTCCTCCAGCATGAACAGCGCCTGGCGGATGTACTGCTCGATCATGCGATTGCCGATGAAGCCGTCACACACGCCCGATACCACCGCCGTCTTGCGGATCTTCTTGGCGAGCTGCATCACGGTGGCCAGCACGTCCTTGGCGGTATGCTCGCCGCGCACCACCTCGAGCAGCTTCATCACGTTGGCCGGACTGAAGAAGTGCATGCCCACCACGTCCTGCGGGCGCCTGGTGAAGGCGGCGATCTTGTTCACGTCGAGCGTGGAGGTGTTCGAGGCGAGGATCGCGCCGGGCTTGGCCACCTCGTCGAGCTTGCGGAACACCTGCTCCTTCACGCCGAGTTCCTCGAACACGGCCTCGATGATCAGGTCCGCGTCCTTCAGGTCCTCGTAGGACAGCGTCGGCGAGATCAGCGCCATGCGCGCCTCGAGCTTCTCCTCGCTGAGCTTGCCCTTCTTGACCTGCGCCTCGTAGTTCTTGCGGATCGTGGCGAGGCCGCGCTCGAGCGCCTCCTGCTTGGTCTCCAGCAGCGTGACCGGCAACCCCGCGTTGAGGAAGTTCATGGTGATGCCGCCGCCCATGGTGCCCGCGCCGATCACGCCGAGCTTGCGGATCTCGCGCACGGGCGTGTCGGCCGGCACGTCGGGGATCTTGCTGGCGGCGCGCTCGCCGAAGAAGGCATGACGCAGCGCGCGGCTTTCCGGCGTCTGCACCAGCGCCACGAAACCGTCGCGCTCGTCGATCAGGCCCTGGTCGAAACCCTTCAGCACGCCGGCCTCGATCGCGTCGATGCACTTGTGCGGCGCCGGGTATTGCGGCGCGGCGGCGCGCGCGCTGTTGCGCGCGAACTGGATGAAGCCGGCCGCGTTCGGGTGCTCGATCTTGCGGTCGCGCACGCGCGGATGCGGGCCCGGCTTGGCGCCGACACGCCTGGCCAGCGCCACCGCCGCTTCAAGCAGGTCGCCTTCGGCCATCTCGTCGAACAGGCCGCTCTTGGCGAGCTGCTCGGAAGGCACGGCCGCGCCCGACACGATCATGTTCAGCGCGGTTTCCAGCCCGAGCGCTCGCGGCAGCCGCTGGGTGCCGCCCGCGCCCGGCAGCAGGCCGATCTTGACCTCGGGCAGGGCCACCTGGGTGCCCGGCGCGGCGATCCGATAATGCGCGCCCAGCGCCAGTTCCAGCCCGCCGCCCATCACCACGCTGTGCACGGCGGCCACCACCGGCTTGGCGCTGGCCTCGACGGCCGCGATCAGGGTGTGCAGGCTCGGTTCCTGGAGCGCCTTGGGCGTATTGAATTCGGTGATGTCGGCGCCGCCCGAGAAGGCGCGGCCCGCGCCGGTGAGCACGATGGCCGTCACCGCCGGGTCCTGCAGCGCGCGATCGAGGCCGTCCATCACCCCGGCGCGCGTCGAATAGCCGAGCCCGTTGACGGGCGGATTGTTGAGCGTGATGACGGCCACGCCGTCACGAGTCGTGTAGTCCACTGCCATCTGTCTGCCTCCATGCGGTTGCGCGAGCCGCCAGGCCGCGCTTCGTCAGCGTCGACGGTGATTGTGCGCGCGCGACGCCGTGGCCGCACGCGAGGAAACCGGGGCAGCATACAACAAAAAAGAACGATCGTTCAATTACAACTTGAAGGTGCCGGATGCGGGTCGGAACCACGCGGTAAACAGCTTCGGCGGCCGGATCGCCCGAAGCGAAACCCGGCCGCCGATGATTGCGGAAACGGCAACGACGCGCCGCTCGATGCGGGCTCTCGCGTCAAAGCCCGGCCGGGCGCAGCGGCTCGCCTTCCAGCGGGCATTCGCCGGCCACGATGCCGGGCAGCACATGCTCGCGGAACATCTCGCGCAGCTTGAGCTTCTGCAACTTGCCGGTGGCCGTGTGCGGGAGCGCCTCGACGAACACCACGTCGTCGGGGATCCACCATTTCGCGACCTTGCCCGCGTAGAACGCCAGCAGCTCCTCGCGCGTGACGTCCATGCCGGGCCGCGGCACCACCACCAGCAGCGGCCGCTCGGTCCATCTCGGATGCGCGCAGGCGATGCAGGCCGCCTCGGCCACGGCCGGATGCGCGACCGCGACGTTCTCCAGGTCGATCGAGCTGATCCACTCGCCGCCCGACTTGATCACGTCCTTGCTGCGATCGGTGATCTGCAGGAAACCGTCGGCATCGATGGTGGCGACGTCGCCGGTGGGGAACCAGCCATCGACCAGCGGCGAGCCGCTGCCGTCGAAATAATGCTCGGCCACCCAGGGCCCGCGCACCTGCAGCTCGCCGAACGCAATGCCGTCCCAGGGCAGCTCGCGACCGTCCTCGCCGACGATGCGCATGTCCACGCCATAGATCACGCGCCCCTGCTTCTCCAGCGAACGGCGCCGCGCGGCCTCGTCGCGCTGCGTCTGCTCCCAGGTCAGCCGCGACAGGGTGCCCAGCGGCGACATTTCCGTCATGCCCCAGGCGTGGATCACCTGCACGCCGTAATCGTCCTCGAAGGCGCGCAGCATGGCCGGCGGGCAGGCGGAGCCGCCGATCACCGTGCGCTCCATGGTCGAGAAGCCGGCGCCCGATTCGCGCAGGTAGTTGATGAGGCCCAGCCAGACCGTCGGCACGCCGGCCGAGCAGGTCACGCGCTCGGCCTCCATCAGCTCGTGCAGCGACTTGCCGTCCAGGTCCTTGCCCGGCATCACCAGCTTCGCGCCGGTGAGCGGCACCGCGTAAGGCAGGCCCCAGGCGTTGACATGGAACATCGGCACCACCGGCAGCACCGAATCGAGCGCCGACAGGCCCATCGCGTCGGGCAGCGCGGCCGCGTAGGCGTGCAGCACGGTGGAACGATGCGAATAGAGCACCCCCTTCGGGTTGCCGGTGGTGCCCGAGGTGTAGCAGAGCGAGGACGCCTGGCGCTCGTCGAGCAGCGGCCATTGATAGTCGCCGTCCTCGGCCTCGAGCAGCGTTTCATACGCCAGCAGCGGCGTGGCGGCGGCCGGCAGGTGCGCCTCGTTGGTCATCGCGATCCAGCCGCGCACCTGCGGGCACAGCGGCGCGAGCCGGTCGACCAGCGGCGCGAAGCTGATGTCGAACAGCACGAAACGGTCATCGGCGTGGTTGATGATGTAGACGAGCTGCTCGGGAAACAGGCGCGGATTGATCGTGTGGCAGACCGCGCCCATCCCGCTGATGCCGTAATAGGCTTCCAGGTGGCGATAGCCGTTCCAGGCCAGCGTGCCGACCCGCTCGCCCGGCTCGACGCCGGCGCGCAGCAGGGCCTGCGCCAGTTGCCGGGAACGCCGTTCGCAATCGCGGTAGGTGTAGCGGTGGATATCGCCCTCGAGCCGCCGCGATACGATCTCGGCATGGCCCATGTGGCGCGCCGCGTGCGTGATCAGGGACGACACCAGCAAGGGTATGTCCATCATCTGGCCCAGCAGCGGCGGGTTCATCGTGGTGCTCATCGTCCAGCTCTCCCGGTTGGATCCGACTACGACAGATGCCTCTCCCTCGCCGCAAGCGGCCCGCGCGGCGCGGATTTACAATACCGACTTGTGACTCGTCGTTCAACTTGCCGTTATCCAGAAGCGAATCCGATTTGGCTGCCACCCTCCCCGATCTCGCCGCCTCGCTCGCCGCGCCGCGCGACGATGCCTTCCTCAAGCTGGGCGCCGCATTCCTGACGCGCCTGCCCGCCGCGCCGCTGCCCGCGCCTTACGTGGTCGGCTTCTCCGACGACGTGGCCGCGGAACTGGGCCTCGATCCCGCGATCCGCGCGCTGCCGGGCTTCGCCGAGCTGTTCTGCGGCAACCCGAGCCGCGACTGGCCCGCCGAGGCGCTGCCCTATTCGAGCGTTTACTCGGGACACCAGTTCGGAGTCTGGGCCGGCCAGCTCGGCGACGGCCGCGCGCTGAACATCGGCGAGATCGAGCACGAAGGACGCCGCTTCGAGCTGCAGTTGAAGGGCGCCGGGCGCACGCCCTACTCGCGCATGGGCGACGGCCGTGCCGTGCTGCGCTCCTCGATCCGCGAATTCCTGTGCTCGGAAGCGATGCATCATCTCGGCATCCCGACCACCCGCGCGCTGACCGTGATCGGCTCCGACCAGACCGTGATGCGCGAGACCGTCGAGACGGCCGCGGTGGTCACGCGCGTGGCCGAGAGCTTCGTGCGTTTCGGCCATTTCGAGCATTTCTTCTCGAACGATCGGCCCGACCTGCTCAAGCAACTGGCCGACCACGTGATCGACCGCTTCTACCCCGCCTGCCGCGAGGCCGAGGACCCGTACCTCGCCCTGCTGGAAGCCGTGATGCAGCGCACCGCGAAGATGGTCGCGCAATGGCAGGCGGTCGGCTTCTGCCACGGCGTGATGAACACCGACAACATGTCGATCCTCGGGCTCACGCTCGATTACGGCCCGTTCGGCTTCGTCGATGCCTTCGACGCCGGCCACATCTGCAATCACACCGACCAGCAGGGGCGTTATGCCTATCGCATGCAGCCGCGCATCTCGCACTGGAACTGCTTCTGCCTGGCGCAGGCGCTGCTGCCGCTGATCGGCCAGCAACGCGTCGACCTGGAAGACGACCCGCGCACCGAGCGCGCCGTGGAGGACGCCCAGGCGGTGCTGTCGCGCTTCCCGGAAACCTTCGGCCCGGCGCTGGAAGGCGCGATGCGCGCCAAGCTCGGGCTCGCGCTCGAGCAGGAAGGCGATGCCGCGCTGGCCAACCGGCTGCTCGAGATCATGCACGGCAGCCACGCCGATTTCACGCTGACCTTCCGGCGCCTCGCGCAGATCTCGAAGCACGACGCGAATTCGGATGCGCCGGTGCGCGACCTGTTCATCGACCGCGAAGCCTTCGACGGCTGGGCCGCGCAATATCGCGCGCGCCTGGCCGACGAGACGCGCGACGACGCCGAGCGCGCCGCCGCGATGAACCGCGTGAACCCGAAGTACGTGCTGCGCAACCACCTGGCCGAGACCGCGATCCGTCGCGCGGCCGAGAAGGACTATTCGGAAGTCGAGCGGCTCGCGGCGATCCTGCGCCGGCCGTTCGACGAGCAACCGGAACACGAAGCCTACGCCGCGCTGCCGCCGGACTGGGCCGGCACGCTCGAGGTCAGCTGTTCGTCCTGAGCGACGGCGCCCCGATTCCCCTGGAGAGACCCACATGTCCCACGATCACAACGACCGCGATTACCCGTACCAGAAGGACGAGGCCGAGCTGCGCGAGCGCCTCACGCCGATGCAGTACGAGGTCACCCAGCACGCCGCCACCGAGCGCGCCTTCACCGGCGAATACACTGACCTGGAAGATGCCGGCATCTATCACTGCGTGGTTTGCGACACGCCATTGTTCGAATCCGGCGCGAAGTACCACTCGGGCTGCGGCTGGCCCAGCTACTTCAAGCCGCTCAACGGCGAGGTGATCGAGGAGAAGATGGACCGCACGCACGGCATGATCCGCGTCGAGGTGCGCTGCAACAATTGCGGCGCGCACCTGGGACACGTGTTCGAGGATGGTCCGCGCGACAAGACCGGCCTGCGTTACTGCATCAATTCGGCTGCGTTAAACTTCGAGCCTGACGCCGGCAAGTGAGGCCGTCGCCCGGGCTGGCCCGGGCGCTTCGGCCACACGACAACAGCCGCCGGCGGAAACCCGTCTTGCGTGCCGCCGCGGCCCGCCGGGCGGGGCCCCTAACGGTGGCGCAGCCCGGGCGCCTCGAACCCGGTCCGCCACGCAGCCCCGATCACCATGAAATTCCTGTTCGATCTGTTTCCGATCATCCTGTTTTTCGCTGCCTTCAAGGTCTGGGGCATCTTCACCGCCACCGCCGTGGCGATTGTCGCGACGCTGTTGCAGGTGGCCTGGGTGGCCTTCCGCCACAAGAAGGTCGACACCATGCTGTGGGTCAGCCTGGGCGTGATCGTCGTGTTCGGCGGCGCGACCCTGGTGCTGCACGACGAGAAGTTCATCCAGTGGAAGCCGACCGTGCTGTACTGGCTGTTCGCCGTGATCCTGGTCGCCGCGCGCTACCTGTTCGGCAAGAACCTGATCGAGAAGATGATGGGCAAGCAACTGAGCCTGCCGCATCCGATCTGGGACAAGCTCAACCTGGCCTGGGGCCTGTTCTTCGCCGTGCTGGGCGTGGTGAATCTCTACGTGGTGAATCACTACACGCCGTCGCAGTGGGTCAACTTCAAGCTGTTCGGCACCACCGGCGCGATGTTCGTGTTCATCATCCTGCAGAGCCTGTGGCTCGCGAAATACCTGAAAGACGAATGACGATGTCCGACGATTTCCTCAGCGCCTCGCCCGAAGGGCGCATCGCGCTGATCGAAGCGCGCCTGAACAGCGCGCTCTCCCCCGAATCCCTGCATGTCAGCGACGACAGCGCCGAGCACGCCGGTCACGCGGGTGCCGCGGCAGGCGGGCACTATACGGTGACGATCGTGGCCGCCGCGTTCGCCGGCAAGTCCCGCGTGGCGCGGCATCGGCTGGTGTATGATGCGCTCGCTGATGCGATGCGGCGCGGCATTCACGCGCTCGCGATCGTGGCTTACACGCCCGATGAGTTCAACGTGTCTTCACAATAATTCGTTTCGCTAGGAATTCTTCCCGATGATCCTGAAATCCCCCCGCCTGTGGGTCGCGGCTGCCGCATTCGTCGCCGCGCCGGCCTTCGCCCAGAACGTCGCCGTGGTGAACGGCACGCCGATCCCGAAGTCGCGCGTCGACGCGATGGTCGCTCAGCTCGTCCAGCAAGGTCAGCAGGATTCCGAGCAACTGCGCAAGATGGTCGGCCAGGAGTTGGTTAACCGCGAAATCCTGATGCAGGAAGCGCTCAAGGAAGGCCTGCCGAACCGTCCCGACGTGAAGCAGCAAGTGGCGATCGCCCAGCAGACCGTGGTGCTGCGTGCGCTGATCGAGGACTTCGTGAAGAAGAACCAGCCGAGCGACGCCGAGGTCAAGGCCAAGTACGACGAACTGGCCAAGGGCGCGACGGGTAGCGAGTATCACCTGCATCACATCCTGGTCGACAACGAGCAGCAGGCCAAGGATCTGATCGCGAAGATCAAGGCCGGCGCCAAGTTCGAGGACCTGGCCAAGCAATTCTCGAAGGACCCGGGCTCGGCCAAGAACGGCGGCGATCTGGATTGGGCGGATCCGAAGTCGTTCGTGCCGGAATTCGCGAATGCGGCCACGCACCTGCAGAAGGGGCAGATGACGGACGAGCCGGTGAAGACGCAGTTTGGGTGGCATATCATCCGCGTGGATGATGTTCGCCCGATCGCCCCGCCGCCGTTCGAGCAGGTGAAGGCGCAACTGGCGCAGCAGATGGTGCAGCAGAAGCTGCAGGCGTTTGAAGAGAAGCTGCGCGCGCAGGCGAAGATTCAGTAAGGTTCGTTTGATGTGCTTGGGCTGGCTTTTGAGAAGCTGGCCTGGTGAAAAAATGCCGTCCCTTGGGACGGCATTTTTTATTGGGCTGTTGTTGTCGCACCTGGGGAAAATGGCGGGTCGGAGCGATCGGCTTGGTCGATACACTGCGCGGATTTGAAACCCTTGCAAAGGGAGCAGTCATGCCGATCCGCTGCACATTCGATTTGAACAAGAAACGCGTTTCGACCTTGAATTGTCCGGGATTCGGGACGATTCCGGCCTTTTCCGGAAAGGGACGCGCGTGACAATCCCGAGGCAACAGGCTTGAAGGGAGTCGGGCCGATTCCGAAAGGGACGTACTACATCGTCGATCGGCAATCGGGCGGCCATTTCGGCTGGTTTTACGACGCTTGGGGCAAGCAGGGTTGGGGTACCACCGATCACAACAAGTGGTTAATGTTGTGGAATGCGAACACCGGCGACACGACCTTTGTCGGGAAAGTAAGGCGCGGGCGTTTTCGGATTCACCCGATGGGGCCGCGCCGTTCTAGCGAAGGCTGCATCACGATCATGAACCCGGTTACGTTCGATCGATTCGCGGAATTTCTGAGGAAGAAAGGGGCCGATTTGCCGGTGTCTGGATCGATGCTCAAGGCCTATGGCACGGTTCAGGTGAAATGAAGAGGATCGGATTGTTTGCGTTGAACCTCGTCGTGACGCTCGTCGGTGGGTGGGTTCTTGCGCATATCGTCGTCGGGCTGTCGGCGGAGATGCCCGCTCCGCTCGAAGATGCATTGCGGGTTTTGCTGCGCATCACAGGGCATGAAGAGTTCGCCAATGAGGACGATTTGCCGGCGCTCGGGATGATGGCGGTTTTGATCGCCTCGATTGTCGTTGTTGGGGGGGTTGTTTGGGTAGCGAAGCTTATCGTCCGGGGTCGATCGCGTCGGAGCGGGAAATTCTGACAGATATGTTTCGACCGCTTTCGACCCACTTTCGCCGTTCAGCCCGACTCCCCCAAGGACCGCTTCCAATACTCAACGGTCAGCGAGTAAGGGAAAGGGTTTGTGGTCGATCACGACCGTATAGCAGCGCTGCTGACGAGAGCAGTTATTTGACCGTTGCGCGCATCGCAAGCGCCGGTATTAGACGCTTAAAGGTGCCTCGGTTCGCCCGCCAGAATTGCCGAAGTGATAAGTGTGGAGTAGCATGGTTGCGCTGCAACATATCGCATCGTACTTAACCACTTTGGCCCACAGGAAAAGCGCGAATAAAAATGGCAAAGGCTTCTCAGAAAAAATTGAAATGGCAGGATCTCGAAAGGATGGTTCGGGTAATTGCCGAAATCAAATTCTCCGCCCCTGCGCGCGCGGAAGATATAGCGGGAGTCAAATGTGATTGCGTTATACATCTGGATGATGGTAGCGCCGTCATCGTCGAGGTCAGCAAGGAAGATGATATCGACAAGCTTCGCAAAGATATCAATAAATTCAATACAGTCCGACCACACTTTTTTAGTCAGAATATTTTCCCGAAATGTCATTTCGTCACCATCGGAAATCCGACTCCCTCGTTAATAGAGGCTGGCAAGGCCGCTAACGTCTTAGTATTTTCGGTCGAACAATATTTTAATTTCTTGCTCGGTCATGAAAATTATAAAAACGTCCGAAGAAAGCAGGCGTTTGGGTCTGCCGTTGATTTGTATTCCGGAGAACCCGACCTTAAATCCTATGTTGCGGTTAATTACTTCTCGGAGTCAGGTGATCCCTACAGTGTCGCCAAGATTGCTGAAGAGATCGTGCAAGGAAAAGTGGTCGTCCTGATTGGTGATTACGGATCAGGAAAGAGTCGATGTGTAAAGGAAATTTTTGAGTATTTGAGCGACGATCCGTCAAAATCGCGCTATCATTTTCCAATTGCTATTAATTTAAAAGAAAACTGGGGGTTGAAGCGGGCGACCGAGTTCATTACCCGCCACTTCACCGATCTAGGATTGATCGATCTGGTGCAAGACTCCTTAAAGACCGCTTTTTCACCAGCGTCAATATTCCTACTCGACGGATTTGACGAAATCGGCGCGCAAACTTGGAGCGACGATCCAACAAAATTGGTCGAAATCCGCAAGCAATCCCTCGTTGGTGTGAAGGACATTATTCAGCGCGCAAAGGGAGGGGTTCTCATAACGGGTCGCGAACATTATTTCAACAACGATGCGGAATTGCTTGAATGTTTGGGCCTAGGGCAGAAAGATGTTCTATTTTTAAGATGTAATCAGGAGCTCACGGGCTCGCAGTTCTCGGAAATGGTCGGCAGGACGATCACGGACTTACCAGCCTGGGTTCCGAAAAAGCCACTTATTGGGACCATTATCAGAGACATGGAGCCGTCGATCATCGATTCGCTCTTTTCGACTAGCACGGGGCAAATAGATTTTTGGGACATCCTTCTAACGACGTTTTGCGAGCGGGAAGCGAAAATCAACCCGATTCTCGACCCAATAATAATCAGAAGCCTGTACTCCCACATTGCGACAAAGACGGCACTAGGACCAATTGCAATCAGAGATATCAATGAGGCGTTCGAGAAAACTACGGGTAGGCCGCCGACGGATGAGTCCGCAATCATTCTCCAGCGCCTTCCGGGCTTGAGTCGAATTGGCGCGGAAAGCCTAGACCGCCAATTCGTTGATACATATATTTTGGACGGATTGAAGGCAGAGGACCTGCTGACGCTATACGGAGGTAGTGACAGCAAAGTTTTGAATGTTGAATGGAAGCATCCGATTGAATCGTTTGGTGCGTTTTACGTGGCAACTCGGATCGAAAGCATCAAGCAAATTCCTGCGGTTGTTGCTTACATAAAGCGACACCATAGCGCGGGAAATAGAGTTTTGCTGTCGGACTTGCTGTCGTCATTATTTCTTTGCGATGGCCATTTGATTGATTTTGGCGGTCTGATCATCGAGAAAGGACGCTTTCATGCAATATCGCTATCATCGTCAAAGTTAATTAACTTCAACCTCAACGACTGCTACGTTGGAAGCCTTGACATAACTGACGCAGATCCGCAAGGCATAAACTTAATGAGTTGCGTCATCGACGTTTTGGATGGGGTGGCAGATGAGGATAATTTGCCGCCTTGGATTTCCAATCCGGCGGTCGGTCAGTATCAGTCCGTTAGCACTCTTGCGGCTATTCGTCAGGCGGGGCTCTCTGTCGCTCAGACGTTCTTACTCACGAGTTTGCGCAAATTATTCTTGCAGCCGGGAGCCGGGAGGAAGGAAAGCAGCATGTATAAGGGTTTCGGTGATTCGACAAGCAAGAAGATTTGTGAAAAGGTCATTTCCGCTCTTATCCACTACAAATTTTGCACCCGCTTCAAGGGATCAAGTGAGGAAACATTCTTGCCGAACCGCAGTTTGACTCCTCGGGCCCGTGCGATTATGAACCAAATGACCTTGTCAAAAGACGAACTGTGGGCCGCTGTTAGCCGCATAGAGGGCTAGCTTGTTGCTCGCGTCAACTGTGATGAGAGGCAGTTGAAGGGCGTTAAAGCTCGTAACCTGATGTCGAACGGGAAGGCTTATGCCTTCCCTATTGGATTTTCTTCAACTCGTACCGATCGCGTACTCAGTTGATTGTCCGTTTTCCGGCCTTCCTTGCTTCGATTGGTTGCGTGCAGACGTCGGCTTTACGGGAATAGCACGCCGATCACGCGACTGATAGCCATCATGAAAGGCGCGCGGATAAGGCGATTCGAACGTCTGTTTGCTAGGCGGAGCCGCCCCCTGAACGCCCGAGCGAGCAACTGGCGAACGACGCTTCATGGCCGAATCCAGACTATCACCGAATATTTTTGCGTCGCAGCAAACCGAATGAGACGACAGACGACGGCTAATGATATTCAGGACAACCGCCCGTCCCGCCCCCGCCGCCACAGAAAAAATGCCGCCCCTCGGGCGGCATTTTTCCACAACCTACCGAACAGATCCCCCGATCCCAAAACCGGGCAACCCATCCGCCAACCAACCTCAATCATCCAACAACGACAAATCCCTCACCGCGCCCTTATCCGCCGACATCACCAGCTTCGCATAAGCCTTCAACGCCGCCGACACCCTGCGCGGCCGCGGCAGCGCCGGCTTCCAGCCCTTCGCATCCTGCTCGACGCGACGCTTGGCCAGTTCCTCATCGCTCACCAGCACATCGATGGTCCGATTCGGGATATCGATCCGAATCCGATCGCCATCGCGCACCAGGCCGATCGCCCCACCCGCCGCCGCTTCCGGCGAGCAATGCCCGATCGACAGCCCGGACGTGCCGCCCGAGAACCGCCCATCGGTCAGCAGCGCGCAGGCCTTGCCCAGGCCCTTCGACTTGATATAGCTGGTCGGGTAGAGCATTTCCTGCATCCCCGGCCCGCCTTTCGGCCCTTCGTAGCGAACGATCACCACATCGCCGGCCTTGACCTTGTCGGCCAGGATATTCTCGACCGCCTCGTCCTGCGATTCGACCACATGCGCCGGACCTTCGAACACGAGAATCGAGTCATCAACACCGGCCGTCTTCACCACGCAGCCGTCCTTGGCGATATTGCCCGTCAGCACCGCCAGCCCGCCTTCCTTGCTGAACGCATGCTCATACGAGCGAATACATCCCTCGGCCCGATCCAGATCCAGGCTCGGCCAACGCGCATCCTGGCTGAACGCCACCTGCGTCGGAATCCCGCCCGGGCCCGCCATGTAGAACTTCTTCACGGCCGCATCATCGGTCAGCGTGATATCCCACTGCTTCAACGCATCGCCGAGCGTCTTCGCATGCACGGTCGGCACATCCGTGTGCAGCTTGCCAGCCCGCTCGAGCTCGCCCAGGATCGCCATGATCCCGCCGGCGCGATGCACATCCTCGATGTGATACTTGTTCGTGTTCGGCGCCACCTTGCACAGCTGCGGCACCACGCGCGAGAGCCGGTCGATATCGCGCATCGAGAAATCGATCTCGGCTTCCTGCGCGATCGCCAGCAGGTGAAGAATCGTGTTGGTCGAACCGCCCATCGCGATATCGAGCGTCATGGCATTCTCGAACGCCTTGAAGCCGACCGAGCGCGGCAGCACCGTCACGTCTTCCTGCTCGTAATACTGGCGCGCCAGTTCGACGATACGGCTGCCCGCGCGCTTGAACAGTTGCTCGCGGTCCGCGTGGGTGGCCACCACCGTGCCGTTGCCCGGCAGCGACAGGCCCAGCGCCTCGGTCAGGCAGTTCATCGAGTTCGCCGTGAACATGCCCGAGCAGGAGCCGCAGGTCGGGCAGGCCGAACGCTCGACTTCCGCCACCTCGGCATCGCTGACCTTGCTGTCGGCGGCCATCACCATCGCGTCGATCAGGTCCAGCTTCTTGATCTGGATGGTGTTGGTGCCCGGCACGGCCAGCTTGGCCTTGCCGGCTTCCATCGGGCCACCCGACACGAAGATCACGGGGATGTTCAGGCGCATCGCGGCCATCAGCATCCCGGGGGTGATCTTGTCGCAGTTCGAGATGCAGACCATCGCGTCGGCGCAGTGCGCGTTCACCATGTACTCGACCGAGTCGGCAATGATGTCGCGGCTCGGCAGCGAATAGAGCATGCCGTCGTGGCCCATCGCGATGCCGTCGTCGACGGCGATGGTGTTGAATTCCTTGGCGACGCCGCCGGCCGCCTCGATCTCGCGCGCGACCAGTTGGCCGAGGTCCTTCAGGTGGACGTGGCCGGGCACGAACTGCGTGAACGAGTTGACGACCGCGATGATCGGCTTGGAGAAATCTTCATCCTTCATGCCGGTGGCGCGCCAGAGCGAACGCGCGCCTGCCATGTTGCGGCCGGCCGTGGAAGTTTTGGAACGGTATGCGGGCATTGTTGTGGTAGCGAAACAGAAAGTGACCGGGGAAAGCGGCGGCCTCGTCGACAAACGCCTTTGGGCTCGTCGAGACACGCCTGCGCGCACCACAACAGGCGCCTCTTGAGCGCCCGCCGATGCAAACCTGACGATTATGCCGTACCGCGCGCAGGGTTGCGCGCACGGCCCGGCGGCTCGAGGCCCGGCGGCGCGGCGCCGGCCGGAGCCATCTCGACGCGATCGTCGGCGCGCCGAATCAAGCCCGATGAATCAAGCCTGAAAACGAACTCGACAACGGCAATCAAACAACGCGGCGCGGCGCGAGGCAGTTGCCCCGAGCCGCGCCGCGTATCAAACCTCGAACCTCATCGATCTCAACCGAGCCAGCGACGCGCGTTGCGGAACACGCGCATCCAGGGGCTGGCCTCGCCCCAGCCTTCGGGCGCCCAGCTCATCTGCACGGTGCGATGCACGCGCTCCATGTGCGGCATCAGCACGGTGAAGCGGCCATCGGCCGTGGTGACCGAGGTAATGCCCTGCGGCGAGCCATTCGGGTTGAACGGATAACGCTCGGTGGCCTGGCCGCGATGGTCGACGAAGCGCATCGCCACGGCCACGCGGTCGGCATCGCCCTGCTGCGAGAAATCGGCGAAACCTTCGCCGTGCGCCACCGCCACCGGGATGCGCGAGCCTTCCATGCCGGCGAAGAAGATCGACGGCGAGGACTGCACCTCGACAAACGAGAAACGCGCCTCGAACTGCTCGGACTTGTTGCGCGTGAACTTCGGCCAGGCTTCCGCGCCGGGGATCATCGACGCCAGGCTCGACAGCATCTGGCAGCCGTTGCAGATGCCGAGCGCGAAGGTGTCGGGGCGTGCGAAGAAGGTCGAGAACATCTCGGCCAGGCCGTCGTTGAAGCGGATCGTCTTGGCCCAGCCCTCGCCGGCGCCGAGCACGTCGCCGTAAGAGAAGCCGCCGCAGGCCACCGCGCCGGCGAAATCGGCCAGGTTGGCGCGGCCGGCCAGCAGGTCGCTCATGTGCACGTCGTGCGCGTCGAAGCCGGCGCGATCGAAGGCATAGGCCGTTTCGAGGTGCGAGTTCACGCCCTGCTCGCGCAGGATCGCGACGCGCGGACGGGCGCCGGTAGCGATGAACGGCGCGGCCACGTCCTCGGCGGCGTCGAACGTCAGCACCGGCTGCATGCCCGGATCGGCCGCGTCGAGCAGCGCGTCGTATTCGGCATCGGCGCAGGCGGGGTTGTCGCGCAGGCGCGCGATGCGCCAGCTCACGTCGGTCCAGGCGCGCTGCAGTTCAGAGCGCGGCGCGTCGTAGATCTTCTTCGCGTCGCGGAACACCTCGATGCTGTCGCGCTCGTTGACCGTGCCGATCACGTGCGAGCAGGTCGACAGGCCATGTTCGCGCAGTGCGGCCAGCACGGCGTCGCGATCCGCGGCGCGCACCTGCACCACCGCGCCGAGCTCCTCGCTGAACAGCGCGCGGATCGTGCGGTCCTCGCGGCGGCCGCTGGTCTGCTTGGCCCAGTCCTTGGCGTCGCCGTAATCGGATTCGTGGTTCGGGTCCAGCGTCAGCATGTCGACGTTGATCGACACGCCGGCGTGGCCCGCGAAGGCCATTTCGCAGACGGTCGCCCACAGGCCGCCGTCCGAGCGATCGTGGTAGGCCAGCAGCTTGCCCTGCGCGTTCAGCGCCTGGATCGCCGTGAAGAAGCGCTTGAGATCTTCCGCGTCATCGACGTCGGGCACCGAGTCGCCCACCTGCTGCGTGACCTGGGCGAGGATGCTGCCGCCCATGCGGTTCTTGCCGCGGCCCAGGTCGATCGAGATCAGCACGCTGTCGCCGACGTCAGCCACGCGGCGCAGCTGCGGCGTGAGGTGGCGGCGCACGTCCTCGACCGGCGCGAACGCGGAGATGATCAGCGACACCGGCGAGACCACTTCCTTGGCCACGCCGCCGTCGTTCCACTTGGTCTTCATCGACAGCGAATCCTTGCCGACCGGGATGCCGATACCCAGCGCCGGGCACAGCTCCATGCCGATCGCCTTGACCGTGTCGTAGAGCGCGGCGTCTTCGCCGGCGGTGCCGCACGAAGCCATCCAGTTGGCCGACAGCTTGAGCTTGTCGAGCGAGGCGATCGGCGCGGCGGCGATGTTGGTGATCGCCTCGCCCACCGCCATGCGGCCCGAGGCGGGCGCGTCGATCACGGCCAGCGGGGTGCGCTCGGCCATGGTCATCGCCTCGCCGGCGAAACCGGCGTAGTCGAGCGCGGTGACGGCGCAGTCGGCCACCGGCACCTGCCAGGGGCCGACCATCTGGTCGCGCACCGAGGTGCCGCCGACCGAGCGGTCGCCGATCGTGATCAGGAAGGACTTGCTGGCGACAGTCGGGTGCTTCAGCACGCTCACGGCCGCATCGGCCAGCGACACGCCGGTCACGTCGACCGGGATACGCTCGACCGCCACGCGCGTGACGTCGCGATGCATCTTGGGCGGCTTGCCGAGCAGCACGTCCATCGGCATGTCGACCGGGAAGCCGTCCTGGCCTTCTGCGAGATCGTCGACCAGCTTCAGCTCGCGCGCCTCGGTGGCCACGCCGATCACGGCGAACGGGCAGCGCTCGCGCGTGCAGATCGCCTCGAAGCGCGCCAGGTCGGCCGGCGCGATCGCCAGCACGTAACGCTCCTGCGATTCGTTCGACCAGATCTCGCGCGGCGACAGCCCGCTTTCCTCGAGCTGGATCTTGCGCAGCTCGAAGCGCGCGCCCTTGTCGGCGCCGTCCACCAGCTCGGGGAAGGCGTTCGACAGGCCGCCCGCGCCCACGTCGTGGATCGACAGGATCGGGTTGGCCTCGCCGAGCTGCCAGCAGCCGTTGATCACTTCCTGGGCGCGCCGCTCGATTTCCGGGTTGCCGCGCTGCACGGAATCGAAGTCGAGCTCGGCCGTGTTGGCGCCGGTGGCCATCGAGCTGGCCGCGCCGCCGCCCATGCCGATGCGCATGCCGGGGCCGCCGATCTGGATCAGCAGGGTGCCGGCCGGCAGGTCGTGCTTGTGGGTGTGCGCGTCGGAGACGTTGCCGATGCCGCCGGCGATCATGATCGGCTTGTGATAGCCGCGCACGGTGCCGCCGACGTTCTGCTCGTAGACACGGAAGTAGCCGCCCAGGTTGGGACGGCCGAATTCGTTGTTGAAGGCGGCGCCGCCGAGCGGGCCGTCGATCATGATCTGCAGCGGCGAGGCGATGCGGTCCGGGCGGCCATAGGGCGCGTGGGCATCGGCCGGGTTGCGCTCGGCCACCGGCTGGGCGGCGTCGCGTGCGTTTTCCCAGGCTTCGCGCGCGCCGGGAAGGTCCAGGTTCGAGACCGTGAAGCCGGTCAGGCCGGCCTTCGGGCGGGCACCGCGGCCGGTCGCGCCTTCGTCGCGAATCTCGCCGCCCGCGCCCGTCGCGGCGCCGGCGAACGGCGAGATCGCGGTCGGGTGGTTGTGCGTCTCGACCTTCATCAGCGTGTGCGTCAGCTCGCTGTGGCGGCCGTATTGCTCGGCGGGCGTGCCGTCGGCGCCGGCGCCGCGCGGGAACCAGCGCTCGGCCTGCGCGCCGCGCATGATCGAGGAATTGTCCGAGTAGGCGACGATGGTGCCCTGCGGGCTCATCTTCTCGGTGTTGCGGATCATCGCGAACAGCGACATGTCCTGCTTCGCGCCGTCGATGGTCCAGTCGGCGTTGAAGATCTTGTGGCGGCAGTGCTCGCTGTTGGCCTGCGCGAACATCATCAGCTCGACGTCGGTCGGGTTGCGCTCCAGCTTCGTGAAGGCGTCGACCAGGTAGACGATCTCGTCCTCGGCCAGCGCGAGGCCCAGCTCGAGGTTGGCCGTCTCCAGCGCGGCGCGGCCCTGGCCCAGCACGTCGACGCGGCCCAGCGGCTTGGCCGGCAGCTCGTCGAACAGGTGGTGCGCGTCCTCGCGCGCGGCCACCACGCTTTCCGTCATGCGGTCGTGCAGCGCGGCGGCCACCGCGGCGCGCACCTCGGGCGAGAGCGCCTTCTTGCCGCCCATGCCGAGCAGGCCGGCCTTCAGCGTGACCGTGAACTCGACGCCGCGCTCGATGCGGCGCACCGAGGCGAGGCCGCAATGCAGGGCGATGTCGGTCGCCTTGCTGGCCCACGGCGACACCGTGCCGATGCGCGGCAGCACGATGAAGGTGTCGGTCGCGCCCTTCTCGGCGGCCGGCTCGAACGGCGCGCCGTAGTGCATCAGCGCGTCGATGCGGGCCGACTCATCGGCCGACAGCGGCTCGGACGCGTTGACGAAGTGCAGGTACTGGCCGCGGATTGCGACGATATCGCCATCGATCTGCTTGAGCGTGTCGAGCAGGCGAGTCTGGCGGAAATCGGAAAGGGCGGCGGCGCCGGGAAAACACGAGAAGTGAGCCATGGGCTGGACGGACATCGATGAGTCGCGCGAGTCGGCGACATTGGGGCGAAAGGAAGACCGCAATTATACCCGGAAGTCATGCCGCCGAAGCCGTCCGCAAGGCTTTCCGCGGCCAGCGCGCCACGCCGGATCCGGCCACGGGGGGCTGCCGCGTCCGAGGCCGGCGCGCCCGCGACGGCGGCCGGGCGCCGCCGCGAGCGCCCGGTTTGGCGCTATCATTCGCGGTTCACCGGGTTCCACACGGCCCGCACGGAAGACCAGACCCGGGTCGCGACGCGGCCCGTTTTCGAATCACAACATGGATGTCATCGTCATCGGCGGCGGGATCGGCGGCGTCGCCACCGCCTACCAGTTGCGCGCCGCCGGCCACCGCGTCTGCATGGTCGAGCGCCACGCCACCGTCGCCCAGGGCGCCACCTACGGCCATGGCGGCCTGGTGCTGCCCACCCCGCTCGACGTCTGGTTCGGTCCGACCTTCATGCACCACCGCCGCGCGCTCAGGAGCGGCGTAGTCTACAAACCGGGCCTGAACGGCCCGCTGCGCCGCTTCACGCGCGAGCTGGCGAAACTGCGCGCGCCCGAGGCGTTCGCCGCGCATTACGCGAAGCTCAAGCCGCTAGTCGACCTGTCGCGCGAATCGATCGCCGATATCGAGCGCCGCTTCGGCCTCGAGTTCGAGCAGCGCCCCGGCGTGCTGCACGTGATCCGCGAGCCGCAGGAATGGGCCGCCGCCCAGCCCGCGCTGGAGTTGCTGCGCGCCTACGAGGTTCCGCACCAGATCCTCGACGCCGAACAATGCGCGGCGCTCGAGCATTCGGTGCCGGCCGACCCGCCCTTTGCGGGCGGCGTGCTGCTCGAATTCGAGCGCACTGCGAACTGTCCCCTCTTCTCCAAGCTGGTCAAGCAGACGCTCGACGAGCACGGCGTGCAGTTCTGCTTCGGCCGCGCCGTCACGGCGATCCGCGTCGAGGCCAACCGCGCCGCGGTGGAGCTGGCGCCGGAGCCGGGCGACCGGCTCGGCGCGCGCGGCAAGGAAGTCGACGTGATCTCGGCCGACGCGGTGGTGATCGCCGCCGGCACCGGCAGCGTGCCGCTGCTGGCCCGGCTCGGCATCACGCTGCCGCTGCACCCGGTGCGCGTCAACGCGCTGAGCGCGCCGGTCGCCTACGAGGAACACGCGCCGCATCTGAGCGTGGTCGATTCGATCAAGCGCATCACCATGACGCGCATGCACCAGCGCGTGCGGATCAGCGGCGCGCCGGTCCTGCAAAGCGAGAAGGACATCGCCAGGCCGCTGCCCGAGGCGCTCAACGACGAGGCGCTGGCCCTGCTCGGCCAGGCCACCCACGACTGGATCCCGGGCGCCGCGAAGATCTCGGCCGCGCTGCCCTGGCAGGCCACGCGGCTGTTGTCGCCGGACGGGCTGCCGGTGGTCGGGCCGACGCGCCACCCGCGCGTGTTCGTCAATCTCGGCCATGGCCCGGCCGGCTGGGGCCTCGCGTGCGGCTCTGCTAAAGTGGTGAGCGATTATCTCGGCGGCACGCCGCATCACGTGCCGGCCGACACGCTCGCCGCGCTCCACGTGGACCGCTTCGCCACCTGACGCCGCCCTCGCGCGGCGTCTCGACCGGCCGCCCCGGCGGCCCTTTCGACATGACGCCGCTCGCCCCGTCCGCCTCGCTGTCCGCCGCCCCGCCCTCGCCGAACGCCCGGCCCGCCGATCCGTTCGACGCCCCGCTCGCCCACTTGCCCCTGGCGCTGTCCAGCGTCGCCGACCTGCGCACGGCCGAAGCCGAGGCCGCCGCCGCGCTGCCGCCGCATACGCTGATGGCGCGTGCCGGCGGCGCCGCCGCGCGCTGGCTGGCCGAGCGCGGCGAACGCGAGGCGCGCCCGGTCTGGCTTGCGGCGGGCCCCGGCAACAACGGCGGCGACGCGCTGGTCACGGCCGTCGAGCTGCTGCGGCTCGGCGTGCAGGTCGAGGTCTGTTTGCCGGTCGAGCCGAAACCCGAGGATGCGCGCTGGGCGCTGGCGCTCGCGCGCGAGGCCGGCGTGCCGATCTCGCCCGAGCCGCCCGCCTCGCTCGACACCTATGGCTGGTGCGTCGACGGCCTGTTCGGGATCGGCCTGGCGCGGCCCGTGGCGGGCCCCTTCGCGGCGCTCGCCGAGCTGTTGTCGGCGCGCTCGCGTGCCCTGGGGCACGTGCTCGCGCTCGACGTGCCGAGCGGCATCGATGCCGACAGCGGCGCGCGCGTCGGCGACGGCCCCGCCGTCACGGCCACGCACACACTGAGCTTCATCGCGGCCAAACCCGGCCTGTATTTCGGCGACGGCCGCGACCATGCCGGCGAGATCGCGGTCGACACGCTCGACGCGGCGCCGGCCCGGCCGTCCGCCACGCTCAACGCGCCGGCCCTGTTCGCGCCTTGCTGGCCCGCGCGCGGCGCCGCCTCGCACAAGGGCAGCTTCGGCAGCGTGGCGATCGTCGGCGGCGACACCGGCATGTGCGGCGCGCCGATCCTGGCCGCGCGCGCCGCGCTGCATGCCGGCGCGGGCAAGGTGCATGTCGGTTTCCTCGGCGACGATGCCCCGCCCTACGACCCGCCCTTCCCCGAACTGATGCTGCATCCGGCGCGCTCGCTGAACCCCGAAGGGCTCAGCGCGATCGGCATCGGCTGCGGGCTGGGCACGCGCGAGCGCGCGATCGAGACGCTGCGCGAAGTCCTCGCGCTCGACCTGCCCTTGGTCATCGATGCCGATGCGCTGAACCTGGTCGCCGCGCATGCCGACTTGAACTCGGCCCTGGTCAAGCGTGGTGTGCGTCACGCCGTGTCGATCCTGACCCCGCATCCGCTCGAAGCGGCGCGGCTGCTCGGCACGCGCACCGCCGAGGTCCAGGGCGAGCGTCTCGCCGCCGCGCGCGAGCTGGCCGCGCGCTTCCACGCGATCGCGGTGCTCAAGGGTTCGGGCACGGTGATTGCCGAGCCGGCCGGGCGCGTGGCCGTCAACCCGACCGGCAATGCCGCGCTCGCCACCGGCGGCACCGGCGACGTGCTCGGCGGCCTGATCGCGGCCTTCGCGGCGCAGCGCCTGCCGGCCTGGGAAGCCGCGCTGGCGGGCGTCTACCTGCATGGCCTGGCGGCCGACTGCCTGAGCACGCTCGGCGCCGGCCCGGTGGGCCTGGCCGCCGGTGAACTGGCGCCGGCCGTGCGCCGGCTGCTGAACCGTCACTTTTACTCTCGCCTCGCACCGTCGCCGCGGTGAGGCCGTTATACTGGATGGCCCCGCGCGCGCTCGATCCGCTCACGATCGATGCCGAGCGCAGCGCGCGCGGCTTTCGCAGTCCCCGGTAGTCCGCCGGCAAGCGGCGCATCCCGCCGCCCACGCCTTCCAAGTCACGACAGTTTCGCCAGAACCGATATGACGCTGAATTCGCTCCCCGCCTGGTCCGCCCTCCAATCGCACTACGACGAGATCCGCGACGCGCAGTTGCGCGACTGGTTCGCCCCCTCCAACGATCCCGCGCCGACGCGTGCCGAACGCTTCACCGTGGCGGGCGGCGGCCTCGCGATCGACTTCTCGAAGAACCGCATCACCGACGCGACGCTGAAGCTGCTGGTGCAGCTCGCGCGCGAGGCCGGCGTCGAGGCACGGCGCGACGCGATGTTCGCCGGCGAGGTGGTCAACCCGACCGAAGGGCGCGCCGCCCTGCACACCGCGCTGCGCGCGAGTTCGCCCGATGCGCCCTTCCACGCCCAGGTGCTGGCCGAGCGCAAGAAGATGGCCGCCTTCGCCGAGCAGGTCCGCGACGGCCGCTGGACCGGCTACACCGGCAAGCGCATCCGCCACGTGATCAACATCGGCATCGGCGGCTCGGACCTCGGTCCCAAGATGGTGGTGCACGCGCTCGACCATCTCGCCACCCGCGAGCTGTCCTGCGCCTTCGTCTCGAACGTGGACGGCGCCGATCTCTCCCGCGCGCTGGAGCACTGCGATCCCGAGGCAACGCTGGTGATCGTGGTCTCGAAGACCTTCACCACCCTCGAGACCATGACCAATGCGCGCTCGGCCCGCGACTGGCTGCTCGCGCACGGCTGCCCCGAGAACGCGCTGGCCAAGCACTTCGTCGGCGTGTCGGCGAATCCGGAGGAAGTGGTCAAGTTCGGCATCGACGCGCACAACGTGTTCGAGATGTGGGACTGGGTGGGCGGGCGCTATTCGCTGTGGTCGGCGGTCGGCCTGTCGATCATGATCGCGATCGGGCCCGAGCAGTTCGACGAGCTGCTGGCCGGCGCCGACGAGATGGACCGCCATTTCCGCGAAGCGCCGCTGGAAGCGAACCTGCCGGTGCTGCTCGGCCTGATCGGCATCTGGTATCGCAACTTCTTCGGCTCGCAGAGCTACCTGGTGGCGCCGTATTCGGAAGCGCTGCACTTCCTGCCCTCGTACCTGCAGCAGCTCGAGATGGAGAGCAACGGCAAGTCGGCGCGCCTGGACGGCGCCTTCGTCGACTACCCGACCTCGGCCGTCACCTGGGGCGAGCCGGGCACCAACGGCCAGCACGCCTTCTTCCAGATGCTGCACCAGGGCCCGACCATCGTGCCGATCGACTTCATCGCGGTGCTCACGCCCGAGCATGCACTGGCCAGCCATCATCCGAAGCTGCTGGCCAACTGCTTCGCGCAGAGCGAGGCGCTGATGCTGGGCCGCACGCTGGAGGAAGCGCGCAAGATCGCCGGCCCGGACAAGCCCGAGCTGGCACCGCACCTGACCTTCCCCGGCAATCGCCCGACCAGCACCATCCTGGTCGATGCGCTGACCGCGCGCACGCTGGGCGCCCTGATCGCGCTCTACGAGCACAAGGTGCTGGTGCAGGCCTCGGTCTGGAACATCAACCCCTTCGATCAATGGGGCGTCGAGCTCGGCAAGATCCTCGGCAAGGTGGTGGAGGCCGATCTCACGGCAGCCAACGTCGATCCCGCCAAGCACGATTCCTCGACCTCGGCGCTGATCGCGCGGGCCCGCGCGGCGCTCAAGCGCTGAGCGACGACGCAAATACGAACGGCCGGGATTTCCGGCCGTTTGTTCGTGGACAGGACGACATGCGTCGCGCCGCGAGCTCAGTTCGTGCTCGGCTCCGTGGCATCGGCGACGATGCGCCCGCCGTCGAGCGTGATTACTGTGCCGCAGCGGCGCGCGAGCGCCGGGTCGTGCGTGACCAGCACCAGCGTGGCGCCCTGCGCGCGGTTCAGCTCGAACATCAGGTCGATCACGGCGTGGCCGGTGGCGGCGTCGAGGCTGCCGGTCGGCTCGTCGGCGAACAGGATCGCGGGATCGGTGACGAAGGCGCGGGCCAGCGCGACGCGCTGCTGCTCGCCGCCCGACAGCAGCTTCGGGTAGTGGCCGGTGCGCGCGCCGAGCCCGACCCGCTCGAGCAGGCGACGCGCGCGCTCGGCCGCCTCGCGCGCCGTGATGCCGCCGCGCAGTTCGAGCGGCAGCATCACGTTCTCGAGCGCGGTGAGATGCGGCATCAACTGGAAGGACTGGAACACGAAGCCGACCGAGCCGCTGCGCAGCGCCGCGCGCGCGTCCTCGTCGAGCCCCTGCAGATCCCGGCCGAGCAGGCGAACCGTGCCCTCGGTCGCGCTGTCCAAGCCGGCAAGCAGGCCGAGCAAGGTGGACTTGCCCGACCCCGAGGCGCCGACGATCGCCAGGCTGCTGCCTGCCGCCACCGTCAGGTCGATGCCGTCGAGGATCGTCAGTTCGCCGGCCGCGTCGGCCACCCGTTTCGCCACTTGTCGAACTTCAATGATCGGTTCCGTCATCTTGAGCATGAAGCAGAGTGATTCCTGGAAAGACGGCCTGCGCGCCGTCGTGATCGCCCTGGCCGCCACGGCCGGGTTCGGCGGCATCGGTGCCGCCGCGCAGGCAGCCACGCAAGCGGCCGCGGCTACCTCAACCAGCGCGGCCAAGCCCAACATCGTGGTGCTCGGCGACAGCCTGTCCGCCGAATACGGCCTGCCGCGCGACACGGGCTGGGTCGCGCTGATGCGCGCGCGCATCGCGGATCAGCGAATCGATTATAGCGTCGCGAATGCCAGCGTCAGCGGCGACACCACCAATGGCGGCCGGGCCCGCCTGCCCGCCGTGCTCGCGCGCCTGAAGCCCTCGATCCTGATCGTCGAACTGGGCGCCAACGACGCGCTGCGCGGCGTGCCGCTGGCCACCACCGAGCAGAACCTGCGCGCGATCGTGGCACAGGCGCAGCAGGCCAAGGCGAAGGTGGTGCTGGTCGGCATGTACGTGCCGCCCAACTACGGCCTCGATTACACGCAGAAGTTCCACGCCATGTACGGCACGCTCGCGAAGGAGCTGCGCCTGCCGCTGGTGCCCTTCCTGCTGGCCGGCCTCGAGGACAAACCCGACCAGTTCCAGGACGACCAGAACCACCCGAACCAGGGCGCGCAGCCCAGGCTGCTCGACAACGTCTGGCCGGTGGTGAAGCCGCTGCTGGGTCCGGGCGCGCACTGAGGCTCGCGGGAGGCGCGAGAGCGTCACCCTGCCCCGCAGCTCTCCCGCCTCGCCGCCAAAGAAAAAGCCCCGCTCGGTTTCGAGCGGGGCTTTGCGCTTTAGCTAGGTGCCTGGCGGCGCGGCGGCGATCAGTTGTCGTCGCTGTGGCTGCTGCTGTCGCCCAGCGAGCCGTAAATCTTGACCTTCGAGCGGTCGCGCAGCGCCTTCATGTACGCCTCGCTCTCGCTTTGCGCATAGACCTGGGCCAGTTGCTGCTGGGCGGCGGTCAGTTGCTGCGGATCCACCGGCGCGGGCGGCACGATCGCGTTGACGCGGAAGATCGCGTAACCGCCGTTCGCGCCGAGATCGACGCCGACATAGGCCGGCAGCGACTTCGCATCGGCCTTGTAGATCGCCGCGATCGCCTCGGGCGACAGGCCCAGCGTCTGCGTGCGCGAGACCTTCTCGGCCGGCAGGAAACCATCGGTCGACTTCGACTTCTGCAGCGCCGCCAGCTTCGCCGCGCCGTCCTGCTTGGCCAGCTTCGCGCTTTCGTCGGCGATGTACTTCTGGCGCACCACGTCCTTGATCGCGTCCAGCGCGGGCACCGCGGCCGGCTTGTCGGCCGTCACGCGCGCGGCGATCAGCGTGCTGTTGCCGACGTCGATCGCCTGCGTGTTGTTGCCGTTCTTGACCGAGTCCGCCGCGAACACGGCGGCCAGGAACTTCGGATTGTTGAGCGGGCTGTCGGGCGGCAGGGCCGGGTTCGGCTGCGGCGTGACGGTGGCGGTCTGGATCGTCAGCTTGTACTTGTCGGCGGCCGGCTGCAGGCTCTTGGCCTTCTCGTAGACCAGTGACGAGAAACCTTCCGAATTGTCGCTGAAGGCCTTGGCCGCGAACTGCTGCTTGAGCTCGGTCGCGATCGAATCCTTGACCTCGTCGAAGGGCTTGACCACGGCTGGCTTCACGTCGGTCGCCTTGAGGATGTGGTAGCCGAGGTCCGACTCGACCACCTTGCTGAGCTCGCCCGACTTCAGCGCGAAGGCCGCATCGTCGAAGGCCGGGCCGCCGGCGGTCGAGCCGCGCGTCACGTAGCCCAGGTCGCCGCCCTTGGCCGCCGAGGGCGCGTCCTGCGAATTCTTCTCGGCGATCTGCGCGAACTGATCCGGATGAGCCGTCACCTCGGCCAGCAGCTGCTCGGCCTTGGCCTTCGCGGCGGCCTTGTCCGAGGCGCTGGCATTGCGCGCCGCGGCGATGAAGATGTGGCTCACACGCACCTGCGCCTCGGTGCGGAAGCGCGCGGTGTTGTCCTCGTAGAACTTGTGGAGGTCCGCGTCGGACGGCTGCGCGTTGGCGGCAGCCGCAGCCGGCGTGAACACCAGGTACTGGATGCTGGCCGTCTCGGGCGTGGCGAACGCTTGCTTGTGCGCGTCGTAGTAGGCCGAGAGCTGGGCGTCGGTCGGCTGGACCTTGGCGGCGTAGTCGGCCGGCTTCAGCACCATCGCCTGGATCTCGCGCTGCTGCTGCGCCAGGTCGGTCAGGCGCTGGGCCACGCTCTTGGGCGTGAAGGCGCTGTTGATCAGGTTGTTGGGCAGCTGGCTCTGCGAGAGCTGGTAGCGCACCGATTCCTGGTACTGGTCCGGCGTCATGCCCTGCATCGCCAGCAGCTGCGTGTAGCGCTCGGCGTCGATCGAGCCGTCGGGCTTGCGCAGCGAGGCGATGATCGGGTTCGACATCAGCGCTTCGCGCACCGCGTTGTCCGAAGCCGTCAGGTGCAGGCGGCGCACCTCGTCGGTCAGCGCGCGCTGCTCGATGATGCCGTCGAGCAGTTGCTGGCGACGCTCGGGCGTGTCGAACTGCTTGGCGTCGAAGTTCGCGCCGAGCGCCTGGCGCGCCTGGTCGATCTGCTGGCGGTAGGCGCCGTCGAATTCGGCGCGCGTGATCTTGTGTCCGTCGACCGATGCCACATTCGCGCTGTCGTCGAAGAAGTCGCGGAAGCCCTGTACCCCGACGAACCCGAGCCCCGGAAGCACGATCAGGAGCAGGAGGAACATCATCAGGCGCTGGTGATTGCGGAAGAAATCGAGCATGCGGAACCGAAGTGGCTGGACAAAACGACTGATATTACATCAGTGGCAAGGAAAAAAGGCGAAACCGGGGGGCGACCGCGCGCCGAGCCTGCCGATCGACGCCGGCGCAGCGGTTCCGACCATGCGTGACACGCGCTCGTGCATCGGCTACATGCGGCGTCGCCGTTCATGAAAAATGCAATATATCGATCGATTGAAAATACAAAGCGGGCGGATTGCCCCGGAAAAGCATGACCTGCCGACCCTGCATGCCATCGAATAAATCAAAACCTCGGAATTACCGTTTCGTCGTCGATCGATTTGCAGTAACAATACGACGACGCCCGCTTCACGGAGCCCTGGCACGAAGGGCGTGGCCTCCGCCGGCTGGGCACGCCGCGCCTGATTCCACTGCCGTTTGCCAATCGATAATCGGCCGCCCGATTTGATTTTCTTTTGTTTTACTCGTTGCAAATCGGGCGAATCGATAACAAAGAGAGAAAACAATGTCCGAGAAATCCCTGGACGAACGCTCGCCGCGTCGCGCGTTCCTGTCCGACATGGCCAAACTCGCGGCGGCCGGCGTGGTCGTCGGCTGGACCCCGATCTACCAGGTTGCCGCGCACGCGCAAACCACCGGCGCCACGCCACCGAATTTCCCCGCCGACCTGCCGCTCTACAAGCAGGCCTTCCAGAACTGGAGCGGCGAGATCGTCCTGCAGGATGTCTGGACCGCCGCGCCGCGTTCGGCCGCCGATGTGCTGAACGTCGTCAACTGGGCCCGCGCGAACGGCTACAAGGTTCGCCCGCGCGGCCACATGCACAACTGGTCGCCGCTCACGCTCGACCCGGCGGCCGGCACCGCGAATCTGGTGCTGCTCGATACCACGCAATCGCTGACGGCTGTCTCGGTCGACACCTCGAGCAGCCCGGCGCGCGTCACGGCGCAAACGGGCGTCTCGCTCGAATCGCTGTTGGCCACGCTGGAAACCAGCAACCTCGGCCTGGTGGCCGTGCCGGCACCGGGCGACATCACGCTCGGCGGCGCCCTCGCGATCGACGCGCACGGCACCGCCGTGCCGGCCGCCGGCGAAACGCGCCAGCCCGGCCAGACCTACGGCTCGCTGAGCAACCTGGTGGTCTCGCTGACGGCGGTGGTATTCGACTCGGGCTCGCAGCAATACGTGCTGCGCACCTTCCAGCGCAGCGATCCCGATATCGGCGCCCTGCTCGCGCACGTCGGCCGCGCCTTCGTCGTCGAGGCAACCCTGGTCGCCGCGCCGAACCAGCGCCTGCGATGCCAGAGCTATACCAACATCCCGGCGACGGAGCTGTTCGCGCCGGCCGGTTCGAGCGGGCGCACCGTGGCGTCCTTCCTCGACCAGACCGGCCGCATGGAAGCGATCTGGTTCCCGTTCACCGCGAATCCCTGGCTCAAGGTCTGGACCGTCGCGCCGAACAAGCCGCTACTCTCGCGAGCGGTCACCCAGCCATACAACTATCCGTTCTCCGACTCGATTCCGAAGCAGTTGTCGGATCTGATCCAGGGCATCATCGGCGGCGGCGACGGCAGCCTGACGCCGCTGTTCGGGCAGACCCAGTTCGCCGTCACCACCGCGGGCCTGGCGCTCACCTTGTCGGCCGACATCTGGGGCTGGTCGCGCACCGTGCAGCAGTACATCCGCCCGACCACGCTGCGAGTGACCGCCAACGGTTACGCGGTACTGACACGCCGCGCCGACGTGCAGCGCGCCATCAACGAGTTCGTGCAGTTCTACCAGAACCGCGTGAGCGCCTACCAGGCGCAGGGCCTGTATCCGATGAACGGCCCGGTGGAGATCCGCGTGACCGGCCTCGACCAGCCCGGCGACATCGGTGCCGGCACGGTCGCGCCGACCCTCTCGGCGCTCAAGCCGCGCCCCGATCATGCCGAATGGGATGTGGCGGTGTGGTTCGACATCCTCTCGCTGCCCGGCACGCCCTCGGCGGATCGCTTCTATCGCGAGATCGAGCAGTGGATGCTGTCGAACTACAGCGGCTCCTACGCGACGCTGCGCCCCGAATGGTCGAAGGGCTGGGGCTATACCGATACGGCGGCCTGGCAGGATGCCACCATGATCGGCACCACCGTCCCGGGCCTGTATCGCGACGGCCAGCCCGCCTCGAGCAACTGGGATACCGCGCGCGCCACGCTCGATCGCCTCGACCCGAGCCGGATCTTCAGCTCGCCGCTGCTCGACAAACTGCTGCCCTGAAGGCGGCGCCCCGGGCGGCGACAGGATCGTGCCGCCCGGGCAAACAAGTCGTCGAGGCGCGCCAAAGCAAAAAGCCCCGTGAGCGTGAACTCACGGGGCTTCGTACTGAATCTGGCGGAGCGGACGGGACTCGAACCCGCGACCCCCGGCGTGACAGGCCGGTATTCTAACCAACTGAACTACCGCTCCTTGGTGTGGTACCGCAGGCAAGATCACGAAACTGGTGGGTGCTGAGAGGCTCGAACTCCCGACCTACGCCTTGTAAGGGCGCCGCTCTACCAACTGAGCTAAGCACCCGTTTCGCGCTTGCCACCTGCCTGCCGACATCCTGGATACTGCGCGTGGACATCGTCAAGCAGCGAGCCCGCTAGTTTAGCGCATCCTTCAGGGCTTTGCCAGCCCTGAATTTCGCGACTCGCGCCGCCTCGATGCGGATCGTTTCGCCGGTTTGCGGATTGCGCCCATTGCGCGCGATCCGCTCGCCCACCTCGAAGGTACCGAAACCAGCCAGCGTGACGCTGCCGCCGCTTTCCAGCGCCTGCACCACACCGGCGATCAGCGCGTCGAGCGCGCGTCCTGCCGATGCCTTGGATAAATCTGCCTCGCGTGCGATGTGGTCGATCAAGTCCGTCTTGTTCATGCCGTCCCCTTTCGTCAGTGGTCCCATTTCAGGACGGCCGCCCCGTTGTCGGCCGTCGCCCGGTACATGCCGGGTCGATCATTAAATGAAGCCGAAACGGGCCTGTCAAGCGCCGAAGCTGAGACAGCGCAAGGGATTGATGCATCTTTCGCCGCGAAGCGCCAATAAAAAACCCGCGGCGATGGCCGCGGGTTGGTTCCCTGCGTGGAGCCTCATGCTTCGAAGCTCACATTGTGGGATGTGCTCAGTGCTTGACGACTTCCGTCGAGGCATCTTTCGGGGCTTCGGCAACCGGCGCCGCGGCCTTCGCTTCGTCCTCGGGCAGCGCGCTCGGCGTACGCTCGAGCGCCAATTCGAGCACCTTGTCGATCCAGCGGACCGGCACGATCTCGATGGCGTTCTTCACGTTGTCCGGAATGTCGGCGAGATCCTTCACGTTCTCTTCCGGGATCAGCACGAGCTTGATGCCGCCGCGATGCGCCGCCAGCAGCTTCTCCTTCAGCCCGCCGATCGGCAGCACCTCGCCGCGCAGCGTGATTTCACCCGTCATCGCGACATCCGCGCGGACCGGGATGCCGGTCAGCACCGACACCAGCGCCGTGGTCATCGCGATACCGGCGGACGGACCGTCCTTCGGCGTCGCGCCTTCCGGCACGTGGATGTGGATGTCCTGCTTCTCGAAGGCCTCGTCCTTCACGCCCAGGCGGCGCGAACGCGAACGCACCACCGAGCGCGCGGCCTCGACCGATTCCTTCATCACGTCGCCAAGCGAGCCGGTGCGGATCACGTTGCCCTTGCCGGGCATCACGGCCGCCTCGATCGTCAGCAGGTCGCCGCCGACTTCCGTCCAGGCCAGGCCCGTGACCTGACCCACCTGGTTTTCCTTGGCGGCCAGGCCGAAGTCGTACTTGCGCACGCCGAGGAAGGTGTCGAGGTTGCCGGCATCGACCTTCACCGGGCTCGCCGCCTTCTTCAACAGCAGCATCTTCACGACCTTGCGGCAGATCTTCGAGACTTCGCGCTCGAGCGAACGCACGCCCGCTTCACGGGTGTAGTAGCGGATGATGTCGCGGATCGCTTCTTCCGTGACGTCGATCTCGCCGTCCTTCAGCCCGTTGTTCTTCTTCTGCTTCGGCAGCAGATAGCGTTGCGCGATGCTGACCTTCTCGTCTTCCGTGTAGCCCGACAGGCGAATCACTTCCATCCGATCCAGCAGCGGCGGCGGAATGTTCAGCGAGTTCGAGGTGGCCACGAACATCACGTCCGACAGGTCGAAATCGACTTCGACGTAGTGATCGGCGAACGTGTGGTTCTGTTCCGGATCGAGCACCTCGAGCAGCGCCGACGACGGATCGCCGCGGAAATCCATGCCCATCTTGTCGACTTCGTCGAGCAGGAACAACGGATTGCGCACACCGACCTTGGTCAGGCTCTGCAGGATCTTGCCCGGCATCGAGCCGATGTAGGTCCGGCGGTGGCCGCGGATCTCGGCCTCGTCACGCACGCCGCCGAGCGCCATGCGCACGAACTTGCGGTTCGTGGCGCGGGCGATCGACTGGCCGAGCGAGGTCTTGCCGACGCCCGGGGGCCCGACCAGGCACAGGATCGGCGCCTTGACCTTGTCGACGCGCTGTTGCACCGCGAGATACTCGAGGATCCGTTCCTTGACCTTCTCGAGGCCGAAGTGGTCCTCGTCGAGCACCTGCTCGGCGTTCGACAGGTCGTTGTTGACCTTGCTCTTCTTGCGCCACGGCAAGCCGATCAGCGTGTCGATGTAGTTGCGCACGACGGTGGCCTCGGCCGACATCGGCGACATCAGCTTGAGCTTCTTGAGCTCGGCATCGGCCTTCTTCTTGGCTTCCTTGGGCATGCGCGCTGCATTGATGCGCTTCTCGAGTTCCTCGAGATCGGCGCCTTCCTCGCCCTCGCCCAGTTCCTTCTGGATCGCCTTGACCTGCTCGTTGAGGTAGTACTCGCGCTGGCTCTTCTCCATCTGGCGCTTGACGCGACCGCGGATGCGCTTTTCCACCTGCAGGATGTCGATCTCGGCCTCGAGCTGCGCGAGCAGGTGCTCGAGACGCTCGATGACGGGGAACATTTCCAGGATGTGCTGCTTCTGGTCGAGCTTGAGCGGCAGGTGCGCCGCGATCGTGTCGGCCAGGCGGCCCGCCTCGTCGATGCCCGACAGCGAGGTCAGGATCTCCGGCGGGATCTTCTTGTTCAGCTTCACGTACTGATCGAACTGGGACACGATCGCGCGACGCAGAGCCTCGGTTTCGGCGCTGTCGGCGTGGTCGGGTTCGAGCGGCAGCACTTCGCACGAGAACTGGGTTTCCTGTTCCTCGATCGACAGTGCCTGGGCGCGCTGCAGGCCTTCGACGAGCACCTTCACGGTGCCGTCAGGCAGCTTCAGCATCTGCAGGATGTTGGCGATACAGCCGACCTCGTACATGTCCTTTTCGGTCGGCTCGTCCTTCGCGGCGGTCTTCTGGGCGACCAGCATGATGTGCTTGCCGCCTTCCATCGCCGCCTCGAGGGCCTTGATCGACTTCGGCCGACCCACGAAGAGCGGGATCACCATATGCGGGAAAACGACGACATCCCGCAGCGGCAGCAGCGGGAGCGTAATGCGTTCCGGCGGGAGAAGTTGGGTGCCTGACATTTTCATTTCCCCATGAGTGGAATCAATTGTTCGGTAGTTGAGGCCGGCGAAACGGATTGCAAGCCTTCAGCGCGTGGGAAATATTCGGTAAAAAAGTCGCCGTACAGCGGAAAGTCAGTGTTACCCACAAGACTAAACGAAAAAAGCCGTTCACGACGCCATGAACGGCTTTTTTGCTTCCTCAGACAGTCAAGCCGATCAATTCGAACCCGCCACTTTTGGCGTGTCCTCGTAGATCAGCAAGGGCTTGCCGTCGCCATCGATCACGTTGTCGTCGATGATGACCTTGCTCACCCCCTTCAGGGTCGGCAATTCGTACATCACGTCGAGCAGCGCCTGCTCGATGATCGAACGCAGGCCACGCGCCCCGGTCTTGCGGCGGATCGCCTTGCGGGCCACCGCCTGCAGCGCGTCGGGGCGCAGTTCCAGCTCCACGCGCTCCATCGCGAACAGCTTCTGGTACTGCTTGACCAGCGCGTTCTTCGGCTCGACCAGGATCTTCATCAGGGCGGCCTCGTCGAGCTTGCCGAGCGTGGCGACCACCGGCAGACGGCCGATCAGCTCGGGAATCAACCCGAATTTGATCAGGTCTTCCGGCTCGACCTCGCGCAGCACCTCGCCCGAATCGCGCTCCTGCTTGCTCTTCACCGAGGCGCCGAAGCCGATGCCGGTCTTTTCGGTGCGATCCGTGATGACCTTCTCCAGGCCGTCGAACGCGCCGCCGCAGATGAACAGGATGTTGGTCGTGTCGACCTGGATGAAATCCTGGTTCGGATGCTTGCGCCCGCCTTGCGGCGGCACCGAGGCCATGGTGCCCTCGACCAGCTTGAGCAACGCCTGCTGGACGCCCTCGCCCGACACGTCGCGGGTGATCGAGGGGTTGTCCGACTTGCGGCTGATCTTGTCGATCTCGTCGATGTAGACGATCCCGCGCTGCGCCTTCTCGACCTCGTAATTACAGTTCTGCAGCAGCTTCTGGATGATGTTCTCGACATCCTCGCCCACATAGCCGGCTTCGGTCAGCGTGGTCGCGTCGGCGATCACGAAGGGCACGTTCAAGAGGCGAGCCAGGGTTTGCGCGAGCAGCGTCTTGCCGGAGCCGGTCGGCCCGATCAGCAGGATGTTGCTCTTCGAGAGCTCGACCTCGTCCTTCTTGTCGAGATGCTTGAGACGCTTGTAGTGGTTGTAGACGGCCACCGCGAGGATCTTCTTCGCGCGCTCCTGGCCGATCACGTACTGATCGAGGATCTCGCGGATTTCCTGCGGGCTCGGCAAGTCCGATTTCGACAGACTGGCTTCGACCCCGGATGCGGCGGCCTCGTCGCGGATGATTTCGTTGCAGAGGTCGATGCACTCATCGCAGATGAACACCGACGGGCCGGCGATGAGTTTCTTCACCTCATGCTGGCTTTTCCCGCAGAACGAGCAATACAACAGCTTTTCGCTGTTCGAACCTTTTTTGTCCGCCATGGATGTATGAGCCTCCGGACACACGAGTTACATAATACGCCGTTTGGCCAGCCGCCCATGACGTCGCCATGGGTATTGGCCGGCCGCGCTGGTCTTGCCGCAGATGCTCGAGGCGCGATGCGCCGCCCGTTTTGGGGCGGCACCCCGTTTGCTGGGATTACGGACGCTTGGCCGTCACGTGGTCGATCAGGCCGTAAGCCTTGGCATCGTCGCTGGACATGAAATTATCACGATCCGTGTCGCGCGCGATCCGCTCGACGTCCTGGCCGGTGTTGTCGGCCAGGATCTTGTTCAGGCGCTCGCGCAGGTACAGGATCTCGCGCGCCTGGATCTCGATGTCCGAGGCCTGGCCGCGCGCGCCGCCCAGCGGCTGGTGGATCATCACGCGCGCGTTGGGCAGCGCGTAGCGCTTGCCCTTGGCGCCCGAGGACAGCAGGAAGGCGCCCATGCTGGCCGCCAGGCCCATGCACAGCGTCGACACGTCCGGCTTGATGAACTGCATCGTGTCGTAGATCGCCAGGCCCGCCGAGACCGAACCGCCCGGGCTGTTGATGTACAGGCTGATGTCCTTGTCCGGGTTTTCACTCTCCAGGAACAGCAGCTGCGCGACCACCAGGTTCGCGGTCTGGTCGTTCACTTCGCCGACCATGAACACGATCCGCTCCTTGAGCAGACGCGAGTAGATGTCGTACGAACGCTCGCCGCGGCCGCTGGTCTCGACCACGATCGGCACCAGCCCGAGCGCCTTCGTCTCGAAATCCTGCGGAGCATGGGAAGCCAGCGTATCCAGCAATTCAGCGCGATTGATCATGCAATGAGCCTTGTCCGAAATGAATGTTGAACGGAAGAAAGGACCGCCGGCGCGAAGTTTCGCGTCGCCAGCCGGCCTTGGGCCGGCCCTCGACGCAAAAACGGCGTGCGGGCCGTCGCTCCGACAGCCGGCACGCCGCTGAAACGACGCTTAAGCCTGCGCGGATGCGCTGGCCAGTGCCTCGAAGCTCACTTCCTTGTCCGTCACCTTCGCCTTGCCGAGCACGAAGTCGACGACGTTGCTTTCAACGACGAACGCTTCCATTTCGGCCAGGCGCTGCTGGTTCGAATAATACCAGCGGACCACTTCCTTCGGGTCTTCGTAGCTCTTCGCGAACTCGTCGACTTCGGCACGGATCTGCTCGGGCTTCGCTTCCAGGCCGTTGGCCTTGACCAGCTCGGCGATCACCAGGCCCAGCTTGACGCGGCGCTCGGCCTGCTCCTTGAACATCTCGACCGGGATCGGGGCATTCGCCGCGTTGGGCACGCCGCGTTGCGCGAGATCCTGGCGAGCCATTTCGACCAGGCGCTGCTGGTCCTGCTCGACCAGCGCGTTCGGCACATCCAGCTCCGAGATCTTCAGGACCGCATCCATCACCTGGTTCTTGACCAGCGACTGGGTGCGGCGCTTGGCTTCGCGCTCCAGGTTTTCCTTGATCTCGTTGCGCATCTTGGCGGTGTCGCCGTCCTCGATGCCGAGCGTCTTGGCGAACTCACCGTCGATTTCCGGCAGGTGCGGCCACTCGACCTTCTTCATCGTGACCGTGAACTTCGCCGTCTTGCCGGCCACGTCCTTGCCGTGATAGTCCTCGGGGAAGGTCAGGTCGAACTCGCGAGCCTCGCCGACCTTCAGGCCCAGCGCGGCCGTCTCGAATTCCGGCAGCATGCGGCCTTCGCCGAGCACGAACGGGAAGTCCTCGGCGGTGCCGCCGGGGAAGGCGACGTCGTCGATCTTGCCGACGAAGTCGACCGTCACGCGGTCGCCGTTCTGGGCAGCCGTCTCGGCGCCGCCGTCGCCATGCTCGCCGCCTTCGCCGCGAGCATGGAAGTGCACGCGCTGCTTGCGCAGGATGTCCAGGGTGCGATCGATCTCGGCGTCGCCGATGCTGGTGGTCGAACGCTCGACCTCAGCGGTGGCCAGATCGCCGATCTTCACTTCCGGGTAAACCTCGAAGGTCGCATCGAACGCGTAAGCGTCGGCGGCCGCCTCGGCCTTCGGCGCGAAGCTCGGCTGGCCTGCCACGCGCAGGTTCTCGGTGCGGCTGACTTCGAAGAACTCCTGGCCGATCTTGTCGCTCAGCACTTCCGCCTCGACCTGGCCCGCGTATTGTTGCGCGACCATCTTGAGCGGCACCTTGCCCGGGCGGAAGCCCGGCATGCGCACGTTCTTCGCGAGTTTCTGGATACGGGCGTCGATCTCCTTCTGCACGACTTCCTTGGGCAGGGAAATCGTCACACGGCGTTCGAGCTTGCCGAGGTTTTCAACAACGTTAGCCATGGCTTCAATCGTCCTAAAATTATTCGAGCGAATCGGTTTTCCTTGCCGTGCCCGCCTCGCGACGCGATAGTCCCATTGGTCATCGCATCGCCGCCGTTCCCATTCGTCGGCACCGCCCCGCCTTGCGGAGCGCGGCGCCTGCGGCTTGAAAAGCACGGCTTTGGCCGGAAGAATCGACTATTCTAGCAAACTATTTTCCCCAAGCCGCCAGATTGCGCCCTCGCGCGCAAAGCGCGCGCCGCGCGCCTCGATTCCGGTCATACCGTCCCGCCTATTCGCCGCGCGCCGCCGGCCTGTTAAGCTCGCGTCTGCCCGGCTCGGCACCACGCGCCAGCGTCGCGGGCACCTCGATCGCAACCCGGCCGCAGCCGCGGCGAACGTTGCGACCCCCAACCGAATATCCCACCGGAGACACCATGCAGCCCTTCCCGTCCGCGCCTGTCGTCGTCATTGCGCCCGATTCGTTCAAGGGATCCTTGTCCGCGCAACAGGTAACGGACGCGATCGCGGCCGGCCTGCGCCGCGCGCGGCCCGACGCGATCGTGCGCGGCTGCCCGATGGCCGACGGCGGCGAGGGCACGCTCGACGCGATGCTCGCGCACGGCGGCACGCGCCGCACGCTGGCGGTGCCCGGCGCTTCGCTCGCGCCGCGCGAGGCGGCCGCCGGCCTGGTCGACGCGCATACCGCGATCATCGAGACCGCCGAGGTCGTCGGCATCACCGATCCGGTCGGCATGGCGGTGCCGGTGGAGGCGCGCAGCACGCGCGGCATGGGTGAAGCGATCCGCCAGTTGCTCGACGAGGGGGTGCGCAGCTTCTTCGTGGCGCTCGGCGGCAGCAGCACCAACGACGCCGGCGCGGGCCTGCTGGCCGGGCTCGGCCTGCGCGCGCTCGACGCCGAGGGCCGCGAGATCGAGCCGACGCCCGAGCGGCTCGCGACGATCGCCCGGCTCGATACCTCGGGGCTCGATCCGCGGCTCGCGCAAAGCCGCTTCGTCGGCATGTCCGACGTCGACAATCCGCTCACCGGCGAGCATGGCGCCACCGCCGTCTTCGGCCCGCAGAAGGGCGTGCGCCCCGAGCAGGTCGCCCCGCTCGACGCCGCGCTCTCGCATTACGCCGATCTGGCTGAAGCCGCGCTCGGCCGCCAGGTACGCGAATTGCCCGGCGCGGGTGCGGCGGGCGGCCTGGGCTTCGCGCTGCACCTGCTGGGCGCGAGCTTCGAGCCGGGCGCCGAGGTGGTGGCGCGCCAGGTCGGCCTCGACGCCGCGCTGGACGGCGCACACTGGCTGATCACCGGCGAGGGACGCTCGGACGGCCAGACCCTGCACGGCAAGGCGCCCTTCATCGCCTGCCGCCACGCGGCCGCGGCCGGCGTGCCGGCCAGCCTGCTGTCGGGCGCGGTCGACCCGGCGGCGCTGCCGCAATTGTCAGAACATTTCGACGGCTGCTTTTCGCCCGCGCCGGGACCGATTACGCTCGAGATGGCGATCCGCGACGCCGCCCGGCTGCTGGCCGACCAGGCCGAGCAACTGGCGCGGCTGCGCTTGGGCCGCCGCAGCGACGCCGCGGCAGCAGCGGCACGTTGATCCCGGTCGACCTCGGTTGACCGCGCGCGGCGATCCGGGAACAATCGGGCCGCCGACCATCCTTCAGGAACCGCCATGAAAGGCAGCCAAGCCGGACTCGACCAGTTTCTGACGCAGCGCCTGCACACGATCAACAAGCTCACCGATCGCGCGATCGGCGAGCTGTATCGCGACAAGCTCGGCATCACCCTGCCGGAGGCGCGCGTGATCAGCTCGGTCGGCGCCTTCGGGCCGTTTTCGATCATGGAACTCGCGCGCCACACGCATCTCGACAAGAGCCAGGCCAGCCGCGCCGCCGAGGCGCTGATCCTGCAGGGCCTGCTGTCGCGCACGACCAGCGACGAGGACGGCCGCGTGGTGGTGATCGCGCTCACGCGCGAGGGCGCCGCGCTGAACCGCCGGATCATGACGCTCGCGCGGCGCTGGAATGCCGAGCTGGCCGAGCGCTTGACCGAGAGCGAGCGCGGCGCGCTGGAGCGGGCGCTCGACAAGCTGATCGCCCATACGCGGGAGCGGATCGAGTAGCGCGCGAGCGGCGGCGAGCCGCCTTGCCGCCATCTCGCCGCGCCGGATTTCAACCAGGCCTCTCCCGCCATCCGCCGCTCGATGGCCGGCTGCGTTTCAGCGCGGCTTGCGCTCCTGCCTGTCTCGCCGCGCCTCGGCAGTTGAGCGCCGCCGGCAGCCAGGCGGCACCGCCCGCCGACACGCGCGATCGAGCGGCGCCGGCAAGCAGAGCCTCCCTACGCCCTTCCGCTTACAACCCGCTGTTGCGCGCACGCTGGCGCAGCAGCCCGAGCACCGCGTCGCAGAACGGCGTCGGCACGCCGAGCGCGCGGCCCAGCTCCGGAAACACGCCCAGGATCGGCTCGATCTCGAGCGGGCGGCCCGCCTCGAAATCCTGCAGCATCGAAGTGCGGAACGCGCCGAGCTTGCGCGTGATCCCGGTCCGCTCGACGCTGCTGATGCCGGTCGACAGGCCGAGCCTCTCGCCCACCGCGGCGGCCTCGTCCATCATGCTCAGCGCCAGCGCATGGGTATGGGGATCGTCGAGCAGCCCGGCCGTGGTCGAGCCGGTCAGTGCGCTGAGCGGGTTCATGTTCATGTTGCCCCACAGCTTCACCCAGATCGCGGTCCGGATTTCAGCCGGCGTCTCCACCTCGAAACCGCCCTCGACGAGCGCCTCGGCGAGCACCCGGGCTGCCGCCGCGCGCGCCGCGCCCGGCGCGCCGACGATCAGGCGGTTGCCGGCCACGCGCCGCACCACGCCCGGCGCATCGGTGGCCGATGAGAGGTGCACCACGCAGCCGATCGACTGCGCCGGTGGCAACACGGCGGCGATCGCGCCGCCCGGGTCGACCGACTCCAGCGAACAGCCGTCGAGCGCGCCGCCGATCCCGTGCAGGAACCACCAGGGCAGCCCGTTCATGGCCGCCACGATGGTGGTGCGCGGGCCCACCAGCGGCGCCAGGCTCGGCGCCAGCGCGGGCAGCGCCTGGGCCTTGAGGGCGATCACCAGGTAGTCCTGCTCGCCGAGCTCGCGCGCGTCGTCGGTGGCGCGCAGCGGCGTGCGGCTCACCGCGCCCTGCTCGTCGACGATGGTCAGGCCGTCGTCTCGCAGCGCGGCCAGCGTATGGCCGCGCGCCAGCGCCGCGACCGACCAGCCCGCGCGCGCCAGCGCCGCGGCCAGCAGGCCGCCGATCGCGCCCAGGCCGACCACGGTGACCTTCTGCGGTGAATTCTTCATGCGCGGCACTCCTCGATAGAGAAAAAGTCTCGATGATGCGCCAGGCGCCCGGTCCCCGCACCTCGCCAAAAAGTTGCGCCCGCAACCTTGCCGACACAAATGCTTACCGGCGGCACGGCCCGACGCGGCACGGCTGCGACCGACTCGCCGGGTCCCGCGCGCCGCCGACCGGTAACAAAACGTGACGGCACCGCTCAGGGCAAACGCACTAGAAAGCCCCGTGCATTTGGCCCTGTTGGCAGCACGTGGATCTTCGTATTCTGAACTGACTCCGACTTCCGTGAAGGAGACAGGCAATGAAACTCCATACCACGCCCGATCCGCAGCCGATCGAGCCGCAGCCGCCACCGGGCGATCCCTTGCCCGGGCGCGACCTGCCCGGCAAGCCGCAACCGGACGTGCCCGTGCCGCCGCCGGGGTTGCCGCCCGTGACGCCGATTCCCGACCCGCCGCGCGGTTGAGGCGGAATCGGCCCTCGAATCGATCCTTACTGTCAACGACGACATCATCCACTCAACGGAGAACGACATCATGAACAACACCAACAAGACCACCCTGGCTTCGATCCTCACCGTCAGCGCCGCCCTGCTGCTGGGCACCGCCGGCATGCCGGCCGCCTACGCGCAGGCTTCCGCGGCCGACAGCAACAGCGCGATGAAGTCGGACCAGCCGGTCAGCGATACCTGGATCACCACCAAGGTGAAGACCCAGTTGGCCACCACCAAGGGCGTGAAGAGCACGGAAGTCGACGTGAAGACCGTGGACGGCGTGGTGACGCTGACCGGCGTGCTGCCCTCGAAGGTCGCCGTGAAGAAGGCGGTGGCCGTCACCAAGGCCGTGAAGGGCGTCAAGCAGGTGGACGACTCGGGCCTGAAGTCGCAGAGCTAATGCAGGGCTGAACCAGCAGGCGTGACCGACGGCGCCGCCCTCGCGGCGCCGACATCCGGCAACCCTCAAGGGAGGAACGCATCATGAACGAAGACAAGATCAAGGGTCAGTGGAAGCAACTCGCGGGCAAGCTCAAGGCCAAGTGGGGCAAGCTCACCGACGACGACCTGAAGGTACTGGACGGCAACCGTGAATACCTGGCGGGCCGGATCCAGGAACGCTATGGCATCGCGCGCGACGAAGTGGACAAGCAGTTGAACGACTTCGACCGTACGCTGTAAACGACTGACGGGCGCGGCGCACCGAAGCGGTGAAGCCGCGCAGCACAAGGAGGACCGAGATGGGTAAATACCTGATCGCCTGGTTGTTGGGCGTGCCGATCGGGCTCCTGATCGTGATCTACCTGATCGCGCACATTTTCTGATTGCGCATGGCGCGGTGCATTGCCGAAAGGCGGTGCACCGCGCATCTTTTTGCCTCCCCTCCCCGCTCAGACATCCCGTTCCGGCAACCAGACGATGCTCGCCTCGATGGTTTCGCCCGGCGCCAGCACGCAGCCGCCGCGCGCGCCTTCCGGCAGGTCGAGATTGAGCCAGTCGGTGGTGTTGCTGACCGGCTCGGCGCAGAAGAAGGCCTCGCCGCGCGGCGAATAGAGCACGAAGCAGTCGAGCGGCGCATCGGCGCGCATGGTCAGCCGGCGCCGCTCCTCCGGCCAGTCGATCACGGTCTCGCGGCGCCAGCCGACGAAGTTGTTGTCGCGCGGCACCGCCTCGACGGCCACGCCGCGCGCGAGCGCCTCGACCGCCGGATCGGCGCCGAGCGAGACCGGCAGCAATTCGCCGTCGCTATGCCACATCGCCGCTACCTCGGTGCGGATCCGCGTGCTCGCGCCGCGCGGATAGTAGGGATGATGGCCGAAGCCGAACGGCATCGGCCGGCTGTCGAGATTGCGCGCCGCGAGCGTCAGCTTCAGGCCCAGCGGGCCGAGCTCGATGCGCTGCGTGGCGGCATAACGAAACGGCCAGCCGGGATGCTGCGCGGTGCCCGCGCCGGCTTCGGGTTCGTGCTCGAAGGCCAGCTCGACGCTCGCGTCGTCCTGCTCGATCACCTGCCAGGGCCGCTGCCAGGCATGGCCGTGCAGCGCATGGCGCAACGCGCCATCGCCCATCGGCAACTGCCACTCCCGCCCTTCGAAACGGAACCGCCCGTCGCGAATCCGGTTGCAATACGGCATCAGCGGGAAACTGGCCAGCAGCAGGGGATCGCCGCTGTCGAGCGCGGCCTGCCCGGTCGGGCGCAGCCAGTGCACCGGCCCGGCCGGCGTCTCGTCGTGGAACCCGGCCAGCGAGCCGCCCAGCGCCGGCGCCACCAGCACGCGCCGCGTGCCCTCGCTCAGCACCAGCAGCCCGGGATCCTCGGGCCGCTCGCGGGCCGGCCGGGAGGACGCGCGCGAGGCCGCGGGCGCGATCAGGGAACACGAGGCGGAGGGAAACGACGAGGCTTCGGGCCGGCTATTCAAGACGATGACTCCCATGACGGCAGGTTGGCGGTCGAGCTGGCATCCTGATCGAGCTGGACGCCCGGGCCTGCCCGCACCGCAGCAGCGTCGCATAGGCATTGCATTTCCGTCAATTTATTACTAATAATTCGTCAATGAACGGCGCAGACGATGCGCCCCCGTATCCCGCCTTAGCTCCCGAATGAAAAAATCGACCCAGCGCCGCCCGACCATGACCGATATCGCCAAGATCACCGGCGTATCGCAATCCACGGTGTCGCTCGTGCTGAACGGCGCGGTCGGCGCCAAGTTCTCCGACGACACGCGCCAGAAGGTGCTCAAGACCGCCGAGGAACTCGGCTACCAGTTGCCGACCCGCGCCAGCGCGCCGGCCGCGCCCGGCGAACGCCACCAGATCGTCTACATCGCCGACGAGATCTCGACCAGCCCGCACCCGGTGGTCAGCATCGACGGCGCACGCGACGCGGCCTGGAACAACGGCTGCCTGCTGGCGGTGTATTCCACCCACGGCAATGCCGAGATCGAGCAGCGGGTGCTGCAGCAGGCGCTGTCGAGCCCGAACGTGCTGGGGGTGATCTACGCGACGGTCTATACCCGCAAGGTGACGGTGCCCGCCGCCCTGCTCAAGGTGCCCACCGTGCTGCTGAACTGCTACAGCAGCGAGCGGCCGCTGTCCTCGGTGGTGCCGGCCGAGGTGGCCGGCGGCCATACCGCCACCGAGTACCTGACCGCCGCGGGCCATCGCCGGATCGCCTTCATCAACGGCGAAACCTGGCAGGACGCGGCCAAGGACCGGCTCAAGGGCTACCGCCAGGCGCTGGCCACCGCCGACCTGCGCTTCGACCCGAACCTGGTGCGCGACGGCGACTGGAGCTCGGGCAAGGGCTTCGAGCACACGCTGTCGCTGATGAAGGAGCCGCATCCGCCCACCGCGATCTTCTGCGCCAACGACCTGACCGCGATCGGCGCGATCGAGGCGCTCAAGCAGCTCGGCCTGCGCGTGCCGGAGGACGTCTCGGTGATGGGCTACGACGACCAGGAAATCGCCCGCCACACGCACCCGCCGCTCACCACCGTGGTGCTGCCGAACTACGAGCTGGGCCGCTGGGCGGTGGAGACGCTGCTGCAGGAGCACGAGAACCGCGATGCCGGCGCGCCGTTCCGGCAGCGCACCGTCAAGCTCGACGGGCCGTTGATCGAGCGCGGCTCGGTGGGCGCGCCGGCGGGTGCCGAAACCGGGGCGGAATCCGGAGCGGAACCGGCCGCCGACCTCGGGGATACCCGAAGTAATATTTTTAATTCATGACTGTTAATATTAATTCGATCGCCGGCGCCGGAGGCGCCAACCACACCTCGTCGTGAAACCGTGTTGGGTCAACAAGAAACGGAGACAAGCATGTCAACTGCTTCGCTGCATCGCAATCTCGTCACCCTGGCGCTGTGCCTGGCCGGCGCGTGGTCGGCCGCCGCGCTCGCGCAGGACACCGCCGCGCAGAAGGTCGGCAACAGCTCGAACGAGACCTGCACCAACCCGAAACCGGGCAGCCTCAAGCTGGGCGACCTGGTGGTGGGCTTCTCGCAGTCGGAAAACGAACAGAATCCGTTCCGCGCCACCGAGACCGCCTCGGTGCGCGCCGCCGCCAAGGCCGCCGGCGTCAAGCGCCTGCTCTACACCAACGCGAACAACAACCCGGCCAAGCAGGTGTCGGACATCCAGAGCATGATCAACCAGGGCGCGCAGGCGCTGATCGTGGCGCCGAACAACTCGACGGGCCTGCAGCCGGCCTTCGCGCAGGCCAAGGCCAAGGGTATCCCGGTGGTCACCATCGACCGCCAGACCGCCGGCACCTTCTGCGAGGACTTCATCACCTTCCTCGGCTCCGACTTCTTCGAGCAGGGCCGCCGCGCCGCGCAGGCGCTGGCCGACGCCACCGGCGGCAAGGCGGTGATCGCCGAGATCCAGGGCGGCTACGGCAACACGGTGGAAAGCCAGCGCACCGACGGCTTCGCCGAAGGGCTCAAGAAGTACCCGAACATGAAGATCGCCGCCGCGCAGACCGCCAACTGGTCGACCACCGAGGCGCAGAAGGTGATGGAGCAGATCCTGCTCTCGCATCCCGACATCAACGCCGTCTACACGCATGCCGACGTGATGACGCTGGGCGCGATCACCGCGCTGCGCCAGGCCGGCAAGCTCAAGGGCGTGACGATCGTCTCGATCGACGGCACCAAGGACGTGGTGCGCGCCATCACGGCCGGCACCGTGGCGGCCGATGTCGAGACCAATCCGCGCTTCGGGCCGCTCGCCATCCAGTCGCTGTCCGACTGGTTCGCCGGCAAGCCCGTGCCGCAGAAGCAGATCATGAAGGACGCGCTCTACGACAAGAGCAACGCCAAGCAGTCGCTCGACGCCGGCGCCGTGTACTGACGCCCCGCCCGCTCCCGCCATCACGCCCCGGAGGCCCCGCGATGAACGACCCGGCCAAGACAGCAGCGGCCTCACCAAGCCCGGCCGCCGGGCCCGCCCGCGAGGCGGGCCGGATCGTGCTCGAGACGCGCCACGCGTCCAAGACCTTCGGCGTGGTGCGTGCGCTGCGCGATGTCTCGCTGACGCTGCGCGCCGGCGAGGTACATGGCCTGATCGGCGAGAACGGCGCCGGCAAATCGACGCTGATCAAGGTGCTGACCGGCTTTCATCCGCTCGACGAGGGCGCGGTCCACCTCGACGGCGAGCCGGTCGCCTTCGCCTCGCCGCGCGACGCGCAGCGCCGGGGCGTGAGCGCGGTCTACCAGGAAATCAACCTGATCCCCGAACGCAGCGTGGCCGAGAACATCTTCATCGGCCACGAGCCGCGACGCTTCGGTCTGCTGATCGATCGGCGCCGCATGAACGCGCTGGCCGGCGAGATCGTGCAGCGCTACGGCCTGAGCGTAGACCCGGCCGCCAAGCTCAGCGCGCTCGGGCTCGGCGAGCAGCAGATGGTGTCGATCGCGCGCGGCGTCTCGCGCGGCGCGCGCGTGCTGATCCTCGACGAACCGACCTCGGCGCTGTCGGGGGCCGAGGTCGAGGTGCTGTTCGGGGTGGTCGAGCGGCTGCGCGCCGACGGCATCGCCCTGCTGTTCGTCAGCCACCGGCTGTCCGAATGCTACCGGCTCTGCGACCGCTTCACGGTGATGCGCGACGGCGCGATCGTGAAGACCGGCACGCCCACCGAGCTGCCGCGCGCGGCCCTGATCGCCGCGATGCTGGGCCGCGAGGGCAAGGGCCATGGCGGCCGCGTCGAGCGGCCCGCAGCCGCCCGCGCCACGCAGGCCGCGCCTGCCCTGCAAGTCGAGCGCCTGCGCTGGCGCACGCGGGTGCGCGACGTCTCGCTGCGCATCGCGCCGAAGGAAATCGTCGGGCTCGCCGGGCTGCTCGGCTCGGGCCGCACCGAGACCTTCAAGGCCGTGTTCGGCGCGCAGAAGGCCGAGGGCGGCGAGGTGCGCGTCGGCGACGGCCAGCCGCTGCGTCATGCCGTGCCGGCCCGCTCGATCGAGCGCGGCCTGGCCTTCCTGTCCGAGGACCGTCGCTCCGAAGGCATCTTTCCGCGCCTGTCGGTGCGCGACAACCTGGTGGCCTCGGTGCTGCCGCGCATCTCGCGCTTCGGCTTCATCTCGACGCGCCGCCAGGACGAACTGGTGGCCCGCTACATCGAGGCGCTCGGCATCAAGACCGCCGGGCCCGGCGCGCCGATCTCCACGTTGTCCGGCGGCAACCAGCAGAAGGTGCTGATCGCGCGCTGCCTGTCCACCCATCCCAGCGTGCTGCTGCTCGACGACCCAACGCGCGGCATCGACGTCGGCGCCAAGGAGGAGGTGCATCGCGTGGTGCGGGGCCTGGCCGACGACGGGCTCGCGGTGGTGGTGACCTCCTCCGAGATGGAGGAACTGCTGGAGCTGACCGATCGCCTGGTGGTGCTCAACGAGGGCGTGACCACCGGCTCGCTGGAGACGCGCGGCGCCAGTTCCGACGACGTGCTGGCGATCCTCGCGCGCAGCGCCCAGGACGAGCCGCGCGACGTCGATGCCGCCGACCTCGCGCCCGACGATGCGCCTCGCCGGGGATGAACCGGCCGTGACGCGCGCTCGCCGCGCCGGCCGGCGGACCGCCATGCGCATCACCGCTTCCATCGCCGCTTATATCGTCACTTCGATCGCCACGTCCGGCCATGCGCCGGGCTGCTCCAACCCACTCGCGAGGATCGCTTGAGCCTGTCGAACTCTCCCGTGCAACGTCCGGCCGGCAACGCGGCCGGCCATGCCGCGCTGATCTGGGCGCGCGACCACAGCGTCTACGTGGCGCTCGCGCTGCTGGTGCTGATCAACCTGGCCATCACGCCCGGCTTCTCCAATCCGCTCGCCGCGCGCAGCCTGCTGTTCGAGGCCGCGCCGGTGGTGCTGATCGCGCTCGGCCAGAACCTCGCGATCGCCACGCGCGGCATCGACCTGTCGGTCGGCTCGGTGATGGCGCTGGCCAGCGCGACCCTGGCGGTCTGCCTCGATGCCGGCACCGGCACGGCGATCGCGGCCGGCATCGCGGCGGGCCTGCTGGTGGGCCTCTTCAACGGCGCGCTGGTCTCGATCCTGCGCATCGATCCGCTGATCTCGGGGCTGGCGTTGCTGGTCGCCGCGCGCGGGCTCGCGCAGGCCCTGGTGGGCGGCTCGCGCGTGAGCCTGCCGGGCGCCGATGCCTTCGACCTGCTCGGCACCGGCTCGCTCGGCCCGCTGCCGGTGGTGATGCTGATCGCGCTCGCGCTGGCCGTGCTGGTGATGCTGGTGGTCCAGCGCACCACCTTCGGCCGCTACACCGTGCTGATCGGCGCGAGCCGCGCGGCGGCCTATCTCGCCGGGATCCCGGTGCGCCGCACGCTGTTCCTGGTCTATGCCGCCAGCGGCACGCTGGCGGGCCTGGCCGGCGTGTTCGCCTCGGCCCGGCTCGGCGCGTCCGACCCGAACTACGTCGGCGTGAACTTCGAACTCGACGCGATCGCCGCCTCGGTGATCGGCGGCACGCCGCTCTCGGGCGGCCGCATCTCGATCGTCGGCACCGTGTTCGGCGTGCTGCTGCTGCAGGTGCTCGATGCCAGCTTCATCATGAACAACGTCAGCTTCACCTATGCGCAGATCCTCAAGGCCGTGTTCATCGTCGTCGCGCTCTACCTGCAGCGCCAGGGAGGCTGAATGAACGCGCGCACCGACCTCGATCGCAACGGCGCGCCGCCCGCGCGCGTCGACACGCCCGCCCCCGGCTCCCCCGCCGCCCCCCCTCCAACCGCCGGCACCCAGCCGCCATCCGCCGCGCCGCTGCGCGCCGGCAAGGCACGCCGCGCACGCCTGCTCGGGCTGATCCAGTCGCGCGGCGCGATCGGCATCCTGGTGCTGGTCTGCGCGGTGGCCGGGGCGGTCTTTCCCGATTTCCTGCGTCCCGCCAACCTGGCGGACATCGTCTCCGCAGGTTCTTTCCTCGGCCTGATCGCGATCGGCCAGAGCCTGGTGATCATCATGGGCGGCTTCGACCTGTCGGTCGGCTCGATGGTCGGGCTCGGCACCGTGATCGCCGCCTACGCGGCGCCCTATGGCTGGGGCGCGGCGATGCTCTCGCCGATCATCGCGGGGCTGGTGGTCGGGCTGGTCAACGGCGTGCTGATCGCGCGGGCGCGCATGGCGCCCTTCATCGTCACGCTGGCCGCCCTGCTCGGCCTCAAGGGCCTCGCCCTGGTACTGGCCAGCCAGGACCTGCTGATCGAGAATCCCGGCTTCTTCACGCAGATCGCCAACGGCTCGATCCTCGGCGTCAGCTCGCTGATCTGGCTGCTGGTGCTGGCCTACCTGATCGGCGCCGTGGTGCTGAACGCCACGCCCTATGGCTCGGCCCTGTTCGCGATCGGCGGCAACGAGGAAGCGGCGCGCATGCTCGGCGTGCGCGTCGAGCGCGTGAAGATCCTCACCTACGGGCTGAGCGGGGCGCTGGCGGGCCTGGCCGGCGCGCTGCTGGCCTCGCACCTGGACTCGGGCCTGTCGGGCGCGGGCAGCGGCTACGAGCTGCAGTCGATCGCGGCGGCCGTGATCGGCGGCGTGCTGCTCACCGGCGGCGTCGGCACCATGGCGGGACCGCTGGCCGGCGTGCTGCTGCTCGGCGTGATCCAGAACGTGATCAACCAGGTCGGCACCCTGAGCCCCTACTACCAGAACCTCGCCAGCGGCGTGTTCCTGCTGATCGCGGTGATCGTGCAGACGGTGCTGACCAGTTCGCGCAAGACGTGAGCACGCGCGCCGCGCGGCGGATTCGGGCTGCGCGGCATCGGGCGGGAAACAGGGGAATCAGAACGAGGAATGCAAACGGGGGTGGTGCGTGAGGCCGGACTCGAACCGGCACACCCTTGCGGGCGTCAGGACCTAAACCTGGTGCGTCTACCAATTTCGCCACTCACGCACATCGATGTTCGCGAACGCCGCCGCCACGAGGCGGCCGGCGCGTTCCGCGAGCATGCCATCCCTGGAGTCGGACGGCCGCCGGAAAGCGCGAGCGCGAGATTCTAACCGATCTCCCCGCGCTTGTCTCTAGCCGCCGCATCGATCGCGAGGCGGTGCTAGAATCGCCGCGCATTTGTCCCGCGCATTTGTTCCGAGACGCGGCGCCCGCCACGCGGTAACGCCGCCCACCCCCACCACTGCGAACCCACTCGCCGCCATCCCGCCCGTGAATTTCGACGACTATTGCCAGCAGAAGGCCGCGCCCCCCGGCTCCAGCGTCTATTACGCGCTGCGCCAGGCGCCGCTCGCCAGCCAGGGCGCGCTCACCGCGCTGTTCGCGCTGCGCCGCGAACTCGAGGAAACCACGCGCGAGACCAGCGAGCCGACCATCGGCCAGACCAAGCTGGCCTGGTGGCGCAAGGAGCTCGCCGCGCTGGCCGAGGGCCAGCCTTCGCATCCGGTCTCGCAGGCACTGGCCCGGCATGCCGGCGCCATCGCGCGCGACCACGCCGCGCTGCAGGCGCTGGCCGACGGTTTCGCGATGGATCTCGAACAGGCGCGCTACCTGGACTGGCCCAACCTGCGCCGCTACGTGGAGCGCGTGGGCGGTGGTTTCGCGGGCCTGGTGGCGCGCGCCGCGGCCGGCCCCGCCATCGCCGATACCGCGCCCGTCTGGGCCGCCTCGCTCGGCGAGGGCCTGCAGCTCGCGCAGATCGTCGAGGAAGTCGGCGACGATGCGCGCCACGGGCGCGTCTATCTGCCGATCGACGAATTGCAGCGCTACGAGGTGACGGCCGCTGACCTGATGCACCGCCGCTACAGCCCCGCCTTCAGCGAACTGATGCGCTTCCAGGCCACGCGCGCGCGCGAGACGCTGCATGCCGCGCTCGAGGCCATTCCCCCCGCCGAGCGGCGCGCGCAGCGCAGCCTGCGGGCACTGGCCGCGCTCTCGCTGGCCACGCTCGACGAGATCGAGAGCGAGGACTACCAGGTGCTGCACCAGCGCATCTCGCTGACGCCGATCCGCAAGCTGTGGGTGGCCTGGCGCGCCGCGCGACGACGCTAGCCGACCCAGGCCCGGCGCTTGCGCAGGCAACGGCTCGCGCCGGCATTCACCCTCAGGCGCGCAGCAAGGGCAGCGGCGCGAAGCGCCCGCGCAGCACCGCCGCCGCATCCATCCCCCACCAGGGCCCGAGCACGGTGGCATAAAGCTGCCGGAAATCGACCGCCACCGGCAGGTTGCCGTTGCCGTCGAGCCGCGCCAGAGCGGGCCGCTCGCCATACAGGCCGCCGCGCACGCGCCCGCCCATCACGAAGTGCGGCGCGGCGGTGCCGTGATCGGTGCCGCCGCTCTGGTTCTCGCGCACGCGCCGGCCGAACTCGGCATAGGTCATCACCAGGCTGTCGTTCCAGCGGCCCAGTTCGATCAGGGCCGAGCGCATCGCCGCCAGGCCCTCGGCCAGTTGCTTGAGCAGCGCGGCCTGCTGCCCAGCCTGGTTCTGGTGCGTGTCGAAACCGTTCAGCGTGAGCCGCAGCACGGCCACGCCCTGCCCCGCGATCGGGCGCCGCTGCGGCGACTCACAGCTCGACAGCACCTGCATGGCGGTCTTCACCGAGGTGCCGAACGGCCCGGCGGGAAACGCGGTGGCAAAGCCGAAGGCACCCTCGCGCGGACGCAGCCGCACCGCCGCGTTGACGATGTCGTTCTCGACGTCGATCAAATGCGCGAGCGCGGGATTGCGCTCGCGCAGCGAGACCGGATGCGCGAGCTTCGCGGCGCCGATGAACTGCGCCGGGTTGACCAGCACGATCGCACGCGCGCCGTTCGCGAGCGGCCCCATCTCGGCGCTGCCGAACACCACGCCGTCGGCCGCGAAACCTGGCGGCACCGGCGCATGCGCGAAGGCGCGCGTGAGCCAGCCCTCGCCGAGGATCTCGTCGGAACGCGAGGCGGTATCCCAGATCTCGATCGAGCGGAAATGCGAGAGGTTCGGCTGCGGATAGGCGACGCCCTCCACCACCGCCAGCTCGTGCGCTCGCCAGATCGGCAGCAGCGGCGCCAGCGCGGGATGCAGGGCCGCGTGCTGGTCGAGCGGCAGCACGGCTTCGCGACGCAGGCCGAGGGTGGGACGCATCGCGCGGTAGAGCGGATCGTCGTAGGGCACCACCGTGTTCAGGCCGTCGTTGCCGCCCTTCAGCTCGACCAGGATCAGCAACCGCTCGTAGTGCGCGGCGCCGGGGTTCGCCAGGGGCTCGCCCGCGAAGGCCGTGGATGGCGTCCACAGCGGCAGGCCCGCGGCGCCGGCCATGCCGGCCGCGCTCGTCAGGCCCAGGAAATCGCGTCGCTTCATGATGCCGTCCTCCTCGCCGCGCCGCTCGCGCGCTTCAGGTCAACTGGTAAACCGGGTCCATCAGCAGCGCGCGCAGATAGGCCGCGCCGTTCGCATCGGCATCGATCGCCGCCACCGGCGAGAGCGGCAGCACCGCGTGCTGGAGCTGCAGCTCGGCCGACAGCGTGGGCCTGGCCTGCGGCGCCGTGCCGAAGCGCGCGAGCCAGCCGTCGAGGTCGAAGCGCAGCGTCGCCGGCTTCGCCGCCATCCCGGCAACTCGCGCGGTCGGCTTCATGCTCGCCGTGGTGGAACGGAACATGCGCTCGATGAATTGCTTGCGCGCCAGCAGGGTCGCGCTGTTGATCCACAGCGTGCCGCCCGGCCAGCCCTTCACGTTGGGCGGCGCGAACAGGTTCTCGCCGAGCCCGCGCACCACCGGCACGAACTGCGCCGCATCGCCGTAATCGATCTCGAACAGGCGCAGGTTGCCCACCACAAACTCGACCGGCGACTTCACATGCAGGCCGCGCACGCGATCGCTCCAGAACGCCTCGCACGAGAACAGCGCGACCAGCAGCGCGCGAATCTCGTAGCCGCTGTCGCGAAAGCGCGCGGCGATGCCGTCGAGCTCGGCCGCATCGGGCGTATCGGAGACGAACTCGCGCCACAGCTTCGCCGCGACGAAGCCCGCCGTTTCCGGCTGCGCGAGCAGCACGTCGAGCACGCGATCGGTATCGAGCGGGCCGGTGACGCCGAGCACGGTCTTCACGCCATCGTCATGAAGATTCGGATGCCAAACCGTTTCGATGGTATCGGGATCGAGTCCCCAGCCGGTCAGCGCGCGCGCCGCCTCGGTCACGTCGTGCTGCGTGTAATGGCCCTCGCCGAGCGTGAACAGCTCCATCACCTCGCGCGCGAAGTTCTCGTTGGGCCGGCCCTTGCGATTGCTCGCGCCGTCGAGGTACTGGAGCATCGCCGGATCCTTCGCCACCGCGTGCAGCATGGTGCCGAAATTGCCGAGTGCCTCGCCGCGCAGCAGGCGGTGCTGGACCGCCATGGTGCGCGCATACGGCACCTTGTCCTGCCCCGAGGTGAAGTGCCGATGCCAGAACAGCGTCATGCGTTCGGTGAGCGGCGAAGGCGTGACCAGCATCTCGCCGAGCCACCAGGCGCGCAACGCGTCGTAGCGCTGGCCCTGCAGGCGCTGGTCATCGCGGCGCTGCTCGGGCGTCCAGGCATTGCGGATCGCGCGCGGCGGCGGCATCTCGTCGACCCAGGCCGGCAGCGGCGTGACGCTGTCGCGATGCGTGCCGTCCAGCAGGCGCTCGACGGCCTGCGCGCGTGTCATGCCGACGTAACGCGCCACCTCGGCGGGCGGCGCCGTGAAGCCGGTGCGCGCGAGCAGGAAACGCGCGTCGTCGGCATCGAGCGGCGCGAGCATCGCACTCGGCCATGCGTCGCCGGCATGCGCACGCATGCCATGCGCGCGATGCGCTGCCGGCGGCTGCGCGGGCGGGACATCGGTATCGAATCGAGGCATGGCCGCGCCGCTCCCGAAAGCTGCCTGGAAAGAAACCGGCGAAAGATACGACACGCGTATCGTTCCCGGCGGTGTTCAAACCTCAACAACGGACCACGCCCGCGCGACGTTGACGTGCGCGCGCAGATGATTCCGCCATCGGGGGGACATGAAACCAGGCTAGGGGAGAAAAAACGGAAGACAGCGAAAGACGGCTCAGCGCTTGTACAGCTCGCGCACCGCGTCCTCGATATGCTGGCGCAGCAGGTGGCGCTCCTCGGGCGTCATGTGGCCGTCGCGGCGACGCTGGTCGAGATCGGGGGAAACGGCGGAACGGCCAGGCTCGTCGAAGCGATCGAGTTGCGCATCGCGCGGCGGGGGCGGCGGCATGCGGGGACGCGAGGCCTTGTGCGACGACCCGCCCCGCTCGGGGCGTTGGGCGCAGGCGAAGTTCGATGCAAAGAGACCGGCGAACACGATCGTCAGTGCGCACGCAATCCGGGTGGGTCGCATCACTGTTCTCGCTTCTCTGGTCGATTTGTTCCCTTCGTCACGCGGCAACCGTCTAACCTCTGGTACTTGAACAAACCCGGCGAATATCGGGCAAACGAACTACGAAATATCGAGTGGGTGGAGTATCCACTGAATTTCCGCGCCAAGTAAAGGAGTCTCTAACGAGTGTCTTTACTCAGCATCGCAGCCCGGGTAAATTTTGTAACTGACTGTTACTCGCAAAATCCCGCGCCCGTGCGCGCCTTCGTAATCGAGATAAGATGCCGTCCATGGAAACCAAAAATCCCTCGAAAATCCTCGTCGTCGACGACGATCCCCGTTTGCGCGACCTGCTGCGCCGCTACCTCGGCGAGCAGGGCTTCAACGTATATGTCGCCGAAAATGCGACGGCAATGAACAAGCTCTGGGTGCGCGAGCGTTTCGACCTGCTGGTGCTCGACCTGATGCTGCCCGGCGAGGACGGCCTGTCGATCTGCCGCCGCCTGCGCGGCAGCAACGACCGCACGCCGATCATCATGCTCACAGCCAAGGGCGAGGACGTGGACCGCATCGTCGGCCTCGAGATGGGCGCCGACGACTACCTGCCCAAGCCCTTCAATCCGCGCGAGCTGGTCGCGCGCATCCACGCGGTGCTGCGCCGCCAGGCGCCGGCCGAACTGCCGGGCGCGCCCTCGGAAACCACCGAGGTGTTCGAGTTCGGCGAGTTCTCGCTGAACCTGGCTACCCGCACGCTGACCAAGTCCGGCCAGGAGATTCCGCTGACCACCGGCGAATTCTCGGTGCTCAAGGTCTTCGCGCGTCATCCGCGCCAGCCGCTGTCGCGCGAGAAGCTGATGGAACTCGCACGCGGCCGCGAATACGAAGTGTTCGACCGCAGCCTCGACGTGCAGATCTCGCGCCTGCGCAAGCTGATCGAGCCCGATCCGGGCAGCCCGCGCTTCATCCAGACCGTCTGGGGCCTCGGCTACGTATTCATCCCCGACGGCGCCGCCTGAGTGGTCCCGGCGCGCGTTCGCGCGTGCCGGAACCCGCCGCCCTGCCTGCTTGGACAGTCCGCCCTATGCGCATTGACCGGCGCCTCCTGACGCTCGTATTCGGCGGGCTGTTCTGGCGCACCTTCCTGCTGATCGCGCTGTTGATCGCGGTCAGCCTCGCCGCGTGGTTCCAGAGCTTCCGCGTGATCGAGCGCGAGCCGCGCGCGCAGCGCGTGGCCCTGCAGCTCGTCGCGGTGGTCAAGCTCACGCGCACCGCCCTGCTCTATTCGGATCCGGACCTGCGCCGCGCGCTGCTCCAGGACCTGGAGAGCAACGAGGGCGTGCGCGTCTACCCACGCGAAACCACCGACAAATTCAAGCTCCAGCCCGACGAATCGCTCAATCGCCTGATCGAGCACGATATCCGCAGCCGGCTCGGCGACGATACCGTGATCGCGCAGTCGGTCAACGACATCCCCGGCGTCTGGATCAGCTTCAAGATCGACGACGACGATTACTGGGTGGCGCTCGACCGCGACCAGCTCGACACCGTCACGGGCCTGCAATGGGCCGGCTGGGGCCTGTTCGCGCTGGCGCTGTCGCTGCTCGGCTCGGCCTTCATCACCAGCCTGGTGAACCAGCCCTTCTCGCGGCTCGCGCTGGCCGCGCGCAAGGTGGGCGCCGGGCAGATGCCCGAGCCGCTGCCCGAGCGCGGCATGGGCGTGGCCGCCGAAACCAATCGCAGCTTCAACCAGATGGTGCGCGATCTCGAGCAGCTCGACGCCGATCGTGCGCTGATGCTGGCCGGCATCTCGCACGACCTGCGCACGCCGCTGGCGCGGCTGCGCCTGGAAACCGAGATGAGTCCCTCGGACCAGGCCACCAAGGACGCGATGGTCGACGACATCGAGCAGATGGACCGCATCATCGCCGCCTTCATCGATTACGCGCGGCCGATGCAGCCGCGTTCGCTCGAGCCGGTCGATCTGTCGCTGGTCGCCCACGACGTGGCCGCGCGCCTGGCCAACGAGGAAGGCGTGCAGATCCGCACCGTGCTGGCGCCGGCCGCCGTGATCGAGGCCGACGAGACCGACATGCGCCGCGTGATTGGCAACCTGGTGGAGAACGCGCGCAAGTACGGCCTGAGCCGCGGCGACGGCATCGCGCGCATCACCGTCGAGACACGCGCCTCGCATGCGCGCATCGAGGTGATCGTGCGCGACGAGGGCCCGGGCATCCCCGACGATCAGCTGCCGCTGGTGATGCGCCCGTTCTACCGCGTCGACGCCGCGCGCAGCAAGGCCGACGGCACCGGGCTCGGGATGGCGATCGTGCTGCGCATCGTGGGCCGCTACCGCGGCACGCTGAAGCTGCGCAATCGCGCGCCGGAGCCGGGCCTGGAAGCCTCGATCGACTTCCCGACCGGCAAGGCCGCCCGCGTGGCGGCCTGAGCGCCCGATTCACGACGATGGCCGGGGCCCGGCCATCGTCCCCGCCAACGCCCCTCGCCTCTCGATAGACAATTTCTACTGGAATTGTCGTTCGATAGAACTACAGTCGTAATTCACGCTGCCGCCCCGGCACCGCGACGACGCTTGCGCCACCCCGGCAGCGCGCCCCTCTCACGGCAGGAGCAGGCGCATGAAAACCGTCGGCGACATCCTCGAAGCCTTCACGGTCACGGCCGCGCGGCCGGGCTTCAATCATCACGATGAAAACGGCCAGTCGGCCTTCGAAACCCTTACCGAAGCCTCGTTTCCGGGCAAGTGGAAGATCCTGTACTTCTATCCGCGCGATTTCAGCCCGGCCTGCGCGAGCGAGATCGCCGCGTTCGCGCGGTTGCAGCGGCAGTTCGAGGAACGCGACGCGGTGCTGCTGGGCGGCAGTTCAGACAACGAATTCGTCAAGCTGGCCTGGCGCCGCGAACATCCGGCGCTGGACCGGCTCAACCATCACGCCTTCGGCGACGTGAAGGGCGAACTGATCGACCAGCTCGGCGTGCGCGACCACGATGCCGGCGTGGCGCTGCGCGCCAGCTTCATCGTCGATCCGGACAACACGATCCAGCATGTCTCGGTGGACAGGCTCGAGGTGGGACGCAATCCCGAGGAGATCCTGCGCATCCTCGATGCCCTGCGGGCGGGCCAGGCGTGAGCAAGCGGGCGCGCTGCCCGATCAGGCGGGCATGGGCGAAATCAGGCGTGAATTGACCGCGGCGAATCCCGGCCTGTATCGATGGGGGATGGCGGAATGTGGACGGCCGGCAGGAAAGCCGGCCGGCATCGCGCACCAGGGCGGGGCACGATGCCGGCCGGGCGCGAGGCTCAGTCGCCCTCGCGCACCAGCAGCGCGGCGGCCTGGGCCTCGATGCCCTCGCCGCGGCCGAGATAACCGAGCTTCTCGTTGGTCTTCGCCTTGACGTTGACGCGGTCCAGCGGCAGGCCCAGATCCTCGGCGATATTGGCGCGCATCGCGTCGATATGCGGCGCGAGCTTGGGCGCCTGGGCGATCACGGTGGTATCGACGTTGCGGATCGCGAAGCCGGCCGCGTTCACGCGCTTGACGCATTCGCGCAGCAGCACGCGGCTGTCGGCGCCCTTGAACTGCGCGTCGGTATCCGAGAAGTGCCGGCCGATGTCGCCGAGCGCGGCCGCGCCGAACAGCGCGTCGGTCAGCGCGTGCAGCAGCACGTCGGCGTCCGAGTGGCCGAGCAGGCCGCGTTCGTAGGGGATGGTCACGCCGCCGATGATGAGCGGCCGGCCGGGAACCAGTTGGTGTACGTCGTAGCCTTGTCCGATTCTGATGTCCATGCTGGGTCTGGTTCGTGGTGAAGGTGGATCAGGAGGCGTTCGCCGGCCGCGACAGGAATGCCTCGGCCAGGTCGAAATCCTCGGGGTACGTGACCTTGAAGTTGCGCAGGTTGCCCTGCACCACGCGCGGGGCGTGGCCGGCCCATTCGATCGCGCTGGCCTCGTCGGTCAGGTCGTGGCCGTCGCGCTGCGCGGCGAGGATCGCCTCGCGCAGCATGCCGATGCGGAACATCTGCGGCGTCTGTGCCTGCCACAGCCCGTCGCGCGCCTCGGTGCGGGCGATCTCGTCGCCACCGGCCGGCACGCGCTTGAGCGTGTCGGCCACCGGCAGCGCGACGATGCCGCCCACCGGGTCGTCCTTGAGCGTGGAAATCAGCGTGCGAATCAGCGCCGGCGTGATGCCGGGGCGCGCCGCGTCGTGCACCAGCACCCAGTCCGCGTCGGTCGCGCCGAATTCGACGAGCTGCATCAGCCCGTTGAGCACCGAGGCCTGGCGCGAGGCGCCGCCGCAGCGGCCGACCGCGAAGCGCAGGCCGGAAAAGCGACGCGCGTCGAAATGCGGATCGTCGGGGGAGATCACCACCAGGGTCTGCGCGAGCTCGCTGAGCGCGTCGAAGGCGGCCAGCGTATAGTGCAGCAGCGCGCGACCGGCGAGCGTGCGGTACTGCTTGGGCAGCGCCGAGCCGGAGCGGCTGCCGGTGCCGGCGCAGGGAATCAGGGCGAAAAGTCGGGGAGTCACGAGAGCGAACGCCGGTAATAGGGAAATCGAATCACGGATTTTATAATAGGTCTTTCGCCTCGGCCGCCGTGCCGCTCGCCGCGCCCCGGCGCACGCTATTCCAGCCTCGTCCATGCCAGAAAACGCCAGCACCCCGTCGTCCCCCGTCGCACTCGTGAAACCGGGCCAGCGCTTTGCCTTCGACGGCGCGCACGGCTCCGCCGATGCCCTCGCGATCGCCCGCTACCTGTCCGCGCACCAGGGCGAGGTGCCGCTGGTCGCGGTGATCTGCGCCAATGCCGTCGACGCGCAGCGGCTCTCGCAGGAGATCGGCTTCTTCGCGCCGAACGCGCGCGTGCGCCTCCTGCCCGATTGGGAAACCCTGCCCTACGACACCTTCTCGCCGCACCAGGACCTGGTCTCGGAGCGGCTGGCCACCCTGCACGACCTCGGCGAGGGGCGCTGCGACATCCTGCTGGTGCCGGCCACCACGGCGCTCTACCGGATGCCGCCGGCCGCCTTCCTGGCCGCCTACACCTTCGCCTTCACCCAGGGCGAGCGGCTCGACGAGGCCAGGTTCAAGGCGCAGCTGACGCTGGCCGGCTACGAGCACGTCAGTCAGGTGGTGCGCCCGGGCGAATACTGCGTGCGCGGCTCGCTGATCGACCTGTTCCCGATGGGCTCGCCGCTGCCCTACCGGATCGACCTGTTCGACGACCAGGTCGACTCGATCCGCGCCTTCGATCCCGACACGCAGCGCAGCCTCTACCCGGTGCGTGACGTGCGCCTGCTGCCGGGCCGCGAATTCCCGTTCGACGAGGCGGCCCGCACCGCCTTCCGCAGCCGCTGGCGCGAGACCTTCGAGGGCGACCCGAGCCGCGCGCCGATCTATCGCGACATCGGCAACGGGGTGCCCTCGGCCGGCATCGAGTACTACCTGCCGCTGTTCTTCGAGGACACCGCCACGCTGTTCCACTACCTGCCGCCGCGCGCGCACCTGGTGTTCAGCGGCGACCTGGACACCGCGATCCGCCGCTTCACGGCCGATACCAAGCAGCGCTACAACTTCCTCTCGCACGACCGCGAGCGGCCGATTCTCGAGCCTCAGCGCCTGTTCCTGTCGGACGACGATTTCTACACGCTCGCCAAGCCCTTCGCGCGCGTGGTGCTGCCGGCCCAGGCGCCGGGCGGCTGGGCCACCGCGCTGCCGCCGCTGGCGCTGGAGCGCCAGGCCGAAGATCCGCTCGCCACGCTGCGCGCCTACCTCGCGAGCACGCCCAACCGCGTGCTGTTCACGGTCGAATCGGCGGGCCGACGCGAGACCATCGCGCAATTGTTCGCCGAGCATGGGCTGCGCCCGGTCGGCAACGACAGCTACGCCTCGTGGCTCGCCAGCGACGAGCGTTTCGCGCTCGGCGTGGCGCCGCTGACCAGCGGCTTCGCGGTGCCCGGCGAGGCTTACGCGATCGTCACCGAGACCGAGCTGTACGGCGCCACCGGCCGCCGCGCGGGCCGGCGCCGCCAGGAGCAAGCCAGCAACGTCGACGCGATGGTGCGCGACCTCTCCGAGCTCAAGGTCGGCGATCCGGTGGTGCATACGCAGCACGGCATCGGCCGCTACATGGGGCTGGTGTCGATGGATCTCGGCGAGGGCGATACCGAGTTCCTGCATCTCGAATACGCCGGCGAGAGCAAGCTCTACGTGCCGGTCTCGCAATTGCACGTGATCTCGCGCTACAGCGGCGCCGATCCCGACAGCGCGCCGCTGCACTCGCTGGGCTCGGGCCAATGGGAGCGTGCCAAGCGAAAGGCCGCGCAGCAGATCCGCGATACCGCGGCCGAGCTGCTCAACCTGTATGCGCGCCGCGCCGCGCGCGAGGGCCATGCCTTCGCGCTCGAGCCGCGCGACTACGTGAAGTTCGCCGAAAGCTTCGGCTTCGAGGAAACGCCCGACCAGGCCGCCGCGATCGCGGCCGTGATCGGCGACATGACCAGCGGCAAGCCGATGGACCGCCTCGTGTGCGGCGACGTCGGCTTCGGCAAGACCGAGGTGGCGCTGCGCGCGGCCTTCATCGCCGTGATGGGCGGCAAGCAGGTGGCCCTGCTCTCGCCCACCACGCTGCTGGCCGAGCAGCATACGCAGACCTTCATCGACCGCTTCGCCGACTGGCCGGTGCGGGTGGCCGAGCTATCGCGCTTCAAGTCGACCAAGGAGGTCAATGCCGCGATCGGCCAGATCAACGAGGGCAGCGTCGACATCGTGATCGGCACCCACAAGCTGCTGTCCTCGGACGTGCAGTTCAAGCGGCTCGGGCTGGTGATCATCGACGAGGAGCACCGCTTCGGGGTGCGCCAGAAGGAGGCGCTCAAGGCGCTGCGCGCCGAGGTCGACGTGCTGACGCTGACCGCCACGCCGATCCCGCGCACGCTGGGCATGGCGCTGGAAGGCCTGCGCGACTTCTCGGTGATCGCCACCGCGCCGCAGAAGCGGCTGGCGATCAAGACCTTCGTGCGGCGCGAGGAGGACAGCGTGATCCGCGAGGCGATGCTGCGCGAATTGAAGCGCGGCGGCCAGGTCTACTTCCTGCACAACGAGGTCGAGACCATCGAGAACCGCAAGGCCATGCTCGAGGAACTGGTGCCCGAGGCGCGCATCGCGATCGCCCACGGCCAGATGCACGAGCGCGAACTCGAGCGCGTGATGCGCGACTTCGTCGGCCAGCGCGCCAACGTCCTGCTCTGCACCACCATCATCGAGACCGGCATCGACGTGCCGAGCGCGAACACCATCATCATGCACCGCGCCGACAAGTTCGGCCTGGCCCAGCTGCACCAGTTGCGCGGGCGCGTCGGCCGCTCGCACCACCAGGCCTATGCCTACCTGCTGGTGCACGATCCGCAGTCGCTGACCAAGCAGGCGCAGCGCCGGCTCGAGGCGATCCAGCAGATGGAGGAACTCGGCTCGGGCTTCTACCTGGCGATGCACGACCTGGAGATCCGCGGCACCGGCGAGGTGCTCGGCGACAAGCAATCGGGCGAGATCCACGAGATCGGCTTCCAGCTCTACACCGACATGCTCAACGACGCGGTCAAGGCGCTCAAGAACGGCCGCGAGCCGGACCTGCTCGCGCCGCTGGCGGCCACCACCGAGATCAACCTGCATACGCCGGCGATCCTGCCGGCCGATTACTGCGCCGACGTGCAGGAACGCCTGTCGCTCTACAAGCGCCTGGCGAACTGCGAGGACGGCGAGTCGATCGACGCGATCCAGGAAGAGCTGATCGACCGCTTCGGCAAGCTGCCGCAGCAGGCCAACGCGCTGGTCGAGACGCATCGGCTGCGGCTGGCGGCCAAGCCGCTGGGCATCAGCAAGATCGACGCGAGTGAGGCCGTGATCGGCCTGCAGTTCGTGCCGAGCCCGCCGATCGATCCGATGCGCATCATCGAGATGGTGCAGAAGCACAAGCACGTCAAGCTCGCCGGCCAGGACAAGCTGCGCATCGAGACGCGCACGCCCGACCTGGCGATCCGCGTGTCGACCGTCAAGGAAACGCTGCGCGCGCTGGGCCTGCCTTCGGGCGGGCAGAAAGCCGGCGCGCGCTGAAACGGCGAATCCGCGGCGGCGGGTGGCGAGCGACGACGGGCCCCGGCGCGAACGGCGGATCCCGCCGCCCGCGCCGGAAATGACGGATCGTCCGCCGGCCCGGCGAAAATCGTGCTGCAGCGCAAGGCGGCCCGCGAACGCGGGCCGCGGCGTTTTTGACGTATGATTTTCGTATTGCCATCCGGAGTTTCACCATGCGTTCCGTCGACGCCGCCGCGCCGCCTGCCCACACCGCCGCTCCCGCCTCCGATAGCCCCATCAGCCTCGACTGGGTCCGCGACCTGGTCGCGATGGACACCACCAGCCGCGTACCGAACCTCGGCCTGATCGAAACCGTGCGCGACGCGCTGGCCGAGCGCGGTATCGCCTCGACGCTGACGCACGACAAGCGCGAGGGCTGGGCCAACCTGTTCGCGACGATCCCCGCCCACGACGGCACCACCGACGGCGGCGTGGTGCTGTCCGGACACACCGACGTGGTGCCGGTCGACGGCCAGGACTGGGACAGCGACCCGTTCAAGCCGGCGATCCGCGACGGCCGGCTGTACGGCCGCGGCACCTGCGACATGAAGGGTTTCATCGGCGCGGCGCTCGCGCTGGTGCCCGAGATGCAGGCCGCCAGGCTCGCCAAGCCGATCCATCTCGCGCTGTCCTACGACGAGGAAATCGGCTGCGCGGGCGCCCCGCTGCTGATCGCCGACCTCAAGCAGCGCGGCCTCAACCCGAGCGGCTGCATCGTCGGCGAGCCGACCAGCATGCGCCCGATCATCGCCCACAAGGGCATCAACACCTATCGCTGCTGCGTGCGCGGGCACGCCGCCCATTCCTCGCTGACGCCCAAGGGGCTCAACGCGATCGAATACGCGGCGCGGCTGATCTGCCATATCCGCGACATCGCCGACGAATTCCGCGCCAAGGGCCCGTTCGACGAGCTCTACGACGTGCCGTTCACCACCGCGCAGACCAGCCAGATCCAGGGCGGCAACGCGATCAACACGGTGCCGGCCGAATGCCGTTTCTCCTTCGAATTCCGCAACCTGCCGACGCTCGATCCCGACGCGATCTTCGCGAAGATCGACGCCTATGCGCGCGATACGCTGCTGCCGAAGATGCGCCGCGAGCATCCCGACGCGGCCATCGAGATCTCGAAGATCGCCTCGGCGCCGGGGCTCGACGCCGACGAGCAGGCCGCGATCACGCAACTGGTGCGCGCGCTGAGCGCCGACCAGTCGCAGCGCAAGGTCGCCTACGGCACCGAGGCGGGCCTGTTCGCCAATGCCGGCATCCCGAGCGTGGTCTGCGGGCCCGGCAACATCGAGCAAGCGCACAAGCCGAACGAATACGTCGAGCTGGCTCAGCTCGACGGCTGCGAACGCTTCCTGCGCAAGTTCATCTACAGCATGACCCTCGCCTGATCCGCCCGATACGGCACTCGCCGTTCGCGGCGGGTGCCCCGCCCGCCGCCATGTCGACTCTTGCTCCCCCCACCGCCCACGCCGCCATCAACGGCGAACCGATCCCCACGCTCGACGACATCGCCGCCGAGCACTTCGCGCTGACGCCCTGGGTCTCGCGCACGCCGGTGTTCGAGCGTGCCGACCTGCCGGCGCTGGAAGGCACCCACGTCAACCTCAAGTTCGAGCTGCTGCAGGCCAGCGGCAGCTTCAAGCTGCGCAGCGCCTTCGCCAACCTGCTGGCGCTGAGCGAGCCGCAAAAACGCATCGGCGTGACCTGCGTGTCCTCGGGCAACCATGCGACCGCCGTCGCCTACGCGGCGATGCGGCTCGGCCTGAGCGCCAAGGTGGTGATGCTCGACAGCGCCGGCACCGCGCCGCTCGCGCTGTGCCGCCAGTACGGCGCCGAGGTGGTGCTCGCGGCCGGCCGTGCCGACGCCTTCGAGCTGGTGCGGCGCATCGAGGCCGAGGAAGGCCGGCAGTTCATCCACCCCTTCAACGGCTACCGCACCATCCTCGGCACCGCCACGCTCGGCTACGAATGGGCCACCCAGGCACCCGACCTCGACGCGGTGATCGTGCCGGTCGGCGGCGGCGGCCTGGCGGCCGGCCTCGCCACCGCGCTGCGGCTGGCCAATCCGCGGGTGCGCGTATATGGCGTCGAGCCCACCGGCGCCGACGTGATGAGCCGCAGCTTCGCGGCCAACCGGCCGGTCGAGGCGCGCGCGCCGCGCACCATCGCGGACGCGCTGGCCGCCGCCACGCACACCGAGGAATACAGCTACGAGCTGTGCCGGCGCCATCTGGAGCGGCTCGTCACGGTCGATGACGAGGCCTTGCGCGCGGCCATGCTGTACCTGTTCACGCATCTCAAGACCGCCGTCGAGCCTGCCTGCGCCGCGCCGATCGCGGCCCTGCTCGGGCCGCTGCGCGAAATCCTGCAGGGCCGGCGCGTGGGCGTGCTGCTGGCCGGCTCGAACATCGAGGCACCGCGCTTCGCCGCGCATCTCGAGGACGCACGGCGCGGCCACTGAGCGCCAGGGGCGCGACGATATCCCCAGCTTGTGTTGAAGAACCTGTGGACAAGCGCCTGACAAGCGAGCCAAGTGCTTGATCGGTCAGGCTTTCGCCGCGCTGCCTCGAATCGGTCACGAAATGCGCAGGGCGCCGCCGCGGCCGGTTTCGCGCCGCGCTTGACGCGGCCCCTGCCCGTGCCGCATCCTCGCCGGAAATTCCTTGTGCGCTCAAGGGCTTGGGGCGCCTTCCCCGGGCTTATCAACAAGGATCTCAACACAAACTGTGGATAAATCGCGCAGCATCGGTCGAGGCCGTCGACCGTCTGCCCGCGCGAGAGCAGACTCGCAGCACGAGCCGGTGCGCCGCGCCATGCGAACCGGTATCGCCGTCCAGCCTTCGCCAAAGAAAGGAGTCTCGCGATGCGCGTCAAGCCGTCCCGCCGTGATCCGATTTCCGCGTCGAGCCCGAGGTCAAACTCGGCCTCGTCTTCCCCGCCCGCGGCACGCCGCGCGCTGCGCCTCGCCGCCGTGTTGTCGAGCGCTGGCTGGCTCGCCGCCTGCGCGCCGCTGCCGGCCACCTCGCAGGCAGGCGCCTCGCCCGACAACCCGCCCGCCTGCGATGCGGCCGGCACCCATCCCGCCTGGCAGGCCGAACTGATGTTCGGCCGCGATATCGCGGGCCGCGGCCCGCTCACCGATGCCGAGCGCAGCGCCTTCGTCGCCGAGATCGTCACGCCGCGCTTCCCCGACGGCCTCACGCAATGGGATACGCAGGGACAGTGGCGCGATCGCGAAACCGGCGCGATCGTGCGCGAAGCCTCCTTCGTGATCCGCCTGGTCGCGCCGCCCACCCCCACCACGCGCCAGGCGCTCGACGACGTGCGCGACGCCTACAAGCAACGCTTCCAGCAGCAATCGGTCGGGCTGCTCGTCACGGATATCTGCGCGTCGTTCTGATCGCGTCCCGCGCCGCGCGGCTGCATCCCGTTGCTTCCGCGCAAACCGCCGGGACGAAAAAAAGCCCGGCAGGATCTGCCGGGCTTTCGCCAATTCTCGCGATGCCCGCCTGCCGCGGCGGGCACCTGCTTTCGTCAGGGCTTGTTGCCCTCGAACATGTCCATGATCTGCTGCCGTTCCTGCTGCGTGACCGGCGGCGGCGTGAGACCCGCCGCGCCCGCCGCGCCGAGCGCGTCGTTGGCATTGATCGGGTTGCCGGCCTCGTTGATGTCGACGTTCGAGACGAAGCCGTTGCCCGGTGTGTGATCGGCGAAGTACAGTTCGCCGTCGATGGTGGTCAGGCCGTCGGGCATCGCCATCTGCTGCTCGGGCACGCCACGCAGGGCGGTGCGCATGTAGTTGACCCAGATCGGCAAGGCAAGCTGGGCGCCGAATTCGCGGCTGCCCAGGCTCTTGGGCTGGTCGTAGCCCATCCAGGCCACCGCTACCAGCGACTGCTGGTAGCCGGCGAACCAGCCGTCCTTGGCGTCGTTGGTGGTACCCGTCTTGCCCTGCAGGTCGCCGCGGCCCAGCACGTTCGAACCGGCGCCGGTGCCGGCGGTGGCCACCGTGTGCAGCATGCTGTTCATCACGTAGGCGTTGCGCGCGTCGATCGTGCGTTGCGCGTTGCTGCCGGCGATCGCCGGCTGCGCCTTCTGCAGCGGCTGGCCATGCGCGTCGTCCACTTCCGCGATCAGGTAGGGATCGACGCGGAAACCGCCGTTGGCGAACACCGAGTAGGCACCCGCCAACTGCAGCGGCGTGACGAGCCCGGCGCCGAGCGCCATCGGCAGGTAGGGCGGCGTCTTGGCCGGATCGAAGCCGAAGCGCTGCGTCACGTAATCCTGCGCGTACTTGGTGCCGATCGAGGCCAGGATCCGGATCGAGACCAGGTTCTTCGAGCGGCGCAGCGCATCGCGCATCGTCATCGGGCCGTCGGGCTGGTCGTCGTCCTTCGGCTCCCAGGCGGTGCCGCCCGGCGTGCTCGGCGGGAAGTACAGCGGCGCGTCATTGATGATGGTCGCCGGCCCCAGGCCCTTCTCGAGCGAGGCCGAGTAGATGAAGGGCTTGAAGCTCGAACCGGGCTGGCGCCAGGCTTGCGTGACGTGGTTGAACTTGCTCTTGTTGAAATCGAAGCCGCCCACCAGCGAGCGGATCGCGCCGTCCTGCGGCGTCAGCGCGATCAGCGCGCCTTCCACCTGCGGCAGTTGCGAGACCTGCCAGGCATCCTTGCTGTCCTTGGTGACGCGCACGATCGAGCCGGGCTTGATGCGCAGCGCGTCGCTCGCGCGCGGGCTCAGCGCGGCCGCCACGAAACGCAGGTTCGCGCCGTTCACGGTGGCGCTCTCGCCGCCGACGAACTGCACCTGCACCGCCGAGGGCGAGGCCGCGGTGACCACCGCCGATTGCAGGTCGCCGTTGTCGGGATGGTCGGCCAGCGCGTCGTCGATCGCCTCGTCGCGCGAATCGCCGGGCGCCGGCAGCGCGATGAAGCCTTCCGGGCCGCGATAGCCGTGACGGCGCTCGTAGTCGAGGATGCCGCGGCGCACCGCCTGGTAGGCCGCTTCCTGGTCGGCCGAGTTGATGGTGGTGGTGACCGTCAGCCCGCGCGTATAGGTTTCGTCCTTGTACTGCGCGTACATCATCTGGCGCACCATCTCCGAGATGAACTCGGCATGCACCGCGTACTGGTTGCCCGGCGTGCGCGTGTGGATCTCCTCCTTCACGGCCTGGTCATACTGCTGCGGCGTGATGTAGCCGAGATCGCGCATGCGCTGCAGGATGTACTCCTGGCGCACCTTGGCACGCTTGGGATTGACCACCGGGTTGTAGGCCGAGGGCGCCTTGGGCAGCCCGGCCAGCATGGCCGCCTCGGCCAGCGTGATGTCCTTGAGGTCCTTGCCGAAATACACGCGCGCGGCCGCGGCGAAACCATAGGCGCGCTGGCCCAGGTAGATCTGGTTCATGTACAGCTCGAGGATCTGGTCCTTGCTCAGGGTCTTCTCGATCTTGTACGCGAGCAGCATCTCGTAGATCTTGCGCGTGTAGGTCTTCTCGCTCGACAGGAAGAAGTTGCGCGCCACCTGCATGGTGATGGTGCTGGCGCCCTGGCGCGCGCCGCCGTGCATCAGGTCGGCCACGCCGGCGCGCAGGATGCCGACGAAGTCGACGCCGCCGTGCTCGTAGAAGCGGTAGTCCTCGATCGCGAGCACCGCCTTCTTCATCACGTCGGGAATGTCCTGGAAGCGCACCAGGCTGCGGCGCTCCTCGCCGAACTCGCCGATCAGCACGTGGTCGGCCGTGTAGACGCGCAGCGGCACCTTCGGCTGGTAGTTGGTCAGCGCGTCGAGCGAGGGCAGCTGCGGGGCCATCACCACCAGCGCATAACCGACGATCAGCGCGCCGATCACGCCGGCCACCGCGAACAGCCCGGCGAACCACAGCGCGATGCGCGTGCCGATCGAGCGACGGCGGGGTTCACGATCGTCGCGGTCGCGGTCGCGCCGGTCGCCGCCGCCATGGCGATCGGACTCATCCGCGTAGAACGCACCGGAAGGCGAGCGGCGTAACTTGTAATTGGGTTCGGAGTCGGACGGGCGTTTGATGATCGGCATGTCGGAATGGCGGGCGCGGCTGCGGCACCGTGGGCGTGCGCGGTTGGACTGCAGTGACGCGCGTGTGGATCGATACGTCAGGCTTTACGCGATGAGGATGGAGCGTAGCACGTCGACAGACCCCGGCACGCAGGGATCCGTTCCCGCGACGTGACAGCGCATTTTAATGAAATCGCCCCGGCGTCCCGGCGTTTTTTTGTAAGAATTTCCTCTATTTGCCCCGTCCTGGGGCGCGCGACGCGATTCAGTGCCCATCTCGATGGCCCGCTTCGGCGCTTCGGGCACGCTTGTCTGCACGACGAGGCTTTCAGTCGCGAAAGCATTGTATCCATCTGTGTTCGCCCCTTGGAAATTCGCCGCCTCGACCGTATTTTCCCGTCGCGCGAAGCGAGCTGCGCTCCCCCGCAAAACGCCGTGTTTAAGCGGCGTTTAAGCGATCCGGTGGTGTAATATCCGCCGGCATGTCGGGCGCGAACGCGCCGCGCGGCTGAGGTGGTCGCCGACCACTTCGTTTTTCATCCATGGAGGGTTTCATGTCGCTTTTCGACTCTGTTTCGCGCACGCTCAAGGGCCTGCTGAATGACGCGGCCGACTCGGTGCAGGATCCGTCGCGCGACGCACGCCAGATCGTGCGGGAGCTCGACGACAGCATCGCCCGGGCCGAGAACTCGCTGATCGAGATCGAAGCCCAGGTGGCCACCCAGCGCAGCAAGCGCGACGCGGCCGCCGACAAGGTCAGGAAGTACGAGGACGGCGCCAAGCGCGCGCTGCAATCGGGCGACGAATCGCTGGCCCGCGAGGCGCTGACGGCGCAGACCAACGCCGAGGTCGAGCGCGATGCGCTCGCGCACGAACTCGAGGCGCTCGAGCCGTCGGTCGACAAGCTCAAGGCGCAGATCGCCGACATGCGCCAGCGCCGCAACGACCTCAACACGCGCTCGAACATCCTGCAGGCCAAGCAGGAAATCGCGCAGGCCAAGGACGTTGCGGCCACCGCGCTGGGCGGGATCGGCGGCAAGGACCTGTCGGCCGACTTCCAGAAGCTGGAGGACAAGGTCGCGCTGTCGAACGCACGCTCGGACGCGCGCCTGAACTCGGCCGACAACAACAGCGGCAAGGCGCTCGACGACAAGCTCGCCGCGCTGAACCGCGGCCCCTCGGTCGACGATCGTCTCGAAGCGCTGAAGAAGCAACTGAACACGCCGGCGCAGTAACACGCGCACCGGCCGCCGCGCGGCGCCGGGACCTTCCCGCCCGCGCGGCCTCTCCCCTCAAGGAGGCAGGCTCGCCGCCTGGTCCATCATGAAGAAATTCGTCGCTGCCGCCGGCATCGCCCTGCTCGTCGCCTCGGCGAGCGTGTTCGCGGCCGTGCCCTCGCTCCAGCAAGTCATCCAGTCGATCAACCAGCAGAACTGGCAACGCGCCGACAGCCAGCTCAGCCAGGTCATCGCCGCTCATCCCGACAACGCGCGCGCCCACTATCTGTATGGCCAGGTGCTCGACCGCGAAGGCCGCCCGGCCGACGCGCTGGCCGCGATCGAGCGCGCCCGCTCGCTCGATCCGACGCTGCACTTCACCACCCCGAGCGCCTTCGCGCAGACCGAGTCCAGGCTGCGCGCCGACGCGAACCGCGCCTCGGGCGAACGTCGCTCGGCCACCGCCGGCGGCGCGCTGATGCCGAGCGCCACACCGCCGAGCGCGATGCAGACTTCCTCGCTCGCGCCGGCCGCCAAGCCCGCGCATCACGGCCCCGGCATGATCGCCTGGCTCGGCCTGATCGCCGTGATCGTGGTGGTCGTGCTGGTGCTGCGCCGCACGCTGAACCGTTCGCGCGCGGCCGGCAACCAGGAAGCCGACAACGAACGGCGCGCGCAGTTGAAGCGCGCCACCGACCTGCTCAACGAGGTGCGCCCGCTCAAGCTCGATGCGCGCATCTCCACGGCACCGGGCGCGTCGGCGTTGACCGGCGAGATCGAGGCGGTCGAGAGCGATGCGCTCGGCCTGGTCGAGACGCTCTCGAAAGGCAAGAGCCCGGTGGCGCCGTACCAGGTCGAGGAGCTCGAGCGCCGCTTCGCGAGCCTGAAGGCGCGCGTCGAGGGCCGCCCCGATCCGAACGCGGCACCGGCCGCGCCGGCGGCCGCTTCGGGTTCGGTGTTTGCTCAGGAGGCCGATCGCCTGAGCCAGCCACAGCAGCCGTATCCGCCGTCGTACCAGCCCTATCCGCCGCAGTCGCCGTATCCGCCGCAACCGCAGCAGCCGCCCGTGATCGTGCAGCAGGGCGGCGGCTTCGGCGGCGGGATGGGCGGCCTGCTGACCGGCGTGCTGCTCGGCGAGGCGCTCTCGGGCGGCCGCGAGCGCGTGGTCGAGCGCGACGTGATCGTCGACGACCAGCGCCAGCGCTCGGGCGGCGGCGGTTTCGACCTCGGCAACAACGGCGGCGGGAACGATGCTGGCTTCGATGTCGGCCAGGGCGACAGCTGGAGCACCGACAGCGGCGACAGCGGCAGCGTCGACCTGGGCAGCAACGACGACGACTGGAACAACAGCTGAGGGCGCCTGCCCGGGATCATGCCGGGCAACGCGGGCTGCGAGCGCGCAGCAGCAACATCGAACGGGCCGGCGACGGCCCGTTTTTCATGGTCTGCCGGCAGGCCGGGACTTTGTTAACATTTTTCAGACGAACTATCGGTGTCCGATCGGGTTCGTTATGATGTCCGCCATCGCCGTGCGGGCCTTGCCGCCGCACATTCCCGCTTCTATCCCCTTCCCTGGAGCAACCCGCTTATGAGCATGATCAAGGAATTCAAGGAGTTCGCCGTCAAGGGCAACGTGATGGATCTGGCCGTCGGTGTGATCATCGGCGCCGCGTTTTCGAAGATCGTCGATTCGATCGTCAAGGACCTGATCATGCCGGTGATCGGCGTGGTCACGGGCGGCCTCGACTTCTCGAACAAGTTCATTCAGCTCGGACCCATCCCCGCCAGCTTCAAGGGCAATCCCGATTCCTACAAGGATCTGCAGGCGGCGGGCGTCGCCCTGTTCGGCTACGGCTCGTTCATCACCGTGCTGATCAACTTCATCATCCTGGCCTTCATCATCTTCTTGATGGTGCGTTTCATCAACAAGCTGCGCCGCCCGGCAGTGGCCGAACCGGCCGCGCCGGCGCCGACGCCCGAGGACGTGATGCTGCTGCGCGAGATTCGCGACGAACTGAAACGCCGCTGATCACCCACCGCGCTTCCAGCCCGATCGAGCCCGCCGAGCGCGGGCTTTTTTGCGTCCTCTTTTGTGCGGCGCACGCGAAAATCGTGCGGCGATACGCGGGAAAACACTCATCGATTCGGCCACCGAAACAAGGCTTTTTTATGAATCAGGCCTGCACGCGCCGCGTTCGCGGGACTATCATGAAGCTAGCAATGACATTACACAGGCGCAAACAGCGCCGACATGACGATCGTGGGCATTCAGCTGTCCGGCGTATCGCGGCTCGCTCGAAGCCGTCGCGTCGAACTTCGTGAAGCCGGCATTTTCGTATGCTATAAAAGATCGGCATGCGGGCGCTCGAGCCGGTTTGGGGGTGGGTCGCATGACAAAGCCACAAATCTTGCAATCGTTTTTGACGCGAGTGTTTATGTCCTTTCCGAAAAAACGCCGACGCGGGCAGGACGACGGTCACGAGTCGTTTCTCGCCGTCCTGCGCCATGCGAAACCGTTCGCCCAGCTCGATACCAAGATCGCGCGCGCCAGGGCTCAGGACGAGCCGGTGCTGTACGCGCACGTGCTGCCGGGTCTGGACGTCCTGCTCTGCACCGTGCGCGGTGCGCATCCGCCCTATCCCGCCATCGCCGACCTGCGCAAGCGCTGCGTCGAGTCGATCAGCCACGCGCTCGAGCAGCCGCTCGACGGGCTGGAGAACGGCGGCTACTGGTACGAGGCGAACGGCTTCGGTTTCCTGGTGTTCGCCAGCCGAGCGCGGGCCCGCATCCTGCCGGAATTCGCCGGCGGCCCGGCGGGCGAGCGCAGCGCGAGCCGGCAGAACGCCGGCGACACCACGCCCCGCTCGCTCTGAGCCGCCGGACCTGAACGGGCCGCGAGTCGATCAGGACCGCGGCCCGCTTCGTATCGGCTGACGATCCAGGTCGCCTGCCGGCGCTCCCGCCGCGCGGCGAGCACGACGACGGCGACGCGCCGCCATCCCCTTGCGCAATGTCCCTCAGGCGCGCCCGCCCGGGCGCACGATATCGATGAAGGCCGAGAAGTCGGCATCGGCCAGGCCCATCGCCGAACCCAGGCGCAGCAATTGCTGGACGGCGCCCGCCACCGGCATCGCGGCGCCCGCCTCGCGCGCGGCATCGGCGATTGTTTCGGCATCCTTCCTGAAGGTGGAGAGCGCGCCGAGCGGCGCGTGCCCGGCCGAGGTCATGCGCGGCACGAAGGTCTGCAGCAGCACCGAATCGGCCCAGCCGCCCGCCAGCGCCTCGGACAGCCGCGCGGCATCGATGCCGCTGGCCTGGGCGAGCCCGACCGCCTCGGCGATCGCGGCCACCGTGGCGGTGACGATCGCCTGGTTGCAGAGCTTGGCCGTCTGTCCCGCGCCGGCCTCGCCCAGGTGCGTAAGTCGCGAGGCATAGGCGGCGATCAGCGGACGAACCGCCTCGACCTCGTCGGCCGGGCCGCCCGCCATCACCGCGAGCGTACCGGCCTGCGCGCCCGGCACGCCACCCGAGACCGGCGCGTCGATCCAGGCCACCCCCGCTTGCGCGGCGCGCGCCGCGTAGTCGCGCGTGGCGGCCGGCGGAATCGAGGAATGATCGACGATCCGGCGCAGGCGCCGCCGCTCCGGTTCGCCGGACAGCAGCCCATACGCGCCGAACACCACTTCGCCGACCGCGGCCGCGTCGAGCACGCACAGCATCACCGTCTCGACCCGCCCGGCCATCTCGCGCGGCGTATCCGCCACGCTGGCGCCCTCGGCCGCCAGCACCTCGGCCCTGGCGCGCGTGCGATTCCAGACCTGCACCTGGTGCCCCGCGCGCAGCCAGTGCCGAATCATCGGCGCGCCCATCAGTCCCGGCCCGCAAAATCCTGCTTCCACGTCGTTCCCCGCAATCGAATTGAACTCGGCGCCCATCATACCGATCACTCCTAGATGCGCGGGCGCTCGGCAGCGCTGCCGGCTCTCGCGCATGCGTCCACTGACTCCGGAGGAATCATGAGCGACCATGTCTACAAGCTGATCGAACTCACCGGTTCGTCGCAGAAATCGAGCGACGATGCCATCCGCAACGCCATCGCCAAGGCCGCCAGGACACTGCATGGCCTGAACTGGTTCGAGGTGATCGAAACGCGTGGCCATATCGAGGGCGACCAGGTCATGCATTGGCAGGTCACGCTGAAGGTTGGCGTCCGCCTCGACGACTGAACCCCGCTGCTTCGCCACTGCGGTCTTGCGCGCGACACCTCGACAGCGAGGTGCCGCGCCTCCGGATCGCACCGCCGTCGACGATCCCGTCACGGCGCTATTCCTCTTCGAATATCTCGAAACCCCGCTCTACTGCGGTTTACGCCCGCTTGACGCTCATTTCTGTCCATATTAAAAATCATATATCCCCATGATCCATCGATCAGCCTGAAGATATATAACCCGGAGAAAACATGAGCCAACAACGCGAGGCGATCGACACCTACCTGCTGCGCGTCCTGCACACGCTGCTGATGGAGCGCAGCGTGACACGCGCGGCGGTCAAGCTGAACCAGTCGCAGCCGGCGATCAGCGCCGCGCTGCGACGGCTGCGCGACATCACCGGCGATCCGCTGCTGGTGCGCGGCAAGTCGGGCATGGTCCCGACCGAATACGGGCTGCGCCTGCTCGAGCCGGTGCAGAACGCGCTGCGCGAGATCGAGCGCATCAAGTTCCAGCAGCACAACTTCGATCCGGCCACCTCGATCCGCTGCTACCGGATCGGCTGCCCCGACTACCTGAACGTGCTGTTCGTGCCGACCGTGGTGGAGCGCTTCCGCCACGCGGCGCCGAACGCGACGCTCGAATTCCATTCGCTCGGCCCCGCCTTCGACTACGAGCTGGCGCTGGAGGACGGCAAGCTCGACATCGTGATCGGCAACTGGCCCGAGCCGCCCGAGCAGCTCCACCTGTCGAACCTGTTCGTCGACAAGATCGTCTGCCTGATGAGCAACACGCATCCGTTCGCCAAGCGCGGCGGGCTCACGCTCGACCAGTACCTGAACGCGCCGCACCTGGCGCCCACGCCCTACTCGGTCGGCCAGCGCGGCGCGATCGACGTGCACCTGGCGCGCGAGCGGCTCAAGCGGCACGTGGTCGTCACGCTGCCCTACTTCAACCTGGCGCCCTATGTGCTGGTGAAGTCGGACCTGATCTTCACCACCACGCGGCTGTTCGCCGATCATTACGCGAAATTCCTGCCGCTGTCGGTGGTGCCCGCCCCGCTCGATTTCCCGCCGATGCAGTACTACCAGCTCTGGCACGAACGCTGCCATTACTCGGACGAGGTGCGCTGGCTGCGCAGCCTGGTGGCCGAGGCCACCCGCACGTTGATCGACGCCTGAAGCGCCTGCGCGGCCGGCAGCGCCTCGGCGCGTGTCCGGCCACGCGAGGCGCGGTGCGCGCCGCGAGCATTGTCCGAATCCGCTTCAGCGCGCCGCCTCCAGCAACTGCCGCGCGAGCCGGTTGTGATGCTCCACCAGCGGCCCGAGATCGACCGTCGCGAGCTGTCCCTCGCGCACCAGCACCCGCCCGTTCACGACGCTCCAGGCCACCTGCGACGGCGCGCAGAACACCAACGCGGCGACCGGGTCGTGCAGCGCGCCGGCGAACAGCGGCTGGCGCAGGTCGAAGGCGACGAAATCGGCGGCCATGCCCGGCGCCAGCGCGCCGATGTCGTCGCGGCCGAGCACGCGCGCGCCGCCGAGCGTGGCGATCTCCAGCGCCTCGCGCGCCGTCATCGCATCCGGCCCGAATCCAACCCGCTGCAACAGCAACGCCTGGCGCACCTCGGCCACCATCTGCGCGCCGTCGTTCGAGGCCGAACCATCCACGCCGAGCCCGACCGGCACGCCGGCCAGCCGCATCCGGCGCACCGGCGCGATGCCCGAGGCGAGCCGCATGTTCGAGCATGGGCAATGCGCGACGCCCGTGCCGGTGCGCGCGAACAACGCGATGCCGGCCTCGTCGAGCTGCACGCAGTGCGCGTGCCAGACATCGGGGCCGACCCAGCCGAGATCCTCGGCATATTCGGCCGGCGTCATGCCGAATTTCTCGCGGCTGTAGGCGAGGTCGTTGACGTTCTCGGCCAGATGCGTGTGCAGCGAGACGCGATGCGCGCGTGCGAGCTTCGCCGATTCGCGCATCAGGTCGCGGCTCACCGAGAACGGCGAGCACGGCGCCACCACGATGCGCAACATCGCGTAGCGTGCCTCGTCGTGCCAGGTCTCGATCAGGCGCTGCGTGTCGGCGAGGATCGCGTCCTCGCGCTCGACCACCGAATCGGGCGGCAGGCCGCCGTCGCGCTGGCCGACGCTCATGCTGCCGCGGCTGGCATGAAAGCGCAGGCCGATCCGCTGCGCGGCGCCGATGCTGTCGTCGAGCCGGGCGCCGTTCGGATAGAGATAGAGATGGTCGCTCGAGGTGGTGCAGCCCGAGAGCAGCAGCTCGGCCATCGCCGTCAGCGTCGAGACCTCGATCATCTCCGGGGTCAGGTTCTCCCAGATCCGGTACAGGTTCGTCAGCCAGCCGAACAGCTCGGCGTCCTGCGCGGCCGGCACGGCGCGCGTCAGGCTCTGGTACATGTGGTGATGGGTATTGACCAGGCCCGGGATCACCAGGTGGCCGCGCAGGTCGAGCACCTCGTCGGCCGTCTCGGGCAGCGTGTCGGTCGGGCCGACCGCGACGATCCGGTTGTCCTCGACGTAGAGGCCGCCATCGCGGATTTCGCGCCGTTCGCCGTCCATCGTCACCAGCACCTCGGCATGGCGTACCAGCAACGTGCGGCCGGGGCGGCCGGCGTTGGAATGCAAGGAGGAGGAAGCTTGCGCGGCATGGCGCGCGATCGGGTCCTGCATGGTGGTTCTCCGTTCGGTGGCGCCGCCTGGGCGGCCTGGCGGCATCCGACCGGGAGCGGCGGCGCCGAAAACCGTGCCGCCGCGTCCTGTCGAACGCCCGTGGCCCGGTTACCCGGCTTGCTCGCCGTCTTCGGGGCTCGCCGCGCGGCCGGGCCGCGTGCGAGCCGGTCGAGCATCGCGCAGGCGCGTCCCGAATGCAAGGCTTGTCGTCGAATACCGCGCTTCACGCCGACAATATGATGGGATAAGTTGGATCCGATGCGCCGGCCAGCGAATCGACCGCCCGGCATGGCCCCGCCGCTCATGCGCGACGGCTTATCTTCGCTATCGCGGCCGATTCGCGTCCCCGGCATTCTTAAAATGGCGACTCGGCGCTCGCTTCGATCCGCCGACGGGTATGTAGCCACCGACGTGGAGCCTCGATCCGCCGCCATCCCTGGATCGAGGCCGCGTTTACTCTTCGCATTCACACAAGGACCAAGCGAATGGGAAAGCTGACTACCCACGTACTCGACACCGCGCACGGCCGCCCCGGTGCCGATATCCGCATCGAACTGCATGCGATCGACGGCGACACGCGCCGCGCGCTGCTCACCGCCACCACCAATAGCGACGGGCGCTGCGATCGCCCGCTGCTCGAAGGCGAGGCACTGCTCGCCGGCGAATACGAACTGGTGTTTCATACCGGCGATTATTTCGCCGCGCTGGGCGTCGAGCTGCCGGCGCCGCGCTTCGTCGACCGCGTGGTGCTGCGCTTCGGCGTGGCCGACCCCGACGCGCACTACCACGTGCCGCTGCTGGTCTCGCCCTGGTCCTACAGCACATATCGCGGCAGCTGACAACGCATCGGCCCTGCCCGCCCCACATTCGATAACAAGGACTCGAGTCTGTCTGGAGGAGTTTCATGGAAGGTTTCATCACCGACTGGCTGAATCTCGCGATTCGCTGGTTGCACGTCATCTGCGCGATCGCCTGGATCGGCGAATCGTTCTACTTCGTCGCCCTCGACAACAGCCTCAAGCCGCCCAAGGATCCGAACCAGCGCCAGCGCGGCGTGTTCGGCGAGCTCTGGCACGTGCACGGCGGCGGCTTCTACAACATGCAGAAGTACACGGTCGCACCGCCCGAGATGCCGGAGGACCTGCACTGGTCGAAGTGGCCTTCCTATACCACCTGGATGTCCGGCTTCGGCCTGTTCTTCGTGCTCTACCTGCTCGCGCCG